>DASXSC010000235.1:0-9030 GCA_036506215.1 Pyrinomonadaceae bacterium | reverse complement strand
ACGGCAGCTCGACTCGGAGTGCCAATCGCGACTCTGCGCACCTGGCTTTCGCGTCTCCGCCAGCGTTACCGCGAATCGTTGAGAACGGAAGTGGCCAGTACCGTTTCTGATCCTGCAGATGTCGATCAGGAGCTACACCATCTTTATCAAATACTGATGAGATGAGTTGACCTTTACTCATGGACGGGAAAAGCATGGGTCTCGGAATTGTGAAAGCGAAGCCTGAAGCTGCGGGGACCTGCGCCACATGTGGACGACCGCTGACTCAATGCGGTCCGAACGGGGAGTGCCTGCGTTGCCTCGTTAGCCTTGGCTTTTTGGCGGACGGCGAACAAGCCGAAACACCAGCGGCGCGAGGCCGACTGACGCCCGGACCATTGAGATACGCCCACTTCGAAGTGGAGACAGGTGCGGATGGTTTTCCGGTCGAGCTGGGTGCGGGAGCGATGGCCGTAACTTACCGCGCTCACGATACAGTGTTGAACTCGACTGTTGCTCTTAAGGTCATCGACCGGAGTGTGGCGCAGAATCCCGGCGCGCGGTCGCGTTTTCTGCGCGAAGCGCGCGCAGCTGCGAACATTCATCATCCGAACGTCGCTCAGGTGACCTTTTATGGAGAGCAAGACGGCGAGTGTTTCTATTCCATGGAACTGGTCGCGGGAGAAACGCTTGAAGCCCGTGTCCGCCGTGATGGGCCAATGCCGCTTGCCCTCGCTTTAGAAGTAATTGAGCAAGCCGCTCGCGCGTTGGCTGTCGCGGAAGTCTGCGGTGTTGTGCATCGCGACATCAAGCCATCTAATCTCATGCTCGAATCCGATGCGAGCGAGACGCTTGTGGTAAAGGTGATTGATTATGGAGTGGCGAAAGTAATGGGGCCTCAGGGAGAGCCTGGCGCCGAGCAAACCCAGGCCGGCTTTATTGGCACACCGGCTTTTGCCAGTCCAGAGCAGTTTGCGGGCGCCGGGCAATTGCCGATTGATACGCGTTCCGACATCTACTCACTCGGGGTCACCCTTTGGTATCTGCTTTGCGGCCGGACGCCTTTTGTTGGACGGACGATCGAAGAAATCCGCGCGAGACAAACCAGTGAGTTACCCCTGGAACAGCTCAGGAGTCTGCACCTCCCGGGGCAGGTTATTACGCTGCTGAAATCGATGCTGGCTCCAGATCCGAGAGACAGACCGCAAACGGCACGCGATTTACTTGCTGCGGTTCACAGCTGCTACACACGATTCAATCCTGAAGCGCGCTCGCGTCGGAGGCGAGCTGTGCTGGTGGGCGCGGCATTGACGGTGGTAATCGCAGCGATTGCGCTTGGGACCTGGATGTACCAACGCACGCGGCCCTTCATCCCGATGGAGCGATCGATTGCAGTACTGCCATTCGAAAACCTAAGCAGTGATAAGGAGAACGCTTATTTTGCCGAGGGAATACAGGATGAAATCCTCACGCGCCTATCCAAGATCGCCGATCTAAAGGTGATCTCGCGAACTTCGACACAGAATTATAAAAGCGCCCCGAAAAACCTGCGCGATATAGCAAAGCAACTCGGCGTTGCCCACGTTCTGGAAGGAAGTGTGCAGAAGAGCGCCGACGCCGTGCGGGTGAACGTGCAGCTGATCAAGGCGGCGAATGATTCCCACCTTTGGTCGGATACGTTTGATCGCAAGCTGACCGACATTTTTTCGGTCGAAAGTGAAGTGGCTAAAACCATCGCCGACCAATTAAGAGCCAAACTCACGGGACAGGAAGAGCAAGTCATTGCCGCCAAACCGACCGACAATCCTCAGGCATACGATGCCTACCTGCGCGGCCTGGCTTACACACTAAAAACTGGCTTCACTCCAGCGAACTCCCTAAGCGCGCAGAAATATCTCAAAGAAGCAGTGCGGTTGGACCCGAAGTTCGCGCTTGGTTGGGCGCTGCTGTCTTACGTCGATGCGAGTGGCTATCTCACACAGAGTCTTCAACCAACCGTCGCTCTCCGCGAAGAAGCGCGGCAGGCGGCAGAAACAGCTCTTACTCTGCAGCCCAACCTTGGCGAGGCTGTATTCGCCAAGGGTTTTTATCATTACGCCTGCCTGAAAGACTACAACACTGCGGTGAAGTATTTCGAGCAAGCATTTCGCCTCCTACCGAATAACAGTCGGATTCCTCAGTCTCTGGCCTATGTCGAGCGAAGGCGGGGCCACTGGGACAGGAGCGAGGCGTACTTCAACGAAGCTGAGAAGCTCGACCCACGCAACGTTAACCTGCTCTCTCAACACGCGCGTTCCTACGTCTGTCTTCGTCGTTTCCCCGAAGCGCTAACCAAGCTTGAGCAGATTCTCAATATCACACCGGACGACATAGATACTCTTGTGTTAAAGGCGCGGATTGCACAAGCGGAGGGCGACCTTCCGCGTGCTTCGGCGCTTCTAGCTCCCCTCCGCCTGGGGGCCGATTACGCTAACGCGTTGGAAACACAAGTTTACCAGGCAATCCTGGAGTCCCGTCCTGCACCGGTCATTGCTCGACTAAAGGAAATATTGGCCACGCCTGATCAAGCATTGGGTTATTACAACGGCGAACTGCGCTTTTGGTTAGGCTGGGCACAGGAAGTTGCCGGTGACCATGTCGCTGCCCATGAAAGTTGGAGTCAGGCTCGCGACGAACTGGAACCTTTCCTCAAAGAACAGCCCGGAAATTTTGTTCTCATGGGAGATCTCGCGCTTACAAACATGGGACTTGGTGACAACACCGCTGCACTGACTCTGGCCGAGCGCGCGATCGCCCTGTTTCCGGTGGACAAAGACGCACTGACCGGTCCCAGACCGCTCGACATCCTTGCCCGGGTGGCGGCCCGCATCCCGCAACTGCGGGACCGCTCCATCTCCACCTTAGAGAAGCTGCTTTCTATCCCGTACGAAGCGCCCCTGGCGGCAAACCCGCCGCTCACTCCTGCCTTGCTTCGGCTGGATCCAATGTTTGATTCACTGCGCAAAGATCCGCGTTTCCAGAAACTGATTGCTGCCTCCGCGCCAAAATAGGCTTCGTCATGGCGGCCTGTAGGCACCACACTGGAAGAAGCGCGTGAGAATCTCGAAGGAGCGGTCGCAATTGGTGTTACAAGCGAATCGAGAATTGGCAGAAGAATCGTTGCGCGGCGCAGAAGTTGTACGCGAACCGCGCCACTAGGCGCTGGTCTGCGCGGCGGATCGATTGCGGAGCAGGCAGATGCCCGACCACGGGCGGGAGCCTTGCTTCCCCTGCGAATCGGGCAACAAAGAGAGCAGGCGCAACCAGAGAGTGAGGCGCTTCAGTCGCGCGGCAGTCTTTAACGTTGAGCGAACGTCATCCGCGTCCCATCCATGCCCCGTGAAGAACCTCGGACCCTCCTCCGGAGCAAACTTGAACTCGGCTTTCCCTTCCCTGACTTGCTGGCCCATGCCCTTCTGCAACATCTTCAGCAAGCCAGGCGACGCAATATCGATGATCCAGTGATGGAAGGCGGGTACGGCCGCGAGGTCCTGCGCTAGAGACGCGACCTCGTCGCGCGAGAAGTAAATCAGCAGTCCTTCCGTCATGATGAGGACGTTCTTCGCGGTGCCACCGAGCGCCGCGAAAAGCTGGCGGCGCGCAGCGACATCGGACAAATCGAGGCGCGCGCGATCGAGAATGCAGGTCGGCTTCTCGCCACGAAGAATCTCCTCTTTGTAATCGAGGATTCCCGGCAGGTCGACTTCGATCCAATGAAGCGATGCTGGCAAATTCATTCGATAGGGACGCGCGTCGAGGCCGGCAGCCAGGTTGACGACCATGTCGACGCCCTCCCTGATCTGCTGCTTGATGAATTCGTCGTATGCATAAGTGCGTGTGATCCAGGCCCACGTTGCGCGCTCGCTGAAAGGCATTGATTTCGCGATCTGGTCGCCGCGCTCGCCCGCGAGGCGCCGCGCGAACGGATCGCGGAAAACGGCATCGGGCCGTTCCGTTTCGCGGGCGCGGTAAATGGCCGCAAGGAGCGCGGTATCGGAGATATTGCGGACGAGCGGTTCGCGGGTGCTCATTCTTGATAGCTTACCTCGATTTCGGTCACTTTCCGACTCTGCGATTGGCGTTCACACTCCTTACTTCTTACCCCTTCTCAATACCGTTTGCTGGTATCTGGACCGTGCCATGCAAGAGGAATTCAATCGCAACATCAACTCGCTCGTGAAATGGATACAAGCGGCAATCCAGCGGTTCCGCTTAGGTGTGAAGAACTCGCGAGTCATCGAATTGCATAACACCTGCCACTACGTGTTCATAATAGATGAAGCATTGGTCGTTCGAGAAACCCGCAAGTTCTTGCTCGATGAATGAAGGTGCCTGTGCGTGGATGACGCCTCCGCACGTGAAATGACCGGTTGGGCTTTGTCTGCGATTGCCGCTCATTGGTCAAGACAAGCCTACAGCTCTTGCTCAGCAGTTTTATTGCCGTAACGGCCATGTAGAGCACCAGCCATGCCGAGAACAATCGCCGACACATGAGCGACAGTGATACCTTTGCGGCACGACACATTCTTCAAGCCTGCCGGTTTGCCGCGCCTGGCGTCAGCCTGTGCCGAATGCTTCGTTCCAGCGGGCACGGACACTACGCAAGAGGGACGGATAAACGATCAGTTTCCGAAAAGGATCGACCAGTGCCATGTACAACGGCGTGAAGCGGCTGATGTTGCGGACATAGATGCCTAAGTAGAACCGATAGCCAGTCGCTGTCTCGACCAGGGTGCTCAGCGCAGCAGCGTGGGCTGTCCGATTGATCAACTCGACGAGTTGCTCGTTTTCGAAGCGGTAAACGACGCGGAAAAACCCGTCCCGCATGCCGGCTGCAGCCAGTGATCTCGAATGATCGGTGTCTGTTAAACGCGTTGCGAAGGTTTTCCACGCGGTTGCGGGGGGCTCACGGTCCCAACCGAGGAACCCTCCAATGAAGAAACGAATGTTGAGCAGCATCCGCACGAGCGGGGAGAGCGTGAACAGCGACGACGAATTCGAATAACCACACGTATCAAGCTTACAGTTGCTTGCTGTTCGTAAGAAATCATCGAGCGTCACTCCGGCACGCCAGCGCGGAAGCTCGACGGACCATACGTCGTGAAGCGGCACCCCGGCCAGAAACGTATGAACTCGCAGCGGCAGTCGTTCGAACTCTTGAGCTGAGACCTGTGGCATCGTGCTTCTAACGAGAATTAGCTAGGTCAAACTCCTCCTTAATGAACTCTCTAGTCCCGGGCCGGCCAGTGAGACGCAACCATAGCGGTCCGCCTTCTCTGTCGAAGCGCAGGCTGATATCAAGGAACGGACAGCATAACCGTTCCTGGAAGGTCCATTCCGTTAACAGCTGATACGTTCTGTTATCCGTCGAAAACTCTAACTCGTAACCATCTGGCAGTTTGCGCGTGCTCTTCTTCAGTCTTAACAGCGCTGGTCCCAGCTGCTCGAAATGGCGTTTTCTTACCTCCGGTGACAACGCGAGTGCGTTGCAGGCGAAAGGCGACACGTGCTCGGTTTGTGATGACGAAGGTTCTGATGTTGCTGAAATCGCGATCGGCGCAACGATGGCGATCGCAGTTATAAGTTGGAATATTTTTTTCATAGTTTTCGACGCTACGAGTTCAAGTCGACTTTAAGTCAAAGGGAATTTTTCAAGGAAAAGGCCAGGGGGATTTTCGTGGCGTTCAGCACGGCTCGTTGTTAGGTTTGAGAGTGGCAGAGGACCTGGCGATTTCCGATGTCGCACGCGTGTTTGGTGTGCGCACCTCCGCTATTCGCTACTACGAGCAGATCGGGATTCTCCCGCCGCCGATGCGCAAGAACGGCCAACGCCGCTACGACAACAGTGTGCTGTTTCGTCTAGCTGTGGTGCAGCGCGCCCAAGAGACGGGGTTCACCCTGGAGGAAATACGCGAGCTCTTTTTCGGGTTTCCGCCCGGTACGCCTCCACCGAAACGGTGGCACAAACTCTCGCAACGGAAGATCGCGGAACTGCGGGAACGGATGAAACGACTTAAGCTAATGGAGACATTGCTCAAGCGCGTGGAGAACTGTCGCTGCGACGCACTCGACGAGTGCGGCGACAAAATTCTTGGGCACGGATCAAGGTAAGACGCTCGCGTTTTCCTAAGGAGTCCCGACGTTCGTTCGCGGCGACGCCGCAGCCGCCGTCAGCGTCAGCGCCGGCTCGACGCAGGA
The DNA here is from genome assembly GCA_036506215.1 of Pyrinomonadaceae bacterium. Lineage (GTDB taxonomy): Bacteria > Acidobacteriota > Blastocatellia > Pyrinomonadales > Pyrinomonadaceae > PSRF01. Next base: position 2,814 of record DASXSC010000235.1, on the reverse strand, counting down.
TCGTTCGGATCGTATTCGTACAGGCGCGACGGATCGCCGAAGACTGCACCCAGCGCGCGCTCGGGCCAGATCTCAAAATAGCTCAGCAGCAGCGCCATCAGCGGCACCAGAATGAAGGCGAGGCCGTGGGCGGCCATGATGAACATCGCCATGGCGCGCAGGACCAGGAGATAAATATCCCAGCGCGCCCGCTGCTTCAGCTCTTTGTCGGGCATCGCGTCGTAGCCCAATTGGAACGCCTTCCAGAAATGTCCGGCTGCAAGCGAACCGAAGGTGAGCCAGAGAGCTGGAGACTGTGCGAGCTGGCGGCGCAGTTCGTCACCAAGCAGCAGATCGTGGAGCGGAATCAGCACGATCCAGTACGGTAGACCGACGATTCCGACGAGGAAAATCCACGTGACGCCGCCGCGCATGAGGTTCACCGCCGCCGAGATCGCAACGACCGATTTCGGCTGCGTCGCGCGCAGCGCACGCGGAATCAGCGTGGTGACGATTGCGATCAACGCGGTCAGTCCGTCGAACCAGTAGTTGAACACAGCGAGAGCAGCGGACCAGCCGAAACCATAGATCCCGACAACGGGAATCAAATTGCGTGCAATCACGGCCCAAGTGTCGGCCCGCGATGCCAACTCGCGCAGATGCTGCGAGAGCGGCGGCGGCGCGATCGGTCGAGGCGCGGTCGAGCTGGCCTTTTCCTGAGCCTTCGCCATCTCCACAGATTAATAGAGAGGTCGGCGCCGTGGAAGACAAAGCGGCGAACGGCGCGTTCGATTCTCGACAAGATCATTGAGTCGATAAGATTGAGAGAGTGACTAATAACCAGCGGCTTTAATGGTCTTAGCTTGAAAGCCGCGTCGCGTCTGAGTCAGCGCGAAACGAGAAGATAGGCCAGACCGATTGCGATCAGATCTTCGCAGATCGCGACGAAGAAATCCTTGATATGGAGATTATTCATCAGACGCTTCCGGATTTCGTAGCCGACGAACGCTCCGATCACGGCGCCTGTTCCACCCAAAAGCGCTCCAGCTAGTAATGAGTTTCCGGCCGCGACGCAAAAACACGCGCCGCAGAGCCCTCCCGTGAGAATGCGCGCCAATAACCCAGCAAGTGCAGTCCGTTTCGGAGCCTGGGGCAGTTTGTCTGCGATTAACTCGCCAATCGCCAGCAGGGAAAATATGGCGACTGCCGCTGTTGATCCCATAAACGCAAAAGGGGAACCGTAGAGATTTAACCAGCCAAGATGAGCAGCCCAGGCAACTACCGCGGGCGCAAGTAACGAACGCAATCCAGCGACAATTCCGATTCCGATTGCGAGAATGAAGACGTAGTTCATGAATGATTCTTTTTTAAAACAAAGACGATTGCCAGTCTTGTTCCCGACGATTACACGCATTCATGTGCGGCTTGTTATGCCGGGCGACGAATGGCGAGAGCAGAACGAGCGCTGCAACTAACAACTCGTACAATGTAATTCATAGACCTAACGAAACACTACAAGTGGGCATCAGCCCGACTCAAACTTCGGTTTCTTAGCCGAAACTTTCTTGTAGGTGCCTTCTGCAGTCACGTTGTGGCCGAATCCGCAAATGCCGGTCTGGGTGACCACAAGTTTGCCGCCGGTGAATTTTAGCGTGATCCGGCATTCGTCTTCCGCGCCCTCGGGTTTGAAGATGGCGGGATCGCCCTCAATCGTCGCGATGCCGCTGCCTTCGCCCTCGTTCGCGCTTGGACCCTGCGGCGTTTTGTATTCGTAAGTGCCCGAAAATTCGATCTGAAGACGCTGTTGACCCAGCGCCCGGATTTTGAATTCACCGCTTTTCGTTTTCCAGGTGCCGTTCACCTGAGCGGCTGTGACACTCTTGTTTCTGTCGGCCCGCGCCGTAACAATCGAGACTGCGGCCAGGCACAGCGCCCAGACCTTCCATGTTTTTTGCATGATGCTGTTACGGAGCATCGAAATACAGGGACATCGTTTGGTAAAGCAAGAAAACTACAGCGCGAAACGGAAGACTGGTTTGCTCGTCGAAACCCAAATCTTGAACTCGCCGGCTGGGGTCGCCCAGGTGCCGTTGATCTGTGCGCCGGTGACACCTGTGTCATTGGCGGCCCGGATCGTGACAACTGAGGCAGCTGTTAAAAACAGCGCCCGGACCATTCTCAAGCGTATTCCTCGTGTGGTCCTGGCGATGGAAATCGGGGCGGCGATCGAAGTCATGGACTGCGCAAACGTCCTTGGGGAAGAGAAGGTCCAGTGTCCAGTCAAATGCCACACGAACCTTTTTGTCTAAGCCGGGCAACTTGCTGAGGTAAACTGTCCGCCACATCCACCACGCGAAGAACCCCGAGAAATTGAAACCGAAAATGCGCGCCACGCCTATCCGACGACCGATGGAAGCCAACAGCCCGATAGTCTTGAATGAGAATGATTTCAAAGGGCGCCGCAAGAGCACAGCCGCGATATTCTGGGCCACAATGTTTCCCTCGCGTATGGCATGTTGCGCGGTTCGTGGATGCGATTTTCCCGGATTTCTGATGTCTGGAACAAACGCACAGTCACCCACTGCCCAGACATTGGGCCAATCGGGAACTTGCAAGAATTGGTTTACGAGTAGTCGGCCTTGTTCTTTTGGGCACGGAAGCGAAAAGATGAGCGGACTAGGCACGGCTCCGGCTGTCCACACCAAATTGCGGGTTGGAATTGAGAGACCATCAACTAAAGACACGCTCCCTTCCGTCATGCTCTTGACCCGAGTGTTAAATCGAATTTCCACGCCGCGCTGCGCGAGCACCTTCTGCGCGTATCGTCCTAGACCT
>DASXSC010000234.1:0-17431 GCA_036506215.1 Pyrinomonadaceae bacterium | reverse complement strand
TGATGCCGCGCATGATCAAGTTATTAGAATGCCAGGTAGGCCGAAACTGAAATTTCCACTGATTCCAGAAGCAGGTAGTTGCGGGGAGGTCGGGTTCTTTGGAGAACCGAGCGCGGTAGCGCCGGATGCTAAAGTCAACTTTGGCGTAGTGATGCAGAACCGAGCGCGGTAGCGCCGGATGCTAGAGTCAACTTTGGCGGAAGAGACTTGTTACAGGCAGCACCTATTAATTTCCAGCCTTCGCTTGTGCGGATGCTGCCACTGGGCAAATGTTTGAAGTTGACTTTAGCGCACGCTATGCAGAACCGAGCGCGGTAGCGCCGGATGCTAGAGTCAACTTTAGCGTAGTGAATATAAGAGGGTTGGCGGAAGAGATTTGTTACAGGCAGCACCTATTAATTTCCAGCCTTCGCTTGTGCGGATGCTGCCACCGGGCAAATGTTTGAAGTTGACTTTAGCATCCGGCGCTACCGCGCACGGTTCTGCATGGCCTGCGTCTCTTATCATTCGTCCGCTCTCGCGGACTTCTTGAGCTTGGTTCTATAAACATTCCGTCCCTCCGGGACTTTTCTCTCCAAATTGAATCTGCCTAACCTGGGTAATCTGTAGATACTGTGAATTCACGTCTTAACCTCGAGAAGAAAGGTAGAGGTCTCCTCCCGTGAAAACCTATTTCGCCCTTTTTCTAATCGCTACGTTTTCAGCGCTGACAATCACGCCGGTAATTCGGCGTTTATGTCAGCGCTTCAAGTTGCTGGATGTGCCCGCGGACGGTCGGCGAGTACACACGACCGCAATACCGCGTTTGGGCGGCGTAGCGATCTACTTATCACTGCTGTTGGCACTGTCAAGCCTTCTGCTTGTTTCAAATGTCTTGACGGAAACGCTCGCATTCTACAGACCCGTCTTCTTCAAAGTATTGGTGCCCTCTTCACTGGTGCTTCTCCTCGGTATTTACGACGACTTGCGAGGAACGAACGCCGCGGTGAAATTTCTTGGCTTAGGACTGATCGCCTCATTGTTCTACGCGATGGGCGGAAGAATAGAAGCCGTCGCAGTTCCGTTTTTTGGGATGGTGCACTTGCCACCGGTGCTCGGATTTCTGCTAACCATCTTCTGGCTGGTAGCAATCTCCAACGCGTTCAATCTGATTGACGGCATGGACGGCCTTGCTAGCGGAGCGGCGCTATTCTCATCAATTGTCATTCTTGTCGTTGCTTTGACCGGAGGCCACGCGGTGATGATTGTCGTTACGATAGTCCTCTGCGGCGCCCTGGCCGGCTTCCTTCGTTATAACTTCAACCCCGCCTCGATCTTCCTGGGAGACTCCGGCGCTCTCTTTGTAGGTTTTCTGCTGGCCTCCTTATCGCTAATGGGCGCGCATAAGGCAACGACCGCAATTGCAGTGATAACGCCAATACTGGCTTTTGGCTTGCCGGTGGTAGACACCACGGTGACGATGGCCCGGCGGCTAATTGGTAGGCGACCAATTTTCCAGGGAGACGGCGAGCACATCCATCACATGTTGCTCGCGCGGGGCTGGTCCCAACGTCGCGTGGTCTTAATACTGTATTCCGTGTGTGCGATCTTCGGATTATTCGCCACTCTGTCAACGAAGACCTCCTCACCAGTAACAGGCTTCGTTTTGTTTGTGATCGCCTCGGCAGTAATTGTCGCCGTAGGTCATTTGCGTTATCACGAAATGGATGAGTTGCGCGCCGGCGTCAAACGCACGGTGGGCGATCGACGGATTAGAGTTGCTAACAACATCCGCGTGCGTCGTGCCGGCCTGGCGCTTTCCAAGGCTGTCACCCTTAACGATCTCTTTGAAGCGATCAGAGAGATGCTCGAGTTTGAACAGTTTGCTTACGCCAAACTTCAACTCGGCCAGGCTGGGCGTGCGGACCTCAACGAGCTGGCGTTCCAGGCGACCGAGCAGCACCGGCCGCAACAACATGTCGAGATCAGCAACGGACGCCTTGTCTGGTCCTGGAAGCGCAATGGAGTGGATGGGAACGACATAGTCGGTTCGACTGACCACTGGTGTTTCCGGCTGCCGCTCTCGACGGCAAACGGTGAGTGGGGCTGGATGAACCTCTACCGCCCACTCGATGGCCCGCCCTTGCTGCTGGACATGAACTATCTGGCAGGATTCCTGCGGATCGAACTTTCGCAGGCTGCTGAGCGCGTGTTGCGATCATATGAGGGACCGGTTAACTCGAGCCAGGTGTCCCTGGCAATGACCGCAGGGAAGGTCACAGGTTGATGTCGCAGGCCACTACGGCGGAAATGGTCGCGGACGTTGCGGAGCATCATGATGCTCGCAAGCTAAGTGTAGCCGGCGTTCTGGGAAAGATAGTTTTCTATTCGCTACTGGGTCTGATTCTATTAACTGCCATTCCCTATGGAACCTCACAGCCATGGTGGGAAGCATTCTTCGTCTGCGCAGTTTTCATCCTGGCCATCCTCTGGCTGATCGAAGGCCTAATCAGCGATGTTTGGATCAAGGACAGTTGGCCATTGGCGCTTCCGTTAGCCACGCTGGCCCTCTTGTCACTCCTGCAAACGCTGCCGTTTGGAAACCAGAGTGGAAACCTCGCCGGGATCAGCTTTGCGCCGTGGAATGCGATAAGTGCCGATCCTTATCAAACCCGCTTCTTTATGTTCAAGCTGCTGGCGTTAACGATTGCGGGAATGATGCTGTTTCGCTACGCCTCCGGCGAACGGCGCCAGCGCATCCTGATCAATGTCGTGATTGGCGTTGCAGTCGTCAGCGCCCTCTTCGGTATTCTTCGCCAAACAACGCAGCACAACCCCGGTTTCGGATTAGGACTTCTCCTTCTTGACACGGGTTATGGGCAGTTTATCAACAGGAACCATTTCGCATTTCTGATGGAAATGAGCCTTGGTTTAATACTCGGGTTGATTCTGGGAGGCGGAGTAAAACGCGACCAGGCACTTATTTACTTTGCAGCGCTCTTGCCGCTTTGGACAGGGCTGGTGCTGTGCGGTTCGCGCGGCGGACTCATTGCCATGCTCGCTCAAATAATAATTGCGGCCTTGCTGTTCAGTGTGGTGGTGCGAAAGGGAAGTCCAAGGGAAAGGCAGTCAAAGGCATTCAGAATCGCTCAATCGTTGCCGGTTCGCGTCGTCTTGATTCTGGCGTTGATCGTAGGAGTTGTTGTCGGGACTGTGTGGCTGGGAGGAGATCGACTGGCTGCAAGGATCGAGGAATCGCGCGCCCAGCTCAATACGGATCCCGCTGCGTTGCGCCTGGGCGTGAGTAGAAATGAGATGTGGAAAGCAACCTGGAAACTGTTTGTGGCGCATCCGATCCTGGGAGTAGGAATGGGCGGCTACTGGGCGGCTATCCCGGCAGTTCACGACGCGTCGGGAACCATGACTCCACAAGAGGCCCACAACGATTATCTCGAGCTGCTCGCAAGCGGTGGCCTGGTTGGACTGGCTCTCGGCGTTTGGTTTGCAGTAGTGGTGTTCAAGCGGACACGAGAAAACCTGGGCTCACCGAATCGTTTCCGGCGCGCAGCATCTTTAGGAGCGGCGATCGGAATTGCAGGCGTGGCCGTTCATAGCCTGGTAGATTTTGGTTTGCACACGATCGTCAACGCCCTGGTATTTACAACCCTAATTGTGATTGCCACGTCCAAACCGGAATGCGAAAGCGACACCGCCAACAAAGTATGACTAAAGCCCTGTATTTCACTCGCGTACGCGCGACGATGGTGTCGATCGTGCTCATCATGGCGATGGCCAGCGCGCTGGCGCTTCAGGGAGTTTCCGGCGGCGCGAGTGCGTTTCAGGGACAAGACATCATGGGTGGCGCCGCTATCGTGTTTAAGCGTCCACAACGCGTGCGCGATATTATTGGCGGCGCCGCCATGCTGGTAGTGAAACGCCAACCGCGGCCTCCGGTCCGTCCACCCGACATTGCGAGAAATGATCGGCGCCCGCCGCGGCCAAGACCGGGCCAGCCTGAGGTAGTTGACGCAAGATTATCTGAGACAGATCAGGGCGAGGCATTCAAGAATCAGGGAAATACCTACTACGACGTCGGCGATTTTCCTAAAGCGATCGAAGCTTACCTCAATGCCCTGAAACACACGCCCAAGGATCCGGTCATCTATAACAATCTTGGTGCGGCTTACTTTAGCAGCGGGAAGCAAAATGAAGCTGCGGCAGCGTTTAAGAAGTCGTTGGCCCTCAAGCCAGACGATGCTGATGCGTTTTTCAACCTCGGCATCGCCTACAGCTCGTTGGAAAACTATGGCGGGGCAGTCGACACGTTCAAGGAAGCCATTCGAGTTAAGCCAAACTGGGCAGAAGCCTACAACGCCCTTGGCGATAGCTACCTGAGCCTGAATCGTTATGGCGAAGCCGCCAAAGCTTATGAACAAGCGGTGCGATTACAACCGGACAATGCAACGGCGTTGAGTAATCTTGCTTTTGCCTACGATAAATTAGGAATGCTGCCACAGTCGGTCGACGCCGTGCAGAAGACTGTCAAACTCAAACCGGATGATGCAGTTGCCTACAACAACCTCGGAGCGAGTCTCTATAAAGCCGGACGTTATCCGGAGGCAATTGAGGCCTTCGCCAATTCCATTAGACTGAAGCCGGCAGATGCGGAAGCGCTCAACAATTTAGGCGCAGCGTATTACATTACGGAACAATATCCGAAGGCCCTTGAAACTTTTCTCAAAGCAGCCTCCGCCAGACCTGATTTTGCAGACGCCCAGTACAACCTTGGTAACGCTTATTACATGTCGGGTAAGTATGCGGAGGCTACCCGAGCTTATCGCGAAGCTATCCGCCTCAAGCCTGACTACGCTGAAGCGCGAACCAACCTGGGAAGTTTGTTGATAGCGCTAAATGAGTATCGTCCCGCTGTCAACGAGCTGCAGGAAGCTATCGGGCTGAAACGAGACAACCCCGTATCCCACAACAACCTCGGTTATGCTTATGCGAAGATCGCCGAAAGCAGCAGTCAGGCAGAAGCGTCGGACCATTATCGAAAGGCCATTGATGCTTACAAGGAAGCGATTCGCCTGAAACCGGACTACGCGAAAGCGCTCAACAATCTTGGCTCGGTCTTTAACAAACTCGGCACTTATCCGGAGGCTATCGAAACTCTTAAGAAGGCTGTCGAAGTCAAACCAGACTTTCCTGAAGCTCAGTACAACCTTGGCACCGCTTACTACAATCGCGGGCAGTTCAATGAATCAGTTGCTGCCTTGCAAAAAGCTGTGCGGCTGAAGAGTGATTTTGCCGACGCCTACAATAGTCTTGGCTCCGCGCTTTACCAGGCGCAACAGTTTGACCAGGCGATCGACGCCTACAAGAAAACTCTTTCGCTAAAGCCGGAGAGCGCGGAAACCCATAACAACTTGGGCAAGGTTTACTATAGAAGCAAACGGAATCAGGAAGCAGCAACGTCTTTCAAGACTGCCATCAAACTAAAACCAAATTACGGTGAGGCGCACTTTAACCTTGCGGTTGCCTACGTGGCGCTCGGCGATAAGAAGGGAGTGCTCGACGAGTATAAAATCTTGAAAACAATTGATCCTGTCCTGGCAGAGAAATTTGCTGCAGCCTTTTTGAAGAAATGAGACTTTCCACCCGACCCGGTAGAGTAGTTAACACAAATTTCTTTAGAAAGTGGCGAGTTTTCCGGAATAACCATTGACCCCAAGTGCAGAAGCGAAGTAAACTTCGGGCCGCTAAAGGGCTCCAAATCTCAAATTTGCGCGCGTCAACTTCCTGAAGGGACATAAAATATGACCAACCAACGTCGAGTAGGCTCAAGAGCACTCGCTGTGTTCCTGGCGTTTGCTCTGACCCAGATATGCATCCAATTGAGTTTTGCAGCCCCGGCTTCGGCACCGGCGGTTGTGCCACAACAATTCATTGCTCGCCTGACGACAACAGGTAATCAGCCGATTACGGTCAACAGCGCAAGTGCTACCACCGGCGCGAGTATCCTTACGGGCGCGACTATTGAAACGCCGGCTGCCGTTAGCGCTACTATTGATCTCGGCGCACTCGGCACGGTTGAGCTGCAACCAAATTCGGCCATCCAACTTGATTTTGACGACAGCGGAAATGTGCGCGTCAAGGTAATCCGCGGATGCGTTGTCATCAAGAAGAAGGGCCCTGGGGAGGCCGAGGCTTATACTGCTGAAGGCGCTTCCGAAAAAACTAACACCAACCGCAAGGGAATGGGCTTCTGTTATCTAAACGGCGGTCTTAATCCTATTGGCCAGACGGCCCCTGCTGTTGGTGGTGGTGGCGGCGGAGGAGGTATTGGCACCGAAGCGTTAATAGCTATTCTCGCCGGCGGTGGCGCCCTCGCTGCTGGTCTGATTTGGGCATTTCATGGCGGCGGCAATCCGAGCCCAAGCTAAAGCGCAATTTCATTCTTGCCTTTGAAAAGCGTGCCCTCCGAAAGGAGCAGGCACGCTTTTCGTTGATGAGGTCAGTACACCTCGCGGGTAGCGGGTCGATCTCCCTCGGGATTTTCAATTTGCAGGTAAAGGTCTTTGACCTCCGATGCGCGGCAAGTCTCCGACTTGCCGGCGACCTTTCTAAAATTCTTTAAGGTCTCCGACCTTTTAGACTCCGGTCAAAGACCGGAAAACTGGGGTACGGTCTGCGGTAAGTCGGAGACTTACCGCGCATCGGAGGTCAAAGACTTGTCGCCGCTTCACTCAACCCTTCCTGAGCAAGTTCGGTGCGCGGACCGATCTATCCCCGAGAGAACCCACCCGCTACCGCGAGGTGGTACTGATGACCTCATGACACGGCAACCCGGGTTATTACACAGTCGCTACCGCTCCCGGTTCTGATAGGGACAACCATATGCTTGCGGAAAGGTCCTCTTTGCAACGCTGCTGCGTGGCCCGTATAATTTCCGGCAAGTTCTTGTCAGCAGGAACGGAGTAGCCGAGTTTATGCCGATCTATGAATTTGAATGCCGGAAGTGCAAGGCGCACCTTGAAGTCTTCCAAAAGATGAACGACAAGCCGCCCGTCAAATGCCGCAAGTGTGGTGGGCGTTTAGAAAGACTGCATTCCGCTCACGCGATCCACTTCAAAGGATCGGGTTGGTACGTAACCGACTACGCCGGCGAAGGTAGGAAGGCGGCAGAGAAAGCTGAGAACGACACTGCCACCTCAACTGCTTCAGCGGATGGCAAAAAGTCTGATAAGTCTGACAAGAAGACCAAAGAGAGCTCCCCGGCGAAGAAAACTTCCGAAAAGGCTTCCACAACCAAAGTCCCCAGTGGTGATTGAAGCACGCGTCCTCGGCGTTTTAAGTTGATGTGTCAATCACGATCCAGCCAGGCGGGAAAAGACTGGGCAGCCGAAAAGCATTTGCGCGCCCATCTCATTTACGCGGCAGTTTTTGTTTTGCTCGTGAGCGTGTGCGCTCAGCTCATGGCCCAGGCAGGCCGGCGTCCGGCCGCCTCGAATGAAGGCGGCGTGCTGGTGAGCATTGTCGCCAGGCGCGCCGACAACTCGCCCGCGCCGATTACCGCCAAACAACTTGCGGTTTACGACAACGGCGTTGAGCAAAGCATACGAAACTTCACTCCTGATCCCTCACCGGCGCAAATCGTTTTGTTAGTTGACAACTCTTTAGGTATCCGCGCTGATGTTGAAAAACTTGAACAGGCGGCGCGCGAGTTTGCCTATGAGATATTCGAAGGCGACAAGCTGCTCATCGTCGGTTACGACGAAGAAGCGGAGATCGTGTCAGACTGGACCGATGACGCCAAGTCGATAGAATCTTCACTAAAGCTGTTCCGGAAAAAAGGCCAACCGCACCTCTTCGACGCTATAAGTGCGGTTATCGAACAATCGTTGCGGGCCAAGGCGGGACAAAAGCACGTGATCGTCGTGATCAGTGACGGCCTCGATCGTGGCAGCAAGACCTCGTTTGAAAGAATTCTTGCCGAGTTACAAAAGCAGGACATAGCGGTTTACGCCGTCCAGGCGCAGGACCGCACTCGGGGCGCCATTCGCCGCGATGTGCCCAAGCCGAAACAGGTGATCGATAAACTGGTGGAAGGAACCGGCGGCGTCATCTTCTCAATTGATGAACCTGGTCCGGCGGCCAAAACCATTTGCGACGAGCTCAGAAAAAACCGCTACGTGCTTTCTTATCTTCCATCGAGCGCGCCCTTTGGCGAAGCGCGAAGTCTGTTGGTGCTTGGGGACGAGGGGATTACTGTGCGAGCAAAGACGGCGCAGCAGCCGAATTAAAGGCTGAAGGATGAAGGCGGAAGGATGAAGAAAGGAGTTTCTCCTTGCGGCGCTACCAAGAGCGCCGACGTCTCAACCTTTCTTCCTTGAATACAAATAAAACAGCAGCGCAACAATCCCCAGTACCAAACTTTCCATGAATACGAAGAAGCGCGGAACGAAAATTCCGTCTTCCGTGTGAGCGTCGGAGTAAGCGACAAACGTTCCGATAGCCAGTCCTGCCGCCAGCCAGATGAATTGTCGTTTCGCATCCCACATGATCAGGAGTCAGGAGTCAGAAGTCAGAAGTCAGAGGTCAGATCCGAAATCTGAATTCAAAAGTCCGGCAGGCACAGGCAGCCCATTACTCTCTGCTAAATTGCTAACGGAGTTAGTTAAGCAAACCCGACAGCCAATGCATGATGTTGAGGGCTAGTTGCCGGTTATCAATCCCGGCTCGGTTCATGCCAAACGGCGTCCGTTGTGCGCCGACTACCTGCGCTGAGAGCATTCCCGCCTCGCCAAGAATGATCACTCGCCCTTTGCCAAACTCTATAGCGATGCCTTGTGCCCGACCCGCAGCAGAAACGGGCCTGTCATTTCCGGGCATCGCATCCATCGCCGTGTCAGCCAGTTTCATGAACGCGACACTATCAGCCGGGCCTTTCAAAGACTGTCCGGTGAATGCAATGACCTTGTTGACACGTTCGCTATCATTCCGCCCGCGTGTCACCGGATGATCGGCCAGCCGGCCGCTCTCGCGCGTGTAAACGATGAAGCCAGGATTACCGGACTCCTTATCAGAGTTTTGCGCATCAACAGTAAACATCTTACTCATGTCAACGCCAAAGCGCTGACCAAGAATTTGATTGGCTGAGCCCATCGGCGCGTGGTCCGCAATCAGCAACAGCGAACCGCCACCGCGCACCCAATCGCGCACCGCATCGCTCTCCGCTTCCGTGAATGCCGGATTGCTTGCTGCCGGTGCGCCCATTGCCGGCGCACCCAAAGCATTTGAGATGACGAGAACCCGATAACCTCGAAGCACGTCAGCCGCGAACAGTTGCTTGTTGGGCATCACCTGATAGCCATCATTTGTAATCAGATCGGCGAAGGGTTTGTAACGGCCGGATGCGGTGTGGAAATTATTGTGGGCTTCGTCAAACAAAACTTTAGGACCGCGTTTGTTCATCTTGTAAGCGGGCTTCTCTACCTTTGCGTTGAAGTTTGGATCAGCCATCTGGCCGCCCGTTTGCTGCAAAGCGGGCATCGCGCCGCCAAAAGTCAGCGCAAAAGTACCGGTGCCAATCCTGGCGTCACCGTTGAAAGCTTCCACTGTGCCACGCAATGTGTCGCCCGCAAACTTGCCGGTAACTTTGATGACATTACGCTGCAGGTCAAACGCGAAAGAAATGTCTTCGTTATGGATCTTCAAATCTCGAACAGTCGGGGTAAGTTCTTGCCCCTGCAAGCGAAACTTCATACTTGCTTGCCATTCAGTGGCCCCGTGCCTAAGCGTGATTTCCAAGCCACCAGGTCCGGCGTCAGTTGTCAAGGTGCCTCCCCAGGTTCCGGTCGGGTCCGATCTCATTTGGGCTTGCGCAGACTGGGCCATGCAGACGATCACCAATAGCGAAACGAAATAAGCGAGCAACTTAATCATGATCTTCTTAACTCCTTAGGACTGGGACGGAAGGTCAAGGTAATGCAGTTTGATTACTACTTCAGCAACCCCGACAGCCAATGCATGATGTTAAGAGCCAGTTGGCGGTTGTCGATGTCCGGGATGTTCATGCCGAATGGTTGGTTGTCGCTGCCTGTTACCTGGGCGGAAATCATTGCGGCGTCACCAAGCGCCACCACGCGTCCCTTTCCCAGGCGGAAAGCTATACCTTGAGCACGACCTGCGGCGGAACCGTCCTTTCCCGAGGACGCGGTATTATCGATGGCAGTATCGGCGAGTTTCAGAATGACATCGCTTCCTTCGGGTCCTTTCAGCGACTGGCCGGAAAAAACCATCACTCGGTTTACACGTTCTGCATCGCTACGTCCGTTGGTGATCGGCTGTGCTGCAAGCAGATGGTTATCACGTGAGTAAACTATGATGCCCGGATCGTTTAGATCCTTGTCGGCGTTTGCCGGGTCGGTGGTGTAGCGCTTGCTCATGTCGAGTCCCAGGCGCTTAGCGAGGATATCGGCCGCCGAAGCGAAGGGCCCATGATCAGCGACAAGAAGCAGCGCCCCACCGCCCTGCACCCAATCAGTAACCGCGTCACACTCCGCAGTCGTAAACGCCGGACTGTCAGCGCCTTCCTCATCCATCTCCTCACCGCCGAGGGGATTTACGATCACCATTATCTTGAATGTCTTGAGTGATTCTTTTGTGAATGGCTGGCGGTTGACGGCAACGTGATAGCCATCATTGAACAGCAGCTCGGCAAAAGGCTTGTAACGGCCATTCGTGGTTTCAGAATTGTAATGGGCCTCGTCGAAAAGAACGCGCGGAAAGTTTTTGGTAAACGCCGGATTGTCGACCTTGGCGTTGAAGTGCGGATCCGCGATCTGCTGGGCCAACGCCACTGAACTGAAAGTAAATACCAAAAAGCAACTGAGTGACGGCGGGATGATTTTACCAAGCATGTTTCTTTACTTCTCAACCCCCTTTTTTTGCGGCTCTGCCGCTGTACAGTGTAGTAAGGCTTTGCCTGGCTTTGCCTTACCGGACCGCCACACTCTCGATACTTTTGGACGCTTCGCCTCGCCTAAAATCGAATAGAGGCGCAGCCTCGGGTCCCTTATTACGACTCCGGTAAGGCCGAGCCTTACCGCACTGTGCGGCGGCAGAGCCGCGGATATTCATGGAACTCTACCAATTGAGCTAGGTCTTTGATTTCAGTTTCTCGAGCCGTTGCGCTGCCAGCTGCAGGGTCTCATCTTTCTTGCAGAAACAAAACCTTACCTGCTGGCGCCCGCGCTCCGGAACGCTATAGAAACTGGAACCCGGCACACAGGCAACGCCGACCTCGCGGATTAGATGCCGCGTGAATTCAACGTCATCGGCAAAACCAAAACTGGAGATATCGGTCATGATGTAGTAAGCGCCATCCGGACGAAACGTTTTAAACCCCGCATTCTCGAGTACCGGCAAAAGCAGATCGCGACGCGCGCGATAGTCATTTTGCAAACGATCGTAATATTCCGTTGGCAATGAAAGCGCATAGGCTCCAGCCGCCTGCAATGGCGCCGCTGCTCCCACCGTTAGAAAGTCGTGAACCTTGCGAATCGCGCTCGTTATCTCCGGCGGTGCGATGCAGTAGCCAACGCGCCAGCCGGTAACAGAATAGGTCTTCGACATTGAGTTGACGATGACTGTTCGCTCACGCATCCTTTCGATTTGTGCCATTGAAATGTGTTGGATCTCGGCGCCTTCGCGCGGGTAGAGTATGTGTTCGTAAATCTCGTCGGTGAAACAGAGCGCGTCAAACTCCTGGCAAAGGGCGGCAATAAATTCCATCTCGTCACGCGTGAAGACCTTGCCGGTGGGGTTGTTTGGGTTACAGACAATAATTGCCTTGGTATTCGCGTTGAAAGCCGACCGCAACTCCTGCGCGTCAAAACTCCAGTCGGGCGCGCGCAACGGCACGTAACGAGGTTTCGCATCCGAAAGAATGGCGTCGGGCGCGTAGTTTTCGTAAAACGGTTCGAAAACTACTACTTCTTCTCCGGGATCGACGGTGGCCATCATCGCCGCGATCATCCCTTCGGTTGAGCCGCAGGTGACAGTCAGTTCAGTTTCCGGATCGATATCGAGCCCGAGATACCATTTTGTTTTCCGCGCTATCGCTTCGCGGAAATCGCGCGCGCCCCAGGTGATTGCGTATTGATTGATGTCGTCTTCGATAGCCTTCATCGCGACGCGCTTGATGTCTTCGGGGGCAGCGAAGTCGGGAAAGCCCTGTGACAGATTCACCGCACCATGCTTAAGCGCCTCGCGAGTCATCTCGCGGATCACCGACTCGGTGAAGAGACTCGCTTTTTTAGATGCGTGTCGGTGTTTAGTAAGCGCGGGCGTAGTCATAGTTAATCCTCGACAGGTTCTTATTGCGCGATCGTACCTCAAACTGTCAGTTTGCGGTATGCCATCCCCCGCGCAAACTAACAGTTTCCGTTACAAGCCTTGCCAAATTTCTTTGCGACAATCCGCAACACTTCCTGCACTTGCGCGTCCCAATAGGTCCAGGCGTGAGTGCCGGGAAGTTCCCGATACTCGTGCGGGATCTTGCGCGCCACCAGGATGTCGGCCAGCTCGCGGTTGGATTGCAGCAGTAGATCTTCAGTGCCACAGTCGAGATAAATATAAGGCAAGGCTGCGATACGATTCGCCGGTACTTCGCGATAGAGTTTGCCCAGATCGTTAGTCGCGCGCAGCGGACTGGTTTCCGGACCGAAAACCGCGGCGAGGGACTGCCAGATAAAATCGAATCCGCGCAGGTCTGATTTAGTCCACGATGCCGCGCCGAGGGCGCCACTCAGCGAGCCAGCGAACGCAAACATCTCGGGATTCTTGACGCCAAACTTGAGCGCGCCGTAGCCACCCATTGAAAGACCAGCGATAGCCCGCCCCGCACGCGTATCGACTGTCCGATAGCGGCGCTGCACATCCGGCATCAACTCCTGCAAGATGTAGGTCTCATACTTGTCCGCCGGGACCGTGGCGCTATCCGTGTACCAACCATCGTTACCTTCCGGCATGACGATGATGAACTCGTAGGGCGCGGCGTAATCGGCGAGATGCGTGTACTCGAGCCAGTTTGTGTAATGCCCGGTCAACCCATGCAGAAGATAAAGGACAGGATAACGCTTCGTTTCAGAGGCGGGCTGATTGTAGTCACCCGGCAAAAGCACGTTATAGGGCAACGTCTTGCCTGCCAGCTTGCTTTCGAACGGAATCGTCTGGGTGCGAGTGCTCGGTGATGTCGCGCTCGCTTGAAAATTGGAATGGAGACTGAGGCGTGCGGTCGTCGCAGCCTCTTGTTTGAGAGTGTTGAGCGAAAAGACCAGGGCGGCGCACAGAAAAATTCTCGAGTGTCTGGTCATGTAGTTTCCTCTGAAGTAAGCATCGGCACATGGACGCCTTTGCTTAATGCCGTCTTCTCAGCTTCTTCATAACCCGCATCTACATGGCGCGCAATGCCCAGTCCGGGATCGTTTGTAAGCACGCGGTTGAGTCGCTTCGCAGCTTCCGGGGTGCCGTCGGCGACTGAAACCTGGCCGGCATGTAACGAATAACCAATACCCACGCCGCCTCCATGATGAAACGACACCCAGCTAGCGCCGCTTGCTGTATTTAGGAGCGCGTTGAGAATCGGCCAGTCAGCGATAGCGTCCGACCCGTCCTTCATTCCTTCAGTCTCACGGTAGGGTGAAGCCACAGAGCCCGTGTCGAGGTGATCGCGTCCGATCGCGATCGGCGCTTTTAGATCGCTGCGTCTCACCAATTCATTAATCGCCTCGCCCATCTCGGCGCGTTCGCCATAACCCAGCCAGCAGATGCGCGCCGGCAGTCCCTGGAAGTGCACGCGATCGCGCGCGAGACGAAGCCAGCGATTCAACGTCGGGTCGTCAGGGAAAAGTTCGAGCGCGAGATCGTCGGTCTTCTGTATGTCAGACGCGTCTCCTGAAAGTGCGACCCAGCGAAACGGACCTTTGCCTTCACAAAAAAGTGGACGAATGTATTCGGGAACGAAACCCGGAATCTCAAATGCGTCTGTGCAGCCGGCGTCGAAGGCCATCTTGCGTATGTTGTTACCGTAGTCAAAGACCACCGCGCCGGCACGTTTCAGGGCCAGCATCGCTTCCACATGCTCCGCCATCGATTGCATCGACCGGTCCACATATGAAGCTGGGTTAGTGTGCCGCAATTCCGCGGCTGCTTCGAGCGTTAAGCCGGCGGGCACATAGCCATTAAGAGGATCATGGGCGCTTGTCTGATCAGTTACGGCATCAACCTTAATCCGACGGCGAACAATCTCTGGAAGTATCTCCGCGCAGTTGCCCACCAGGCCCACTGAAACAACGCGCTTCTGTTGCCGTGCGTCCTCAAGAATATCGAGAGCTTCATCAAGCCCCAACGCCAGTCGATCGCAGTAACCAGTTAACACGCGCCGCTCGATGCGCGCCGGGTCGACGTCGATACCGAGAAACAGCGCATCATTCAGCGTGGCCGCTAAGGGTTGCGCGCCGCCCATGCCGCCCATGCCACCCGATACGACGAGCTTGCCACTAAGACTTCCAGCAAAGCTTTTATCGGCCATCGCCGCAAAAGTTTCAAACGTGCCCTGGACGATTCCCTGAGTGCCGATATAGATCCAACTGCCGGCCGTCATCTGGCCGTACATCATCAGACCTTTGCGTTCGAGTTCGTGGAAGTGTTCCCAGTTGGCCCAGGCGCCCACGAGGTTTGAGTTGGCAATTAAGACTCTGGGCGCGTATTCGTGGGTGCGAAACACCCCGACGGGTTTGCCTGACTGGACGAGGAGGGTTTCGTCGTTTTCAAGCGCTTGCAACTCGTGGACTATCGCATCAAACGATGCCCAGTTGCGCGTCGCTTTGCCCGCACCACCGTAGACGATCAGCTCGTCCGGCTTCTCGGCGACGTCCGGATCGAGATTATTCATCAGGCAGCGCAGCGCCGCTTCCTGATGCCAGCTCTTGCAACTCAATGTCGCGCCGCGTGGCGCACGCACTGTTCTGGAGGACATCTCGAAGGCTTCAGTTTCTTGTGAAGCAAACCGTTAGTTTGCGATGAAGGTTGATAGCCGATGATCCCGCCGCAAACTAACTGTTTGCGTTACGTGAAGTTAGTTGTCGCCACCACCGAAGAGACCGCTCAGCCAACCGCCCTTCTCGTGTTTGGTCAATTGTTCCAACCCCCCTGCATCTAGCCAGACGCCGCCGCATTTGTCGCAAGTGTCGACCAACACTTCATGAAACTTTCTTTCCTTCAGATTTCCATCGCAACGGGGGCAACGCATTGAAGACGTGCCGGCTGCTTTGGCCTCTTCTGCCACCTTCATTTTCTCGCGCAGCTTCTCAATTGCTTCCTTGTTTTTGCGGTGAAAGTATTCCTCTTCCAAACCCTTTCTTCGCTCGTCAAATGCGTCGGACATCTGCCCTCCTCCTCGGTTACTTTCTTGAAATTGCCCTCCACAAGCAGAAGAGAGCTAGCTGTCGATACGCTTAACCACGTTCTTCGTCAGTGGTTCATCAAACACACCCTGGTGTATCCCCTCGACAATCTTTTGAATGTCGCCGGCCATTGAGCGATCGGCTAACAATGGCGGCACCCGCTCGCGCACGAGATTATAAGCAGCTTTAACCCCGCGGCCCGGCGCCAGCGGCTTGCGATATTCCAATGCTTCCGCCGCGGTAATCAACTCGATGGCCGTAGCCAATTCGGCGATGTCGACAATCGATCGTAGTTTTGTCGCTGCCGTCATACCCATCGAAACGTGATCTTCCTTGCCGCCATCGGTAGGAACATTGTCAACGCTCGCGGGATGGGCCAGTATCTTCGCTTCGCTTAGCAGCGCGACCGCGGTCACTTGCAGCATCATGAATCCCGACGAAGTACCGGCCTGGCGCGTTAGAAATGGCGGCAAGTCCTCATTCGCGTCCGGGTTTACGAGGCGGTCGATGCGCCGTTCAGTGATGCTCATCAGGTCTGTTAAGGCGATGGCAGCGTAATCGAAAGCGAGCGAGAGAGGCGCGCCGTGAAAATTTCCACCAGAGAGAACATCGCCGGCATCGGAAAAAACCAGCGGATTGTCGGTGGCGCTTCCGGTTTCGATTTCAACAATTCCGCGCGCATGTCGCAGGGCGTCGCGTACTGCTCCGTGAACTTGCGGCATGCAGCGCAAACTATAAGCGTCCTGGACGCGCGGATCGTTTTCCAAATGCGACCTGCGGATTTCGCTGCCGGCAAGCAACGCGCGCAAGTGGTTGGCAACCTCGACCTGGCCCGCATGTGGTCGGGCAGCGTGGATGCGTTCATCAAAGGCCACTGGAGTTCCCTTCAACGCCTCGAGCGACATCGCGCCTGCTACGTCGGCCAAACGGGTTACGCGTTCCGCGCGATATAAAGCAAGCGCGCCAACCGCACCCATAGCCTGCGTTCCATTAAGTAGCGCCAGGCCCTCCTTAACTTCGAGTTGCAGCGGTTCTATTTCAGCCCGCTTGAGCGCTTCGGCGCTGGCTAAACGCTCGCCTTTGTAGAATGATTCGCCTTCACCGATAGCAGCGAGTGCAAGATGGGCCAGCGGCGCCAAATCACCGCTCGCGCCGACGGAGCCCTTCTCGGGTATGACCGGCGTTACGCCGCGCTCGAGCATCGCGACGAGAGTTTCCACTATTACAGGACGCGCGCCGCTGAGGCCGCAGGCCAACACGTTCGCCCGCAGCAACAACATTGCCCGCGATTCAGTCTCGGAAAGCGGGTTTCCTAAACCACACGAGTGGCTGCGAACAAGATTCAATTGCAACTCGCCCAGCTGCTCCCGATCGATGCACACATCGGACAGCTTGCCAAAGCCAGTGTTGACACCGTAGACGGTCCGATTCTGCTCGACAATGCTTTCAACGACAGCTCGGGAAGCCTCAATACGCATCCGCGCATCATGGTGGAGTGCTACCTGCTCTCGCCTGTTTGCAACGTCCGCAATTTGCTCGAGAGTTAGTCGTTGGCCCCGGAGTTCAATCATAGAAAAACAGAGAGCAGAGGTCAGAAGTCAGAGATCAGGGCCGTAAGTCAGAAGTCAGGTTTCTCTGACCTCCGATCCGCGGCAAGTCTTCGACTTGCCGACAGCTTTCTTGAGAGTCCTTAAGGTCTTCGACCTTTGAGATCCCGATCGTAGACCGGGAGACGGGTCTTGGCCTGCGTAAGTCCGAGACTTACCACGCATCGGAGGTCAAAGACTTGACTTCTGACTGCTAATCTCTGATCTCTGCCTTTCAGACCTCTACGGTTACGTCTTTGTCTGGCGTTTCAGAAATATCGATTCTTCGATCAGGCGTCTCACTTATGTCTATTTTTCTGAAGTCGCCCGTAGACGTGCCGCTGCGAACACGCTGGCGGGCACGCTTCGCGCGCACCGTGGTGCGGCCAGCGCCGG
>DASXSC010000233.1:0-22676 GCA_036506215.1 Pyrinomonadaceae bacterium | reverse complement strand
GGTCACTCAAGTAGTTAACAACTACGGTTGACTCCCTGGCCGGTCGCTACCACCACCCCAGCCGGGCTGTGGGCTTCCCCGGTCCGCTTCCGGTTCTGATTAGGATAAACGCCAATGGTTGTCGACTATTACTATCTCGCGTCTTCAACTATGGTGACGAGTCCGCGAGCTGTTGCACTTCCAAGTTGAATCTGCGAAGTGTAATTTCGGCTCCGAAACAGGGGTTCTGCGACGGGCGTTTTACCTTGACTTTCCCGCTTTCGATGAAACAAGATCCGTGCGCACTTGGAGATCAGGTCCCGCTTGTTTAGATCCCGCCCATTTGTCACCAAACAAATCTCTGGATGGCAGGATTCGAGCTTTGGAAGGGGCTTATGGTCGTTGAGTTGTTCTCGGAACCGTCACTCGGACGCGTCTCTGGCTCGTTAGTTGCTGCCTGCTCTAGCTGAATGAATCTGCCTTCAGTCTGTCGAGCAGCCGCCGGAAGAAATCGCTGCAGCATGCTGGGACAAATATGCTAAAACCGCAAACTCACCGGCCTTCGGAAGACGCTACGGAACGCAAGCCAACGGAAGAGGCGCTGCGACAGAGTGAGGAACGGTGGCGATCCGTCTTTGAGAATTCTGCCATCGGCGTCGCGCTCACCGATCTAAATGGCCGCTTCCTGGCAACCAATCCCACTTTCCAAAAAATGCTGGCGTACACGGAGTCGGAACTCCAAACGCTTTCATTTCTCGAAATTACGCATGAGGATTATCGCGAAGCTAACTGGGCCCTGGTTACGGAACTGCTGGAAGGGAAACGAGAACAGTTTCAAATCGAGAAGCAGTACCGACGTAAAGACGGCAGTCTCGTCTGGGTAAGAAACAACGTCTCTCTGGTTCCGGGCACGGAGAGCATGCCCCAATTTATCATGGCGCTCTCGGAAGACATCACTGAACGGAAACAAGCAGAAGAAGGCCTGCAAAAAAGCGAGGAGCGAGTCCGTCTCGTTCTCGATTCCGCCGCTGAAGCAATCTTTGGTTGTGATCCTCACGGCACATGCCTCTTCTGCAATCGAGCAGCAGTTCGCTTGCTCGGTTACGACGAACCCTCCGAGTTGCTTGGCGAAAATATGCACTCGCTTGAGCACCATACTCGCAAAGACGGAACTCCCTTTCCCATCGACGAGTGTCCCATTTATGTAGGTTTTCATGAGAACCGAGGAGTCCACATTGACGATGACATTTTTTGGCGAAAAGACGGCACCAGTTTCCCAGTAGAGTACTGGTCCCATCCCATGCTTCGTGATGGCAAAACCGTCGGCGCCGTCATAACCTTCCTCGACATCACTGAGCGAAAAAAGGCGGAAGAGACACTACGAAAGAGTGAGCAAAGGAAACGCAGCCTTCTCGAGATCAACAATGCCATCATAAACAACCTCACTCAAGAAGCGCTTTTCGCTTCGGTCTATGAAGCTATTCGTCGCGTCGTTTCCTTCGATCGGGCTGCCTTCCTTTTTCATCAGCCGGAAAAGAAGACTTTGAAGCTCCTCTCCATGAACAGCGACACTGAGTCTGAATTTTTCCGACTGGGGAAGGAATATGATCTTCAGGAGACCCGCATTTCGGCATGGGTTCTTGACCATCAACAGGCGGTCGTCCGTGGCGATCTCGAAAAGGAACAACAGTCCGCCGGCGACCAGCATCTTGTCGGTGAAGGGATTCAGTCATATTGCGTCGTACCACTCGTGGCGAGGGGCAACAGCATCGGCACGTTTACAGTGTGGAGTGAGTCAAAATACCGATACTCCGAGGCCGATGCAGAGTTGCTCCAGGAGGTCGCGAATCAGGTCGCTTTAGCGATCGCAAACATGAAATCGTACGAAGAGATCGCGGCGTTGAAAGCAAGGCTTGAGAAAGAGAATGTCTATCTTCAGGAGGAGATTCGCACCGAACATAACTTCGAGGAGATCGTAGGTAACAGTCCAGCGCTACTCGAGCTTCTGCGACGAGTAGACCAGGTCGCTGCTACTGACTCGAGCGTGCTTATTTACGGTGAAACGGGCACTGGGAAGGAGCTGATCGCGCGCGCAATTCACAACCGCAGCTTGCGTAAAAGTCGTCCCCTGGTAAAGGTCAACTGCAGTGCCATCTCCGCGGGTTTGGTGGAGAGCGAATTATTCGGGCATGTGAAGGGTGCTTTCACTGGTGCCTTTGAGCGGCGCATCGGCCGTTTCGAGCTGGCCGACGGCGGCACAATCTTTTTGGATGAAGTGGGTGAGTTGCCTTTGGAAACTCAGGTCAAGTTGCTGCGCGTTTTGCAGGAACGCGAATTCGAGCCAGTCGGCAGCAACCGTTCTGTGCGCGTTGACGTACGGATTATCGCCGCTACAAATCGAAATCTTCAGGAGTCTATTAGTGCTGGAGGTTTCCGCTCGGATCTCTATTATCGATTGAACGTCTTCCCGCTTGAAGTGCCCCCGCTGCGTGAGCGTCATTCCGATATTCCTCAACTCGCAATGTTCTTCCTTTCTCGATATTCCCGGAATCTCGGTAAAAGGATGGAGGGGATCTCCGTGGCGGCCACGGAAAGCCTCAAGAGCTACTCCTGGCCAGGTAACGTGCGAGAGTTGCAAAACGTCATCGAGCGGGCTTTGATTCTTGGTCACGGCCCGATTCTCGAGTTAGAGCCCGACCTAATCAGCGTCTCCCCGTCCGAAGCTCTTCGCGACTCAGCGCGCGAAATGGCTGAAGCGGCGCCTCCCAGTGGGCCATCTTCTGCGCTTAAAACCCTGGAAGAGGTTGAGCGGGTCCATATCTCCGCGGTGCTGCAGCAAACTCGCGGGGTGGTAGAAGGCGCAAACGGCGCCGCGAAGACTCTTGGTATGCATCCGAATACGCTGCGATACAGAATGGAAAAGTTGGGGATCAAACGCTCGGCCCACCGCATATCGTAGCTCGCCTACCAAAAGCGAATCTCGCTAACTACTAAATATGGTGGACCCCAGTGCGGATGGTTCAACTTCTCCGCGCCATCGTACACGTTTTCTCCGCAAGTCCTCACATCTCCATAAATCAAGCTGACGCTGGAAACAAAATTTCGCTGCCAGGTTCCGCGGCACGCGACCTGCTCTAGAGCGACCCGCGACAAATTTCAACCAGTGACAAAACCAATGATGAAGATCGCAGAGTCGCATCGCGGAACCAGGAACTTACTCTGCAAACGGCTTAGAGCCGCAAGACTCGTTCAATTTTCACAAAGAGATGATGATCAGAAAAGCGATATCGCCATGATGGATGACTTTATTTACGGCGAGCCCCAAGCGCTTCCATAACGACCAGTCACCGGGGAGGTTGAACAAGCGAGTTCCTGCGCTCGATAGACTACAAGAGCGCGCTGAACTCGGTTAAGTGAACATGAGGGGTAAGGCCTGCAGATACAGCAGCGAGCTGGTGTACTCGCTCCCACGTGCAATGCGCACACCAGGTCTTGCTCCTCATGGTCCAACTCAGTCGGAGTGTTTTGTCTTACGCAATCTGCACTGGAGCGATTCGGGAGAAATTTGAAAGAGAGACAAATGAATGCTGAAGATCACAAGGGTTGCGTCGTTGGACCACGAAATTACTCTGCGATTGGATGGTCGGGTCACAGGCCAATGGGTTGAGTTACTACGCGAGTCCGCTGGGTCGGTGCTGGAAGAAGGAGTCCGGCTCACTCTTGATTTGGAAAACATTTGCTTCATCGACTGTGAAGGGCTTGCGCTTATCAAAACTCTGTTATACCGCGGAGTTCGACAGGTAAACGCCCCGCTCTTTGTGGCCGAACAGATTAAGAAGTGTCAGGATGAATAAGGCGATTGAGTTGGAAAGAGCAAAACTTACGCGACGTAGGCTGATGATAAAGAAACGACTCCGGCGCGGACGATTCAGCGCTCCGAAAGCTGCGAGACAGATGGCCGAGGCAAGAGGCCCGGCAAAAGCCGCTGTTGCTTAGTAAAGCTCGTTCAATCGGTCCCTCGTGAGTTGAAAAGCACGTGGGAACTTTGTCTTAGGCGCGTCTCGGGTCGGGTCACTGAGGATATCAGGGATACAGGATCGTTAAATGACCTTTTCGAGATCACTTTTGAGAGGCTCCGGTTGAACTGGTCGAGGGGAATTATGTTAGTAGATGATTCGGTCAAAGACGAAAGAAGAATAAAAGGCAATTTACAGCCCTTCGAGGAACTCTTCAAACTCCATCACGGAAAGGTCTATTCCCTGTGCTTGCGAATGACCGGAAACACCGCGGAAGCGGAGGATTTATCGCAGGAAGTCTTCGTCCAGGTATTTCGCAAGCTGAATACTTTTCGTGGTGAAAGCGCTTTCACGACGTGGTTGCATCGCCTGACGGTCAACCACGTGCTAATGCACTTTCGCAAAAGTCGCAGCAGAAAAGAACAACTGACCGAGCTCGGCGAACTGCCCGAGCAACTAATCAAAGGTCGAAACGTTCTAAACAGCTTCCCAATACTTGATCGGCTCGCGCTGGACGAAGCGATTGTCAAGCTGGCTCCGGGATATCGCGCCGTTTTTGTCCTTCATGATATCGAAGGATTAGAACATCTCGAAATCTCAAAAATCCTCGGTTGCTCGACTGGAACATGCAAGTCGCAACTGCACAAAGCTCGGCTGAAAATGCGTAAACTACTCCGAGAACGAACTCATCCCGGCAAGGCTCCCACGAGCCTCTGCCGGTATGCTTTCCAACAGGGCTGATTTGAGTCCAATGTCGTGCGCGTTTGCATCTCTCGATGTGAACGGGCAGGAAAAACTGCAGGAGTGAACTTGTCGGCCTATGGTCCGCACATTACAAGGCCGTAGACGATACTACCAAGGTCGATGCCGAATACCTCGAGGTTATTGCCACTCGCGGCTCGAGTGTTTCGACGTACCCAAAACCACACAAAATAGGAGGCACTATGAATCGTCGTGCTGAATCATTGGCTGATCGCATCCTGGAAGGCGCTGCCGGTCTGGCCGCCTTCGCTGAAGGACTCTCGGAAGCGGAATGGCGCACACCTGTGTCGGCGACGGACGCCCGTTCGGTGGGCGTGATTGTGCACCATGTTGCCAGCATGTACCCGATTGAGATCGATGTCGCGCGAGTCGTCGCTAGCGGCAAGGCCGTTACAGACGTCACGTGGGAGGCTGTCGCCCAGTTGAATGCCAAACATGCCCAAGAGCAGGCTGGGGTCACGAAGGCTTCTGCGCTGGAACTTTTGCGCCGGAATAGCCGAGAAGCCGCTGCCGCCGTACGCGCATTCGCAGATGACGAATTGGACCAGGCGGCACCATTCTCGCTGAGCTTCGGCGCGCCGGTCACCGCGCAATTCGTCATTGAGGACCATGCACTACGGCACAGCTGGCACCACCTGGCACGCATCCGCGCAGTCCTGGGCCGTTGAACCTCCGCTGCCGGCGCAGCGCATAACCACTGACTATCAAACGTCACACTCAGGTAGGCCGCAAAACAGAAGAGGGTGACACCAACGACATTGAGATTCTATTACTGCGGCAATAGCTGATCGCAGGCAGAGGAGAGGGAAAGCAGCGTTTTATATTCTCAGCTCACTAAGAGCAGTTCGGTCTCAATGCAGTACACTTTGGCTTCTTGTATGGCTCCTTGATCCCTCGTTGCGCCTGTTTGATTGAGTCGCGCGTGTTTGCCCGAGTCGATACAATGCGATACTCAACCAGTGCTTCGTTTCGCTTGCCTGCAAGATCGAGCGACTGCGCGGCTCGAAGGTGCGCTCGAGTGACCAATCCCGCCTCGGCTCCTGCTGTCGCGTCAAGGAATTGTCGAGCTGCGCTCTCCGATTGGTCCAATAGCAGTAGGGCCTCACCATAACGGAAATGTACCAGGCCCAAAGCGCGCGCAGGAGCATTGGAAGTTGAGCGTTTGCCGAGCAGCGAATCGAAGATGCTCAACGCTTCTTTCTCCAGAGCTTCCGCGGCTGCCTTTTGTTTTGCTTGCCGCTTACCTGCAGCTTGCGAGATAAGAGTGTCTGCGGTCTCCAATCTGACCAAGTAGTTGCGCGGATATTTCTCTTGCAGCTCGCGCGACAATACCAGCGACTCGGAATGCCGCTTTTCGTTTTTGTAGAGAGCCATCAACAACAGCTTCGCATCATCGCGTTCCCAATGTCCCTCTTTCGCAACGCGCTCGAGTGTCTGAATTCCCCGATTCTTTGAACCGCGAGCTCCGGCAAAGCTTGCTGCTATTTTGGCGGGAAGTGGCAAATTCCCTACGATATAATCGTACAGGCCAATAGTTAGCTCGGCATCGTGGAAGTTGGGATCAAGCTTGATTACTTCACGTTGTCTGTCCACGCCACTCGATCCCTCGCGCAAGCCGACGATGAATCGCCGCTCGACTGTGATGGCAAATGAGGCCTTCAAAGTTTCGACAGCTCCAAGTACGTAAAGCGTCTGCGGATCGCGCGCATTGCGTTGCAACCGAGCCCTCGCCAGCTGCATAGCCTGGCGAGTTAATTCACGAAATTCCTTAGTGACACGCGGATCTGGTTTGTCTTCGGGGTTCGCATTGAAAGACTGCGAACTGTAGATTGCCGCTTCCGATAAGCGCGACTTATTCAGAGTTTCCAACCACAGTGTCCAAGCTAGCATCTGCGGCCCAATCGGGTCGTCGGGAAACAGGCGTGCTATCTCTTTGAATATCTGGCGCGCCGCCTCGTAGTCGAGATTGAAAAGCGCCTCTGAGCCCTTCGCGCGCAACTCTTCAAGCCGCGGAGTCGTGGGCGTGCTCGTATTGCTGCCTGCTGATTGCGCGAGTGCATAAGCAGACCAGAACAGCAGGAGAAACAGAAGTAATGCCCCGCGCTCTATTTGCATTTTTTGCAAGACGATCATAGCGCTTTAACTCGCTGTGACAGATCCTGGGCGATCTGTTCCGGTTCATCTTGATTTGAATAACGGATTGGGTGGCCTACGCTCACTGAAATCTCACCCGGTCGCGCAAAGTGTCGGTTCGCTTGCTTCAGTTTCCACAAACCATCAATCCGCATCGGTACCACCTGCGCATCGAGTTCTTTAATCAGCAGCCCGCTGCCGAGCCTGAAGGGATTTAACTCTCCGTGCTTCGTGCGCTCGCCTTCCGGAAAGAGCATCAGGTTGTAACCACGATCCATCATCTCGCCGGCAAAGTTGAAGCTGTGGCGAAAACCACTCTTTTGTGGCATTGAAAATACATTGAAGAAAAGCACGATAGAAAAGTACTCAAGCCAATAGAGCCACCGCATGAACAGCCCCATCCCCTTTGGCGGGTGCCGCCGTTCGCGCAGCAACTCTCCGTCCTGGGCGATCGCTATCTTTGTCTTGAATCTCCAAGGCAGCGCAAACAGAACCAACGCGTGATCAACCATCGTGACGTGATTGCAAATGAACACAATTGGAGCGCGCAGTTTGCGCAACTGTTCCTTACCGCGGATTTTGGGCCAGCCCATGATGCATATGACCGGAAGTACCACCGAATACAACAGCGCAATTCGCAGCCAACTCACCGGCCATCGCTGTTGCCAGCGAGGATAGGGATAACGCGTCGCTTCCTGATGTTGGCCTTCGCGAACTATTTTCTCGACGTCAGCGAGAGTGGTTGCATCCGTGAAGGTTGCTTCATCGATCTCGACTTGATAGCGATCCTCGAGCGCACTCAACAGCTCAACGCGGCCAAGTGAGTCGAGCTTGAGATCAGTTCCCAGTTTCGCGGACGGCTCTAGCTTTGCGGGTAGTTCTTTGCTTATACGCGTGACGATTTCAGCAAGAGGATTCGATGCGCTCGTGGCAAGGGAGGGAATTGCTCCAACTAGCGATGCCCTGACTTTCTCGGCCACCATTTGTTTGCGAATCTTCTGCGTCGCGGTCCGCGGAAAGTCCGCGCCGGACCACACAAACCAGCGCTTCACTTGTTGATGATGGCCCAGCGACTCGTTCGCGCGATTGATTACAGCGTCTGGTTTCACTTGATCATCACGTAGAATCAGCACCGCTAGTGGCTCCGGCCCATGAGCACTTTCGGTTTCGATAACGGCACTCACCTTTATTTCTGGTTGACGATCGAGGACAACTTCAATGTCTTCCGGGTAGATGTTTACGCCTGCTGAAGTGACGATGACTTCTTTCTGGCGCCCCTTAAAGTAAAGGTTGGCTTGCTCGTCCATCTCACCAATGTCCCCGGTGCGAAACCAGCCTTCGTCGGCAGGAGTTGTCTGCCCGTTATCGCGCCAGTATCCAGGCGAAACATTTTCGCCGCGCACCAGGATTTCGCCGTTCTCGGCCAGCTTCAGCTCCTGCCCTGGCATAACGCGGCCGATCGAGCCGCGTCCGAGTTTGAATGGATGATTGACGCTGATCAGCCCCGCGGTTTCGGTCATGCCGTAGCCTTGAACCACCGCAAAGCCGAGCCGCTGCCAAAACGCTTCGGTTTCTGCCTTGAGTGTTGCCCCGCCTGACACGAACGCCCAGAACTTCCAGCCGAACATTTGGTGAACGTGACGAAATTTCCACCAACGCAAGATGAAGTGCTCGCCCTCGGCGCTATCAAGGGCTTTTTGAAACTGCTGAAGTTTTCCCTGCGCTTCGAATACTCGCTCGATTCTTTCACGCAAGACCTCGAGAATGCGCGGCACTGTAACAACGACCGAGATGCGCTCGCGCTTAACAGTTTTAATGATGTGCGACGGATTCAGAGACTCCTGGAATAATACTTCTCCACCGAGTAGTTGCGGCACGAAGATCCCCATGAATTGTCCGAATACGTGGCTGAGTGGAACGAGATTAAGAAAGCGCAGCGGATGGACCACGCCCTCCCATCTAAGATAAGGCTTGATCTCCTGTTCGAGCGGAATGAGATTCGCGAGCAGATTGCGGTGCGTGATGCGCACGCCTTTCGGTTCGGCCGTGGTGCCCGAGGTGAACACAATCTCGACAGTGTCGTCCTGATCAATGTCTGCTACTGAATAAGGCGCGGGTGAATGATGCGCAACGAGCGAGCTAATCTCGTCCAGGGTAAGTATCGGGAGATTTGGATCTGCAAGCCGGCGATTTACTGAATCACAGAGTGCAAGTTTTGCGCTCACCTGTTCTTGCACTTTCGCGGCGAATGTCGGGTTGCTTTGAACCCCAAGCGGCACGACGATGACGCCGCGCAACAGACAACCAAAGAAGCTCGCTACCCACTCCGGACTATTTTCCGCCCAGAGCAAAACACGATCACCTTTCCCGATCCCGCGGGCTTCCAGTTCACGCGCGAATTGATAAGCCGTTTTTGCTATTTGTTCATACGACCAACGCGCGGCTCGTAGACCACGCCGATGCGCAAACGCGGTTTCCCGCGAGATAAATTGGTCCAGGTAACTGAGGACAGTCATGCGCATAAATCTGACGTCCGCGCATAGGGCGATGACTGTTGATGATCCTAAAACGATTCAGCTGATACTTCAATTTCCTCGCTGCGGCGCCAGGAATTTCGCCGTGTAAAGGCTTATCCGAAAAACAACCTCAGTGTCGACTCCAAAGAGCGCTTTAATATCAAAGCCAGTTGAGTACGCGGATGAGGGTGTCAAGGATAAGATGCAAGCGAATAAACGGCTGTTTGAAATGCAACTACTCCAATAAGTTTCTTGTTGTGCCGAAATGGCTCGTGTTCGGCTCAAAACGCGTGGACTATCACCGTGGACTATCACTTTGAAAACTTCACCACTATAATCACGCCATTCTCAGAGTTTGATTTCCCCCAATCCTAGACTTCTAACGAGGAGTTGCGGCTATGAAGTGTTTAGTCGTCTGTTTTTTCCTTGTCCTCTCCCTTGTCCCGGCAGTCGCTCTGGCCCAAACCAAAACTCAAAGCGTAAAGCGCGGCACAACGCAGAGCCCGACTTTCAACGGTGGCACATCGCGAAGGGGCACCGTAAAAATATGCCAGGGAATTCCCATTCCTGAGGGCTACATTATCGTCGCTTACGGGACATCCACTGCTTGCAAAGACAGCACGTACGTGCTGAAAAGGGAAGATGCAGAGTCTAAGTTTTCTGAAGCTGCTAATCGCACCATCCCACAGTCCGATCGTACGACAGCGGTATCACGGGCACGCAGGGTTAGTAACGCGCTCTCGGGTTCCGTGCCTCCGAGGGATGGGAGCACATCAAACCCGCGTCAACCGACACCACAGGCTTCACTCTCCGCTACGCCACTTGATCTGCCCATCAATGCGTCCGCAAGAACTGTTTCAGCAACCAGTCTCGACAAAACAAAAGAGGAAGAAGTTGGCCCCGGTGATGTAGTCCGCATCGACACCAACCTTGTGACAGTGCCGGTGAGTGTGCTGGACCGTCATGGCCGGTTAATTTCAGATCTGCGGCGCGAACAGTTTAGCGTGTTCGAAAACGGCGTCGAACAGCAAATCGCTTACTTCGAACCTACCGAGAAACCTTTCACGGTGGCGCTTCTGCTGGACACGTCGGGCTCCACGTTTTTCCACCTGTGGGAGATCAAAGAAGCAGCTATTGCTTTTGCAAAACAACTGCGTCCGCAAGATCGTGTTCTGGTTGTCACGTTCGATAGGCTAGTCCTGCTGCTGACGGAGGCCACAAACGACCTCAATGTTGTCACCGACGTCATCGAACGAAATGCGATGACAGGGCTTTCCACACGTCTTTACGACGCAATTGACCTTGTCATTAAACGGCGCTTGAACAAGATACAGGGCCGGAAAGCCATTGTGGTTTTCACAGACGGCGTGGATACCGCAAGCTACGGCGCTACCTACAAGAGCACATTGCTCGAAGCGGAAGAGTCGGATCTGCTCATCTACCCAATTCAATACGACACTACCGACTTCATCGCCGCCACTCAAGACCCAACCGACCTCACGATGAGTCACAAC
Organism: Pyrinomonadaceae bacterium; assembly: GCA_036506215.1. GTDB lineage: Bacteria > Acidobacteriota > Blastocatellia > Pyrinomonadales > Pyrinomonadaceae > PSRF01. The sequence continues at coordinate 11,756 of DASXSC010000233.1, read as the reverse complement.
TGGCCTTCTCCCGCCAGGAGACCCTCGCAGCTACTGCAAGGCCTTTCGTCGTCACCCATTCAGCTCACCGGATCGACTACGGCTGACTACAAGCTAGCCGATCAATATCTTCACCAACTGGCAGACAAGACTGGCGCTCGTCTCTATCAGGCCAACGATCGTACGCAGTTGGCAAAAGCGTTCTCCAAAATCGCTGAGGAGCTTCGCTATCAATACAGTCTTGGCTACTATCCGCAGACATCCCCGAAAGGTGCTGAGCGTCGCTTTATAAAAGTGCGTTTGGATCGGCTGGACCTTGACGTGAGAGCGCGAGAAAGCTATGTGCAACGCGATTCGATAAAGGCAAGACAGTAGTGGCACCCTATAACTTAGTTAATAAAGTGGGCAGATGATAGCTCATGAGGTCAATGTACGAGCAAGGCATTCTTTATTGCTCACTCCCGAGCGCTCACTGCTCACTATTCAAAGTATTGAGTATTGCCGAGCCTCAGCGCGATAATGTCAGGCGGGCGAAACTAAGCTTCGACTACGCGGGCTGACTAGTTTTCCGAGTGAAGACAAATCAATCGAGACGTAAAAGGAGAAGGCCGATGACCACCATTCGCGGTTTCAAGTTCGGAAGTTCGCTGCTCCTGTCCGTGGTATTGATTGCCACAGGCTGCCGTTTAAGCCAATTGAAGGGCGTAACAGAAAGCGGTTCTTCCCGGCCGACTTCGGCATTTAGCCCTTCCAACAATCCGCGAAAGGATCTGGGAGACGCGCTCGAGAAACTTAACTCAGCTTTCCCATATCGCCTGACCGAAACAACTTCGGCGTCCGCACCTGGTCAGCCCGATGTGCAGTATGGTGTCCGCGTCGTCGAATTCGCCTCTGCCGATCGTCATCATGCGAAATGGAAGAGCGGACCACTGGGAGACACGGAAGTAATCACGATTGGCGACAAAGAGTACACCTACATTAATGGTAAATGGATTGAAGGCGGCGCCAAATCTTTGAGTCAAAGGGAACAGGCGGGAAGGCGCTTCCGCGAAAAGATGGCATCGGCCATCAAGGACGTGCAGTACCTTGGCGCTGAGACGGTCAACGGTGTGTCCTGCTATGCGTACAGTTATACGATGGAGATGGACGTGTCGGGACAAAAGTGGTCGGGCACAGGTAAGGCTTGGGTGGGCGCCTCCGATGGATTACCGCATCAATTGGATTCGGAAATGACAGTCAGCTCGTACCACCAAAAATCGCACATCACTTACCAATATGATGTCGACTTCAAGATTGAGAAGCCTGCGATGTAGCCGATGTCTGTGTTAACGGTGAATGAGGAACTGTCTGCCTCAAGCCAGATCAACGAGATATTGAGTACAAAACAGAATTGCGAACTCACATCCTTCGCGGCAAATCCCCCAAGAGTTTCCTTCACACCTCAAAGGAGTCCTAAAATGAAGCAAAGATGCGTAGCTATTTCGAGCACTCTAGCTCTGCTCCTGGTTCTTTTCGTTGCCACCACAGCACCTGCCCAAACAGCGCCCGCCTGGCAGCCCAATCACACATACGCTGTTAATGAGTTGGTTACTTTCAATGGACAAACTTTCAAATGTATCCAGGGTCACACGTCCCAGGTTGGTTGGGAGCCGCCCAATGTTCCCGCCTTATGGGCGCTCGTCGCCGGAGGTGGCGGCGGAGGCTGTTCATCCGTCCCGAGCGCGCCGACAGGACTTCAAGCTTCTTCAACCACCAGCACCGGCACAACTCTGAGTTGGATCGCTGCCGGAGTAGGAACTGGCTGCACGGTAACCAGTTACACCGTCTTTCAGAACGGCGCCGTGATCGGCAATTCCACCACTACCAGCTTTCAAGTTGCTGGTCTAACGCCTTCCACCACCTTCAGCTTCAGAATTGCCGCCAACGACTCATTCGGCGTGTCTGCGCAGAGTGCGGCGATCAACGTGACGACGACAGCCGCTGACGGAGGTTCGGGGTGCGCAGATCCATGGATTTCCACACAAGTCTATACCGGAGGTATGAAGGCAAGCGTCAACGGCGTAAACTACCTCGCCAACTTTTGGACCCAGGGTGACAACCCGACGACCCACAACGGCGGACCAGGAAGTGGTCAGCCCTGGACGTCAGAGGGGCCATGTGCCCCTTGCACGGCTGCACCTGGCGCGCCGACCGGGCTCACTGCCTCCAATACCACGGGCACCAGCACTAACCTGAGTTGGAACGCTCCGAGTGTCGCTTCCAACTGCGCCATCACCAGCTATACTGTGTTTAAAAACGGTAGCTCAATTGGTACCAGTGCGGGAACTAACTTTGTCGTAACGAGCTTAACGCCCCAGACCACATTCAGCTTCAGAGTCGCAGCCACCAACGGGGTTGGCACAGGGCCCCAGAGTGCAGCACTCAGCGTCACGACGGGCACGGGCACAGGCGGCGGCGGTAACAAGCTGTTCGCGCCGTATATTGATATGGGTCTTGGGAATAGTTCTCAGCTCCTGACCATACAGCAACAGTCGGGAATCAAATTCTTTACGTTGGGGTTCATAGTTGACAATGGAAGCTGCGCGCCTCAATGGGGAGGCCTGGGGCAAACTCTGCCGAACGATTCGCTGCCTAATGGAACAACAATGTCCTCACTGGTCCAGGGTGTGCGCAATGCCGGCGGTGACGTCATAATCTCATTTGGCGGCGCATTTGGTACCGAGTTGGCTCATAGCACAGCCTGTCGCACTGCGTCACAAGTCCAGGCAGGATATCAGGCAGTCATCAACAAGTACCATCCGCTGGCCTTGGATTTCGATATCGAAGGGCCTGCGGTGAATAGTCCGGTCCGATCCGACGGTGTGAACTCGGTAGACCTGCGCAACCAGGCCTTAGCGAATCTCGCCGCGGCCAATCCGGGTCTGAAGATCCATTTTACGCTGCCGGTGTTGCCTACAGGTCTGATTCCGAGCGGCTTCAACGTGTTGCAGAGCATAGCGAGGAACAGGACACCCGTTGCCGTGGTGAACGTCATGGCCATGGATTATGGGTCCGCTAACGATAACGGCGGCCAGATGGGACTAAGTGCCACGCAGGCGGCCCAGAACGTTCACACGCAAATACAATCGGCCGGCTTGAATGCCTCGGTGGGCGTCACGCCCATGATTGGCGTGAATGATACGAACACCGAGATCTTTACACTGAGCGATGCGCAAATGCTGTTGGACTTTGCGAATTCGAACAGCTTCGTCACGCGGCTGTCGTTATGGTCCGTATCTCGCGATAACGGCGGTTGTCCGAACGCCGGTTTCGCGTCAGCAACGTGCAGCGGAATCTCGCAAACCGACTTCGCCTTCTCCCGGATTTTCGAGGCCTTCCGCTAACTCAATGAGTGTTGAAGTCTGTCCCTTCGGTGAAAGTCGAACTCGAAGAGGCGATGGCCAGGTCATCGCCTCTTAAACCCTGATAGTTCGGTAATCCACATCCGTGAGGATCTTTTACCGCCGTGTGAAGCCATCGGCGCTCCAATGTTCGCTGCCGACGCCATGGTGGACGAAGAACAATCCGTCGGGATCGTATTTCGCCTTAACCGCGCGCAACCTCGGATAATTCGTTCCCCAATAGGCTTGCTGCCACGAGGCGTTGAAGTAGTTGCTCTCCGATACATAGGAACCGCCGTTCGGAACAATCTTGCGCAATGCCGACGCTGCAAGTTCGATCTCATGCGCGTTCCTGCGCGCGGCGCCCATTTCCATTTCCGGGCGCGCGAGGCCGGGATATGACGGTCGCTCTCCGCCGGCAATGATTGCCAGCACAAAGGCTTCAGTCACCGCGGGGTTCGTTGCCGTGTTTTTGGTTGCGGCCACCGCTTCCGCAGACGCGCCGGCGATTCCCTTGTTGAAGTGCATCTCTACCTTCTTGTGGCGACTCGCCGCGAAGAGTGCGTCGGCCAGACGTTGCTGCTGATCGTGTTGCAATAGAGATTGCGGTAGCCATAGAGAATCGTACCCGTGGATGAAAGCGCCCACCTGTTCCTGATCGCCCGACCACCAGGCATGAATGGCCGGCGCTCCGGGACGAGGGTCGCTGATCATCGCATCGCTGCCCCGGCTCTTTCGGTAAGCGACATCCCACCAGTGCCGCGCCATCCCTGCGCCGGCATGGAGGTCGGACACGGCAAAGTCCTTTGAGTTTTTCGCCCAATCGAAAAAGGGCTGCCAGACATTCGCCGCCTGCGCCTTGTCCAAACCCTGACATACCATCGAGATTCCCAAAGTGTTATCAGGCGCAAACGACACTTGTTCTCCCCAGTGCGGATTGAATAGCTTGTCGCCGTAGAACTCGATGAAGTGATCGATTAACTGCCTGAAGGCAGCGTCCGACTGCGCTTTAATCTTTCCTCCGGCAGAGCCAAAGAATTCTGGTAGCTCATGAGTGCGCAGCGTGACTTTGGTTACCACGCCAAAACTGCCACCGCCGCCGCCTTTGAGCGCCCAGAAGAGATCCGGATTTGTGCACGCGTTAGCAATGCGTACCTTCCCGTCTGCGGTAACCACCTCCGCTTCCAACAGTCCCGCGGCGGCCGTACCGAAGCCCTTTGAGAAAGAGCCGAAACCACCGCTCTGCACCAGTCCAGCAACGCCCACTGTGGTGCAGCCACCGCCCTGGACGTAACGGCCAGCTTCTGTGGTCACGGCGTGATACAGGTCGATCCACATGGCGCCGGCTTCGGCGGTAACGGCGGGAATTGGTGCGCTGTGGTCCTGACACCCTTGGCCAACAAACCCGTTGTGAAGCGTGACCTTATTCATTCCTCGCGTCCAGATCAGCAAAGAGTCCGGTGCGTTGGAAGTACCAAGATAACTGTGCCCGGTGCCTTTGACGACCAGTCGCAAATTGTGTTGTCGGGCGAAGCTGACGGCCGCCGCTACGTCGGCAGCGTGGCGCGCGGCAACGGCGTAAACACTCGGTGCGGGCGTCCACGCATCCAACCATCCCGAGACCTCGGTGCCGGCCGGCTGGTCCCCAATGTAAAAGGGGTTGCGAATATTCGTGAGGGCCTCAGTGCACGCCGCGCTATTTGGCTCTGTCTTGCAGGCTGCAAACGGCGCTCTCGGTTCGAGTAGGTTGCCGGCCACCGCTGCCTTGAGCTTTGCCCAACTAGCCGCGCTGGGCCAGAGCGAATCTGAAGGCCGCACACGGCGAGCGACCGTCCGGCCGGCTCCAGCAGAGAATGGGCCGGCTTCAACAGAGACTGGTCCGGCTACAACAGAGACTGGTCCGGTTCCAGGATGGATTGACCCAGCTCCAGCAGGGGATGGGAATACCCGTCGCAAGACTGACTGAGAGATGATTGCCGCGATGCCTTTGAATATAGTCCTTCTTTGCATATTCAGCTCCGCCTACATTCACTAAATACCTGGTGCCCCCGCAGGGATTCGAACCCTGAACCAACAGATTATGAGACGGGTCGAGGGGCATCAACAAGGCGGGACGAAGTGAGACAAAGCAGTATTCATCGAATCCGCAGCCATCAAAGAAAGTCACATCTCGGTACCTCTCAACACTTGATTCGCGCCATAATCATTCCATCGAAGGGTTACGCTGATGCTGGCTAATCAGAAGGCGCTTTTGTCAGCCTGCATAGTGGGCTTCATTCCTGAAGATTGAAGGGATTAATAATGCTGACTGTTGAAGACTATCGCCGCTTTTACGCAGATGAGATTCGCTTCGTAGCCAACCTTAACTCGCCCACGCTTGTCGAGGCATTCGCTCGCGTGCCTCGTGAGCAGTTCATCGGCCCCGGACCTTGGAAGGTCGGTTCGCCAGAGCTAAGGGCTCTCGCTGCGGCGGGTCTGGGTGAGGCAGCTTACGTCGATGTCGACGATCCACGTCACCTCTATCACAACGTTGTGGTAGTGCTGGACGAAGAGGGGAATATAAACAACGGTCAGCCGAGCGCCCTGGCACGATGGATTAGCGGGCTCGACCTCGAGCCCGGTGCCCGTGTCTATCACCTGGGCTGCGGCGTCGGCTACTACACGGCGATTATCGCTGAAGTGGTTGGTCCAAGCGGCTACGTGGTGGCGAGCGAAGTGAATTCAGACTTAGCGGCGCGTGCGAGAGAGAACCTCTCGGATTACGCTAATGTGCAGGTTTACTCGGCCGATGGTGCGGAGATGGATCCAGGCGAATGCGACGCCATGCTTATCAACGCCGGGGTCACACACCCAAACCCGCGTTGGCTCGACCGGTTGCGGGAAGGTGGACGCCTCGTGGTGCCAATTACGATGGCGACCACTCCGACTCTTGGCGCAGGGTTAATGATACGGATAGTCCGACAGGGTGACCGCTTCTCAGCCAACAGTCTGACGCCGGTCGGTATTTATTCCTGCACCAATATGCGCGACCCTGAGTTAGAACCAATGCTGCGAAAAGCTTTGACGACGCAGGCGATCCTTAAAGTGAAGTCGTTACGACGTGAGTCGCACGAGGAAGAGGAGACGTGTCTGGTGCACAAAAGTGGTGTATGCCTGAGCAGTCAGCAGGCGACTTGAAGTAACAAACCATACGCCTCAATTTTACCCATCAGTTTTAAGAACAATCACCTAAGGTTTGGCTTTACTCCTGGAGTAGTTGAACGAACTGCTGGAGCTCAGCCAGGTTAACATCTGAGACTGCCCAGTAAGTCATGCCACCGTTGGTCCAACGAATCATGTGATAACCCTGGCGTACAGAAGCCTTTTCACTCATGTCTTCAGACCCAGTTGACGGCCAAACGAACAAGTTGATCGAGTGCTGTCTGCGTTGATAGACGAGCGCAGCCACCGGACGGTTGACGATGTAATCGAGTCGCCCGCCGTTCAAGCTGAATCCTTGCTGACTCAGGTCCTTAACCGTCGGCGAGAAGTCGAGTTTGCCATCGAACCACGGCTTGACTGTGTGTCGATCGGAAGACGGCACATCGGTCAAATGATCGGCCATGAGCGAGCGCACATGGCTGGAAACTACCTCCTGTGCGAGGAGGTCATCTGACGACTGTCGAGAAAAGATTGCGCCAACGACCGAGATTACGATGAGCGCCGCGATCAATGACGCTCCAGCTACTAATCCCCAGCGCAGCGTCACCGGTCCTCGCTCAGGTCCATTTTCGCGACGCAACTTAGATCGTAAATGTCGTTCGAGATTCGCGGGAGGCTTAAAGCGGAGAGCGCTATCGCTCAAAGTCGACTGCAAACTGCGCATCCCTTTGTAGGTTTGCGTGCACGCGTCGCAATGCGCAAGATGTTTTTCGATTTCGATGCTCTTCACCAGGTCCAACTCACCGTCGAGATAGCCGTGAATCAACTCATGCGTTTGCTGACAACTCAATGCTTGCCTCCTTTCCCATGCGATTGGCCAGTAGCGCGTGAAGTCGTTTGCGCCCGCGTGCCAGTCGAGACATGACGGTCCCAAGTGGAAGGTCCACGACGTTAGCGATTTCTTTGTAAGAGAGTCCTTCCATTTCGCGCAGCACCACTACTTCGCAAAACTCAGCCGGTAACTCTTGTAATGCCTGCCTCACTATTTGGGAGTCAACGCTTTGCAGGAGCAACATCTCGGGATCCGCGAAGTCCAGCCCCACTTCGTCAAGCTTGTCTTCAATCGGTTCGGCTAGGCGCAGGATGCGATTCTGCTGCAGCCACGTGTAACAGGTGTTGCGTACTATGGTCAGCAACCACGCCCGGCTATTCCCACCGTAATAACCGCTGAAGGACTTAAAAGCCCGCATGAAAGCTTCTTGAACCGGTCTTCAGCATCGTGTTCGTTGTGTACCAGCCAGCGCGCAAGGTTGTATGCGGCGGCCAAATGCGGGAGCGCAATCTCTTCAAACCGAAAGACTTTGCTTTTATCTGACAACGAATGCCTCGCTCATTCCGGTCCCTTCTAAGTAAAGACTGGAATAGGTGCCACTTTATTCCCGGTCAAATGATCAGCAGATACCCAGGAATATTCACACAGAGATGAAGGTCTGTATAGATGAAAGCAATTCGCGATGGAGAGGAAAGAAAGAAAATGAACAACATAACTAACTGGCTGCTCAATCCACCAACAGACGGTCCCCCAGCTACTCTTCTGATCCGGTTAATGGCCGGGTCGGTGTTTTTGTGGGAAGGTGTTCTCAAATTCGTGTATGTGAATCAAGGCGTCGGGCGGTTTACGAAGCTGGGATTTCCGGCGCCTCATTTCACAGCGACGGCCGATGGCTGTCTTGAGATCATTGGCGGCATTCTGCTGCTTACCGGTTTGCTAACGCGGCTAATTGCAGTGCCATTCATCATAGAAATGCTGGTTGCGATGGCCTCGACAAAGATCCCGTTATATCTGGGAACATCCCCTTTGCCGCTGCCACCAGTACCGCCGCAAGTCGGTTTCTGGGCAGTGCTGCATGAGATACGCTCCGAGTACGCGCAACTCTTGAATTGCGCTTTCTTGGTGTTCGTAGGCCCGGGACCCTGGTCAATTGATGCGTTGTTAGCGCGAAGACGTGGGGCGACAACAAGTTTGCGAGGTGCGGAACGCAAGCTTCAAGATCTAGCGGCATGAATGTGCGGTTTTCGTCAGAAGTCAGAAGTCAGCCCACTGCCCCTGCTTACTGCCAACTGCCTACTACCGACTGTTACTTGGTGCCCCCGCAGGGATTCGAACCCCGAACCAACAGATTATGAGACGGTTTGAGGGGCATCAACAAGGCGAGACGAAGTGAGATAAGCCAGTATTTACCGAATCCGCAGCCGTCAAAGTTCGTGACATCTGACTACATCCGAATTCATGATCGCGCCATTCTCACGCCATCGGGGGCCAGTCAAATTCCATGGGCTGAGCCCAGTGGGTTGGGCTCGTGAAACTTGAGCACGCACCTGGCTGTGAATCTAACCGCGATTTTATAGATGTGCGCGATGTTGGTGATGGAGCACAACGGCGGCTGTTTTCTCTTGCTCGAAGCAGCGCATTCGATCGCGATTGGAAGCACGATCGGCGGGAAGTACTTTCACGGCAACTTTGCGATGTAGTCGTGTGTCTTCTGCCATATAGACTTCTCCCATTCCGCCCGCACCTAATCTTGACAAAACGTGGTAATGCGAAAACGTCGTGTTAATGCCGAACGATTCTGTCATTGCGCCTCAGTGCGGAACGATGTAGGTCGTGACCATCATTTCTTAGAGTCGCCTTCCCAGTTCAAAACCAGCGTGAGAGGTGTCGAAAGTCCTTGGTCGACAAGTTCATTAACGAGAAAACGGCCATCAGGCGAAATTAGGTAGCTGTTTCTGTCCAGGACCATGGACGATTGCGGTGCGTGTGTCGCGAACAGCACCTTCGGCGCTGCGGTTTGGAAACTATCACCCACGACGTTATATGCCACTGACACTATGGACCTGTCTGGTGCCATATAACAAATCTCTTTTTCACGAGGATTCCAAATCGGTTGGTCGCCGCCGGAAGTGGAGATTTGCCACTGTCCACCAGATGAAGGAAAGCTTCTGACATAAACCTCTCCACGTCCCGATTCGTCTGAACCATAAGCGATCCAGTGGCCGTCCGGTGAGAATTGCGCATGCCACTCAACAGAATCGGATTGAAGAATCGGAAACGGTTTGTGATCACCGAACATCGGCAGCACCCAAATGTCACTTTTTGTTTTTGATGAGCCGCTAATAAAGAGGAGATATTTTCCATCAGGGGTCAATGCTTGCGGCAGCGCCTGTCCCGGGATATCTAGTAATAATTCATCTACGCCTGCGCCCGTGGAGGCTTTCTGGTAAAGCTCGAATTTACCGCTCCGGTTGGAAGCAAAAATGATATGACTTCCATCTGGCGTCCATATTGCCGATATATCAGTCGCAGGATCAAAAGTGAAACGCGTCATCTTCACGACGGGTGATACATCGAGTACCCAGATGTCCTGGGTATTGTCGAGCTTTCGGCTCATTACAATCTTCTTTGCGTCAGGCGAGATCGTCGGCTCGTGATAAGTTCCCGGATCAAAGAGCGACTCCAAACGTTTGCCAGAGCGGTCGAACCAGACAAGTTGCGAGACCGGTTGCCCACCGACCCGAAAAACAAGACGGCCGTTCGCGGATGCGGAAATCACCGAGCTTCCAGTCGGTCCTAGTGTCGTCGGAAAACTAAGAACGTTTTCTGCGATTGTGACGCTTCCCCCTGACAGTTCCAGCCTACGTGTATCAAATTGCTGGGCCACGAGCGTTCCAGCCCGAACCAGCAGCAGATATCCCTGAGAGCTGTCGCGGGAGGAGCCGGCGTAAATGGCGCCGACGCGTGAATTGAGCAGAAACTTCCGCTCGCTGGAATCGAGAGATCCGACAAATACTCCTTCCTGATCTTGCTTGTTGCCGCTTCCCAAATAAAGAAAATGACGGCCGTCCGGTAAGAACCATGGCCACCGGTGAGAACTTTGCTCCAGCGATTGATCTAATTGCGTTATTTGCGTCGGTGTTCCTCCGGCTGCAGACATCTTAAACAGAGGAGAGGCCAGTCCCGGGCTAAAGATGATCGTGCCATCCGGACCCCAACTTCCGCCGCGTGCCTCGAGTGCGGTATCAGTCAGTGTTTGAGGTGATCCTCCGTTGGCTTCGATCTTTTTCAGTTTTCCACCTGCAAAGAAACCCAAGTAACGTCCATCCGGCGACCAGAACGGGAACGCTCCTCCTTCGGTCCCCTGGAGTTTTTGCGCATCAACCGAATCGAGCGTGCGCACCCAAAGCGTCGGCTCGCCCGTCCCTGCAATAGCTGCAAATGCCAACCGTGTACCGTCCGGTGATAAGGCAAGCGAGTCCCCAAAGGTCATCTTGTCGGGAGCGTTGAGCGTGAACCGGATCGTTTCACGGCGGGGTTCAATCCGCCGAAAATAGAGTGATGCGAGAGTGACAGTTGTGATCAGCATCATCGCAGCGACGGACCAACCTAGCCAATCTCTAAGTTTCCTTCGCGTTCTCGTACTCTCATCTGTATAACGGCCGGCGGCGCTTACTTCTCCAGAAGTTTGAAAACTTGTCAGCGCATCAAGCGCAAATGCGAGATCGCTCGCCGAATGGAATCGCTCTTCCGGATTCTTTTCAAGACAGTGATTAACCAAATGCTGCAGAGCGGGAGAAACGCTTTGGTTTGTCTCCGAAAGATCCGGCGGGTCTTCTTTCAGAATCGCGCTCATGGTTTCGGCCGCCGACTCGCCGTGAAAGGCGCGACGGCCGGAAAGCATCTCGTACAGAATCGCGCCAAAAGAAAAGATGTCCGAACGATGATCGACAGCGCGGCCTTTAACCTGTTCCGGCGACATATAGCCAGCCGTGCCCATGACCTTGCCAGGATCGGTATCGACCCGGCGCGTCGGAATACTGGTTTGAGAGAGTTCTGTGTCGCCCGCTCCGGTGAGTTTCGCCAGCCCGAAGTCTAGAATCTTCACACGACCGTCGTACGTGATGAACAGGTTGTCCGGCTTCAGATCGCGGTGGACGATCCCTTTCTTGTGCGCTGCCGCGAGGCCATCCGCAACTTGGAGCGCGTAATCAATCGCTTTTCGCTGCGGCAGCGCGGTGCCATTGATTCGCTGGCGCAGCGTCTGGCCTTCGAGCAACTCTGAGACGACATAGGACGAACCATCATGTGTACCGACATCGTAAATCGAAAGAATGTTGGGATGGTTCAAAGCGCTCGCGGCACATGCCTCCTGCTCGAAGCGACGCAGTCGTTCCGCGTCATACAAATAGGTTGACGGAAGA
>DASXSC010000232.1:0-1824 GCA_036506215.1 Pyrinomonadaceae bacterium | reverse complement strand
CTGGCGTCGTCGGCGTTCGGATGCAGCGGCGCGAGTAGCGCAGCGGCGCGCGGCAGATCGCCCTCGGCTTGTGCAATACCCGCCTTTTCCGCGAGGGTATCCACGTCGTCCGGTATGATATTGAGAACCTGATCGAGCTTTCGCAGGGCTTCGGGGAAACGACGAAGACAGATATAGGAATACGCGTGCTGGGTAAGCAGGTAAACGTTGCGCGGATCGAGCCGCTCGGCTTCGATGAAGTACGACTCGCTCTGATCCCACTGGCCTCGCCTCCGTGCGACGTAGGCCAGCGATTCAGGAATCCGGCTGCTATTCGGCAGAAACTGACGTGCTTGCTCAAAATAATGCACCGCGGTGTCGTAATCCTTCAGGCAAAAGTAGTGGTAAGCTCCCTTGGCCAGTACGGCCTCGCCAAGGTTGGGCTGAAGAGTGAGCGCGGTTTCGGCGGCCTGCCGTGCCTCTTCACGCAGGGCGACCGTTGGTTGAAGACTCTCTGTGAGGTAGCCGCGCGAATCAACATATGACAGCAGCGCCCAACTAAGCGCAAACTTCGGGTCCAACCGCACCGCTTCTCTGAGATATTTCTGTGCACCAAGGGCGTTGGCGGGTGTGGTGGCAGTTTTCAATGTATAAGCCAGGCCACGCAGGTAGGCATCGTAAGCCTCAGGATTGTCTGTCGGTTTCGCGGCGATCTCTTGCTCTTCCCGACCGCTGAGGTGCGCTCGCAACTGCTCGGCAATGGCTTTGGCCACCTCACTTTCGACCGAAAAGATGTCGGTCAGTTTGCGATCAAACGTATCGGCCCACAGATGGGAATCATTCGCCGCTTTGATTAACTGCACGTTCACGCGCACGGCGTCGCCGCTCTTTTGGACCCTTCCTTCCAGAATGTGGGCGACGCCAAGTTGTTTGGCGATCTCCGGCAGGTTTTCAGGCGCGCTTTTATAATGCTGCGTGGATGTCCGAGAAATGACCTTAAGATCGGCGATCTTGGACAGGCGCGTCAGAATCTCGTCTTGGATGCCGTCGGCAAAGTAGACATTCGCTTTGTCTTCGCTCAAGTTTTCGAATGGCAGCACGGCGATACTTTTCTGAGAAATCGATTCGCCTGTCTGCCGGTAAAACGGGCGTTGCCCAACGATCAGCATCGCAATCACCAGCAGCAGCACTCCAATAATAATGAAGTCGAGAATTCGCCCGGTGGCGCGCTGAACCGATCTCGCCTGTACTGGATCGAGATCCTCCGTCCGCACTATTCCTTCGGGGGTAAATTCGTAGAGCCAGGAGAGGAGCATCGCGATTGGAAATCCGATCGTGAGCGCAATGACAACAAAACGCACTGCCGAATTCGGAATTTCAAAAAACGGGAAGACCTGCGTCGTGAGCTGCGTGAGAAACCACGCGACGACTCCGTAAGCGACCGCTGCGCGGTAAACATTGCGCCGCTTCAGCTCGGTCAAAAACTTCGTTGGATTCACTCTGCGCGCGTTGACGAAGCGCTCGTCACAGCTGCAATCTAACTTGATGCGCATGACTTGAAAAGCGGGTGCAGCGTCCAAACAATCAATTAAGACCAGGCTGCCGAGGTTCGTCGGTGGCACTTGCCCGTAGCCATGGTCGAGATGCCTATATTTGCGTTGGTTAGGAATCGCTGATGGCAAACACCGCCGGGCCCGGTCTTCAACGTGCACAAGATTAGGGTCGACTCTGACAATAAGCGGTGAGCGCAATGCACCAAGATGGGTTTAACTCAATCCAGAAAGGTAAATATATGAAGGTATGTGACCATTTCGCTAGTGGCGGATCCCTATGCGCCTGTCAGCG
>DASXSC010000231.1:0-3973 GCA_036506215.1 Pyrinomonadaceae bacterium | reverse complement strand
CACGGACCCTCCACTTGCCCGCGTGGGACTGAGCGAAGGCGAGGCGCAACGCCAAGGCATCACCGCTCGGGTCGCGAGGCTGCCGACGAGCGCTGTGCTGCGGACGCAGACGACCGACGAAAGACAAGGCTTCATGAAGGCGCTCGTCGATGATGACGACTGCATTCTCGGCTTCACGATGATTGGCGCCGAGGCCGGCGAGGTCGTCGCCATGGTGCAAACGGCGATGCTGGCAAAGCTGCCATACCCGAGGCTCCGCGATGCTGTCCTTGCGCACCCGACGATGGTGGAGGGACTTGGCTCACTCTTCTCGGATGTGCCGCCGACGTCCGTACAATAGCTCGCGCGAAAAGTGGCAAGTGCTATCGAGGTAAAGCTCGTAGGATGTGTGCCACGCTTGGGTGAGAGTAACGCAATCGAAAGAATGGAAGGCGTGAGAGCGGACTATGGCTCCGAGAGAGACGTGTCCACAATGTGGATCGAGCCAGTAAACTCCGCACCGGCATCACCGCGACCAAGACTTCTCACAACACGCCGGTCAAGCGACACAAGAGAAGCAGATGCGCGTGTCTCCGACAGTGGCGTCATCTCCCGCGAAGGTTCGTACGAGTCCCCATGATCCCTCTGTAGATCGCCAGCCTCTGCTCAATGCCCTGCGACACCATTGGCCCGAATATGTGATGGAAGGCGTCGAGTTGGGACTTTACATGATCTCGGCGTGTGCGTTCGTGGTACTCTTCCAATATCCGACGTCACCCGTCCACCAGGTTTTTCCGGATCCCGGCCTACGCCGCGTTTTGATCGGCATTGCCATGGGCATGACCGCCATCGGCATCATCTATTCCCCTCTGGGTCAACGCACGGGCGCACACTTTAACCCCGCAGTGACGTTCACCTTCTTTCGCCTGGGCAAAGTCGACTTCTGGGATGCGGCCTTTTACGGCGCCGCGCAGTTCATCGGTGGGCTGCTGGGGGTGGTACTGTCGGCGCTGGTTCTCGGAGAGCTGGTTGCTCACCCCTCCGTGCGGTACGCCGCAACCGTACCAGGCATGGCTGGAGTGGGCGTGGCGTTTCTCGCCGAAGTCGTCATCTCCTTCCTGCAGATGTCGCTAATCTTGCGCTTTTCCAACACCCCGCGCCTGGCGCGTTTTACCGGCCTGTTCACCGGCGCCATGATCGCGACCTACATCAGTCTCGAAGCGCCGTATTCAGGGATGAGCATGAACCCGGCGCGCACCTTCGCGTCTGCCTTGCCGGCGCAGATCTGGACGGCGTTGTGGCTCTACTTCACGGCTCCTCCCCTGGGCATGCTGTTAGCGGCAGAGCTGTATGTGCGGCAATACGGCATCCACCACGTCTTCTGCGCGAAACTGCATCATCACAATAACAAGCGGTGTATCTTTCACTGCAACTGGAAGCAGTTATCAGTTGCCAGTGATCAGTTATCAGTTTCTGATGCGTGAGCAGGTTGGGTAGCAACTTGATCTCCATTTTCATAGCCCAGGAGCCGATTGATCAGAATCGCGGCCTAGCCATCCGGTGTTGCGTTCTGCCATCGCTGACCTGATGCGTTTTGTGTGTGTTTGTGTGTGTCGCAATTGCCCTTCGAACAACGAAATGAGCAAGGGGCTTGGCGCGTCATGTGCCGCATCTTTGATGGACAAAAACGACGTCTTTTGGTAAGGAGCTGATGTTGAACGGCGGAGATCATGCGCCCGCTCGAAAGAGAGCACCAGCGGGTCGCCCAGCGCAATCTGTTGATTACACGACATAAGATTGCATAAATAGCGTGGCTGAGAGGCTTAGAACCCGTTTTTTTGGTTGAAACACGAGCTCTAAGGCATAACCGATGCCGCGCGCCAATCGCCATTTTCTTCCCGGTCACATCTGGCACATCATGCACCGCTGCCATCAGAAGTCCCTTCTACTGAAATTTGCACGCGACCGCCGGCGTTATCTGCATTGGGTTTTCGAGGCGAAGAAGCGCTTTGGACTCTCCATACTCGATTATATGGTGACCTCTAATCACATCCATCTTTTGGTCAAAGATACGGGGCCAAACATTATTGCGGAGAGCATCCAGTTAATTGCCGGGCGCACCGCACAGGAATACCAATCAGCGGAAGGGACGGCAAGGAGCATTCTGGGAAGATCGTTATCATGCCACGGCGACGAGCACTTACACCGCTGTCTACACCGACTTAAACATGGTGCGCGCAGGTGCAGTCGAACATCCCAGCCAATGGGCACATTGCGGTTATCGCGAGATTCAGGAGCCGCGCGAACGCTATAGTATCATTGATCTCCGGGAATTGAGCAGTTTGTGCGGGTTTCAGAAAGTGGCGGATTTTCAGCAAGCATACCGTCAGTGGGTGAGTGAAGCGCTTACTCACGAGATCGGGGGACGAGACGAACGCTGGTCGGAAGCGATTGCGGTTGGCGGTTTGACTTTCGTTGAGAAGGTGAGGAGTGAACTCGGATTTAAAGCCGCGCATCGCGAAGTGACAGAAGTCACCGGCACATATACGCTTCGCGAAGAAAGTGAAGCTTACGGGGCCAATTTTGCCCGCAAAAGTGAGGCGCTAAGGCCGGAAAAAACAATCTTCTGGGATGAAAATGCTGCAATTACTGAGACCTAACGTGGTCCGACCCTGCACCTAAAACTTATAATTCGCTCCGGAATCGCTGAATCGCAGCGCGCGCTGGTCGCAGTGCGAGATTCAGGCCCAAGGCTGGATCGTGAGAGTCTCAATCACGTATTCACCGCGTTCTATACCACCAAACCTCAAGGGATGGGCATGGGATTGGCGATCAGCCGCTCGATTATCGAGGCCCACGGCGGGCGGGTCTGGGTGACAGCGAATGCGCAGCACGGCGCTGTATTTCAGTTCACCTTACCGCTTAAAGGCGAGAGGGTGTCATGGCCAAATCCCCTTGAAGTGTTGGCGTCGATCCGGCTATCCTCAGGTTGGCGTTGGCTGTCAATCCCAGTTTTCGAAACGGAAGGAATGTTCTCTTGACGTTCAGAAAAGCTGGCGAAACACGTCCCCCGGTAAGGCTCTCACCTGCCAGCGGCATGCGGACACTTCGACTAAAAAACATTCCTCCGGCCATTTTGTTTTTTGAATCCGTGCTATAAAGCGCTTTGCACACATAAAACTTCATAGCTACTCATGAAAGCAGAGCACGAATACAACGCGATGTTTCAAGCGCTTGTTGATATTAGAAAAAATCTAAACGAGGCAACCAGTTCAGTGTATGAGCATATTCGACGCGCTCAACTGGAATGTGTCGAGACTTCATTCCAGGAACAAAAGGATGCTCTTGCCGAATGTGTGGATGGGATCGATCACGAGCTGATCAAGTTATTGGTGTACGTTGGGGAGTATGAGCGCCTTCGTGCAAGTCTCAAGGAGCTGAACGAAAAAAGAATTCCTGAACTGGGGGGAACACCTCTTGCGATGCCGGAGGCTATCGCGGGTGACACTCTCGCAACTGTCTTGGCCCAACGGATTAATTACCTAACGGCCCAAGGAAAGCTCTGACCAGTGTCCTCTCGGTATACAATTCAGGCATTGCGAAGGAGACAACGGTTATTTGAGGAACAGATTCAGTACCGGACGAGCGAATTTAAGAAATTCGCGACCGAGCGTACTCGGGCCGAAGAGGAACTAAGGAGATCACGGGAGGAATTGCGTACCCTCGCGGCCCGCCTGCAGGCGGTACGAGAAGAAGAGAGAGCTCGGCTTGCGCGGGAGATTCATGATGAGCTAAGCGGGAGTCTGACCGCGCTTAAAATGGATCTATCCCTGCTGCCGGACCGGGCGGCCAAGGATCGCAATTTGTTTCTGGAAAAACTAACGTCCATGTCTGTGCTGATTGACGATACGCTGGCTCGCGTCCACACGATCGTTACGGAACTGCGGCCGGTCGTCCTGGATAAATTCGGTTTGGTTGCGGCGATTGAATGGCA
>DASXSC010000230.1:0-7021 GCA_036506215.1 Pyrinomonadaceae bacterium | reverse complement strand
GTCTCCGACTTACCGAAGACCGTACCCCAGTTTTCCGGTCTTTGACCGGAGTCTCAAAGGTCGGAGACCTTAAAGAATTTTAGAAAGGTCGCCGGCAAGTCGGAGACTTGCCGCGCATCGGAGGTCAAAGACCTTACCTGCGAATTGAAAATCCCGAGGGAGACCCCACCCGCTACCCGCGCGAGGTGGTACTGATGATGACCTCATGACAAGCAGCGAGAATTATCACCTCGTTGCTAACCACGCTCGGTTCTGTATCGCCTGCGCCACTTATTTATGAAGCTGACCCACTAGCTGCTGAAGACACTGCACATCATAGGAGGACATTAACGAAGCAAGCTTTGTATGCCCGCCGAATTCAGTTTGTAGTAACTGGCCAGGGTGCACCATGGCTTGGTTATCCGAAAGACTTCACTCGCCTGGTCTACCTTCGAGCCACCGGTTCGACTTTGAACTTGGCGCTGAACTCGAGTAAACTCTGCGCGTCTTCCCGCACAGTTTTCCATGTTTAATTTTCCGGTTATCAATTCAATTGAGATTCTCAGGTTTTCACCGTATTCCAGGAGATGATCCGATGAAGAGAAATATTTTTCAGTTTCTGGTTTCCAGTATTGAGCGAAGGATTTTGACATTTGTCATCGTTGCCTTAGCGCTGTCGGTCCTTTCAATCTCGCAGTTGACCTCGCAAACGCAAGCGCAAACCGGGCAGAAGATATCGTCTGCGCCTGCTCCAAATGGTGCCACGGGCTCCCCCAGTATCGTTTATCCCGCAACTAAGAAGGGCGACACGATTGACGATTATTTTGGGACGAAGGTCGCCGATCCTTATCGCTGGCTCGAGGCTGATGCAAGCGTGCCGGAGGTTGCCTCGTGGGTCGAGGCGCAGAATAAAGTCACCTTCGCCTATCTCGAAAAAATTTCTTTTCGCCAGAAGATCAAAGACCGCCTGACTCAACTCTACAATTATCCGAAATATTCTGCCCCCGCGCGCCGCGGAGACTATTTCTTCTATACAAAGAATGATGGTTTGCAGAACCAGAGCGTTTGGTACAGACAAAAGGGTCTGGATGGTACGCCGGAAGTTCTTCTTGACCCGAACAAACTCTCCGCCGATGGAACGACGCGGCTGGGAGCGGTCTCGCTTTCAAAGGAAGGGAAATACCTCGCCTACGGTGTCTCCAAGGGCGGTTCTGATTGGAACGATGTTTATGTGATGGATATCGCCACTAAGCAGACGGAGCAAGATCATGTTGAGTGGATGAAAGCCTCGGGCATTTCCTGGCAAGGCAACGGCTTTTACTACAGCCGCTACCCAGCGCCTGAAAAAGGTCACGAACTCACGGGCAAGAACGAGAACCACCAGGTTTACTATCATAAGGTCGGCACGCCGCAATCAGAAGACGCGCTGGTTTACGAAGACAGGGCGAATCCGCAGCGATTTCACGGGGTCGGCGTCAGTGACGACGAGCGTTATGCGTTTCTTTCAATCTCGGAAAGGGGCAAAGGCAAGAAAGGAAACGCCGTGTTCTATCGCGATCTTTCCCAGCCCGGCAATACGTTCACTCCAATCGTCACGGAGATCGGCGACGACAGCTATGGTGTCGTCGATAATGTTGGCGACAAGTTTCTGATCTTCACGGACCACAAAGCGCCCAATGGTCGAGTCTTCCTTTTCGATCCTAAAAATCCGGAAGAGAAAGACTGGAAAGACGTGATACCCGAGAAACCGGAACCGCTTGATTTCGCCAACACTGTCGGCGGCAAGCTCTTTGTCGGTTATCTCAAAGAAGTCGTCGCGCGCACGTATGTCTATAGCCTTGACGGCAAACTGGAAAACGAAATCCAACTGCCGGGACTGGGAACGGTCGGCGGCTTTGGGGGCAGAGCCGACGACAAGTTTACGTTCTATACGTTTACCACCTTCAACTTCCCGCCGACGATTTACAAATATGACATCGCAACGAGGAAGTCGACGCTGTTTCGTCAACCGGAGATTTCCGGTTTCAGATCAGACGACTACGAGACGAAGCAGGTGTTCTATACCAGCAAAGACGGTACGCGCGTGCCGATGTTTCTCGTCCACAAAAAAGGTATCAAGCTCGACGGTAACAACCCGACGCTGCTTTATGGTTATGGTGGCTTCAACATCACGAATTCCCCCGGCTTCAGCTCGCTGCGACTGGCGCTACTCGAGCAAGGATTCGTCTACGCGTCGGCTAACATGCGTGGCGGCGGGGAATACGGCGAGAAGTGGCATGAAGCAGGCATGAAGTTGAAGAAGCAAAATGTCTTTGACGACTTCATTGCGGCTGGCGAGTATCTGATCAAAAACAAGTACACCTCGCCGAGCAAGCTTGCGATACACGGAGTTTCAAACGGCGGCTTGCTGGTGGGCGCAGTGGCGAATCAGCGGCCGGAACTGTTCAGCGTTGTGATCCAACAGGCAGGTGTGATGGATATGCTTCGCTTCCACAAGTTCACGATCGGTTGGAATTGGATCGCGGATTACGGTTCGAGCGATAACGAAGCGGAGTTTAAAGCACTCTACGCCTACTCGCCGATTCATAACGTTAAGGCAGGCGCGAAGTATCCGGCGACCCTAATAACGACCGCCGACCATGACGATCGCGTGGTGCCGGCGCATTCCTTCAAGTACGCTGCTGCGCTCCAGGCCGGCCAGGGTGGAGGGAATCCGATTTTGATTCGCATCGACACCAAGTCGGGCCACGGCGCCAGCAGCACTACGAAGGCGATCGAGCAGACTGCGGATATCTACTCGTTCCTGATGTTGAATTTGGGAGTAACACCGAATTAGGGAAGCGAACATTAGAGGGCCACAGATTTCCACGGACAAACGCGGATAAGAAATTGCGCGACCGTTCGGCAGTTCATAATTCGTGTAAATCCGCGTTAATCTGTGGCTCTCTTTCTGTTTGCAACATTCAGCAACGTGAACGTGACGATCAATCCACCATCGGGCGCGTTTGTGGCGGCGACACTGCCGCCGTGCAGTCGCACTGCGCGCTCAGCGATTGCGAGACCCAGACCCACACCGCCTGCCTCACGATCGCGCGCGTCATCTACTCGGTAAAAGGGACGAAAGATTTCAGCCAGAGCATTCTCAGGCACTCCCTTGCCGTAGTCGCGGACAGTAATCACCGCCGGGTGTCCATCAACACCTTCGAGGTCTACCCCCTCGCCCTGATGCTTAAGCAGGCGATCTAGTTTAACTTCAACCGCCGTTTCTGCGGCCGTATATTGCACCGCATTACGCACAACATTTTCGATGGCGCGACGCAGCAGTTGTTCATTGCCAACGATTGTGCAGCTCTCAGTCGATACGAGTTTCACAGACCGCTGCCGGCTGCGCGCTTCAAAGTCAGCATCGTCTGTAATCTCGCGTACGAGCAGCGCCAGATCAAATTCTGTTTTCCGGATTTCTTCCGCACCGCTTTCCAGGCGCGTC
This sequence comes from Pyrinomonadaceae bacterium, assembly GCA_036506215.1. Taxonomy (GTDB): domain Bacteria; phylum Acidobacteriota; class Blastocatellia; order Pyrinomonadales; family Pyrinomonadaceae; genus PSRF01. The sequence continues at coordinate 3,555 of DASXSC010000230.1, read as the reverse complement.
AGCGCCAGCACCTGGCCGATCATCTCATTGAGGATTTCGGCTTCTCGCTGAATGCGTTCGAGCGCTATGGCGGCTTCGCTGCCGGAACGCTGCCGCGCTAGTTCCAGTGCCACATTCAAGCGCGCGAGCGGGGATCGCAACTCGTGGGAGATGTCACCAAGCAATCGACGTTGACTGTCGACGAGCGATTGAATTTTCTCGGCCATCACGTCGAAGTCGGCCCCGAGCGAAGCGAGTTCATCGCGTCGCTTACCCAATCCCGGCACGACGCGAGCGCTGAGATTTCCGCGAGCTAGTTCTCGAGTTGCGATACGAAGTTTTGCTACCGGCGAAGTCAGATATCTCGCGAGTCCATAACAGAAGAGCCCGCCGAGCAGCGTTATGATCAGCAGATGCAGGATTGGATGGAGGAGACTTGGGGGCGTTCGAGGGGGCATTTCCACAACGAGCGCGTATTCAACGCCGGCGGATGTCAGCGCCGGTCGGGCCAGCAATGGACCGTCTGAAACTTCGGAACGTCGGGTTTCAAACAACGCTTTCGCTAAAGCCGGCGCGCCTGTGGGTGTGCGCCCTCCTGATAATTCCTGAAGCCGGCTGTTGAATAGGAAGGCGCGGATGTGTGACTCGCGTTGGATGCGGTCGAGGTAAGCGAGCAATGCTGTTTGACCGCCTCGCTCGTATTCTCCAGCAGCGCCTTTGGAATACGCGTCGATAGCGACATCGAAAGATCGCCGCATTGGCGGTTCGGATCGTTCGGGGTGCTTTAGCTCGCTCACCACAAACGTGCCTACGATTACCGTGACCATTACGGCGCCGAACCAAAGAAATATTTTTAGAAACAGACTTCGCAGCAAACTTTTCACTTTCCGTCAGAGGCATTTGCCTGGGCGTAGATGTAACCAACGCCTCTTACTGTCTTAATCCGCTCGGTGGCGCCAAACTGATGACCGAGCTTCTTGCGCAGATTGCTGATATGCATGTCTATGCTACGATCGAAAGGTGACGAGCTGCGGCCCAGCACGTCTTTCGACAACTCCTCACGCGTGATGATTTGTCCCGCGGCGCGCAGCAACTTTTCCAGGAGGTCAAATTCGACGGCCGTCAGTTCCACCTTCTCGCCGGCGCGAGACACTGCGCGCCTGCCGCTGTCCAGCTCCACATCTCCTACAGTCACTTTCTTTGCCGTGGCCTGTTGACCGGGTTCGTCCGCTTTCGTACGGCGCAGGATTGCGCGGATGCGTGCCACGAGCTCTCTAGGGTTGAAAGGTTTCGGCAGATAATCGTCAGCGCCGATCTCGAGCCCTACAATGCGATCGACGTCATCGCCGCGCGCTGTGAGCATCAGCACCGGTACCTTCGACTCAGCTCGTATTCGCCGTAAGACTTCGAAACCGTTGAGCCCGGGCAGCATTACGTCAAGCACAACCAGCGAGTACTCATCCGCGATTGCCCGCTCCGCTCCGGCGTCGCCGCGATGCACGGAAACGATCTGGAACCCCAGCGGCTCGAGATACTCTGTCACCAGCTCGCAAAGGGCCACGTCGTCATCGATGATGAGTATTTGATCCATACCAGTCGCATCAAAAGCCAACCATTGTAGCCGAAAGGCCTCAGTGTTCTTTGTAAAGAAGTGTCAATAGTCCGATGAGCTTTAGCTTGTCCTCAGCTTCGTTAAACTCTTCGTTCCGGAGTGTGGCAGCTTATAACGACGAGCTAAAGAGTATCGGACATCTGGGGAACTAGTTCAGTCAGCTTTACAAAACTTTACACTAGGTTAACTGAGTCTTTACATCTGCGGTTGCAAATCTGGCGTATAACAGTTCGAATAGAAATGCGGCCGATGGATAACCTGTCGGACTAAAAAGCAGAGGAGAATAGTAAATGAGAAATCGAATCTTAGTGATTGCCGGCATCGCCGTCCTGATTGTGGCCGCGACGATTCTCGCGTTGGCCCAGGGGCGTCCCGGTGTCGGAGAAAAAATGCACGGCGGCGGACCGGGGGACATGATTGAGCATATCTCACGGGAGTTGAACCTGACGGATGCTCAAAAGGAACAAGCGAAGGCGATATTCGAGGCGCAGCACGCGACCGAAGAGGAGCGTCAGGCGAAACTTGAAGACGTTCGCAAGCAAATCGACGCGGCCACGGCTAATGGTCAATTCGACGAAGCGCAGGTGCGTACGCTCGCTAACCAACAGGCGCAGTTGATGGCCGACAGTATAGTCGATCATGCGCGCATGCACTCGAAACTATATAGTTTGCTGACGGCCGAGCAAAAGGCAAAAGCTGATCAGTTGATGAAACGGCACAGTGAATTCCACCGCGGCCCTGGTCCTGGTCATGGACCACCGCCTCCGGGGATGTAAAAAAGGAAGAAGTCTTTCGTCACAGGGCACGGCTAAGGTCGTGCCCTTTTTCTTTGGAGGGAATGGTGGATATCCTGCCCCGCTTCACTTTAAGGCCACGGAAGAGAGCCTCGCGCATTTGTTCTACCGTATCCCGCTTTTGCGGATTGGATGGGCTTCGGTATTGAAGATGACGTTGTTGAAACGAAGTGTGCTCGGCGGTGCGAAAAGCAGGTAGAAGTACTTGAAGGTTTCAGCAAAGAGAAAACTATGCATCACGTCAGACTTTTCTTTAGTTACCACACTCTTGAGACTTGCATAGGCCTCATCGGTCCGGCAATGTGTTACGAAGTCTTCGAATAACTGTTTTCCCATTCTCAAGTACTTTGGGTCCCGCGTGTAGTGGTAAAGGTAGTAAGTGGATTCCACAATCTCGGGCCGCAAGTGATACGCGGGCGAGGTTATTTTCTGCTGAACGAAATCAAACTCCTCGGGCTCGATACCAGCGAATTTCCACATTCTGAAGGAATCATCTTGTAGCAACTTCGCGCGCTTCAGATCGCCCGACAATGCGAGCACTGCGGGAAAGAAGGCATCTAACGCCCCAAAGGTCGTTGCGCCCTCCTCACCGGTGTTCATGTCGGCGTGTCGATACCACAGGAAAGGCTCTACAGAACGTCCAACCGGAGTCTCGACATGAACGAGCATCGGCCCGTATGCCAAATACTTATTCACCGCCTCAATGCTCTCGCGCCACATGCGCTTGCAGTCCTGATCGCCGAACAGCAGCCAACACTTTAAAAGGTATTCGTAATAACTATCTATTGCGCCACTGATGTGACTGTCCGTCTTTTTCCACTCGCCGGTCTCAACGTTGATTTGCTCACCAACCAACCCGATGCGCGAGCGTCGTTTGTACGTCTCAACCAAAGCGCGCTTAGCTTTGTCATAGAAGATTGGTTTCTTCGTGAGTTTACTCAGCGTGCCAAATTCAATCAGCAAAGTTCCCGTCTCGGCTGGATTGCTGTTGGGGTCCCGTACTTTTCCGGTTTTGAGATTTACGAAGCGGTAGGGCATTCCGGTAGGCGAGTCAAAAACGGGCAGTAGCCGAGTGCCTAAATCTTCCGCCAAACGCAAAAGTCGCTTGTCGCCGGTGAGTTGGTAGCTGGAAAGCAATCCGCCCAGAAGCCGAATCGTGACCTCAAAATT
>DASXSC010000229.1:0-3138 GCA_036506215.1 Pyrinomonadaceae bacterium | reverse complement strand
GTTTCTTTGCGACGCTGGAGAATCCTGAACCGCGTTACGTCGTAGAGATCTTTCCGTTTCTCTCTATTCTCGGAGGGATTGCAGTGGTGCGATTGGCAGCCATACTAAGAAACGGCAAGCAAGACCCCAGCTATGCAGAACCGTGAGCGCTAGCGAGCGGATGTCGACTCTCAACTTCTCGGAGAGAGATACTCGACTATTCCATTCAACATTGAGTATCGCATCCGCCTGCAGTTCTGCACCGGCCAAGCTGCCAGGCGGTTGAAACAGCTGACAAATAATCCAACGAAGACTGACGAGTTTTTCAGGGAGTCGGCGATGTTACGGGCACCTGTTCCGACGGCAACACACGTGACGGCTCAGGCCGATCCGGTGAAGTGTGTAAATGGATGGCCTTCCAATCTTTACCTACGCGTTTGAACACCAGGGTCATGCGGCCGGTAGCCGTTTCAGGAGTGCCCTTGTAGGTCTGTGACTGTGTCCAAAGACAACTAACAACTGCGCCATCGCGGCCCAGCATTGTGATCGAAAGGTCGCGGACATCGAGCTTGACATCTTTCACATCGCGGTAAGCACTCTCGCGATTCATGCGCAGTTGGTCCCAGCCTTTTGTAACCGTGCCATTGTTGTTGAAGAGGATCAGGCGAGGCGAGTTTAGATATACGCTTGTGGCCGCTTTTGCGTCCGCGTGACGAATGCCGTTGAGCAGCTCGTTGAAGGCGGCGATGACGCCCTCCGACCCGGGCGTTTCCACAACCCTGGGCTTGGCTTCAGTGGGCCGCGCGGTCGGCTGAGTAGTCGCCGGTTGCTGCACGTCGGTGCTCTTTTGCGGCTGAGCGCTCTTTGGTGGGTTCTTTGTATTTGTTGCCGGAGCGTTTGTGCGTGGACGCACGGTAGAGGAATTCGTATTTTGAGCCAAAGCCAGCGAGCTAGCCGGCGCGAGTAGCATAATGGTGCTGATTAGCAATCTTTTAATCATTTTGTGTTCCTCTATTTTCCAATCCTGGAGTTCAAATTCGCTGTTTGTCCAAAGCTTGAAACTCTACTTATACATCTCCCAGTGCATTCATAGCGTCGAACCATGGTACTCCACTACGCAGTCTTTCAACAGAACGTTTTTGACCAAGAATTTCAAATACTTCAAACATCGAGGGGCCCACGGCCTGCCCGGTTAGCATCGTTCGCGAACCATTGATAAGCAGACCGGCCTTGACACCCGCCTCGTCGGCGAACTTACGAAGCGTGGACTCAGCGCCGGTAGCCGTAAAGGGATCTGTTTGTTCGAGCTGGTCGGCAAGAGCCGGCAAGAGTTCTCTTAACCGGGGTTCCTTTTTCAAGTTTTTGCTGACAGCCACTTCATCAAAATCGAAATCATCGGAGAAATAAGCACGACCCTGCGCCGAGAAATCTTTGAGCGTGAAGAAACGCTGGCGAATCAGATCCAAAACCTTCAATAACCAATCGCGGTCATCGTCGTCGTATTCCTCGCGCCAGAGTTTGTTGGCACGCAGCTCAGTCTTGACCAACGGCAGCAACTCTTCAACCGGCATGGTGCGAATGTATTCGGCGTTCATCCACAGCGCTTTTTCGTCCGTCCAGTGGCGCGGATCGTTTTCCTGGAAATTGAAAACCGCAGGCGAGCGGTGAATGTGCTCCAGAGAAAACTGCTGAACGAGTTCTTCCACCGAAAGAATCTCTTTTCCGTCTGCCGGCGCCCAGCCAAGCAGCGCCAGAAAATTGCGAAACGCTGCCGGAACGAATCCGCGATCGCGATAGGTTGTTAACGAAACAACCTCACCGTGCTTTCGTTTCGAGAGTTTTCCTTTGTTTGGCGCCAGAATTAACGGCAGATGAGCAAACTGCGGCACAGGTGCCCCGAGCGCTTCATAAAGCAGAACCTGTTTGTGTGTATTCGTTAGGTGATCCTGGCCGCGAATTACGTGGGTGATGCCCATCTCGATGTCATCGATCACCACCGAAAGGTTATAGAGTGGATGGCCATCGGAGCGGAGCAGTACCAGGTCTTCAATCTCGGAATACTCCCGCTCCTGCGGACCGTAAACAAGGTCTGAAAAATGAGTCTTGCCGGCGCGCGGAATTTTTAAGCGCACCGCAAAGGGCTCACCCGCCGCGGCACGTTGGTCCGATTCTTCTTTCGCTAAATCCCGAAACGGATTAGCGCGCGGATCTGCGCCTTCGGCAGAATGCGCGCGGGCGCGCTCGGCAATGCCTTGCTTCACTGTGGCATCATCGCGTTCGGCTTTAGGCGTAAAGTCACGATAGGCCTTGCCTTCCTCGACTAACTTGTAAGCGGCGGCACGATGCTTATCGGCGTTGGCGGATTGAAAGACAATCTCTTCGTCGTAAGCCAATCCCAGCCAGGCCATGCCGTCAATAATCGACCGCGTCGACTCCTCGGTTGAGCGCTGCAGGTCGGTGTCTTCAATACGCAGCAGAAACTTTCCGCCCGTCTTCTGGGCATAAAGCCAGTTGAAAAGCGCCGAGCGTGCTGCGCCAATGTGCAGGTAGCCGGTTGGTGATGGGGCAAAACGAACGCGAACCATAGTCAGTCGTCGGTAGTCCGTGGTTGAAGGGATTGTCAGTTATTGATGATCAATTAGTATCAATGGTCAGTAGCACAATAAAATAGTCAGTAGCTGTAGTCGCAATCAGAAGCAAACTTGTCTACTGACTACTGACCACCGACTACTGACTACTAAAATCTGGCGGAGATGACAGGATTCGAACCTGTGAAGGGCTTTTGACCCTTAACGGTTTAGCAAACCGCCGCCTTCAGCCACTCGGCCACATCTCCGCAGGGCCACCAGGACGAAAAATCATTCTAATCGGGAGTTAGGGATTGTCAAGGTAAGGCACACTGTAGTAGCGGGGTCACTTGCAGAATAAGGTACCGCCACGAGAGAGAACATTAGGATGAACTCCTATCCACAAACTATACAGAACCGAGCGCGGTAGCGGCCGGGTGATAATTCTCGTTGCGGTGTCATGAGGTCATCAGTACCACCTCGCGGTAGCGGGTGGGTCTCCCGGGGATAGATCGGTCCGCGCACCGAACTTGCTCAGAAAGGGTTGGGTGAAGCGGCGACAAGTCTTTGACATCCGATGCGCGGTAGCGGG
>DASXSC010000228.1:0-62387 GCA_036506215.1 Pyrinomonadaceae bacterium | reverse complement strand
GCCAAATCGCGCGCAGGAACAGCCGACAGTGCCTGCGCATCGTGTCGCTGCAGCATCTGGCGAAGTGAGGGCACTCTGGGTCGTGCGTACCACGCTGACGTCACCGGAAAAGATTCGCACGATGGTGCAGACGGCAAAGGACAACGGCTTCAACACACTGATCGTGCAGGTGCGCGGGCGGGGCGATGCCTATTACCGTTCCAGCCGAGAGCCGCGCGCAGTGGAACTGAAAGATCAACCCGCAGGGTTCGATCCTTTGGCCGTGACCTTAGCCGAGGCAAAGTTGCGAGGCGTGAAAGTGCATGCGTGGCTTAATACCAGTCTGCTGGCAAATCTGGATGCGCTGCCCACGGATCCAAAACATGTTTACAACAGACATCCTGAATGGCTCGCTGTCCCCAGACCGGTTGCTGCCGAGCTTTATAATTTGCCGCCGAGAGATCCACGTTATAGAGCTCGCATCGTAGAGTGGTCCAAAGCGAACCGCGGCGAATTGGAAGGTGTCTACACTGGACCGGCTAACGCGAAAGTTCGCGAACATATTTACAAGATCTGGATGGACATTCTGAAAAAATACGACGTGGATGGACTTCACTTCGACTACGTAAGATTGGCCAGCCCCGATTTTGACTACAGCCGTACGTCTTTGAATGAGTTCCGAAAATGGCTTGAGCCCAAACTCTCCAAAGACGAACGTAGTCAACTGAAACAGTCGTCACGACAGAACCCACTCGCTGCTGCTGAAACTTACGCGGACAAATTTGGTGAGTTTCAGCGCGAGCGGATTACGATGCTGGTCGAGCGGATTTATCGTGAAGTCAAAAAACGGAAACCGCAGGTCACGGTTTCGGCAGCGGTGTTTGCCGATCACGAGAACGCGTACACACGTCGATTTCAGGATTGGCGCCGCTGGCTTTCGCTGGGAATAATTGATGTAGCGTGTCCGATGGCTTATTCCACCGACACCGCCATCTTTCAAAAGCAGATTGAGATCGCGACCACGAGCGCCCATGCGGCAGGACGTCGTGTCTGGGCGGGAATCGGAGCCTATCGAATTCCGTCAGAGTCAGCAGTCGAGAAGATCAAGGTAGCTCGCACCCTGGGTGCAGACGGCATAATTCTTTTCTCGTACGATTTCGCAATCAGACCCAGCGAGCTCAACTCCGGAGGCGACTATCTGGGGCGCGTGCGCCGAAGCGCATTCGAGGAGTAGCAGATACGGAGAATTGACGGCAAACAGAAATAAAATTCTTGTTCCGCTTGCCCGCGCGGGTGTATAAGTTAGTTCTCCATTGGATAGTCGGGACAACTTCAGTTTTAATTCAAACCATAAATGAGAGGAACCCCCATGAAGCAGCTTTTAAGAGTTTTCCTGCCGATTCTGTCATTGACCGTGGCCTTATTACTCGGAACAAGTGCGGTTGCATTAGCGCAGGAGATTACCGGCTCCATTAACGGCACTGTCAAGGATACGGCGGGCTCAGCGATCAAGGGAGCGAGCGTTACGATTATTGATTCGCAAAAGAAGGTTGAAGTGAGAACCGTACAGACCAACGACGACGGGGAATTCTCAGCTCCTAATCTTCTGTCCGCAAAATACGACGTCACTGTTGAAGCGCCGAATTTCAAGAAGTCTTTACAGAGCGGTATCAAGCTCGACGTGGGACAACGGCGCACGCTGGATGTCACTCTGGAAGCGGGAAACATCTCGGAGACTGTTACCGTTCAGGCTGCACCCGTGGCTGTGCAATTGACTTCGGCGGCATCCGCGACGGTGATTAACGGCGATCAAGTACGCCAGCTTTCCATCAATAATCGGAATTTTGTCCAGCTGGTAACGCTTGCGCCCGGCGTCACGAACGATCTCGACGACCTCGTGTTTACGGGAACTCAAAATCCTGACACGCAGGTAGTTAATCGTACCCTGATTTCAGTCAACGGCGCCCGAACGACTCAAAACACCTTCACAGTCGATGGAGCCGATGTCACAGACCGCGGGTCTAATCTGACAATTCAAGCTTACCCGAGCGTTGACTCAATCGGCGAGTTTCAGATCTTGCGCAGCCTTTATCCAGCCGAATCAGGCCGCAGTGGAGGTGGCCAGGTGAACGTGGTGACGCGCTCGGGCGGCAATGAGTTTCATGGAAGTGCGTTTGAGTTCGTTCGCAACGAAGCCTTCAATGCTAACGATTTCCAGTCCAACAGAACGCCTTCCCTGGCAGGGCAGTTCGGTCGCGACTCGAATGGAAAATTGAAGCGCAAACCATTCCGCTACAACAACTATGGCTTTACCGTGGGCGGACCCGTTTACTCGCTCAAGTTTGGCGAAGGCGGATCGTGGGGCGGAAAGCTGGCGCGAACCTTCTTCTTCTTTTCAGAAGAACAGCGTCGTGATACGCGCTATCCATTGCTGAGCACGCGCAACGTAACTGGGGGAGGAGCAGTTCCTTCAGCGCAAATGAAACAAGGAATATTTCCGATACCGATTTGTTTGAGCGCGTCTGACGCTACGACCTGCACTTCAATTCTGCCTGCCGGAACACCCTTGAGCAGCGTTACAGCGCCCAGCAATGTAGCTCAACAGTACATCAACACAATCTGGAACAACGTGCCGAATCCCACCACTCCGGCGACGCTTCAACTGGATTTCCCGGCCCTGAACATTGCTAAGTTCCGTCAGGAAATCATTCGGCTCGATCATACGGTCAATGATCGCCTTAGCATTTTTTACCGGTACGAGCACGATAAGATTCCCACTACGGATGCGGATGGAACTATCGGAGGCCGCTCAAATCTTCCGTTCGTGAACCGGACCGAGTCGGATTCCCCGGGAAGAACTCATTCAGCCCAGGTCACTTTTGCCTTTCGTCCGAATATGATTGTTGAAGGGCGCTTCACCTACGGCTACGGAGCAATCTTCATAAACACGATCGGGTTGCTGGCAAAAGATGTATCGCAGATTGCCGTCAATCTCCCTTACCCCAGTGTTCGCGACGTTGTTCCGACGGTTTCTGTTGGCGGCTTCAATTCGCTGAGCGGCTTCAGTAACTACATCGATCCTTCGTCGAAAGGAAACGGCGCCGGCACGTTGACGTGGATCAAGGGCAACCACACGATGAAGTATGGATTTATGTACTCGCGCAATACCAAAACTGAAAATGCCCTGGGCGGAACGAATCAGGGATCGTTCAGCGCCTTTAACAACACCATTACCTCACTGACTTCACCGGCTTGTGTCCGTGCTACCGGTGTGGCGTCAACCGCCATCAATACGCTCTACCAGAACTGGGCCTGTTTTATGCTGGGGAACAACGTTACCTTTACGCAGGCAAATCTCGACCTGACGGTCGATTTCCGTCAGAAGTCAATTGAGTGGTTTGCGCAGGATGAATGGAAGTTTCGCGAGAATATTACTTTGAACTATGGCGTTCGCTATTCCTACTTTGGTCCGCCGTCTGACAACAATGGGTTTCTTACCAACTTTCTTCCCAGTCTTTGGAATCCGGCGAACGCTCCTCAAGTTACCGGAGGCGGTTCTCGCCGCGCCGGAACGGGCAACTTCTGTAACGGCATGATAGTTAATGCTCAGAACTTCCAAACTGGCCCCGCGGCGTTTAACTGCACCCCGACCGCATCGCCTTTTGGTAAGTATGTATATGAAGCGTCGAAGCATGACTTCGCTCCACGAGTCGGCATCGCCTGGGATCCATTTGGCAAAGGAACGACGTCCATTCGCGCCGGTTACGGAATCTATCATGAGCAGGTTTCGCTAAGCGCTGCAGAGCTCCTGGCCTTGAATCCTCCTTATTTGCAGACAGCGACGCAAACGTTAACCAGAATGGACCAGCCGATCCCACCCGGATCGACAATCCCGGTGGTTGCTTCGGCAACACCCGCTTCCATTCGCGCCATTCAACCAGACTTCAAGACGCCCTACACGCAGCAGTGGTCGCTCGATGTGCAGCGTCAAATAGGCGACAAAACGATTGTCTCAATTGGTTATTACGGTTCGAAAGGCGTTCACCTCAACGGCCATACCGAGTACAACGATCTGGCGTTGGGCAAGGCTCTTTCATCGCGATGCGCAACTGGTACCAGCACGTTGCAGGATCCTGGTGTAGTGACAACCGCCTGCATGGATGCTGGCACTGCGTTTACGGGAACACCCGTGATTATCGATCAAATTCGGCCATTCCGCGGTTACCGGTCGATCAACGTGCTCGAGACACGCTACAACTCCAACTATCACAGCATGCAGGTTTATGCTCAGCATCGCTTTTCTGGGGCCTCGCAGTTTAATTTCGCCTACACCTGGTCTAAGAATCTGACGGACAATCAGACCTCGACGGTAAATGCGGCACCGCAGGACGTCAATAACATCAGAGCCGAGTATGGCCGTGCGCTTCTTGACCGGCGGCATGTCGTGAGCCTTAACTACATTTATGAACTGCCGTTTTTCCAGAGTCAGAAGGATCTCGTCGGCAAGTTATTGGGAGGCTGGCAGGTGTCGGGTATCGCGAGCTACTACACAGGGATACCGTTTACTGTAGCGAGCTCCAGTTACGATACCGCAGGAATCGGCTTTATCCCGGCGATTGTGGCGGGAGGTAGACCATTGCTTCTCTGCGACCCCAATGCAAACGCCCCGCATACCGTCGACCAGTGGTTCAACGGCGCGTGTTTCGCCAAGCAGACTCCGGCCGGCGCCACCGGTATTCCCAATGTTCCAGGAAATGCTTCGCGAGGAGCCGTCGATGGACCGCCCACCAAGCGCGTCGACTTTACCCTCGCAAAGAACTTGCGCTTTGGCGAAAACGTCAGCGTGCAACTTCGGGCTGAGGCCTTCAACGTCTTCAATCACACAAATTTTAGAAACTTGAGCACGAGTCGAGCGATTTCCAACGAAACGCTTTTCGGTTCGGTTACAACCTTCCGCGATCCAAGGATCATGCAATTCGGCGCGAAGTTTACCTTCTAGCGTTTGGGATTGTTCTGGATTTCAAATGCCTGCGGCGCCTGACAGCGTCGTGGGCATTTGATTTCTACACCCCTTTTGTTGGCGTGTTTGCCGATTACTGGTTTAATGTCTCCATGACTGAGACCCCTCATAATCACCTGGTGCTGCGCAATGCACGCCTGGTCTTACCGAAAAGGGTGATCGCCGGCGGAACAATCTTTATCGAGCAGGGTCGCATCGCTTCAATCTCTTTAGACCAGTCACGTGAAGCGCAAAGCGGCGATGCAATTGACCTTCACGATCTAACGGTTTATCCAGGCTTCATTGATGTCCATATTCACGGCGCTGTTGGCGTGGATACGATGGAAGCCAGCAGCGCGGATCTCGTCCGGGTTTCCCAATTCCTGGCCACTCAGGGAGTGACCGCCTGGTTACCCACACTCGTGCCGGCGCCGAATGAAGACTATGTACGAGCAATAAAAGCAATTGACTACGGAATGCAGGCACATCCTGGGGCGCGGATCCTTGGCGTTCACTATGAAGGACCCTTTGTAAACTCTGCTCAATGTGGCGCGCTGCGGGCCCGGTTTTTTCGTACCTTTTCAACGGTGGGTGACATAGACGATCTTCCTGTATTCGTCTACAAAGCCGCTAAACATATGATCACTGTCGCGCCGGAGATTGAAGGCGGTGTCGAGCTAGTGCGGAAGTTAAGTGAGCGCGGCTGGGTCGTTTCAATAGGACATACGCGCGCCAGTTTCGAGCGGCTTGAAGAAGCGTTTGAGGCCGGTGCTCGTCACCTGACTCATTTCATGAACGCGATGGCGCCGCTACATCATCGCGCACCGGGACCCGTCGCCTGGGGACTCTCGCGTGATAACGTTACCTGCGACATGATCGCCGACGGGATTCATCTTGATCCGCGGATGCTCCGATTGCTAGTGAAGCTAAAGAGTGCGGATCGTTTGGCGCTGATAAGCGATTCAGTGGCAGCAGCAGGGATGGGCGATGGTGCATACGAAATTTGGGGGGAGACGATAACTGTCAAAGACCGTCGCACGAGCAATCAACGAGGCGCTATCGCAGGTTCTGTGATCACAATGCTTGACGCCGTCCGCGTTATGCAGTCGCTTGGTGTTTCCGAAGTTGATCTGGCAAAAATGACTGCGACCAATCCCGCACGTTTGTTGGGACTCGATCAGGAGTGTGGCGCGATAGAGAAAGGGAAGCGAGCTGATCTCGTTGCGCTGAACTCGGTCGGAGAAGTTGTCTTGACAATCATTGGGGGTGTGATTGAATTCGATGCTCGGAAAAAAGGAAAGAATAGTGATGAGTGATGAGTACTGAGTACTGAGTAATGAGTGACTGAGTGATGAGTAGTGAGTTTAACTGAGTAGCCATTACTGACCGCTGATCCTTGACTCATCTGTGATCATTCATCACTCATCACTCTTTCCATACATTCCCGCCCGGGCGTACGATTCATCCAGCAACTCCACCGGGTGACAAACTATTAGATCCATTCCCGAGAGAATCGCGCCCGCGCCTATTTGCATTTGACAGCCGGGATTACCCGTCGCCAGAATTTTCGCTCCCGTCTTCCGAATCTCATATAGTTTCTCGTCTAAAACGCTTCGAGACAAATCTGGTTCAAGAAGATTGTAAATACCCGCGCCGCCACAACACCTTTCGGAACCTTCAAGCCGCACCAGCTTCACTTCGGGAATCGCGCCAACTATCCTCAGCGGGGCCTCACCGGCATGTTGTCCGTAAAGCAAATGACATGAGGAATCGTAAGTTACAGACTGTGCTATCCCCGCGCCGTGTTCAATCTCCCTGATTTCCAATTGCTGACTGACATCGCGAACACGCGCGCTAAACTCGCGTGCCCGTTCGGCAAAGACATCGTCTCCGGCCAGCAGGTGAGCATAAGACACGAGCATCGCGCCACAACCACCCGCATTGGTAATAACCGGAGCGCCGGGATTCGTTTCACCGGCCCTATTCACTGCGAATGCCGCGATGTTCCGGCGGGCGAGCAGGCGTGCGCCTGCAAGTTCACCGGCGTGAGCATGCAACGCTCCGCAGCAAACCTGTTCAGTAGGAACCTCTACCATGAAACCATTTGCTTCGAGCACGCGCGCAGTCGCAGCGTTCACTCGTGGGAAGAGTCCGGAGCCCACGCAACCAGTAAAGAGCATTGTGTCTGCCGGAGAGTCAGGCCCGCGGGCGCTCGCCGGCTCATGATCCGTCGCCTGCTTGCTGCGTCCAACATGTTTGGTTTGTTTCCTGGTGCTGTTGAATCGTTTGCCCGATGAGCTTTCCAGCAATGCCAAGCCGAATTCAAATCGCCTCGAAAACAGTTTCGCAACTCCGGATTTCTGCAACCAACGGGCGACGCCACTATCACGAAAGACACGAGCCATCGCAAAAGCAAATCTCAGACGCGATGGATGCAGCCAGACATACTTCAGTAACAGACGCAATAATCCATACCTGAATCCCCGCTGCGCGCCAGACTCAAACAGTTCGCCGCGAGCGGCTTCCAGAAGCTGTCCATACTCAACGCCCGCCGGACACACCTGCTCGCAAGCCCTGCAACCGAGACAGCGATCAATATGTCGCTCAAAAGCCGGCGAGTTAGCTGCAAGCCGGCCTTCACCGACAGCGCGCATCAGATAGAGACGGCCGCGTGGTCCGTCGTTTTCATCGCCTGTAATTACGTAGGTGGGACACGCCTCGAGACACAGCCCGCAATGAATACAGGCGAGAAGCTTCTCTTCGTGGTTGGCGATGGGATTGGCAAGCAAAATGCCCATGAAAGTGTTCAAGAGCATACATCAGAACGGGAGCAGTAGCGACCGGCCAAAGAGGTAATGCATCTGTAGGGGAATTATGGAGCGTTGGCTACCGTTCTGGTGTTGAACCTCCAAACTCCAAACTGCGGAAGTGAGACTCGAGATTCTCATCAAGCCTCGTTAGGTCTGTGACCTCCGATGCGCGGTAAGTCTCTGACTTACCGGCGACTCTCATATTTTTGGCTTGGGTCTCTGACCTTCAAATTTCCGGTCGAAGACCGGAAAAGAGTATCCGGTCGGTAATCCGGTAAGTCAGAGACTTACCGCGCATCGGAGGTCACAGACCATGAAAGCAAGGGAATAGCTAAGCAGCGGGTCCGACCTGCTCGGTGTTTTGAACTACGACTTTGGGATTCGGATTTTGCTCGGGAATAGGAAGGTTCTGGTCCTTCAGCAGAGCCAGGTGTTCCTCCATCCCCCATCTTGCCTTATAGAGACAGTCTTCAATGGAATGGCCAATTCCAGTGAATCCTTGCAAATCCGGGGAGAAGAATCCAAAGAAATTAGGATCATCTGTAGCCTCAATAACAAGCGAGTACTTTAGATCAATCATCTGGACTATTCCTTCTCTTTAATCCCGGCGGCTTTCAGAATAGCATGACACGTGCCCGTAGGAACTTCCTTAGAGCCATGATAATCAACTCGAACCAACCTGTCATACCCAGGCTTTGAGTAATAGCGGATCGATCCTTTTTCTTTAAGCAAAATGAAACCATTTCGCTCGAGGATTCTAACTAGTTCACTGAATCTCATTAGCCACTCTTGAAGTCAGGTCTGTGACCTCCGATGCGCGGTAAGTCTCTGACTTACCGTCGACTCTCATATTCTTCGCTTGGGTCTCTGACCTTCAAATTTCCGGTCGAAGACCGGAAAAGAGTATCTGGTAGGTAATCCGGTAAGTCAGAGACTTACCGCGCATCGGAGGTCACAGACCAGGCGCCGCTTGAGTGGTTCCTCATGGTCGGTAATAGTCAGTCGTTCCTCATGGTTGGTAATAGTCAGTCGTTCCTCATGGTCGGGAATAGTCGGTCATTCCTCATCGTCGGAAATAGTCGGTCCCGATCAGCTGCGGTATCGATTAAGCGCTCGGTGGTTTCGATATCTTCTTAATCAACCGCGCCACTTTGCTGCGAGGAACAAAACGCTCCGCAAAAGCCGCAAATTTATTTACTGCGCCTGGAATTACGAGCCCACCACCGCGATCGAAAGCCCGCAAGGCGTCATCCACGACATCCTCGTGAGTCTGTTCGCCACCGGGAAACTTCTTTCGTGCACCACTATTTTCGAGATCCTCCGGCGCAACCCGAAGCCTCCCCGGACACACGGTTACCACTCGCACTCCATAGGGCGACACTTCAGCTTCCAGTGCCAGCGAAAACGTAGTCAGAAATGCCTTCGTGGCTGAGTAGACGGATGCAAACGGGATCGGCTGAAAGCCGGCCATTGAAGAGATCGTTATGATCCCGCCTTGCTTTTGCTCGATCATAGGCGGCAGCAGTCGATGAGTCAGTTCAACGACGGTGGCGTTCTGCAAGTTAATCCCTTGCAACTGTCGCGCGAGCGGAAGTTGAAGAAATCTTCCCTGGTCGCCAAAACCGGCATTGTTGACCAGTAGATCAATTTTCAGTTTGCGCGTAGTGAGTTTGTCCGCCAGTTCCTGTCCAGCGCGGGTCCGGGCCAGGTCGAAGGGGATGGTTTCCACCTGAATTTCATGAGCGGTTCGAAGTTCGCGCGCCAGCGCTTCCAGCTTTTCTTCTGAACGCGCAACCAGAATGAGGTTTTGTTTGCGTGCCGCAAGCTGGCGTGCGAAACAACGACCCAGGCCGCGAGAAGCGCCGGTGACGAGGGCGTAGCCAGGACTTGCTCCCACTTTAGGTTCGTTCGATCTGCTGTTCGCTTTGCTCTGTTGCGTAGGATTTCTTGCCGCCGTAGAGTCGCCGCCGGACGTTGCTGGGGTAGCGAGTCATGAAAATTAGATCCAGTATCCCGCTGCTGGTACCGAAGCCCCTAGTCATACCCTGGGAGGTGTGGTGATAGAGGTGATGCTTCTTCATGTAACGGAAATACGGGTCGCGAAAATTGTAGAAGTGGGTCGCGTGATGGATCCACTCTTCGGCGATATAGGATTGGAAAGCAAAAGCCACCACGATCGAAGCAGTGAAAGGTGGAAAAAGAAAAATACTCAGTGGCACACCGAGCAGGAAAAGCGGCAGCAGGTCTTTTATCCGGCCGCTCATATGTTCACCATCAAATGGTCGTTCGTGGTGCCCGAAATGCAAGGGGTCGAAATATTTGTTGGCTATGCGGGTCCAGAATCTTTTGTACCGCCGCTGCGATATTTTCCAATGCCGGTGCAGTACGAAGCGATGAGAAAAGTATTCCGTTATCATCCACAGCATTATGCCGAAGGGGATAAACGCCATGGCCCGGAGAAAATGATGCGAGCGGATCGCCAGCACCAGCAGAACTATTGTGTACGAGGAATAGAAGGCGGTGGTGCGATAGATTTTTCGCCGCGAGATGATCTCCTGCTCGCGCTTGTAGATCCGATAGGGGTGTTCCTTACGGACTGGCATGGATTGAGATTGATCAGAGGACATTCGGGACGAGGAACCTCTTTGATGATTGCTAAATCGCCCGAGATTTTGGCTGAAGTGGTTTAGCTAGTCAATAGCTGCTCCCTCAATTAGTATCCAACCGCCAACCCATCGCTCCGGCGGGGGTCAGTCGCACCCAGCCGCAGGCCTGTCTTCTCTTCCATCATAATGCCCTCCGCGTCTCCGAGATACCGTGGTTTAGCGAGATTATGGCCTAGCGAGGCAAGGGCTTTCTGCGTGTCGCCTGATAGACCGTATGGTTCAAACACTAACTCATCAGGAAGCCACTGATGATGAATGCGCGGGAAGTCGATCGCCTGTTGAATGTTCATGCCGTAGTCGACGACGTTAGTAATGACACAGAGCGCGGTATTTATAATTGTTGGCCCTCCCGGACTGCCAACGGTAAACCACAGGCTGCCGTCTTTCCGTAACACAAAGGTGGGAGTCATTGCTGACAAAGGCCGTTTGCGCGGCGCAACGGCGTTTCGCTCTCCCTGGATCAAGCCATACATGTTTGGCGTGCCCGGTTTGGCGGCGAAGTCGTCCATTTCGTCGTTCAGAATTATGCCCGTGCCTTTCGCCACCGCCGCTGAGCCGTAGGAGTTGTTGAGCGTATACGTATTCGCCACCGCGTTTCCTTCAATATCAACAACGGTGAAATGCGTCGTCTCTTCTGATTCATAGCCCGTCGGTTGGCCGGCGCTAATCTCTACGCTTGTTGAAGCCTTGTCGGCATTGATGCCGCGGCGAAGCTTGGCGGCATAAGCCTTATCGATCAGTCCGGCGACCGGCACCTTGACGAAATCACTGTCTCCCATAAACTCGGCCCGATCCGCAAAAGCGCGACGCATTGCTTCCGCCATCAGGTGATAGCGCTCAGACGAAGCAGGATCGAGTTTGCCGAGATCATAGCCTTCGAGGATATTCAGCATCTCGATCAGGACCGCGCCACCTGATGAAGGCGGCGGCATTGAAATAACTTCATAGCCTCGATATTGTCCGCTGACAGGCTCACGTTCTTTAGCCACATAGCCATGCATGTCCTCCAACGTGATCAGCCCTTTATGGCTCTTAACGTCATCGACGATCATTCTTGCCGTCTGGCCCTGATAGAATTCGTCTGGGCCGGACGTTTGAAGCCGGGAAAACGTGGCGGCGAGATCCGGTTGGCGAAATATGTCCCCTTCATCGTAAAACTTCCCGCCGTTTAGATATATTCGCTTCGTTTCCGGATACTGTGAAAGGTAAGCGTTGTTTCCGCGCAGCGAGCGGGCGAGCGCGTAGGTGACGCCGAAACCATTGGCGAGCCGTTGCGCCGGTTGGATCAGTTGTGACCAGCTCAGTTTACCGGACCCATATTTCTTCAAGGCTAACTCCATCCCGCGGACAGTTCCCGGCACACCAGCAGCGCGATAACCTACAAGTGAACCACCTTCGCCCTCGATGAGGTTGCCGCTCTTGTTCAGATAGATGTTGCGGGTGGCGGCAGCCGGCGCCATTTCGCGATAGTCGATAGCGGTAGTCTTTCCGTTCTTAAGGCGGATCATCATGAAGCCGCCGCCGCCAAGATTACCGGCGGCCGGATGCGTGACCGCCAGCGCAAACGCGACCGCGATCGCGGCATCAATGGCGTTGCCGCCCCGTTTCATGATGTCGACGCCAACCTGCGAGGCGAGTTCATTTGTTGAAGCAACGATTCCATGCTTTGCCCGCACCGGTTCTCGCGAAGCGGCGAGCGCAGCCGGGGCCACTGAAGGCGAGAAAAACTTCGAACTCGGTACTGCAACGAATACGACTGTCAGGGCGGCAACCATGAGCAGGCGGGCAATTGAGTGTACTGTCTTGTTTTTCATGGCTTCTTAAGGGTCTTTCGGATTAGTTTGCAGTTTCAAATTCAAAACGTCCCGGCGCGAGGATGCCAGCCGGATCGAGTTGCTGTTTTATTCGCTGCATCAAGCCGGCGCAGGAGCCGAAGCTTCCCCAGGCATTCGCGCGAGCTTTAATTTCATAAGGCGCATGTTCAACTATTAGTGCTCCGCCGAAACGTTGTGCGGCGCCTCTTAGCTTTTCGATGCGGTCTATCCAGCAACTCTGAAAGTCTTCAGTTTCATTATCTTCACCCTGCAATCGATCTACAACTCGGATGCGACCGTCGCCTATGGCTGCCTGCCACATTGATTCGGAAAAGGGCTCACCAGCCGAGGCTTGATCTATTTTCGTCAGAAAGGCGCCGAGGTCATTGGGCCGCAACCCAACTCGCCAAACCAGATCTCGCGAAAACCGCGACGGCAATGCCGCGAGAGTTCTCCAGACGACTGTATCCGACGGCACGAGTGGCCCAGTTTTGCCACCGTTCTTCGTTTTAAGGAGTTCTGCTGTCATCATTGTTTGTTCATGAACGGCGCTTGGGTATCCTGCAAAGCGAATGAGAAGCAGATGCTCACCTCGATCTGACCATTCAAGTTCGTAAGCCAGACGCGGAGAAAGAAGCTCCACAGCAACCGGAAATAGCCGTGAGTCGATCACGCGCCGAGCGCCTGCAAGTAGATCCTCGCGAGTGCCCCGCGCCATGGTTGTGCTGGTTTCAAACGGCAACGGCCGCAGTTTGAAGTTAACTTCAACGATTACTCCAAGCGTGCCGTAGCTACCGGTGAATAGCTTACAAAGATCATACCCGGCGACATTCTTGACCACGCGACCACCGACCTTGATGAGACTGCCGTCGGCCAGCACTATCTTCATTCCGATCGCATGCCTTCTCGGTGGACCGTAGCCAAACTGTTGCGCGCCGCCAAGTCCTGTGGCAACCACTCCGCCGATCGTCGCGCGTCCGTCGTCGGGTGAATCGAGCGGCAGCCACTGGCCCTTGTGCCCGAGCGTGCTATTGAAGTCTTTGAGCGTCACTCCACTTTCTGTCATCGCAACCAAATCCGCAGGTTCGTGCTCGATGATGCGATTCAGCCGTTGTGTACTGACAATGAGGTGCACCTGCCTCATTGGCTGGCCCGCATCGAGCCAGGTCATCGCGCCGGCCGGCACAACGGTCCAGCCCTCACTCGATGCGAGTTTCATAGCCTCGCAAACTTCGGCGATTGACCCCGGATAAACTGTAAGGGCGGATCTGCAGAAGGGAAGGAGCGGCGACGCGCAGACATTTTCTTCGCCAATGAGTTCGGCTAATTGCTGATGAGCGGTCTCAGGATCGAAGCTTGATGAAGCGCTCGTTACTGGTCGCGGTTCTGATAAAGCCCGCGCTCCATCGTCCGCGGCCTTGCCGCCCCTCCGTGCGGAGAGGCTATGCCTTTCCGGCGCGTCCCTCTGAAAGGTTTTCTGCGAGGCTACGCCTTGCGGTTGCGGGCCGGACGCCCGCGGTCCGAGCAAGTCACCGGCTTCCTGCGGCGTTGCTTCAGATGTTGCCAGGGTGCTAATTTCCGGCGACGCAACCGCGCGGGCCTCGCCGCAACCGCGCAGCATGGGAATAATCTTGCCCGGGTTACACAAGCCTGCCGGATCAAAAGCCGCGCGCACACGTAACATCGTCTCCATATCTGCTTCCGAAAAAATCAGCGGCAAGAGTTCGCGTTTATCAAAGCCGACACCATGCTCGCCGGTGATGCTGCCGCCGGCGCGCACACAGGTTTCCATCAACTCCCGCCCTGCTTCTTTAACTCGATGCACTTCATCGGCAGAACGAGAATCGAAACAGATCAACGGATGCAGGTTACCGTCGCCGGCATGGAATACGTTGGCGATCCGCAACTGATACCGGGAAGCGATCCGATAAGCGGTGTCGAGGACTTCCGGAAGCCGCGAACGTGGCACAACTGCGTCCTGGATCATCGAGTCAGGCGAGATACGCCCAATGGCTCCGAATGCACCCTTACGTGCCGCCCAAAGCTTCTTCCGCTCATTCTCATCTCTTGCGAGGCGGCAATCACGCGCGCCGTATTGCAGGCAAATACTCTTCACGCGCTCCGCCTCTTCATCGATACCTGCTTCAATTCCATCGAGCTCAATTAGTAGCGCTGCGCCGGCATCCAATGGCAAACCGGCGGCGAACACACTTGCTTCCAGAGCCTGTATGATCTCGCGGTCCATCATCTCGAGCGCTGACGGCATTACACCGGCCGCGATGATTGCCGAAACGGCGTGGCTCGCATCGTTTACTTCCGGAAACTCCGCGAGCATCGTGCGCACTGCGGGAGGAATTGGTACCAGGCGCAAGGTGGCTTCGGTTGCAATTCCAAAGGTTCCTTCCGAGCCAATAAAGACGCCGGGAAGGTCGTAACCCGGTAGCTCTGTTCCTGCCCCGCCGAGATTTACTATCTCGCCACCCGCCAGGACCACACGCAGGCCCAACACATGATCTGTGGTGGTGCCATATTTCAAGCAGTGAATGCCGCCGGCATTCTCAGCGATGTTTCCCCCGATCGTGCACGTAGGTTGGCTTGACGGGTCGGGCACGTAGTGCAGGCCCAGGTGTGCGACGGCCCGTGAGACATGGAGGTTAACAACGCCGGTTTGGACCACGGCAGCGCGATTGGCCTCGTCGATTTTGAGAATCCGGCGCATGCGAGCCAGTTCGATCACAACGCCCTCATTGAGCGCCAGCGCTCCCCCGGACAAACCTGTTCCCGCACCGCGCGGCGTAAAAGGCACGCGTGCCTTCGCGAGAACGCGCATCACCTGAGCAGTTTCTTCAGTAGATGAGGGGAAAACGACGGCGCGCGGCCGGTACTTGTGTTGCGGTAGTCCGTCACACTCGTAGACCAGCAATTCGTCGCGTTCTGCCAATACGTTATCTTGCCCGACGATGGCTTGCAGGTTTTTGATGAGTCTATCCACTATAGCTGCAGCTTTGTTTTCAGGACGCTAGGGTCAATAATACATCACCCCTGACAAACAAACGCGATTTGAGAGAGGTGTCAAAATGCCTGGAACTAGCCACCGTCGCTCGTTCATTGTGTTAGCCGCTCTTTTTGTATTCACTTTCCTGTTTTCTACAGCAGACGCGAAAGATAAGAAGAAGAACAAACTTCCGCGAGGTACGCCCGTTTTATGGACCGCGCCGGCTGACATCAACTCGCGAAATCTTTACCTGGGTCCGGGCGGCGCGGCGATAAAGCCCAACCTGCGAAGAATCAGATTTATTAAAGAAGAGAAGGGAGGGTACTCGAAAAAGTTTCGCATACGCGATGGCTCAGGCCGCGTGTGGGTCGCCAAGATTGGAAAGGAAGCACAGTCGGAGACGGCTGCGGTCCGGTTGTTGTGGGGCGCCGGATATGAAACCGAAGTTAACTATCTGGTTCCGCGCTTGACGATTCCCGGAAAGGGTACCTTCGACGATGTCAGGCTCGAAGCTCGTCCCAACTTAGAAAAGCGACTCACGGAGTGGGAATGGGAGGACAATCCGTTCATTGGAAAGCCCGAGTACCAGGGCCTCAAGGTCATGATGCTGCTAATGGAAAATTGGGACATCAAAAACTCGAACAACGTGATTGTCCACGTGAAAGGAACTGACAGATTGCGTTATGTCATCAGCGATCTGGGAGCCACTTTCGGCAAGACGGGAAGTCTGCCGGTGCTTTGGCGGATCACGCGAAGCCGCAACAATCCTGAAGACTACGAAAAGGCCAAGTTCGTCGAGGGCGTGAAGGGAAACGTAGTCAATTTCCGCTATGGCGGAAAGAAGCGAGAGATATTTGATGATATCAAAGTCGCGGACGCGAAATGGATCGGAAGTTTGCTAAGGCGTTTGAGCAGGGAACAGATCAGCGATGCTTTCCGCGCCGCTGATTACACTCCTGAGGAAATCGGAATCTTGAGCGATGCCGTGCTTGATAGAATCGAGCAACTGACCAGTCTTCCGTAGAGGTAGCTATTAACAGCGCACTCCTTGTCCGGCTCGGAAGCTTGGTCAGGCTGAGGACATAATCGCAATCGCATGAAAATCAGAATAGTTTTGTTCTTACTCCTTCTGGGAGCTGGTCAGGTGTCTACAGGTTTTCAAATCAGAGCTGAGAATCTGGCGCTTGCCCCGGATTTAATAATCCTTAATGCCAGGGTTCATACGATGGATACCGCGCGGCCCGTAGCTGAGGCGCTCGCTATTCATGCCAATCGAATCGTCGCCGTTGGTTCGACCAAAGATATCCAATCAATGAGCGGTTCACGTACACGTGTGATTGATGCGCGTGGGCAATTGGTGCTGCCAGGATTCAACGATGCGCATGTGCATTTCATGAGCGGTGGCTTTCAGCTCTCGAGCGTCGACCTCAGAGATGCAAACAGTCCAGAAGAATTCGCGGAACGCATCAGACGCTTTGCTGAAAAGTTATCGGAAGGGCGCTGGATTACTGGCGGCGACTGGGATCATGAACGTTGGCCGGGCGCTTCATTGCCGACAAAAGAGCTAATCGATCGCTACACGCGCAACACGCCAGTTTTTGTGAATCGCCTCGATGGCCACATGTCGCTGGCGAATAGCGTTGCTTTGAAACTCGCCGGCGTTACACGCGAAACCAAAGATCCAGCGGGCGGATTGATTGTTCGTGATCCAAAAACGGGTGAGCCCACCGGAGTTCTGAAGGACGCAGCGATGAGTTACGTCTGGAAAGTTATTCCCGAATCGAGCTTTAAAGAAAAGCTGGAGGCCGCGCGTGCTGCCACTAATCATGCAGCAAGTTTGGGCGTGACGAGCGTGCAGGATATGTCTGCAGACAACGATGTTGGCGTCTATCAAACATTGCTTGAGCTCGGCGAATTGAAGACGCGCATCTACGCCGTTTCGCCTTTGCCGTTGTGGCAGCGTCTGGCGCAAACCGGCGTGCGCGCTCGCTTTGGCAGCGATATGTTGCGAATAGGCGGCTTAAAGGGATTCGCCGATGGCAGTCTTGGTTCCACCACCGCGCTTTTTTTTGACCCTTACCTGGATGCTCCGAATACTAGTGGACTTGCAGGCGATGAAATGTTTCCTGAGGGCGCGATGCTTGAACGAGTACGCATGGCAGATCGGGCCGGGCTCCAGGTGATCATCCATGCTATCGGCGATCGTGCAAACGATTCAATACTTTCGATCTATGAACAGGTGATCAAGGAAAATGGGGAACGTGATCGTCGCTTTCGCATTGAGCACGCCCAGCACTTGCGAGCGCAGGACATCGCGCGCTTTGCTCGCGATCACGTCATCGCTTCGATGCAACCATATCACGCGATTGACGATGGCCGTTGGGCGGAGAAGCGCATTGGTACTGAACGCGCGCAGACGACCTACGCGTTCCGTTCTTTATTAGATTCCGGCGCGACGCTCGCCCTCGGCACCGACTGGACAGTCGCGCCTCTGAATCCAATGTTGACGATTTACGCTGCAGTAACCCGGCGCACGCTTGACGGCAAACATCCCGAAGGATGGATTCCGCAACAGAAAATCTCGTTGGAAGAGACAGTCCGCGCTTATACAGTCGGCTCGGCTTATGCGGAATTTGCGGAGAAACAGAAGGGAATGATTGCTCCCGGAAAGTTGGCCGATGTCGTTATCCTGTCACGCGATATTTTCAGCATTGATCCAAAAGACATCGAGAATGTCATGGTCATGATGACGATCCTGGATGGGCGCGTGATTTATGAGAGGAGATAAACTTCGTAAGAGATCCTCGTCGAGTGTACGAGACGTTTTTGGGGCCTATATAAAGATGGCCTTGCCTGTTTCACTCGAGATGTGAGGCGACCGGTTGCGTACTGAACTGCTCCCACGCTGACGTTGGATCTAACTTCGATGCCACAGCTTCCAGCGAAAGAATTGTGGCTCTCTCGTTAGCGATAAACGCTTTTAGACGCTTTGACGACCAGATATAGACGTCGGGATTAAGCCGAGGATCGTGCCACTCGCGTTCGAAGCATACAAAAACCAGAAAGTGGTGCTTTCGTGCCGTGAACCTTTCAACGAGCCAGTCTGAGGTGCCTGTAAGAGTTTTCACCTCCACCGCTTAGTCAATCGTCACGTTATGCCGAGCCAGCTCATCCTCGTCGAATTCTAAGTCGAACTGCCCAGGATCGAACCTCTGCCAGAAGACCACACCGGCATTCTATCCTGTGACCTCCGCCATTGCGCACCGGCCGCGTTTGTTCTTACTCTTTCGCGCCACCGAAAGCCGCGCTTCGGCTACGCGAACGACGCGAGTAAACGCGATAACCAAGATAAATCAGTAGCCCGACTGCGGCCGCAACGGCGGCGGCTCGCGCCTCCTGCCAAGTGCTGTTTGCCAGCAGCCAGGCTGCCAACAGCAATGCCAGAATCGCGATGACCGTTCCATAACGTAGTTCGAAAACTGCAGGTGGCGCGTCGTTTCGCCGGCGAAAGATGGGAAGTGAAAGACAAGTCGCGCCGTAAGTCACCAGCCTCGCAATTGCGCTTATCGTCAGCGCAGCGACAAAGGAACTCTTAAGCGTCAACAGGAGCATGATGGCCGCCGTTATTAGAATGGCGACGTAAGGAGTCGCAAATCTTCGATGAATTGACGCGATGAACGAGGGTAGTTGTTGCTGTTCGGCTATTGCGAAGGGGATTCTCGAACCTGAAAGCACCAATACATTCAGGTTGCCAATAATCGAAATGATGGCCCCGCCCGAAATGATCGCACCGCCTGCAGTCCCCATGAATCTCGTGCCGGCGTCCGCCAGCGGCTTCGGCGATTGCGCCAGTTCGGGGAGAGTTCCTACGCATACAATCTGAACCAGAATATAGAGAATGGCGACTACCCCGATTGCGATCAGCAGCGCGTGGGGCAGATTTTTTTTGGGATCGCGCACTTCGCCTGCCGGAATCGCCGCCATCTCAAAGCCGGTGAAGGCGTAGACCAAAAGCAGCACTGATTGCGAGAATGCCCCGCTGGCTGGTGGTGCTCCAAACGCGAACGAGTGTGGATTGAGAAAGAACAAGCCCACCGCTATGAAGATTATTATCGGAATCAGTTTACCGATCGTGAAAACATTACTGACGATCGCGGCTTGCCTGATGCCGATCAGGTTGATAGTCGCCAGTACCACCACGACAAGTGTGATGATCGACGCACGCCAAAACGGATTCGTGGCGGCAGGTAAGAAATAGCCCAGGTAGGCCACCAGCAGGTTGCAGTTTGCGGCGAAGGCCGTCAGACGAGCGAGCCAGATTAACCAGCCAATCTCAAACGCGATCGTGGGGCCGAATGCTTCGCGAGCGTAAAGATAAGGGCCGCCTGTTTCATCGAAGCGGCTGCCTACTTCGGCGAAGCATAGAATGAAGAGCGTGACCACGACCGCGCAAACGACGAACGCGATCAGACTGTAGGAGCCGATGAGAGAGAAAACTTTCGCTGGCAATCCAAAGATTCCAGCGCCAATGATTCCGTTGATTGCTATCGCAACGAGGTCCCAGCGGCGAATGCCGCGAATTAGCCCCGCCTCTGATGTATCTGCCGATACTTTTGTCACTTCGTTGCTTATAATCTAAATCGCTCGCTGACACAATCATTTCAATTTGGAACGCTTTCACAACTATGAGAGTAAAAACTATCACCCTTATCGCCGCCTGTTTCATCGCCTTCGTTTTGATGTCGTCTTCCCGGGCTGAGACCCAGCCGGGGGCGAAAGCCACTACACGCTCTTTGCAGTCTTTAGTTGATGAAGCTGCCAGGAAAACACTCGAGAAGTTTGCCGACAAGAAACTTGCGGAAAAGCAACTTTCGATAACGCTCATAGATCTGCACGATCCCGAGCATCCGTTGAAGGCGAGCTTTCGCGGGGATGAAAGAGTCTATCCTGCAAGCGTCGTGAAACTGTTTTACCTGGCGGCGGCGCATCGCTGGCTGGAAGACAAGAAGATTGAAGACACGGCGGAGTTACGCCGGGCCTTGAAAGATATGATCGTTGATTCTTCCAACGAAGCAACCCAATACGTGGTCGATGTCATAACCCACACTACTTCGGGGTATGAACTGCTGCCGAAAGAGATGGAAGAATGGCAGAACAGTCGAAATGCGGTAAACCGTTATTATTCATCGCTCGGTTACACCAACATCAATGTCAATCAGAAAACGTTTTGCGAAGACGCGTACGGACGTGAGCGCGAGTCGCGCGGACCGAACGGTGAAAACAGGAACAAGCTGACCACGGACGCTACCGCACGCCTGCTGGTGGAGATCGTGACGGGCAAGGCCGTTAATTCCGCTCGCAGCGCCGAAATGATGGAACTGTTGAAGCGAGATTATGCCGGCACAACCAAAGATGCAGACGATCAGGGTCATGGCTTCACCGGGATCGCACTGCAGGGAATGGCCGGAGTGCGTTTGTGGTCAAAAGCGGGTTGGACCAGCACAACAAGACACGACGCCGCGTATCTTGAGCTGCCCGATGGCTCGAAGTTTGTGCTGGTCACTTTTACTACCGATCACGCGAACGAGCGCGAGATCATTCCCACCGTAGCTAAAATCGTAATTGATGGAATTAAAAATGTGAGGTGAGAAGAAGAGCGGGGGCAAGCCCACCTTCCCGACCTTTAGCTGAATGCACTTACGGGCCCAACGCAGGTCGAAGGGCTTTCAGTACTTCAAAGGCGGTCATCGCTGAACATCTCTCAAGTTAGGAAGGTGGACTTGCCACCGCTCTTTGTCGATCCATGACCGAAGATCTTTCCCTATACCATCAGTCAATCAGTGAAATCTTTGCTTCGCCGCCAGCCAGGAGCGATTGGAATCGCTACCGATTGAGTAGGGAGCAAATCGAATTCTACGAAAGCAATGGTTACCGAAGATGCAAGGACAGTTCTACTGTTTGATCCTGACGAAATTGGAAAATTGCCGCCCACATAACGACCAACCCGCCTCTTTCAACTTCAGGAACATCTCACCCTGATTCGTGTCTAATAGTCTGATGTTGTGGAAATCCACATAGTCAGAGTCGAGTTTTTTATCTCATCACGCCGCTGTTTGCGATTTGCTCTGCTATCGCCTGTAACGATCGGAGGTTAGCAACCATGTCTCAGAACAAACCTCGCATCAACGTTACCCCGCTAATAGACGTGTTGTTGGTGATGTTGATTATCTTCATGGTGGCCGCACCGCTGAAGCCTCATAGTTTTGCCGCCAAACTTCCCTCTCAGCCGGATGGTAGAGTGTTGCCGCCAGATCCAAAGACCCTTGTCGTGACTATTCAGCTGGATAGAACTTTGAAGTTAAACGGCCTGCCTAACGATATGGGCACTGTTGACGATCCTGCAAAGCTACGCGACTTCCTGATCTCGCTTTTCAAAGAGCGAAAGGCGAACCACTCTTATCGGGCCGAAATGCTGATGCGGATAGATGTGCCGGAAGACTACCGCATCGAGAAGACAGTGTTTATAAAAGCTCCGCGTTCGATCGGTTACGGTGAAGTGGCGAAGGTCATTGACTGGTTGAAAGGCTCCGGAGCGGAACCCGTCGGCTTGCAGTTGGATGATTTGAACTAGCCGGACAGACATTCCCGACCTGTGCAGCTTTTGCCTTTGACATTTATCACCCGCGAATTCAAGTTGGAAGTACAACTGGCGGACTCGTCACCATGATTGAGACGCCAGACAGTAACAGTCAACCGACATTGGCGGCCGGGGACTCAACCGTAGTTCTTTACTTAAGTGACGGCGATCAGCGATTGAAATACTCCGGTAGAGTTGGCCCCTCCGGCCGGTCGCTACCGCTCCCGGTTCTGATTCGGCCTCCCGCCACCAAAGTGCATGCCGTCCCAACTTGGATTATTATAGGGAGCAGCCGTTGCCGGTCCTGATCCTCAGATGAAATCTTAACTGTCTTCCCAGTCGCAAGGAGTTTTGAAGTGATGAGAGCACGCTATCTTTTGGTCATTTTTCTTTTGATTGCTGCCCTGTCAATGGTGAGCGCCAATGGCTGTGCGGCTCAAGGCCAGGCTGGAGGAGGGACTTTACCCAGTGACGCAATGGGCGGAGCGGCATTAATTTTTCACAAGCCTGACAATCCACCACTCCATTCGGGGAACAGCGGATCGGCAAACTCGGCGGGCGGGGGCAGACTATCCGGCGGCGCAAGATCACGGGCAGCGGCGCACGAACGTGTCATCGCAAGGGGCAATGCGGCGCGAAGCGCAGCTACGCCTCGTTATGCCGAGGCTGAGCAGCAATACAAACTCGCGGCCACTGAGGATCCAAATGACGCGCGCGCCCAAGCGGGCCTCGGTAACATTTATCTCGATCAGGGACGCTACAACGAAGCCGCCGCTGCCTATAGCCAGGCTTTGAAACTGAAGCCTGACTATACTCCCGCTTATCAACCGCTGGCTTATTCTCTGGTGCGTTTAAACCGGTATCCCGAAGCAACCGAGAAGCTAAAGCAAGCGTTGCAATACGACCCGAACAATGCGGAGATTTACAACAATTTGGGATTTGCTTACGTTCACGCGGGCCGCTATCAGGACGCGATTGCGGCGTGCCGGCAGGCAATCACACTTCTGGGTCAGACGGGTCAGGCTTACAAACAGGGACTACAAGATCGTAATGAGGTGCTATCGAACGCCTACAAGAATCTCGGCAATGCCTACAATGGTTTGAATCAATACAACGAAGCTGCTGACGCTTTAAAACACGCCAGCGAGATCGAGCCAAGAAATGCAGCAGCACATTTCAACCTGGGTCTCGCTTTATATAACGGAGGTCGCTATTCCGAAGCGATCGAAGCCTACAAGGCGGTCATCAAGCTAAGACCTGAGCTCGCCGGCGCCCACTACAATTTGGGTCTCAGCTACGTTGCGATTAATGACAAGGAAGCCGCGCGATTGGAATACAACATCCTCAAACCGCTCAACGCTGCTATGGCGGCCCAACTCGAGAGTTTGATACCGAGATAACCGGACTAAGTTCCAAGCCGATGCGAATCAGCTGAAGTTTGTCTGACAAGAACCTTCAAGTGACCTCACTACCCAAAACGGGCACTGATGCGGTTGAAAGCCGGAAGTTTAGAGTTCAGCCCCGGGGTCCCCGCGCGGGCAGCCCGCGTGGGGTGGTAGCGTTTAGGCTGCCGCTTAACGCAAGCTAAAGCTTGAACTCTAAACTAGATCAGTGTCCAAAAAACGCGTAGTGGGTCAGTTTGATAAATAAGAGAAGCACGCAATGCAGAACCGAGCGCGGTAGCGCCGGATGCTAAAGTCAATTTCAGCGTAATGATTATCCAAGGATTGGCGGAAGAGACGTGCTACAGGTAGCAATCTATTAATTTCCAGCGTTCGCTTGAGCGGATGCCGCAACGCAAATGATTGAAGTTGACTTTGGCATCCGGCGCTACCGCGCACGGTTCTCCAAAGAATCCGACCTCCCCACGCTAAACTGACCCACTGCCCAAAAACAAAATCTGTTGACCGTCGCGACCAAGCCACCTATTATGGCATTGTCCTTGCCGGGTTCCGGTGGCCACAGACACGCCCAATTCATCGTTCCAGTCCACGCTGTCAAGCAGAATAAACGCTAGTTCCACTCCTCTCCGTTCCCAAGTCACGACAACTCCCTAAGTCACGACGATTCGCTAACTGAATCCCTTTTCGGTTTACTAAATGGAGGTCAATATGAAGAGCGTAAAATGCCCCCAATGCGGTTTTGTCGGCTGGGCCGACGCCGAACGTTGCAAGAAGTGCGGTGTCTCGCGAGTACCATATCCGGTTGGCGGCTCGCAACAGTTCCAACCAACCTACGAATCGTACCGGACCAGCAATCGAGGATATTCCCACGGAAATTTAAAAAAGGGTCTCGCCATTGCTTCGCTGGTAATCGGCATTATTGACCTCTTTACGCTGGGTATCCTGGGCATCGGAGCTATCGCCGGCATAACGCTGGCAATCGTCGCGCTGACTAAGGCGAAGCGGAATCCTTACGAATACGGCGGCCAGGGTCTGGCGACGGCCGGGCTGGTTACGAGCATCCTTTCGGTACTGATTATTGTGCCCTTCGGCATTGTTGCCGCAATCGCGATTCCGAATCTTTTGGCGGCACGAAGGGCAGCCAACGAAGGAGCCTCAATTCAGACTTTAAGAAAGATCCACTCAGCCGAAGCTGCCTATCAGGCCACACATGAAAATGGAGCCTATGGGACACTCGATGAACTCGCGGCGGATCGATTAATTGACTCGGAGCTGGCGACAGGTATTCGTTATGGTTACAAGTTCACCATCGAAATCAAGCCCTCACGCTACGATGAAGCGCCGGGATTTCAGGCGGTTGGAGTTCCTCTGGCTTATGGAGACACGGGCGTCAGGTCCTTCTATATCGATGAGACGGGTGTCATTCGCGCCGGTGACAACCGGGGTGCAGAGGCCACGGAGCGCAACGATCCGTTGAATTCAAATGGTTATTCTTCGAGCTCGCCACCATCACGTAGGCAGGCCTACGACTCTCGAGGCGCTTATTGACAGTTAAATAAGTGCGACAAGCAATAAAGACGTGCGAAGGCCGATGAAAAACGGCATCAGCACGTAACTGAAAAGGAAAGGGCAGCGACCGGAGCTGCCCTTTTTGTTTCACTTGCGCCCGAGAGTATTTCACCTTGCTGATACCGGGTAAAGTTGCGTCGAAAACCTTTCCCACCATACGCGCGGAGGGGGCCTTTCACAGTCGAGCTAGGGCCTCGATTGATAGCAGCGCTCAGCGGCTGCCTTCAGTTCACCAAACATCAGCGCGAGGTCGTTCGCTTGATAGTGTGCATTCAAACCACTGGGATTGGGCAACACCCAAACAGCGGTTTCGCCAATTGGTTCTTCCTGGCGGCCGATGACCGCTTTCGGTCGGTCCCATGCTGCACGATAAGCGCCGAGTCCCAGCACAGCGAGAAAAGCTGGTTTGTATCGCACTACTTTAGCTGCTAATCGCTTGCCACCCGCGCGGAGCTCTTCGCGACTGAGTTGAGCAGCAGTGGCCGTCGCCCGCATCACTACATTCGTTATTCCATAACCACTCTGTAATAGTTCTCTTTCGTCGAAAGGCGAAACCAGACGTTCAGTGAAGCCCGCCGCATGTAGCGCC
Organism: Pyrinomonadaceae bacterium; assembly: GCA_036506215.1. GTDB lineage: Bacteria > Acidobacteriota > Blastocatellia > Pyrinomonadales > Pyrinomonadaceae > PSRF01. Next base: position 36,926 of record DASXSC010000228.1, on the reverse strand, counting down.
GGCCAAAACCGATTACCCGGGCGCGCGAAGTGATGACCTACTGCAGCCGTGTAGAGTCCGGGATTGATGCCGCAGAAAAGAACTCGCAGCCCCGGCGCGATTACGTCCCGCACCGTTTTGCCTTCGGCCGCGAGGAGCTGTTGCTTAGTTGGCTTCCAGGGCCTGATCAAGATGGATGAAGTATGCTATTGGATTTCGAAATGCGTCTGTTGTGAAGCGCTGGTTTTTGCGACGCGATCGACAACGGTGACCTGCAAAAGATATTGGCCCGCCGGCAAACTGCCTAACGAGACTTCGGCCGCGTAAGGTATCCGCTTAAGGTCGGGAATGTCTTCAATTGACACTTTTCTCGAGGCGGTTGTAACTACAGGTTGACCATCACGTACGACCTGGACCTGAACCGCAAGATCGGGTTTGGAGTCGGCCGGCGCCAGCGCAGCGTTGTAAACAAAGACCACGAAGCGAAGGTATCCATTGGACGAGAAGTTGTGGCTAATGCTTGATTCAACTGGGTCAGGAAGGTTTTCAGTGGTTATAGAAGCATTGCTTATCGCCGGTAGCGTGCGCAAGCCCATCAGGAGACTACTCATCGCCAGGTGGCCTGCGGACAAATTCGGGACTTCGATCCAGGCGTGTGCGGTGCCCACACGGCCGGTGTTTTCATCACGCACCCCAACGCGAACCTGGTAGAGTCCAGGCCCAAGATAGACTGCATAGCCATAGGTTAGGTCGCGAGCCCTTTTCACTGCTTCTGCGGAAGCTGCGTCAATCGTAATGCGGTTATTGAAAACGGCACCGGCATTGCCCCGATCATCGAATACCGTTCCAGCAACGGTTACGAGGGCCTTCTGTTTACCCTCAACCGTCTGAAACGAAAAGAACTCGTTGGATACTTGTAAGGCCGTGGTAAGCAGCGATCCCCTGGTCGTTGTGTTTATGTAACTCAGGCTGAGTGAAACCGGAATCTCGCGGTTAGGATAGGGAGCGAGCATTACCTTTAGCAGCACAGCCTCCGGCGACTTCACAGGTTCTTTTTCAGCTTCCTTCGTTGTGTTTGGGGCCTTCGCTGTCTTCGCCTTCGTGATAGGCGTCTCGGGCTCTCGATCAAAAAAGCCACGTCTCACTTGCACAGTCAGATTGGGTTTGTTTATCACCTTCACTTCAATGCGGCGAAACTTACTCGTGTGTTGGCTCTGCTCCTCAGGTTTCCAGGCGAGAAGGTAATACACTGAAGTTTCTTTCAGCGCGCGAGTCAAACCCGGCTCGAGCGAGTTTGTGTTGAAAGTGGCTTTTCCTCCCGTATCGCTTGCCAGAGCATTCATCGCGTCTTGTGTCGCTGAAAGCTCGCCCGTTCCCGCACGCAAAAGTCGCCCACTCGGGTCCGGCTGAGATTCGGTGCTCGCATCGGTCAAACTCGCCACCAGGCCCCGCGCGTCGAGGGAATAGATAACAATGCCACTGCGAGCTGCGGCGCTGGTTATCTTTTGCAGCCGGTAACGGGAGTCTGAGTTAAGGTCGTCGAGCAGGAAACCGCCGGAGATGAAGAACACGAGTTTACGACCTGGGAGCTTGTTCGCCGATCGGATTAGTCCCTCGAGTCCCCCCAGAGTATTCGTGGTCACATAGGCGCCCTGCCGTACCAATGCCCGGGCGCGCATATTTACCGTCGCTTCGGCTGAATCAGGCGTCATGCCGGGATTTTGCCTCAACGTCGCCTCAACAAAATACGAAGTCGTATCGCGATCATAATGAGTAATCAGCAATGCCTGGTACTCCGTCATAGCCGGATGTTCAAAATCACGAACTGAATAAGGACGAAATTTGAGTCGCTCCAGCGCGGCACGAAGCACTGTTTTGTTTTCTGTGAGTTGCTGAAGAAAACCGATCTGACCATTCGCAGAAGTGATCGCGGCTTCGTCGTTCTGGCCCATCTCGTTGTCGATGAAGCGAGTAATTAGTTTTCGAGTCGCCGCGAGACTTGCCATGTCCAGATGCAAATCATCTACGTAGAAAAAGACCGGCCTGCCGCGATCCAGAGGCACTGGACCGGTGGATCGCGGGTTGTTTGGTCGCGTTGCAGCGCCGCGCGCCGCTGCGATTTGAGATTCTTCACTGATGCTCCCAGCCGTAACCTTCTCGAAGAATTCTATTGGCTTCAGCTTACCGTCAATGCGAAGCTCAAAGTCCTCGCGTTTCAGACCATTGACGAAGTTGCCCTGACGATCAAATACCATCACATCGGTCTGCACGAGTTCAGTGTAGACGCGCAAGACGTCAGGCTGGTCCTGGCCCCTCGATTCCGGTGTTTGGCTGCGCCCTCGCTGCGACCACATCAACAGCGACAACAGCATGCAAGCCAGTGCTGTCAACTTCGCCATCTTGATAATGCACAACGATGAAGGCATATTTTCGCAGTGTAAGAAGTGAGCAAGTTCAGGGGAGACGTTGCTGTGGAGCGGCCACAAAGAGCAAGGCCTTATTCGGCTGGAACCCTGTTGTGGCTGTCGCGGTAACTATGTATCAGACAGGACTCGCTGCGCAACAAGAAAACTTTGATTGCCGTTTGGACGTATTAATCGGAAAAAGAGAAGCCTGTCGCCGGCACCAAAGTTAAGGTTCCAACCTGAACGGCGAAGAAGCTCGACAAGATGACGAATAATCTCCCCACAGTCTCGATTGACCAAATCAGCAAGAATTTTGGTGAGTTTACAGCGGTTAGTGACCTAAGTCTCGCCGTCTATCCCGGTCGGGTTTTTGGACTGCTTGGTCCGAATGGCGCCGGCAAAACCACTACGATCCGGATGATAGTCAATATCACTGCGCCCGATTCCGGTGAGATAAGAGTGTTTGGCCGGAAGATCACCCCGGAATTACAAGACCGGATTGGCTACCTGCCGGAAGAGCGTGGCCTTTACAAGAAGATGAGGGTCGGCGAGCAGCTCAAGTTTTTTGCGGCCTTGAAGAACGTTGACACGAAAGAAGCCGAACAACGCGTGGATCGCTGGCTGACGCGCTTGAAGTTGGCGGAATGGAAAAGCAAAAAGGCGAGCGAACTCTCGAAAGGCATGCAACAGAAAGTTCAATTCATCTCCGCAATTACCCACGAACCCGATCTGCTGATCCTCGATGAGCCTTTTTCCGGTTTGGATCCGGTAAATGTCCAAGTCTTGAAAGAAGTCATCCTCGAACTGAAAGCTGCCGGTAAGACCATCATTTTCTCAACCCATCAAATGGAGGTTGCGGAAAAGATCTGCGACGACATCTGTTTGATTAATCGTTCCCGAAAAGTCCTGGAAGGAAGTATCCGCGAAGTAAAGAGCGCGTTTAGACGGAACGCTGTGGCCTTGCGTCTGGGTGGAGGCGAAACGATTCTCGAAGACCGTGGCCTGGTCAGCAAGGTTCAGCGCCACAGTGATGGTATCGAGGTGCTGCTCGCTCAAGGTGTCAGCCCGCAAGCGCTATTAAAGGAACTGATTGCCGCGGGAACTACGGTTGAGAGGTTCGAAATGATTGAGCCGAGCCTGCACGACATTTTCATTGAGAAGGTCACGGAGAACGCATGAACAAATTGTTTGCGATCATCAAACGCGAATACCTCCAGCGCGTGCGCACGAAATTCTTCGTCATCATGACCGTGCTCGGACCGGTGATGCTGGTGGTGTTTACGATTGTGCCTGGCCTCCTGCTTGATATGAAAGCAAGCGACACGCGCATTGCCATCGTGGATCAGACTGAAGGCGAGAGGCTGTATGATTCGATTCGTACTTCGCTGCTTAAGCCGGATCGCGACGAAGAGAATGACGAGAGTCCCGGTGTTGCAGGTTCGCTGGACCAAAACCCCAAAGACCGTATGCAGCAGGCGGGAAAGTCGCTGACCAGCAACTTTCGTGTCGAACAGGTCAACCCAAAGGGGCGATCGCTTGACGACGTGAAACGCGAATTAAACGGGCGTATTGGTCGAGGCGATCTGGATGGTTACCTTGTTATCCCGCCGGACATTTTGAGTAACAATGAAAGCAAGACATCTTACTACGGGCGCAATGTTGGGGACGTTATCACCCGCGGCCAGATCGAAGACAGGCTTAATAGCGCGGTTAAGAGAGAGCGATTGATAAAGGAAGGGGTTAAAGACCAGGACGTGGAGGCGCTTTCGAAACCAGTCGACGTGGCAACCTATCCTGTCAACGAGAGAGGCGAAGAAGGAGCGGAGGATGAAGGCGCGGGATTTGCGACGGTCTTCATCATTGCTTTTATGATCTATGTCACCGTACTCCTGTACGGCCAGGTGGTTCTGGGCGCGATCATTGAGGAGAAGGAAACACGTCTCGCCGAGATTCTTTTTTCGTCGGTGCGGCCTTTCCAGATAATGTTTGGGAAATTGATTGGAGTTTCCCTGATGGCGCTCACGCAGTTGATGATTTGGGGGGTGGCGTTTGCGGCAATCGCGCTTTATGTGGTGCCGGCCATGGCGGCTCGAGGATTTGAAGATATCAACATCCCACACTTGCCGCCGTTTTTCTTCGTCTACTTTTTTCTCTTCTTTGTGCTGGGCTATTTCATTTATGCGACCATTTACGTACTGATTGGTTCGATGGTTACGACCGCGCAGGAAGGCGGGCAAATGGCGATGCCTGTTGTCTTCATGTTATTGGCCGGCCTGTACATGGCTTTCCCGGTGCTGCGGGACCCAAACTCTACTTTCGCCTTCTGGGTTTCGTTGATTCCTTTCTTCTCGCCGATCACGATGCTGGTGAGGATCATTTCACAGACGCCGCCCTTCTGGCAGATAGCAGTGGCGCTCTTAATTGAATTTTTCACAGTTATGCTGCTGCTATGGCTTGCATCGCGAATTTACCGCATCGGCATGTTGATGTACGGCAAGCGGGCCACGATTCCCGAGGTTATGCGCTGGGTAAGGCAAACCTAGAAGGGCATCACCTGGGGCGGCGTCCGATAGCAGTAGTAGCAGCGGCTTTATTACGACCAGGAACACAGTCAGCGAACTTTCTCACGTCGCAGGGTGTCTAATGGTTACGAGTTCATCATATTGGCAGCCGGAGGAAGCACATGAGACATAGCCGTAATAAAGTTCGTGCCAATGGCACAGCTCACCTGGTTTGGACAATTGCGCTTGTTGTGACATTTGTATCTCAGATCTCTTTGATTTGCCACGCTTCGTTCGCAAGGCAAGATACAAAGGTCAGGCACGACGTGACTGGCCGGTGGCAAGGGAAGTTTCCGCGCGAACAAGTCAATGGTGTCTCTGATGCGGACAATCCGGTAGCTGTGGAACTGGCCATCAAAGATGAGGGCGGTAAACTTTCCGGAACAGCAGTCTTTTACATGATTAGAAACGAGAACGACACGCCACAAGTGATAGGTAAGACCGAGGTGGCACTGATAGTTCCGCAATTCGATGGCATCCTGCTGAAGTTTAGTGTGAAAGCCAAGGAGCAGGAGTCTGGCAAGGAAGAAAATATTGAGATGCAAATGAGGGTGACGAGCGCTACTGAAGCCGAACTGGCGAACATGAACGACAGCTCCTCACCAATATTCAAGATGAAGAAGGTACAATAAGCCTACAAGAGAATGTAACGTCATTTCTGGCGTTGCGGCATAGCGAGCTTTGCCGCGAACAAGAGGTCGGCGAGTCCCATCCGATAGTCACGCTTTTAGAGATCACAAAGAGCCCGCGCGGTTGGAAGCTCGTCTTTCAGTATCCTTATCGATTGTTCGTTCCGAGCTTTTCCCGTATCCTCCGTTGGGCCGCAAGATGCATAACCAACGCGAGTGATGGCTGTAGAAATCGAAAAGAAATATCGGCTTACTAGAAAGCAACGCGAAGAGGTGTTGCAGGGTTTACCCAAACTTGGCGCCAAGCGAAAGAGCGAAGAGTTTGAAGTGAATACCCTTTATGCGGGTGAAACGATCGACCTGGGGCACTCCGTGCTGCGTCTGCGCCGCATCGGCAAACGCGGAATCCTCACCTACAAAGAACGCTTTCCTACACGCTCTTCCATCAAACATCAACGTGAAGATGAGACTAAGGTTGACGATCCTGACGCCATGGAGTTGATCCTGGAGGCGCTGGGGTTTACCCGGGCTTTGGTTTATGAAAAGCGTCGCGAGACGTGGGTCCTGGGGAAAACTCAAATTGTAATCGACGAGCTGCCTTTTGGTTTGTTCATGGAAATCGAAGGCACAGAACAGGACATTCGCGACATTGAAAGCAAGCTTGCGATTAAACGTTTGCGAACCGAAATGGCTACCTACCCAAAGCTCACAATAAAACACGGAACTGATCAGGGGGGCATCATTGAGTCACGCTTTCCGGAGAGGAAATAAGAAAACCCAATCGCTTGATGCAGCTCGTTCAAGCGGCTGAGAACCCAGTCGAATTATTTGCTAAGCTGTAACCACGTGGCATCCCAATCCTTCAGGCACATTCACCCACACGCTAGCCGATTAATCCAGAAACGATCGTTTCAGTAACGGCCAAATTGTGTCTGGTTAATAGTCACACTTTCCGTCACCTCCCTCTTACTTCCTTTCCAAAATCCTGAAAAAGGAGCTTATGGCCCAGACGGCATACCTCTTGACAGCGCGGGTGCGTGGCTGTCCCCCCAAGCTCTGCGCCAAACGGGGGAGAACGATGACGCTGATCATAATGATTATTTTCTTCTTCAATATCTATTCACGACTCGAAGGACACTTCTAATCCATTGATGTTAATTATTTCAGTCCTAATAGCTACACCAGTGGCAATGATCATCCATGAGTTAGGACACCTTGTCGCTGCCAGAAGCTGCAAGGTCTCGTCTTCTGAGCTGGGTTTGGGATTGGGCCCAAAGCTTTTCGGTTTTCGCCTCGGCAGCATCAGCTTCAGTCTTCGTGCACTTCCACTTGCTTCCTTCGTGCGTCTCGACGGCATGGCGCTAAAAGAAAGACCAGTCCGGCAGCAATTGTTCGTTCACCTTGGTGGAATCCTTTTCAATCTCATTGCCGGCTTGGCAACCTACGGCACCGTCTTTGGTTGGTTGAATCTCCTGATCGCCGCGGGCAATCTGCTGCCGCTTTATCAGCATGATGGTTGGAAATGTGGCCTGGTGATAATGCGGGCTTTATTGCAGCGGAAGAGTCAACCGGTTGAACGCGCCTTTACCTTCTCAGGTGGTTTCGCGAGCGTCGCGATAGTTGCCGCAATTATTCGAATTCTTAGTTAACGCTATCGGTCTTGAGCCACTTCGGACGGGTTTGAAGCGCCAACGGTGCACGTGTTCAGCGCCCTCGGGCGTATCGCGGATCACCTTTACACTTCGCGGCCTTTGGTACTGAGAGCCTGAGATTCCTAAGCGAGGGTCCATTCACCGGCGCGGCGCGAAATAACCTATGCGCGTGTGGGTCTCGTAGGTTGGATTTGTAGTTTCCACCTTGATGCGGCGGAAACCGCCGTCACGCGTTCTGTTTAGTGGCTTATAGTAAAGCGCATATTGGTGTCGTAGCTCCTCCGCCACCTCCGCATAGGTTGCTTCCAGGGCGTCAAAGCTGCGCGGCTTATACAGCCGCCCGCCGGTGGCGGAGGTGAGTTGTTCAAGTAGCTGCTCACTCTGATCCAGCGCGCGCAGTCCTAAACGTAAATCATCAATTTGCAGTTTGTTGAATCGCCGCGACGCTTCTGTGCCTTTTGTGAGTGAATCAAGTTCAGCAAGTTTTGCGGCGCGCGATATCTCAGTATTGCTGACAACATAAACCGTGACCTGGGATTCCAGCAGGGCCCTGGCGGCGCTTTCGAAAGTCGATCCTCTGCCACTATCGATTCCATCCGTTAACACAATTATTGCGCGTCGCGATCGTGTAGAGCCATATTGTTCACGCGCCGCAAGCAATAAGGCGTCATTGAAACGGGTGAACATTCCCGGCGCAACGCGGTTCAGGGCACGTTGCAACTGGAAACGGCTTTTGGTCCAGTCTTGTAGCAACTGAACCGAATCATCAAATTTGATAAGGCTAACGCGATCGTCTGGCCCGAGACGCTGGGCAAAACCCTCCGCTGCGCGACGGAAGTCATCCAGATTACGGGCCGCCGACGACGAGGCGTCGACCATCAACACGGCATCCACTGGTACTTGCCTGAGCGCCAGGTCGCTCAGTGGTTGTTCGTGGTTGTCCTCCAGGACACGAAAGTCGTCCCGTGTGAGGTCAGTTACCAGCCGACCCGAAGCGGTGCGCACAGTTACGGGCAGCATCACCTCCGTTGTTTCGACGGAAATTACGTCCTCGGGGCTGACTTGTTGTTCCCCTTGTTTCGGCGGGACCGGCGGAGGAGGTGGAGGTTCGCCTAAACGATCAATCCAGGAAGGGGTAGGTGATGGGGTCGGTTTGGCCCTGGACTTTTGACGCTGGGACGAGACCGAAGCTGGCGTTTTACGCTTGGTTTGAGCGGCACTGCCGAATACGCCAGGCTTGCACAACAGTAATAGCAGCGCAACAGTTGTTACTACAAAGCAGGAAGCAGCTCTGATAGCAAAAAGTCTTTTATCCGCGAGGCGTGCCATTTGAAGCGGGCGAATTTGTATCGCTGGTGTCTCCTGTCGCCGCCTTCATCGCTGACAGAATCTTTTCAGTAACGCGATGCTTGCGAAGTTCGTCAAGTTTTTGAGGCGAGAGATCAAAGTCAACCGGCGACTGTTCAATGCGCCTGATAATTGTGCCTTCAGAAAACCCGGCTTCAATCAGCTCTACGATCGAGTCGTTAGTGAGGGTAGCTACTTTTTCCAGTTTGGGTGGAGCGCCGGCTTCCGTGGGCGGACGAAGAATGCGAACGGTGGCTGTGCCGGTCGTTACAGTATCGCCACCACTGGCGCTGTTGCCACCTTTGCTCTGGGTGCTTCCGTGAAACCCTCCGCTTGATCCAAATATATCGGTGCTGGTGCCGGGGCCTGACTGATTCTTGGAACTGTCTCCTTGCTTCCCTAATTGCTTATCAGGGACCTCGTTGAAAAACGCTTCGTCATTCCAGGCGTCGTCGAAATCAACGCCCTGCTGGCGCGCGAGCATCGCCAGAATGATTCTTTCGCTGACGCCGGATCGCTTCAGGTCAATCATGCGTTCCGTGGACAGATCAAACCTGGTAGCACGCGAACCAATGATCGCGATAATTGTTTTTTCTTTGAAGCTGGCCTTGACGAGCTTAACTATGGCGTTGTTTGTCAGGACCGCATCCGTACCTGTTTGTCCCGGTGCATTAGCCCAGCACAAAGCCAGACAAACGAAGATGAGGAGAGTTCGGTTAAGAATAAAAACTCTCATGGTCTTTCCTCTGCTAATGTGGGCCGCGCAGCGCGCGCCGCGGGCGATGTGGGCGGTTCCTTTTGAGAACTACCACCCTTTTTGTACCGACCGCCGATACGCCTGACGTAACTCTGGGTCTCCTGGAAGGGTGGCACTCGATTACCATAGCTAATGACGCGTCCTTCACCCGCATTATAGCTCGCCAGCGCGAGATCCACCCGTCCTTTAAACATCGTCAACAAGTCTTTCAAGTATTGCGTGCCGCCACGAATATTTTCAGCGGGATCAAACGGGTTTCGTACTGCGAATCGCCGGGCCGTTCCGGGCATAAGCTGCATCAAGCCGCGCGCGCCTTTGGGGCTGACTGCGCGGGTGTGAAAATGCGACTCCTGTTCAATGACCAGGAAAACCAGATAAGGATCTACGCCGAAACGGCTGCCATTTGCTCTGATTGACTGATCGATTGCCGGGTTGCCCGAGGTCCAGCCGCGTTCCTTCCAGTCCGACGGAAAAGTGTCCGGTAGTTGGCGCTCGATACGATCAATTCGGCCGCGCTCAAGGAAACTCAGAAGATTTCCGCGCTGATACCAGGCGCCGTCGGCGGTTTCATTCACTTCGTCAACCTTGAATCCCGCCCCGCCTACGAGGTAAATCCAGGTTGGGACTTCCGTTTCAGTGGAATTCTTCGACTCCGCGATCGGGGCGGGCGTTCCGGGGCTTCTTTTAGTTTCTACGGTGGCAACAAAAACCGGCTCAATCGATTTCACTTTTCGCCTGGCAGTTTCAGTGACGCCGGCACGACTAAACCAAACCTCTTCTCCACGCCACCATGCGTCGTCAACGTGTAAGGTGCCACCATCAACGAAGGTGATCAGTTTGCCGTTTGGCAGGCCTTTATCAATATTTGTGTCGGCCGGTTGGGATGGAGAAGATTTCGTCGCTTTGGATCGAGCGCGTGGATGTTTTTGCGCTTGCAAGCGAGTCGAAGCGCCTGCCATCAGGCCAATGCCCATTACGAGAGCAACTGAGCGGAGAAGTTGTTTGTTCATTCGTCTCGATGGGCGGCGGATGCCTGGAAAGATTAACACACTTGCTAAACTGTTGCCGCACTTGCCTGACCGGCTGTAGCTACCTTGGGAATATGCGATTCAAACGTGTGAACTGTGCCAAAGTAGTTTTTCCAGGCGACATCGATCAGCTCTTTGGTCAGCCGCAAGGGATTCCCCTCAAAAACACAGATATCGCTGACGCGATTCAAAAGATCTCGTGGCTCGCAGGATTTCATAGGCCGTGCATCGTTGGCATACTTGCCAAGCGTATAGTCAAGGCTTGCCTGGTCGAGAGTTATCCCTTTTGCTGTCGCTGCGCGCTTAAATATCTCGACATAAGCGGAGAGTGTAGGCATCTCCAAACGAGCCCGATAACCCATACGTCGCAGGAAAGCTTCGTCGACGATTTCGGGTTCCTCGAGGTTGGTGGAAAAAACGACGAGTTGCTCAAAGGGGACTTCAATCTTCTTGCCGTTATTGAGAGTCAAAAAATCGACCCGACGCTCCAGCGGCTGAATCCAGCGGTTGAGCAGATCGCGAGGTGCCACCGCCTGGCGTCCAAAGTCGTCAATGACCAGCGTTCCGCCATTGGATTTTATTTGAAACGGAGCTTCGTAATATTTTGATGTCTCCCACCAGGTCAAATTCGTATTGTCCAGCGTCAACTCGCCGCCGACCATAATCAGCGGCCGCTCAATTTCCACCCAGCGACGATCACGTTCCTGAGCCGAGGTCTTTTCCGGAACTGGACGATGGCAGAAAGAATCAAATATGCGAATGATCTGCCCATCGATCTCAATCGCGTAAGGTATCCAGACAAAGCCAAACAAGGCGGCATTCATCCGTTCCGAGAGGGCGGTTTTGCCAGTGCCGGGCAGGCCGGTCAGGAAAAGGGAAGAACGGGAGTTGATCACGCAGCCGAGCGTTTGGAGTAACGAATCCGGAAGAACCAGATCGCGAAAAGCTGAACGGACAGTGTCCATTGAAGCGGGACGCGAGGGCACAGCCTGGAGCCGCATCATGTGAGTATAGTCAGCAAGCGATACCGGAGCCGGTCCGCGATAGCCATTAAGAGACTCCAGCCGAATCACACGCTCCCAACCATGATCGAGCATCGCGTAACGCGTGGCGCCAATTGCGCTCTGGAGGCGCATTTCAATAAGCTTCTCCCGGTAAAGCCGGTAGAGAAGTTCTTCAGTAAGTGCGCAAGGTAGCCCCAGCTTTTCGGCCACCAACGCGGACGTCGGCTGCGGCAGCGTCGCCACATGCTTCAGCGCGAGGTCACGCAGAAACGCCTCCGAAACACCAGTCTCCTCTAAGTCCTCAGGTGTCGGCGGACCGAGATTTTCAATTTCGTCTCGGGTCAGAAAACTCAGGTGTCCCACGATTTTCTCCAATTCCAGGTCGATGCATCTTTGTCATTCCGGGACGGGGGCAGTGGCCAGCGACTGAACAGCCATTAATGTGCGCCTGGTGTCTTCGGCTTGTTCATTTTTGTCCGACAGTTCATAAAGCTTCACCAACTGTGCCAGTACCTCTGGAGAGTTTGGTTTGAGGGCCCGAGCTTTTTCCAGGTGCTTGATCGCATCCTTCGTGAACCCCTCCTTTTGCAGACGCGCAGCGATCGTCAGCCGGCTCTTATATTCGCCTACTGCATGGGCAAAGCTTTTGAAAGCATCGTCAAACTTCCCGCGTTCGCATTGCGCAAGGCCCAGGTTGTTCCAAATGCGAGCGTTGTCGGGCGCCAGCTTAACCGCCCGTTTCAAATACTTGGTGGCGGCTTCGTAGTCGCCATTTACGTAGAGCGCGTAGCCGAGATTGTTCAGGTGCTGCGGGTTGTTGTTTTGTGCTTCCACCGCCGCGCTGAAGGATTTCATTGCCAGGTCGTGAAGACCCTTGCTTTCGTAGGCGACCCCGAGAAGCGTGCGAGCTTCAGCCAGCGTGCGATCGAGTGAGGCGGCCTTTGACAGCTCTTCGATAGCCTCATTCGCCTTGCCGGAATTGAGCAACTGGCGGCCCTTTTCCAGATGTGCCGAGGCTTCCGCTGCCAACTTCGCCGCATCGTCGGTTGGGAAATTTCCTGTTGTATTCGGTACCGCGTTCGCTTCCGGCTGTGCGGCTGCGTTTGATTGTGCCGCCGTTGTGACTCTGGTCTGCTCGGCCGGGGCGCTTTTGAATTTCTTTATGTCCTTCTCCGTGATTCGCTGGAGTTTGTTCTCGTCTTTCTTGCGACGACCAAACAAGCGGCCAATTGCCTTGAACGGCGCCCCGAGAGCACGAACAAAGCTGTTGCCGCCGCTCTCGGACTTATCGTCGCGTATTGCAACTGCATTTGCTGCGTTAAGCGTGGCGATGTCCGTCTCAGAGAGCAGGACGCCTTGAACGGTTTGTAGCGGCTCAACCGCAACAATCAACGCAACGGTCAGAGTCAAGATTATTAATGTTTGTCTCGGCATTGATGAACCTCCCTTGTTCCACCAGACAGCTATGTTGCTCTCAATTAGCCTAATCCGTTTCGCGCAAACTCACTTGAACAGAACATCACTAAGATTGAGGAGTGCGGGACCGAGAACCATGAGAATAATCACCGGAAAGAGAAACATGGTGAGAGGGAACAAAAGCTTCAATGCCGCCTTCTGCGCGGCCTGCTCCGCTCGCTGGCGCCGCTTGGTTCTGAGCGACTCTGCAAATATGCGCACTGCCTTGGCAATTGAAGAGCCGTAACGGTCAGCTTGGATCAGCAAAGCGACGAAACTGCGAATGTCGTCGACACCCGTTCTTTCGGCTAGGTTGCGTAGCGCCTCCTCGCGGCTTCGTCCCACGCGGATCTCCAGGTTAACCAGTTCGATCTCATAATGCATATCGGGATGCAGTCCCCTCAATTCCTCCCCAACGCGATTTAGCGCGGCGTTGAGGCCCAATCCGGCTTCCACGGCAACCACCATTAAATCCATAGAATCTGCCAGGGCCCAGGTGATGCGCTGTCTGCGGCCCGCGATCTTCCTGCGCAGGACAAAGCGAGGCAGGTAAAAACCAATCGCGACGCCTAACATTCCCCATATCGCGAAGCTAGTTAGGGGCCGATCCAAGAGAAAACAGATCGTCATCACAAAACTTGGGATCGCGAAGATTAGTGTGATCTGGATGGCGCGAAAGGCCGTCGCCGCTTCGGGTGAACGATAGCCAGCTTGGAGCAACTGCTTTTGCAATTTAGCTGCTTCAATGGCGGAGATCGGAACAATGCGATTGAGCGGCTCCGCGAGGCGCTCGGCCATCGTCGTGACAGGGTTGTTCTCGATTAAGGCCAGCGATGGATCCATGCTCTCAAGACGTGCATTGACCACGCCAGGCTGGCGCGCAAACATCCAGTAAAGGCTCATCACCGTTAGAGCAAGGCAACCAAAGGTCAGCATTATGATTAGCAACAACATAGATTCCTACCCTTTCCTTAGCGCAACTGTTTGGTTCCTTCCATCAAACTTCAAACCCGGATGTTCAAAATTTTCTTGATCGTGATTATCCCCAGGACCTGCAATACAGCGGCGGCGGCAATCACATAATGGCCGCGCTGATCGTAGAACAGCACGTTCATGTAGTCAGGATTTATGGCGGTGATCAGGAAAACAATGGCAAAAGGTAGACCACAAAGAATCCAGGCCGAGCCGCGGGCACTTGTCGTCATAGTGCGAAAGTCCTCCATGAGTCGGAAGCGTTCGCGAATGGTTTGGGAGACCTTTTCGAGAATTTCTGCAAGATTGCCGCCCGTTTCCCGTTGAATGTGCATTGCCGTCACACAGAGACGCAAGTCTGGCAACGGAACGCGCTCGGTTAAACGATCTAGGGCCACCTTTATTGAAAGACCTAGTTTCTGTTCTTCAAAAGCGATGCGAAACTCGGCGGCGATAGGATCAGGCATCTCTGACGCGACCTGATTTAGGGACTCGGAGAAAGCATGGCCGACTGCCAGCGAGCGGCTTAACAAGTCCAACGTATCTGGAAGCTGCGCATTAAATTTCAATAACCTTTTCCTGCGCTCCCGCGAGACATGTAGAATTGGCATCACTGCCGCCAGCAACGCCAATAGCAAGGCGAATAAAGAACTCATGACTGTATAGGCTGCAAGTCCAGCCATCAGACCTGCAACAAAACAGAAGGTAAGCAAACGGCTAACGGTGATCTGGAGACCAGCTTGTCTGACCATCCGATCGAACCGCTTTATAAAATCCAGCGAGGAAAGCAGTCGGTTAATCGCGGGGTTGCCCCCGATCGAATCCTCCCGAGATATTGTCACTTCATCGGGAGGCCCGAAATCCTCCAGGGCTTCGGTGACCCGTTGCTGCAGGCGCGCCTGACGGGCATCTGACTTACGCGACGCAAACAGAAAGACGGCGTAAGTAAGGAAGAGAAAGAAGAGAAATACGAAGGTTGAGATCAGCATTTTACTATTACCTCAAAAGAAATTCGGTAGTTGCATGCCGTATTGCTTGAGCCGTTGGGCAAAACGCGGACGAATGCCGGTGGTGCGGAAGCGTCCTATAACCTTTCCGGTGGAGTCCACGTCGGTGCGCTCGAATTGGAAGATCTCCTGCATTGTGATTGTTTCGCCCTCCATGCCGGTAATCTCCGAGATCGAGGTGATTCTTCGCGTGCCGTCCGTCAGCCGGGCCACCTGAATAACCAAATTAACGGCCGAGGCGACCTGCTGTCGCATCGCCCGTTCAGAAAGCCTCATCCCGGTCATCTGCACCATCGTTTCCAGACGGCCAAGCGCGTCTCTGGGCGAGTTGGCGTGGATGGTCGTAAGAGATCCGTCATGGCCGGTATTCATTGCTTGCAGCATGTCAATGGCCTCGCCACCTCTGACCTCGCCGATGACGATGCGGTCCGGGCGCATGCGCAAGGAGTTGCGGACCAAATCACGCTGCGTAACTTCACCACGGCCTTCAATGTTGGGTGGGCGAGTTTCCAATCGCACGACGTGAGGTTGTTGCATCTGTAGTTCTGCCGAGTCTTCAATCGTAACGATGCGCTCATCAGGAGGGATGTAGGCCGAGAGAGCGTTCAATAGCGTCGTCTTGCCCGCACCGGTGCCGCCCGAAATGATGATGTTCAGTCTGGCGCGCACGCACATCTCAAAGAGGATGGCGATCTCCCTGGTCAGCGCGCCATTTTCGATCAAGGCGGGCATCTTCAAAGGATCAGCGCCAAAACGGCGAATCGAGAGCACCGGTCCGTCGATGGCGAGCGGTGGAATAATGGCGTTGACGCGCGAACCGTCAGAAAGACGGGCGTCTACCATCGGCTGCGCCTCATCAATGCGGCGTCCGACTGTCGAAACAATTCGCTCTATTACACGTCGCAGGTGCTCGTCGTCTTTAAAACTAATCCCGGTTTTTTCCAGCTTGCCGCGCCGCTCAATGTAAATATTTGAATAAGAGTTGACGAGGATGTCAGAGATGGTAGGGTCGCCAAGTAGCGGTTCCAGCGGTCCCAGGCCGAAAAGCTCGTGGTGAACTTCGCTCACCAGACGTTCTCGCTCATTAGTTGAAAGCGGGGCACTCTCCGCTAACAAAAGATCTTCGGCAAGACGTGACACCTCGGCCTGGACGCGGTCTGGAGGAAGCAGGTTAAGCTTAGTCAGATCCAGCCGCGTGATGATGGCACGATGAAGACGCGACTTCATCTCCTGAAAGCTCTGATTACCCCGACTTCCATCCTCGGCGGCGGCAGCTGCCGTTCCGTTCCCGCCTGGATCTTTAATATATCTCTCTCGAAGAGCCATACTGTTACCTATTGCCTTCCTTAAATTTCAGTGCGATAAGACGCTGATCGCGCTGCTGACTAGCTGTCCCGCCTTCACTTCCCGCTAAGCTGTATCTGGCATTACCGAAAGTTCGAGTGTGGCGGTGTCCTGACGGCCAAACATCGCCCCGAGCAATCTTTTACGCGCTGGTGGCGGGGCTGTGTGGTTGCCGTTGGCAACAAGCGCCGCGATTCGTTTAATCTCAACCGTTAATTTCGACGAGTGATCGGTTTGCACCAGTGGCTGACCCAGATTGATTGACTCCATCACTTTGCGGTAATCGTTAGGCACCAGGCCGATAAACTGCTCGCCGAGGTGCGCCTGCACTTTCTGCAGCTCAACATCAGTATTCTTGCTCCAACGGTTAACGACGACATGGATTTTGGTGCGCGGATAGCCCAGGCGTTCGAACACTTTAAGCGCGCGCTTAGTGCTGCGGATTCCGGGGATGTCAAGCGTCAAGAGCAACAGAATGTCGTCGGCGAAGTCGAGCGCCGAAATTGTCACCGGATCGAACGTGTGTGGAAGATCCAGCACAATACATTCGTATCGCTGGCCCAGAAGGTGAAGGATCTCGGTCATGTCTTCGGATTTGATATCTTCAGCCTCATGCGTTTCAAGCGGCGCGGCCAGCAGCGCCAGATTCGCGGAGTGGGGAGTTATAAAGGTATTGATTAGCGAGTCGTCCAGGCGTACCCGATTGCTAACGAAGTCTGAGACTGAGTACTTCACCGAGAGGCCGAGAAAGGAAGCGGCATCTCCCGCTTGCAGGTCAAGGTCTACGAGCAGCGTCGGCACGTTCATGGCAGCGGCCAGATTCGTGGTGAAGAAGGAGACGCCAGTACCGCCCTTGCCGGAAAACACGGCGACTACGCGTGAGCCCTTCGCCTTGTCTTCGTGCGCTGCGGAAAACTCTGCGGTGCTGTCGAGCACTGCCTTGAATTCGTCGGCAATAATCGGAAGTTGGAAGAACTCACGCGCCCCAGAACGCATACTGCCCAGAATCAAGCGTGGTGAGGCGTCGCGGGCGGCCGTGATGATGGTGGTACCGGGACTCGCAGCCACAAGCTTCTTAATTAAGGCAAACTCTCTTTCCGAACTTTCTGCTTCCAAAACCACTACTGCTGCCGAGGGTTTCATGCGGATAACGTCGGCAAGCATCTGTTCGGCGTTCTCGCAAACAGCCAATAGACGCGCGTGTGGGTTGCCGTCGAACGCTTCCCTTAGTTCTCGAGAAGATTCACTGTTCTTAGTGAGTGCTATGAATGTCAATAATTGCATCGTTTGACTCTTTATCTGTCGCCGTATCTACGGAGGACAAGAGGCGCCAGCTATACGCCCCGCGTTTTCGCCCCTCACCGTAGTTTGATAAGGTGGCAATTGAATTACACTGTTAATGCCGGATACAACGAAGTTGTAGCTGTAATTCTCGATCTTGACAGACACGTTACCTGCCGCCACTCCGAAGTCATTGCTATAACAAACCGTTACATTCGACGGCTGGAGACCCGGAATGATCGGAGTCGTTCCGGCGGTCGGGGTACCATATAGGACGACGTTCTTAACGGGGTTAACCGTCGTGGAAGTGTTAATGCAGGATTGAGTGAGTGGCTTAGCCTGATTAGCTGCGTAGCGCGCGCCTCGACGCGTTGCCTCCACCAGCGAGTTGTGCATCCAGAATAAGTGCCCCCCGATTACGGTGACTAGGATCATCATGAAGAAGAAAGTTGCCGTCAGAGCGAATTCTACGGTGGCTACGCCGCGCTCGGAGTTGTTAGTTCTATCCCTTTTCATTCGTAAAACCTTTTGAGTCGAGGTCCGACTTTCACCGCATGTAACGCATAGTAATGCTTGGGGTCAGTGCAAAATAGAAGGTCGAATTCGCTGCTCCTATCCTGGATGCTAGATTGAATGCTCCGGGACTGTAGCTATAGCCTTGGATCTGCACTTTCACGTATCTGACAGTTACGGTGCCTTCGATTTGTGTGAATAGCGTGACAGCAACATTTGCGGCCGGATTATTCATGTCTAGTCCAGCCACAATAGGCACCTTGGGCGTCCCATCGGGCTGATTTCCGGAGCAGTTCGTATAGCCGCAAACCACCAGACTTTGGGCCTGTAGCGTGGCAGCAGCAACCTTTGCTGCATCGCCCGAAATGGCATCTCTCGAAGTCGAGATATAGCGCGCTCCTACCTTGGTTGCCTTGGCGAGAGTCGTGTAAGTGTAGAAGAGCCGGCCCAGCTCAGCGCTTGCAATAAATAGGAGCAGAAGGATCGGGAAAACTATCGCGAGTTCGACGGTCGAAGAACCATCCGCGCGTCTGACCACTCGACTTAACCTATATCTCACACGTGCCAACATATTTATCACGTCGATCTCGACACCTCACCTGTACAGAACTGGAGCGGTCAGGCCTGAGCTGCACGTCGGATCAGGATCTCCAAACGCGCTACCCGTATTGGCCCTACCGATATATTCAACCTCGAGCGCCCCACAGCCAGCGAGCGGATCACAGCTACCATTGCTGACGACAGCTCTCTTCTTTATAAAGAACTTACCCCAATGATTGATACCAGTGGTGTAGTTAGGATAAACACCTGGGGTGATGATGGGGGAAATGAGGATTCGCCGGTCATCCTCTCCCGGTCCATTGGGGTTCGGCGCCGTCACGGCCGTGTGATTAAGGTACTGATCGTAAGTAATGTTTTCTTGAATGTTCGTGTCTGGCGGGAAAGTGCCAGGTTGGAGAGCGTTCGAGTAACCGTTTGGGTAATCGCCATCGCCGTCATTCCCGTTCATACGCGTGTTGGCCCCTTCTCCCGAGGCCTTTGGTCCATTGTTCGTGTTCGAACTCGGCGTCATATTGATGTTGTCCCCGAGTTTCTTGCAAAAATTGGGCAAGCCAGCGGTGAGCAGCGCCGTTTCTACCTGGCCGTTGCCGTTGATATTAGGAACCTCCAGGATTATGTATTCCTGATCGCAGAGTTTCGCATCGCTTCCTCCAACGGTTGGGGGGCACTTCTCACCAGTACCCTTCGTAAAGGTAAGCGTAAATAACGTGCCTACAGCCGGAGTAGGATTGGTTAAGGACACAGCCATCGGGAAAAAGTCGCAAATACCAGACAAGTCTACAGACATCCCTGCGACAGCACTCCTCGATTCAACGTGTGATGAGCCGAGCACGCTAACCGCAAAGAGGATGTTGGTTGTAGCCGAAGCGGTTGTGACGCGGACGAAACGAATGTTGGCAACGGTGGCCGGATCCTTCGCGGCGGCGGCGTTCATGTACGGGTCATCATCGAGATTGACAGCGAATTCAACCGACACAATGTTTACGGCGCTTGCTCCCGCATTGCCGAAGCCCTGTTTGGTGTTGTTGTTAGCTAACACGGTGGCTTGGGCGCGCGCGACGGCGTTGTCAATGCCTCCCGTACCTCCGTCTAATTCGCGCGCCGCTGTCAGCGCCGCCGCGTCGGCGGCGTTCTGTAGTTCCGCGCGAACCATGTAGATACGCGAGACATCGATGGCTAGCCCGAGCATCACCATGAAGACAAGCATTAGGATCGCTGTCATGACAATGATCGAGCCACGCTCGCCGCCGCGCAGTCGATTTTGGTCTACATTCAATAATGCCATCTGCTGAATCTCCCAAAGAGCGACAGACTTCAGTTTTTCGAATCTCAGTCAGGAACGTTCACTGACCAAAACGCGACAAACTTAAAGTATGTGGACAACAGCTTCCTTACTGGTTCGGAATCACCTTCGCCGCCGAAGCGGGAACGGACCCCTGGACCACAGAGACCGCCGGTGTTCCGGTTTTGCTGTCCGCCGCTGCCGGCGAAACCGGTGCAGTCTCAATTTTGGCGGGCGCGGTGGGCTGCGTCGGTGTTTCAGTTGCAGCCTTTTTTGTCCCAGGTGAATTAGTGATGAAGCCGCTCGGTCCCTCTATTCCACCATCCTTGCGGTCGACGCCAAGCAGTGATCCCTTCTTGAGGCTTTCGACATTGGGAATCGCCGGCAAATCGTCGCGGTTGACGGGTTTGACCATCTGGGCCGTGACAATGAACATCAGCTCGGTTTCGTTCTTTTGAAACTGCTTCGAGCGGAAAAGGTTACCGAGGACTGGGATGTCGCCAAGGCCGGGCACTTTCGAAAGTGTTTGCGTCTCGCTATTGTCGAGCAGTCCCGCGAGCGCGAAACTCTGGCCGTCGCGCAGTTCAACTCCTGTTTGGGCGCGGCGGGTGCGCAGTCCCGGGATAAGGAAGCCGCTGAACTTCACGCCATTTGCGAAGTCGAGGGTAGAGACTTCGGGCTCAAGCTCCAACCGAATGTGATCTTCATCAATAATCGTCGGCTTGAAATTAAGGCGCACGCCATATTCTTTGAAGACGATACTCACCGTGGGTCCGGTGGTGCCGCTGCTGCTCTGAACAACTGGAACAGGATATTCGCCACCGGCGAGGAAGCTCGCCTGCTGCCCATTCATTGCAATCAAATTTGGCTCGGCCAGTGCGCGCAGGGCGCCCTGCTGTTGCAGCGCTCGGATCATTGCCAACGTATTGCCGCCCATCACGAATAGATTTAGTGAGCTGGCGAGCGTGCCGCTTAGGACTCCATTCTTGACATCTCCAATCGCGCTTGGCCCCGCGCCGCTGTTGAGATATCCACCTGAGCCGGGGCTGGCCTGGTATCCGTATGACGTGCCCAGCTCCCGCATGCGATTGCGGCTGACTTCAGCAACCCGAACCAGAAGCTGTACCTGAGTCGCATCCTTAACGGGCGATTCCAGCAGGTTGACTGTTTTAAACCCCGCTGCTTGCACGACGGAGTCGGCCTGTGCCGCAATCCTAGGATCGCTGACAGTTCCCGACATGACTACCGATCCGTTGGCCTGGCTCAAACGGATATCGTCTTTAGGGAATAGGGCGCGGATCTGCGAATCGATTAGCGAAAGATTGGTGCGCACATAAACGTCAAAGACGAGGAAGCGACCACTATTCTTCTCCCAGGCAATAAAATTAATCTGGCCGAAAGCCTTCCCGTTGACTACCACCTGGTTTGAAGAGACCAGCACCGCCTCAGCGATCTCCGGATTGGAAACCGAAAAACGCTCGATGGCGCTGTCAAAGCTGATGACCCTTGACTGACCCACCAGCACGTTAACCGGGATTGCTTCTCTCGTTCCGCTCGAAAAGGAAGCGTTAGTGCTCTGGTCTTGCGCTGCAAGGGTAACGGAGCAGAGCAAGAAGGTACCGAGCAGGGCGAGGACGTTGCGAATGGAAGAATGGGGCTGCATCATTTTTGACTCCTTAACTGTTTGGGACTTTTGTCTTGAAACTGAGCGGTCTTCTACGAGCCTCAGTTGGCCCGGCAGCCGCTTCTAGGGTATTTCGACGTCGCGCCTTTTCGCGCCTTCAATCAACTCAACGGAGTTTCGCGAGATCGGTTGCACGACCGGTTTTTCTTGCCTGGGTATCACAACGCTGACACGTTTGACAGGTTGTTTGACGTGCGCGGCCCTGGCTTGTCCAGCTTGTTCGCTCTTCGGTTCCGGCTGCGGTACATACGTCTCGCCGCTCAATAGCGTGGTCCTGTTGGCCCCCCCGGTTTTCGTGGCCTCCTGGTCACCGTAGTTGCGCATTACGAGCTGAAGTTTGGCCTGATTGGCAGCCAGCACGAGTTTCTCAGCCTGTTCTGGAGTTACCTGAAGTGTTACACCATTCACGCTGGTCGGCTCGCGTTGGTTATCAGGAGAATCAATCTTCGCCCCACTGGCGAGCACCTTGATGTTCTGCAGCACGATCTTGGATATAGGGTCCTTCGCTTCGCCCCCCTGCTGTGCAGGTGGGATGATGATGGCCACGACATCCACGAACGAGCCCGGCATAATAAAACCAGAGACACCCACGACGTCGTCAACCTTGACCGTCATGGCGCGATAGCCTTCCGGGATCACCGCCGACAGCCCCGCGCCAACTCCTGCGGGCGCGAGCTTCATACTCGTGATTGTCTCGCGCACGCCGATGGGTGTGATTGCGACCCGACCGATTACCTGATCCATCTTTCTGAATGCACCTTCGGGAGCAGACCCGTTGGGAATTGGGGCGAACGCGAGATGATCGGCGGTGATTTTCTCGCCGAGCTGAATTTCCTGCTTGGCGACGACAACGTTTCCCAGGTCTTTAGCAAATGTCTGTACGCTGGCGAGGTAGCGGGTTATCAGCATGACACCGAGCACACCACAAACGATGGCGCTTGCGAGTGCGATGATGAGACGTTTATTTCGCATGATTTAAATTCTCCCTTACCAAAGTAAAATCGAGAGACGCCTCAGGCGCCAAAGAGAAACAAAGAGACCAGGCCGCCAAAACAGATGGGCACTGCGTAAGGCAGCGTGACACTATGGTCGCCCGGTATCTCGAAACGCGGTACCGTCTGGCCCGGCAGCAAGCCGTAGAAAAACTGGGCCACGCCGAACATCGTCCTGCCAACGCGCCGCGCATAGATCATCTTGCCGATCGCGAGCACACCGCCAGATAGAGCGACGACGAAGAGTGTGGGCACAACTTGTGAGACACCGACCATCGATCCTATGGCGGCGAAAAGCTTCACGTCCCCCGCGCCCATCGTGCCAAATATGTGGAGGATGAACATCAAACCAAAAGCGAGTGCCAACCCGCCCAAGCTCGTCGTCAAACCATGCCATTGCCCGAACAGAGTATTAAACATAAGCCCGGCAACGAGCACCGAGAAAACAAGTTTGTTGGGAATGCGGCGATAGCGCACATCCATGTAGGTAATGCCAATTGCCAAAGGTATGAACATAAGTGCAATAGCAATCTTCTGGTGAACAAGCATCGCCGGGTCTCCGGATTAACCGAATAGAGTCAGGTGCGGCGGCTTGACGCTGGCCGCAAATAGAATCGATTGACTTTCAGTCGAGCGTATGGCGAGTTTGAGCCGATTTGCTGCCTGCGCCCGCCACTCTCCCCAAGACAACTGCGACTAGCTGGCATTCGTCGCTCCCAGAAGCCTATTCTGAAGGTTTGTATTCCATTGCCCGCTGCTGGCATAGATTGCGACAGCAACGACGGCGATGAGGCCGGCGATAACCGCATACTCCAGAGTTTCCATGCCGGACTCGTCATAGATGAAGTTCTTGATTCTTTTCATTCCGTTTCGTCCTTGAGTTCTTCTGACAAATAGATGCATCAGTTTTCGCCCGAGAGTGTTGGCGAGCCTGAGACATTGCAGGACTCGCCGGTCACTCTCGGCAAAGCAATAGGGACTAGCTGGCGTTGGTTGCGCCCAGAAGCCTATTCTGAAGGTTTGTTCTCCACTGCCCGCCGGTCGCGTAGACAGCGACGGCAACTACGGCGATAAGGCCGGCGATGACTGCGTACTCCAACGTTTCCATGCCAGACTCGTCGCTGATGAAGTTCTTAATTCTTTTCATTTGAGTTTTCTCCTCTGATTCGTTAGTGGTTGATGACCAAGGCCTGACTGTCGAAGTGTGTCCAGGCAAACAATGCAGAAGAAGTGCAGGCGTCATCTCAGGAAACCTGAGTGATCGTCCCTGCCGATCACGGCAACACTACTTGTGCGTTCGTGGACCCCCAGAGCAACGGTTATGCCGGAGCATGGACCACACGCTCCACACCTCAAGTATGCTGCTCAGGAAAATGACAACTACTGTGGTTTGTTCACCTTACCGAAAAATCTGCTAAGCCCGTGCGTTGTATGTAGGTTGTTTGTCTAAGTTGATCACTGCGCGCAGGCGAGCACCTGTAGCAGAAATCTATCCGTGATGGTCACCGAAGCAGGCGAAAGTATGAGGCTTGGGAGGTAAGTACCAGGAAGATGGCAGGGGTCCACCACCAGACAGTGATTCAAGCCAGTACCGGAGAATGGTAGTGGGTCAGTTTGATGTCCGATGAGCTTTAGCTTGTCGCTGAGTCACGACAAACTAAAAAGTTTATCGGAACACTTTCAACGAAACTGACCCACTACGCGGAGAATAGATATGTCGCCTATTCCGTCGACCTTGGGTAAAATCATTTGAAGGATTACAGATCCTTTTCAATGTGCGTTGATCGCTAAATGGAAACATTACCGAGCAGTCTCAATACCGAAGCTCAGATAACGGGGTGGAAATGGGGCGCTGCGGCTTCTGCGGCGATCATGCTCCTGGCGCTAATACCTCAAATCCATTTCTGGTATATCAGAGGCACAAATTGGAACGGAACCTATGCAAGCATTCAAGGAGATGAGTTTCTTTATTCAGCTTACATTAATGCGCTGATCGATGGGCGACCACGGCGCAACGATCCCTTTGCGGGCTTGGATAGTAGGCCGACGTTGCCATTGCCAGAATCAAGCTTTTCAATTCAATTCATGCCCGCCTACTGGATCGCGGTACCTGCACGGGTGCTTGGGGTCTCAGCATCGACCGCTTTCATATTCCTTGAAGGCGCTGCCGGGCTGCTGGCAAGCGTTTCGACCTTCTGGTTGTTGGCGTCAATCACAAAAGACAACAGATTCGCGGCAGCCGGAGTTCTCGTCGTGCTTTGTCTGGGAGAACTGGCCGGGGACCAGGGCATGGTAGGTGTGTTGTTACTTGATCATAAACTCAGTTTTTTGATGCCTTTTCTCCGGAGATACCAACCCGCGGCAGTTTTCCCCCTATTCTTTGTCCTTTGTACACTGGTCTGGCGTGCGCTTACTCTCAGAGACAAACGTCGTGCGCGACTCAACTCTGCGCTCGCAGGAGTAATCCTGGGCGTGCTGATGTTCTCCTACCTATATTTCTGGACTGGCGCCGCCGCATGGTTGACGTGCGTCGCAGTCCTTTCGCTTTCCTTGTGTCCAGGGGCAGACAGACGACGCAGCATCGAAGTGTTTATTATCATTGCTGGGATTGGACTGTTGGCACTCATTCCCTACGTCTATTTGATTTCACATCGTTCTTCAAGTATCGACGATGCGCAGATTCTAGTTCTTACGCATCAACCCGATTTATTTCATACTTCTGAACTAATAGGAGTTTTCATTTTAGTTGCGCTCATTGTGGGTTGGCGGCGAAGAAAATTTGAACTAAGTGAACCCAGAGTTATTTTTGCCGCATCGTTTGCCTTCCTTCCTTTTGTTGTTTTTAATCAACAGGTGTTGACCGGAAGATCGATTCAAGCGTTTCACTTCGATCTTTTCGTGGCAAACTATGCCGTGCTAGTTGGTTTAGCAATTCTGGTAACGCTTTTCTGGCGGCATATCTCAAATCGGACCCTGGTATGGGTTGCCGCTTTGTGCTTCTTATGGGCTATTGTTGAAGTGGGTCTGTTAACCACAGCGCGGACTGCATCGAATGTTCTCGAGGACGAAATGGTCCCGGTCCTGCTGCGCTTGAAACAATTATCAAAGGAAGACGGCACGGTTGCTGGGTTGAAAGATCAAGGGAAAGCGCAAGCAATCGTTTTCTCACCACAAGTCGAAGTAATGCGATTACTTCCAACGTGGACCGCCCAGGGTACGTTGCTAACTGCGGGAGCTCAGGACTTCGGAAGTGCCTCGCGCAGCGAGCGCAAAGAACTTCTTTTTATGCAGCTTTATTACAGCGAGGCGAACGCAGAACGTCTCAGTGACTTGCTAAACCAGAAGACGGAAGACTCTTACATGAATTTTTATGCTCCCAGCGTAGTCTTTGGAGATGAGAGGTTTATTCCTGTCTTAAGTCTTAGTCACAAACAGATCACGCAGGAGGAGATCGAAGCAGAAGTACGTGCTTATCAGGCGTACTCTGATTCTTTCTCGCGTGAGAACGTGTTGCGACGTCCGCTCCTTTATCTCATCACGATCGCAGATCGCGACACTAACTTGTCTCACCTTGACCGATGGTATGCGCGCGATGCCGGAGAGCGTGTGGGCCATTACAATCTTTATCGTCTAAAGCTGCGCAACTAACAAAAGCGCTGAGATGCCTCTGCAGCAACTTCTTATCGATGACCTTTCAACAGTGGAAACCCGGCCTCTTTGTTGCTTTGATTTTGGCTATAATAACCTCACTACCTCAACTCTATCTTAGCTACAAGCGCGGCACGGAATGGAATGGGGCCTATGCCTCTTTCGACACTGATGAATTTGCCTATTCAGCTTATGTAAATGCGTTGATTAACGGTCGACCCCGCCGCAGCGATCCCTACACTGGTAACGATCGCGGCCAGTTTGAAACGCTATTCTCAATCCAGTTCATTCCGGCTTACTCGATTGCCATTCCTGCGCGGATGTTGTCCATTTCAGCGTCTACTGCGTTCATCCTTTTGGTCCCCCTCATTACTGTAGGTTCTGCATTGATCCTGTTTCTTTTGCTGTTCGAGATCACCGGAAAGCCGCTTCTTGGCGCCTTCGGAGTCCTGGTGGTTTTGTGCTTTGGGGCGTTTGCCTACTCAGCACCTTGGATCTTCTTCTCACCGCGTCTTGCGTTTCCTTTTCTTAGACGTTACATGCCAGGCTTTTCGTTTCCGTTCTTCCTGGCAATGGCAGTATTTGTTTGGCGGTCACTCGAGAAGGATTCCCTGATTTGGCCCTTTCTTGCCGGACTCTCATTGCTGGTGCTCATCTTTTCCTATTTCTTTCTGTGGACGGCGGCAGCGGTTTGGCTTGCGGTCCTAATGATCTTGTGGCTGATCGCGCGACCGCACGAGCGAGTTACCACGCTCAAAGTATTCGGCGTTATCGGCCTCATGGCATTGGCTGGGTTGATTCCATACGTCTTCCTACTAAGAGCTCGATCCCCAATTATTGACCAGGCGGTATCGCTTGAGCTTACACATTTTCCAGACCTCATTCGCGGACCAGAAATATACGGCGCCGTTATTTTGTTGGGTTTGATTAGACAGGATTGGCGACAGCCGAGAACGCTATTTACGCTCTCGTTCGCCCTCGCTCCCTTTGTGTTATTCAATCAGCAGGTAATAACCGGGCACTCGCTGCAACCGTTCCATTATGAACAGTTCATTGCAAACTATTGGATCCTAATTGGCCTCTGCCTGTCTTTTGGGGACAGGTGGAATATTTCGAAGAGGATCATTAGCTATCTGTGGATAGTGGCTATAGGTTTAGGGTTATCGTATGGGGCTTTGGTCAGTGTCTCCAGATTCAAAACGAATGCCGAGGTGGATAAAGGACGCGCAGCGGCTTTGCGACTTCATGGAAATGGGGTCGTATTTGCGCCAAATTTGCATGTGATCAATAGCATTCCGACAAGCTCATCCAATCCGGTTTTGTGGGCCCGGCACTCATTCACCTTTTCTAATGTCAATCTTAAGGAGCAGAAGCACAGATACTACCAGTATCTCTATTACTCGAGCGTCACCGCGGATGAGCTGAGATTGTCCTTAACGGAAGAGCACGGTAATGCCCGAGTGGAGATTTTTGGTGCTGACAGAGCAAATCCGGTTCTAACAGGAAACTCTCAGCCAATAACTCAACAAGATGTTGAGACGGCTCTCGACGAATACAGGCTTTTCTGTTCCGGTTTTAGTCTCACAGAGGCGGCCGAACCACTTCTTTCCTACGCCGTTGTGTCAGCAACTGAGAATCTTACGAATTTAGATAAGTGGTATGAGCGCGATAGCGGAGAGCGAGTCGGAGATTACACGTTGTTTCATTTGAAACTTCGCCCGTAACCAACTGAAGAGCAGTGCGTCCAGGTCGTAAGCTTTCGGGATCGATCAGAGCCGTTACAGAGGGTCAGGCTAGTGCTCAATGGGAAGTTAGTTAGCCTTTGCGGCTCGAGAGCAGTTGCATTCCGTCAAGGTCCTCCTCTTGAAGAAACTTGACGGCGAGGATGCCATATTGCTTGAGGCGACGATAGAGTTTGCTGCGATCGATTCCGAGGGCTGCGGCCGCCTTGACCTGATTTCCCCCGAATTGCTGCAACACCGAAAGGATGTAGCGTTTCTCGATTTCCGCCAACGGTGCGCCGTCGTTGCTGTAAGCTTCGAGGAGCTTTTTCAGGTCATTAGAAGTTTCCTGCCTTCGAACGGAAAACTCAGACGGCAGATCCTCGATTCCAACCTTTTCGCTCGAGCTAATTGCCAATGCGTATTCGACGGCGCTTTCCAACTCACGCACATTGCCAGGCCACGAATACTGCAACAGAGCGGCCATTGCTTCAGGAGTAAACCGTCGCGGAGTTGTATCGTACTGGTCCGCATGACGTTGCAGGAAATAGTCGATCAGCAATTCAACGTCGCCGACACGACGGCAAAGATCGGGGACGTGTATCGGGAAAACGCGCAGACGATAGAACAGATCGGCACGAAAACGGCCTTCGCTGACAGCATTGCTCAACTCAGAGTTAGTAGCTGACACAATTCGTACGTCAACATCGATATTTGTACGACCACCCACGCGGCGAATACGTTTCTCCTGGAGCACGCGCAGGAGCTTGGCCTGTGCGGCCAGTGGCAGCGCATCTACTTCATCGAGGAAAAGTGTGCCGCCTGAAGCTGCTTCAAAAAGACCTACACGATTTTCATGGGCGCCGGTAAACGTTCCTCGTTGATGTCCGAAGAGCTCCGCTTCGATCAGGGTTTCTGGTATTGCCGAGCAGTTGAGGTCGACGAACGGGCCACGGGCGCGCAGGCTCTTATCATGAATCGCGCGCGCCACCAACTCCTTGCCGGTTCCGGTCGAACCAGTAATCAGTACGGAATTATCGGTTGGCGCAACGCGGTCGATAGTGTTGAACAACTTCTGCATCACGGATGATCGTCCGATTAGATCCCCGGTGCGCAGAGCGGCTTTCCGCTGCACCGCCTTGTCCTGGATCGCAGTCGCAAGGCGTGTATCAACTTCGAAGCGGCCGGCATCAGACGCGATGTCAACTATTCGCTGGCGGCTACGGGTCGACGCCTGTTCTCGACTGGCTCGCAGAGCAGCTTCCTCAGCTTTCTTACTTTCCGTCAGGTCGCAGACAATCTGGGCAATGCAAGCTGGGGAACCGCTCCCTTCGTTGAGCCTAACCGCACGTATTGATACGAAAACCTGCTCGCCGCCTTTGCGGATGCGAACGGTTTCAAAAGATTCGACCCGCCCGAGTTGCAGCACACGATCGAACAAACTCTTCAACTCTGGCTTATATCCGGGAGGATGGATAATTGATACATGGCGACCAAGGACTTCTTCTTCCACGTAACGGTAAATTCGCTCGGCCGCGCGGTTCCACGACGTGATTATTCCGTCGGCTGTATGGGTAATGATCGCCTCGTCAACCGAATCGGCAATTGACTCTAATCGAGCGATTGCCTCTTGTGCGCGCTGGCGTTCAGTCAAATCGGTGATAGTTACGACTGTTCCAACAACCTGTTCACCTACAATAAGCGGCGCCGGAGAGAACTTAACGGGTACAGTGGTACCATCGCGACGCAGCATGGTTTCAATATTCAGGAGATTGTTGGCGTCAGGGTTCGGACAAGACCCTTGCTCCGCACAGGACCAGGCAGCAACATTGCTGGAGTTTGTCAGCTCATCAATCCCTTTGCCCACCAGTTCGTGTGACTGGTAACCAAGAAGTTGGGACGCTAACTTGCTGACGAAGGCGCAGCGACCATAAAGATCCACTGCAAGCATGTTTGCATCTACGGCGTCGAGCAAAGCGATTGTTTCCGCGAGCAGGCGGGTCGGCTCCTTGGCTTTGGGATCCGGTACGCTGCGCAGCACTAACACTATGCCGTTAATCTTCCCGCTATTGTCGCGCACTGGTGTGGCTATCTGATCGATGGGCATCTCAGTACCGTCACGCGCAACCATATATACCGGGTCGCCCAGCCCAAGCACGACATTGTCTCTGAGCACTCGTGTCGCTACCGGCTCTACCTCAAAGCGCGTTTCGGGATCCACGATACGCAGGATCTCTTCGATCTCGTGGCCGCTGGCCTCATGTTGCTGCCAGCCGGTAAGCGATTGCGCTATGGAGTTCATAAAGGTAATACGACCGGAAGCATCAGTTGTGATCACGGCGTCACCGATACTCTTCAGCGTGATGTTTAGCTGCTTTTCGGTCTCGAGCGCGGCTTTCTCCGCTTGATGCCTGGCCATTGTCAGCGAACTGACGAACACCGCACCAATCATGAACGTAGCCAATCGCAGCAGGTCATCCGCCCCCGGCGATAGAGCGCCGGACCGATCAACGAAAACCAGATTAAATACTGCGGCGGACAAAATGGCCGACAGAAGGCCCGGCCTCAGTCCTCCGTACCACGAAACAAATAGTACGCCAATGAAAAACAAGGGAGAGATCGCTGAGCCAAGCCTGGCCCACATCAGGTAAGTGAGAATTGTTGCCAGTATTGTGAGAGCTACGGCGCTGCCGTAACGCGCCAGCCGACTTTCATGTCCAAATGGCGCACGGGGAATAAACCACTGTTGCAGTGAGCGGGGGGGCATTCTTACTCCTTATTGTTATTAAGGCAAGAATCGAGTTCGATGGGCTCGATCCCGTTGCGGTTTTGGGTTAACCGCTTGGCGTCGGGTGGTTTGCGGCCTACCGCGCTTGCCATTCAGGCGTCATAAAATTTCATCGGCATGATAATTTGGTTGTAAAAATGTTGCAAGGGGCTGTGTATGCCTTTTCTTTAGGCAGGATTCTGCCACCCTTCGGGCCCGTTTTCTGGCGATTCTGTGCCTGTTCGTTTAACAAACCCATGTTTTAAGCCGTTAGCTATCGAGAAGCGCGTCAGGTCTTAAAGCTAAGTTTAAGCTCCTACTTCGAAAAAAGCGGCGGTCAGTTCGCATTGCGACCGTGCCATCAAGCAAAGGTCGGAAGGTTCCTTTCTGGCGCAGCTTCTCTTCTAAAAAGCGATAATGCTTTCCGGCTTCTTGTTTTTATTCGAAATGGCGCTGCGGAACCGGAGGGCGCAGAAGCAAACTTGTTGTGAGAAGAACATAGATGGCGTGATGCCAAAAAAGCGGCCTCACCCACTTCGAGCGAGGCCGCCTTTGTCTCTACTA
Source organism: Pyrinomonadaceae bacterium (assembly GCA_036506215.1). Taxonomy (GTDB): domain Bacteria; phylum Acidobacteriota; class Blastocatellia; order Pyrinomonadales; family Pyrinomonadaceae; genus PSRF01. The sequence continues at coordinate 5,773 of DASXSC010000228.1, read as the reverse complement.
AAGAAGGGAACTGAGAACATTCCCCCTCCGGGTTGATTACATCCCCATTCCGCTCATACCGCCCATGCCGCCCGGCATCGCCGGACTTCCCTTGTCTTCTTCGGGAAGCTCGGAGACCATCGCCTCCGTCGTCAGCATAAGGCCGGCGATTGAAGCAGCATTCTGCAACGCGGTACGAGTCACCTTGGCAGGGTCGATGACGCCTGCTTTGACCAGGTCCTCGTACACTTCAGTCTGCGCGTTGAAGCCGAAACTTTCGTTCTTTTCCGAACGAACGCGCTCGACCACGACAGCGCCTTCTTTGCCGGCGTTCTGCACGATCTGACGGAGCGGCTCCTCGAGTGCCCGGCGAACGATGTTTACACCGATTTGCTCGTCCGAATCACCTTCACCTTCCTTGTTAATCTGGAACTTCTCGAGCGCCTTAGACGCGCGAACAAGTGAAACACCACCGCCGGGTACGATTCCTTCCTCGACCGCCGCTCGCGTTGCGTGCATTGCATCCTCAACTCGCGCCTTCTTCTCCTTCATCTCCGTCTCCGTGGCTGCGCCGACCTTAATTACGGCAACGCCGCCAACGAGTTTCGCGAGACGTTCTTGCAGTTTCTCGCGATCGTAGTCGGAAGAAGTCTCCTCGATCTGTGCCCGCAGAGTCTTAACGCGGCCTTCGATGTCGCTCTGTTTGCCTGCGCCTTCGACTATCGTCGTGTTGTCTTTGTCGATAGTAATCTTCTTGGCGCGACCAAGATCTTCAAGCTTGACGTTCTCCAGCTTGATACCGAGGTCTTCGCTGATGACCTTGCCGCCAGTAAGAATGGCAATGTCTTCTAGCATAGCCTTCCGACGATCACCGAAGCCTGGAGCCTTAACGGCCGCGATGTTCAAAGTGCCGCGCAGCTTATTCACAACCAGGGTTGCGAGCGCTTCGCCCTCCACGTCCTCGGCAATAATCAGCATCGGCTTGCCCATTTTGGCTACCTGCTCGAGCAGCGGCAGCAGGTCTTTCATCGAGCTGATCTTTTTCTCGTGAATGAGAATCAGCGGATTCTCAAGCACTACTTCCATGCGCTCCGGATCAGTAACAAAGTAGGGGCTGAGGTAGCCGCGATCAAACTGCATTCCTTCAACAACCTCGAGTGATGTGTCCATCGTCTTCGACTCTTCGACGGTGATAACGCCATCCTTGCCAACCTTGTTCATTGCCTCGGCGATGATATTGCCGATTGTGGAATCGCCATTCGCCGAAACCGTGCCGACCTGCGCTATCGCATCGCCCTTAACAGGCTTTGACAAACGCTGGATCTCTTCCGTCGCGCGTTCCACCGCCTTGTCGATTCCGCGCTTGAGCGCCATCGGGTTGGCGCCGGCAGCCACAGTCTTGACCCCTTCGCGAAAGATAGCCTGCGCCAGCACCGTTGCGGTCGTCGTGCCGTCGCCGGCCACGTCAGAAGTCTTGGAAGCCACTTCACGAACCATCTGGGCGCCCATATTCTCGAGGGAGTCCTTTAATTCGATTTCCTTGGCTACCGTGACGCCGTCTTTGGTAATAGTGGGTGAACCAAATTTCTTATCGATTACCACGTTGCGCCCCTTGGGGCCGAGCGTGATCTTCACTGCGTCGGCGAGTTGATTGATCCCGCGCAAAATCGCCGCGCGCGACTCCTCGCCATGAACTACTTGCTTTGCCATTTCTGTCTTCTCTCCTGCTGAAATGTGGAATGTGATCTAGAAACAAAAGAAGCGGCCGAGTCTAATCAGACTACTTGCCGCCTTTCCTGGTGCCAGTGGCCGCGCGAGCGCGCTCGATGATTCCGAGGATCTCATCTTCGCGCATGATCAGCAGCTCTTCGCCGTCAATCTTGATTTCAGAGCCACTGTATTTGCCAAACAGGACTCGGTCACCCGACTTGACGTCGAGTGGCTGTCTTGTTCCATCTTCCTTGTACTTACCCGCCCCGGCAGCAACGACCTCGCCTTCTTGCGGCTTCTCCTTAGCGGTATCGGGGATAATAATTCCCCCACGGACCTGCTCGCCCTCCTCAATCCTGCGCACAATAACGCGGTCATGGAGAGGTGTAATATTTGTCGACATTCTTTGAAGTTCTCCTTTCAGTTTCCCTTGTAACTCTACGTTTTCGTTAGATTAGGACGTACGGCAATCCCCCCTTGAATTAGCACTCTGTGTGGATGAGTGCTAAGGATAATTCGCGGCAGGATTATTGTCAACTTCGGGCAGGCAAAATGTGAGTTCAAGACGGTGTGGGGGTCCTGACACAGTTTCACGCCGGATGTTCAGAGTTCAGTCCGGGGTGGTAGCCTTTAGGCTGCTGCTTCGAGACGCGAGCTAAAGCTTGAACTCTAAACTGCATCAGTGCCCGTGTGGGCAGGAAAGTCGGAACTAGTGGGCGCCGCCTTTGGCGCTCCGCGTGAGAGGCCGCTTCACTTTTTGGTACTCGGCGACGCGCTTAGCAATAGTGTTTCGATGGATACCCAGGGCTTGGGCAGTTTTTGAAAGATGTTCGTTGTTTCGGGAGAGAGCCTTCTTGATGTAGAGCTTTTCAAACTCGCTTACCGCTTCGGCGAGCAGAATATGTCCATCCAGCATCTCTTCAATAAGGGCTTCAAGTCTGGCGCGCATGTCTCATAAATTCCCGGAAGAAAATGAATTGAGCACAGAAACAACGTCATAACTCCTGGCCGGTTAGCAGTCGGTGGGCTTCCAGGTAGCGATTAGTCGTTGCCGAGGCGACTTCGTCAGGAAGGGGTGGAGCGGGAGGCCGCTTGTCCCACACGAGGGTCTCCAAATAATCACGAACAAACTGCTTGTCAAACGACGGTTGTGATTTGCCGGGAGCATAGTTTTCCGCAGGCCAAAAACGGGAAGAATCCGGAGTCAAAGCTTCATCGACAAGAATAATCTCACCTTTCGAATCACCTCCAAATTCAAACTTGGTGTCGGCGATTATTATTCCCCGCGTACGAGCGTAGCTGCGCGCCTCATTGTAAAGACGCAACGAAATGTCGCGCAGGTAGTTTGCCGTAGCTGCACCTAGCATCGTGGACACTTGTTCTTCGGTGATATTTTCGTCGTGGCCCTCTTCTGCTTTGGTGGACGGGGTAAAGATCGGCTCTGGAAGTTCAGCCGATTCGAGAAGATCTTCCGGAAGCTTATGGCCGCAGACTTCTCCGGTCCGGAGGTAATCCTTCCAACCGGAACCGACAAGGTAGCCCCTGACAACACACTCTACCGGGAAAACGTCTGTTCGGCGCACCAGCATGGAACGTCCGTTGACTTCCTTCGCCTGCTGAACAGTTTCAGGCATTTGTTCTGGTTCGATTGTGATGAGATGGTTCGGGACAATGTGGGCAAGCTTTTCAAACCAGAACTTAGAAAGGGAAGTTAACACTTCGCCCTTATGTGGTATGGCAGTGGGTAAGATGCAATCGAAAGCGGAGATCCGATCGGTCGCGACGATCAAAAGACGTTCGTCATCGACCGCATAAACGTCGCGCACTTTTCCACGTTTTACTAATTTCAAATTAGGAAGAGTTGTTTGTAAGAGAGCGGCGGCATTCATCATCGTAGCTTTTTGCTTACTTCGGATCTCTCTCGCGTAGCCGGACAGATTGTTTGAGATGCGGCGAGCGAGATTTTGCTCGCCGAAAAAAGCTTTGTCAAGAAAGTGACAGTTTTAACTTCCCAAACTTCAAATGCTTCAACTAAAGCAACGGCTTTAGACTGGCATCGTTCTTTCTACTCTTGACCTGCGCTTTCAGGCAGACCGTTTCCGTGTGACAATGATTCTGATTCAACCAGGAAATCATCGATTAGGTGTGTTGGACAAGTTCTTCCCCCAACCGGCGCGAAATCTCAATCAACATTTTCCTTGAGGAGCTGCCGTTATATGAATCATCGTTTTTTTCGTCGTGAGCTATCAGCTCTGACGCTAGTCCTCTTATTGGTGTTGGCCCAAACTTCCTTTGGCAGGCCGAGTCCGAATGTTAATAAGGTAGTTCAAAGGCCGCAGCAAACGCGTCCTTTCCCGCCAACCCAATACATCCCGGATCATGATTTCGACACACGTCATGTCGCGTTGGATCTTCGGTTCGACTGGGAGCATGAGCAATTGATTGGTGTTGAAACGATGGTTTTCAGGCCGCTGCTTACTAACCTGAAAAGCATTGAGTTGGATGCCGCGGACATGACCGTGACATCGATAAAACTGATTAATGGGGGTCCGCTACAGTTTGAGATGGACCCAGCAAAGCAGAAACTGCGGATTGCGCTCGACCGGAATTATCAGCCCGCTGATGAACTAAGCATCGTCATCGATTACCGTACCAATGCTTCGCACGACAGGATTCCAGGTTTGGTAGGCGTGGCCCTCAGGTTTATTAAACCCTCGCCTGATGATCCTTCTCGCCCGAGGCAAATCTGGTCGCAGGGAGAGAGCGAATACAACCACTATTGGTTTCCAGTGTATGACCATCCCAATGATTTTTTTACGTCCGAAATCACGGCCACCGTGGAAAAGCCCTTGTCGGTAGTTTCAAACGGAAAACTGCTCGACACCAAAGACAACAGCGATGGGACGCGCACCTTTCACTGGAAAATGGATCAGCCGCATGCGAGCTACCTGACTTCGATTGTCGTTGGGGAATACACTCCGATCATCAGCGAATACCAGGGTATTCCGATAATTACAAACGTTTATCCCAACGAGGTTAAGGAAGGCAAAATAACTGCGGCCCGATTACCAGAGATGGTGAAGTTCTTTTCGGAGAAGACCGGTTTGAAGTATCCCTACGCAAAATATGCGCAGACGACAGCACGCGATTTTGGCGGCGGCATGGAAAACATAAGCGCCACAACACAAACCGACAACATGATCCACGACGCGCGGACTGAGCTCGATTCAAATACGGATGGGCTGCAATCACATGAACTTGCTCACCAGTGGTTTGGAGATTACGTGACTTGCCGCGACTGGTCTGACATTTGGCTAAATGAAAGTTTTGCCACTTATTTCCAGGCGATGTGGGATGAGCATAAGTTAGGTGGCGATGATTTTCTTTATTCCGACGTCAAGGCAAATCAGGAAGCCTACCTCAATGCGTGGAGGCAGGGTAACCGTCGTCCGATTGTGACCAAGAATTATGTGAACCCGGATTCCGTTTTTGATACGTATGCCTACCCACGCGGCGGCGCGGTTCTCCATATGCTCCGAAAAACACTCGGAGAAGACAATTGGTGGCGAGCAATCAACTACTATCTCCGCAAGTATGCCAACCAGCCGGTTGAGACTGAACAATTTCGAATTGCAATTGAAGAGTCAACTGGACAGGCAATGGACTGGTTCTTCGATGAATGGCTTTACAAGATGGGTCACCCCATTTTTCGCGTGACGCAAAACTATGATCCCGCAGCAAAAGCGCTTAAGCTTTCGGTGACCCAACTTCAGACCATAGACAGTACTTCACAGTTTCCGCAGGTCGCACTTTTTCAAACCCCAGTCGATATCGAGATAGGCACGGCTTCCGGGACTCGGCTCGAGCACCTTCAAATCCTGCCAAAAAAAGAACAAGATTTTACGATCGCTGTTGACTCGAAACCTCTGCTCGTCAATTTCGATTACCGTGGCACCTTGATCAAAGAAGTACAGTTTGACAAGACAACTGATGAGCTGGCTTACCAGTTGACGCGTGATGAAGATGTGCTGGGGCGAGTTTGGGCTCTGAGTCAACTCGCCGGCCGCGCGACTACTACGACAAC
>DASXSC010000227.1:0-8328 GCA_036506215.1 Pyrinomonadaceae bacterium | reverse complement strand
CGAAACGGAATCGTACTCGTAGGGGTGCAATTCATTGCGCCTTGTTCTTGTCACGGGAAATCAACAGGTACTGTTTTCCTATGGTCTAACGACGGACTCTTCAGTCAGCGTCAGAAGAACGTTAGCATACCACCCGCAATTCAGATTCAGACGCTCATCCTCGTTGATATCGCGGTTGCTTACATCCATACGCGTGGCGTGCACGCCCAGCAACATCCACGGGAAATCGGCGCGGCCGGAGCGTTCCATCATGCGCGCGACAACCGGCGCGCCGCTGGTGCCGCGATGCATCCTCGCGTCCGTCAGGAAATATCCTTGTCCCTGAAAACGAATACCGAACGCCGAAGCGATCACCGCCCGGCGCGCCACGGGCAGATGATGCAAGCTGTCATGAAAGCCCAACGGAAAACCAACGATCAACACGGCAGTTCCCACTTCGATCTGGACGAAATTCTAAGATTGCAGCAGCAACGGAAGCTACGGCGCGGAATCCGAAGGCAGAGAACGAATCAGGAAAGAGCCGGCGGCCGGCGGATCATAGTAAACAGCGCTTCGATCGGCGGCGCAAAGGACAACTTTTTGGCGCGAGTTGGAATGATAAATACTCGCGGCAAATAGACGAACGTGATTCTATAGATGCTGATGTGGCGGCTTCTGCTGCCATGACTTCCGCTATGCCCACCACCACCTCTTGCAAAGATCGTAATGGGGTAGAAGAAAATACCGGCAAGAAGCAGCGCTAACAATAACTTTTTCACTTGAGTGCCCTTGCGGTCATTCAGCGGCTATTCTTCGTGAGCCTTGCGCATTCATCCAAGCCGTAGATAACTGAGTGCGTGCTCATCAGGCAATGAACTAAACAATGAGATAACAAGATGAAGGGCATCCTTCTTAAAATCGCATTCGGCATCTGATCGGCCCAAGAGCGTCTTCAAGCAGCTACGGCAATTTGCAGGGCACTAGAGCTGATTCCTGTATTGCTCCAGGGCGATGCGAACCAGTTGACCCCGAGTGTGAACGCCGGTCTTTGAGAAGAGCTGCTGCAAGGTTGCCTTAACGGAGCTTTCGGAGACGCCGACCCGTTCCGCGATCTCCTTGTTAGCAAGGCCTTCAAAGACATACGACAGAACCTGACGTTCCCGCTGGGTGAACCGCTCACTTTGAGACTCTTGAAGTGGGCTTGCGTTACCGTGCATGGCCGCCCGCAGCAGCTCTTGCTCGAACCACACCTTTCCCGCCAAGACGTCACGGATCCCCTGAGCCAGCAAGGCCGCAGAATTATGTTTCATAAAGATCCCGGAGATACCACAACGAATCAACTCGGCCGCTTCATGTTCCTCAACTCCGGCGGTCACGACTAGGATTTTACCCTCAAAACCCTGCTCTTTCGCCAAACGCACGAATCGTGTGCCGTCGCGCTGACCCAGGTCGAAATCCAGCAGCACTATATCGATCTGCTGTTGCCGTAGAACTGCGAGCGCTTCCTTGATTGACCCGCATGCAATAACCTTAAACGCAGGTTCGGTTCCTAATAGCCGGGACACGCCCTCGCGAAACAGAGTGTGATCATCGATGAGGAGAATCTCAATCGTCTGCTCCATCGATTCAGGCATTTACGACTTCCTTGCCAGTAGTAGATAACGAAGAAAGGACTACGGCGAAGCAACACCCCCGAGACCTGCGCTCGTAAAGGAGTTCACCGCCGAAGCTGTGCATGATAGCGCGGGATACATAAAGACCCAGACCCGAGGAATCGGCGCCGCGTTGAAAGGGGCGAAACAGATTTTCAGGAGAGCTGATGCCGACACCCGTGTCTGCAAAGCGAATAACGACTGTGCTTCCTTCATCGGAAGCACTTACGTATAGCCGTTTGGTCGCGGAGCACTGCATTGCACGTTGACTGTTTCTTGCAAGATTCAGGAAGACTTGAACCAGACCATAACGGTCGGCCCAAACCCGCGGTAAGGGATCCTGAATTTGCCAATCAATTTCCATTTCCGATTCGTGGTATGCACTCTCGATCAGAACTCGCAATTCGTCGAGCACCGATGTCAACTCGACTGCGCCAGCGTTTTGCGTAGGGGAAACTTGTAGCTCCATTGCTGATATTTTCTCGAGACTATGAATCAGCATGCTCAAGGCCTGAAAGTCTTCGTTGTGTTGAAGCTCGCTGAGCCGGGAAAGATTCTTTTCTACTACGAGCACGGCACTGCACAGGTTTCGGACCTCATGGGCTACCGCGCTCATGAGGATACGGCTGTTCTTCAGCAAATGATCGAGACTCAAATCTTCCCGGCTGCGCAGATCCTCTGAGAGATCGACAACTATGGCCGCTAAGCGCGGGCCGGAGATGCTGGTGTAAGTAGAAAACCAAATGCCGGCCAGGAATGTTTCACCATTGCTCCTTTGCCCCCTGCACTGCAGCGTTGTCCGAAACACTCTGGAAGGACGAGTCTGAACAGCGGTTTGCAACGAGGGCAGGTAAGAGCTGATTGCCTGACCTTGTATCGGCTGTGCCCCAGGCGCCAACAGCCGCTGAGCCGCGTCGTTGGCCAGGAGAATCTTCCCGTTCGAATCGATTGTGATGATCGCCGCTGGACTGCTCTCTACCAGCATGCCCAGCTGCTCCTCGGCGTCTTGCCGTAAGTTTACCTGGTCTTTAAGCTCTTCGACGTGCTTGAGGACTATACGGCGGTTATGTAGGAGCTCTGAAACGAAGAGTCCAGTGCCAATGAGCCCGGCTGAACTGAATACCAAACGGACGAGCACTTCGTTCCCAGGCAGATCACTGAAGACCTCCTGAAGGAGCGCGCATAGCAGGGAAACGCCGATGATCTGTTGCCGCGACAGATAGCCCGCGGCAACCATGATGGGAAATAGGTACAGGAAACCGAGAGAGATGTATGGCTTGGTCAGCCAGTCAATTACAGCAATCGCTGTGACCAAGAGACCGGCGATGACCAGCAGCTTCGTCCGGTTAGCCGGTACGTAGATGGATGCCAGGTCCCACATGATTTTCAGTTAAATGCTACTCCAATGCCTACCCGAAGCGAACCCGATTGTCAGCGACTGGCCAAAAGATAGGCTCTTGTGCCACAAGATCGGCATACAGCCGAAATTTACTTCTCCTCAACGATTTACACAACGAGTAAACCCAATCTCCACGAACCTGAGCGATAGGCGTCGACTTTGTACTCCTCGCCAGGCTCGATCTGAATACCCTGATAATTCTCCTTGTTTTTCGCCTCCGCTCTCTCCTTTCAAATCTTACGTGATTCCGGTTTTTTAGCGGTCGTCACCGTCGCGTCCGGCAGAGGCAGCCACCGCGGGTTGCACCGGCACCAACACGCCCGTGATAATCCAGGCTCGCTGGCTTGGAGAGAAGCGAGGAGCCAACAACCCGTCGTTGATCTCCCGGGTTACCGCGAAGCGGTTGAATACCGTCGGAGGAAGAAACAAGCGCTCATTGTTGTCAAAGCCGTCCGACGCCGTGTCGATATCGCCTTCAGCCGCCGAGATAATGCCGTCCCCGTTTGTGTCCACTCGCGCGACTTCGGCAGCGTAGGCGTCGAAGAGGCGTCGCTGCAAATTCTTGGTTCCAGGCTCAAACGAGGCCCGCCGTTCATACACATCGAGAAAGATCTCCTTGGCAAGTCCGCTGGGAATAGTGCGCTGGCGAAACTCTCGCTGCGCGTCAACATCGGCGTCAAATTTATCCGGATCGCGTGGCAGGTTGGGGTTGTCGCCGACGACCGCGGGATCGTTCTTGATGCCCGTGGGTCCGGAACCGGGAACGATGGACTGCAGCTTGCCAATCTCGCCGTCGCTGAAGGCGTCCGGAATCTCGCCAAAACCATCCGGGAATCCGCCGGTGAATGGCAATTCATACAGAGGATGGATCCAGTTCGTCCCCAGGTAGTTGAACTCCCAATAAGCGTGAGCGTCACTTTGCTGCAGGGAATTGTATGCACCCATGCTCAGATACAGGGGAACGACGTTGGTTTGAACATCCGGAAAATGATCGAATACATTTGGCAAGTGGACAGCCTTTCCGTCCACGGTAAAGGTGTGGCCTGGAACGTTGTTGCCGCTTCCCATGGCTTTAAGGGTTGCAGCGTCAGCGTCGGTGATCGTACCGAACTGCGCATGGCCGTCGGCAGGACGTGGCGGCGCAATATTCGGCACGTTAAGGTCGTGAATCATCCAGCCTTCGTACCAGCCACTCTCATTATTGATTACGAACAATCCGGAAATATCGGTGAAGATATCGATAAACGCCCGCGGGTCGTTGGGATCGGTCGGAAGACCGGGCTTGGGCTCCAGCACGACACGAACGGCGCCGACGGTGGGTAGGCCGCAATTGCCACCAGTCACCGTCAACTGTGCGGTGTCATTGATACCGGGGATAAGTGTCGTGAAAACGTTCGGTTCAAACCCCGCTGTGTCGAGCAGATAATACTGGAACAGTTGGCTGGAGCCATCGGCTTCAGCGTAAACTTGTAGTGGCAGGACGCTATGGGGTCGGTCTGCCAGTTGAGCGAGCCGATCCTTGAGAGGGGCCGGTAAATTAGCAACGTCGCCTCGGCCGGTTACGGTTGCTACGTCCTGGGCGGCATTCGGATTTGGATGGCACGGTGGCGGTGGTTGCTCGGCGTAAGTCGCGCTCTGGGTGAAGGTAACGAGACTAAGTATCGCCAGCAGCGAGACACGCAGGGTGAGGTTTGACGGTTTGCTTCCGATTTTCTCCCTTCCGTCAGTTGGCCTGATTCGATTCATGTTTTTCTCCTTTCCTTTAATGATGGAATTTCTTTCGAGCTAAAATATGACCAGTTTTTTTCAATGAGACAAAATCGAGGAGTGAAGCGAGTCACTTTTGAGTCTTGATCGCTCATTGTGTGAAAATCTGGCTGTTGGTGTAACGTGGAACGAGAGAAAAATTAGACAGCGCTTGATGCGGCCGGGACTGGTTGTAGAACCCGATGTAGCGGCCAATTTCTTCCCCTGCTGACAATTCATCGGGATAGTTTCCCACCAGATAGATCTCTTGCTGTTTAACCGTTCCATAAAACCGCTCGGTGATTGTGTTGTCGTTAAGATAAATGTTGCGGCAGTGGTAGCTGTTCTGTCTCTCTCGCCTACTGGGCCAGAATCTCGTGCTGGGATTGGCGCAGAGTGTGTTGCGAGCATGAATCATACTCATGTGAACATGCAGGACGAAGTTGATCGAGAAATCCTCAAGTCCTCGAGCCCCGCACAACGAGAGCTGAATGTTATACCACTGCCTCTTTGAAGCAAACTGAATTGTCATTGCCTGGCCAAAAGATAGGCTTTTATGACCAAAAGATAGGCGCACAGCCCGAAGGATAGGATTTACTTCTCCTCCAGAACGATTTACACAATCTGAGTAAACCCAATCTCCACGAGCCCGAGCCGTAAGCTGCGGACTTTGTATCTGTGGCCAAGTAGCTTTTGAAGGGCTGGGTCAAGGATCACGTTAAGAGAATAAAGATTTGAAGGAGAACGAAATGTCAAAACAAGCAGCAGAACATCATACTAAAGCCGCCGAACATCACGAGCACGCGGCTCGCCATCATAAGGAAGCAGCCAAACACCATGAGGCCGGCAATCACGAGAAAGCCGCGCACCATGCTCATATCGCACATGGACATCATCTACACGCGATTCATCACCACGAGGAAGCAACAAAATTCCATCTCGAGCATCACGGCAAGAAGTAGAACCCAGCGGCCATCAATAACGCAAGCGTCTTAACATTCCAAGTGCTTGGGGAATACCTCCGTCTGTAAGGAGGAGGTTTATGAAGCACCTTACCTTCTCCCCAAGTCATCTTTTTTGACGAGAACTCAGAGGCTTTGGCTACCCCGACAGAGGATATTCTTACGGCCCAGGAGTAAGCCCGGTGAGCCGAAGTATGAAGCGAGAGTAGCACCATATTGATCAACGGCTGTGGTCGATTTCTAGGGATAATCCATGCATGTCAAACACCCCATGCATTGGTGCTTCCTTTTAACGGTAACCGTTTGGGGGACAATAGTTTTTCTGTCACATTCTCGGGGACATGATGTGGGAGAGCCGGGGTTGGAGGAAATGCCGATCTGGAAGCAGTGTTGTGGAGGAGGAGATTGCGTTTTCCAACAGCTCCAAGTGCGTGGGAAGGAATCAAATAAGAAAATAATCGTCGAGATTGAAGGGGTTCAAACTCCAGTCGATAAGGAGAAATTCTCACCTGTTCCGAGTGACCGCACTTGGGTTTGCTATATCAATCCTCGTGGTGAAATTACGAACGAAAACATTCGCTGCATTCTTTATCCGCAGAAAAGCGGAACTACTTAGGTGGCAGAAGAGCTAAGGCCTGTCCCAATCCAGATTTGATTTGAATTGATCTCCTACAATCCACATTCACCGACCTAAAGCTTGGACTCTGCTTAAGGGTCAAGAGTGAGAAACATGGTGTTCTCTCCCCGGCGGACAAGAAAGAGTATTCGTTTCCCTTTTTGTGCCGCCATCACCGCCATTTTATATTCGGATACGTCGTTGTTGCCTTTCCGATTGACCTCAACAATGATGTCACCTTGTTCGAGACCGGCCTCGTCCGCAGCGCTAGCCGGTTCCACGGAAGTTATGAGGACGCCTTCGGCACGCTTGACCCCGAGGCTCTCGGCGTTTTCGGGTGTGACCTTCTGAACCGTCAGCCCCAGGTGGTCCTTCTCGTGTGCGGCAACGTTGACCTCCTCATTCTTTAACTTTTCCACCTGTACCGAGATTGTCAGCTCTCTTTTGTCTCGCAGGATTTTCACCCGGACTTTTTCTCCGGGGGCGGTACGGGCAACGAGGATAGGAAGATCGTTTGCATCTTTAATCTGCTTTCCATTTAACTCAATGATAAGATCACCGGCTTTAATTCCGGCGCGTGCGGCAGGCCCATCCTTCACCACTTCGGAGACCAGTGCCCCCCGGGTTTGATCCAACCCCATGGACTCTGCAATGTCTTGTGTCACCCTCTGCACCATCACGCCCATCCAACCTCTTGTTACTTTCCCCTTATCCTTTAGCTGCGGCAGACTCTCCTTGATCATGTTGATCGGGATGGCAAATCCAATCCCCATATTTTCACCGGTCTCGCTGAAGAGCGCCGAATTGATCCCAACAACTTCCCCGCTCATGTTGATCAATGGGCCGCCCGAGTTACCAGGGTTGATCTTGGCATTGGTTTGAATGAAGCTGTCATAAGGGCCTTGTCCGATATGTCTTTCTTTCCCACTAACAATCCCCGAGCTGACTGTACTGTCCAGACCAAAGGGGTTGCCCATCGCAATAACCCATTCTCCGACCTCCAACCGGTCCGAGTCGCCTAACTCGGTAGTTGGGAGGCGCTTAGCATCAATCTTGATAAGAGCGATGTCCAGTTGCGGATCCTTTCCGATCACTTTGGCTGGGTACTCCGCATCGTCGCCAGGGAGCTTCACAACCACCTTTTCCGCGTTGTCAATGACATGATTATTCGTGAGAATGTACCCATCACTCGTGATGATTAACCCGGAGCCTAAACTCTGCTGGCGCGAAGGACCACCCGGGTTTCCAAAAAACCTTTGCCAAAACTCCTCGAATGGGTCATTTTCCCCAAACGGAGTCGGCGGAACTTGGCCTTCTTCGCTTATTCGGGTGGTCGAGATCTGGACCACTTGCGGCTTTAATTTCTTTACCAAAGGAACAAAGCTGATGATCCCCTCGGATGGTGCATCCTGTTGGTGCTCGCTAAGCGCGATTTGCGGAAACGCTTGCCTCGCAGCGATACCAAGAAACCTATTGAATTTGGTGATGCCGACACCAAGGAATAGGGAGACAAAACTGATAACAACCAGAACGCCAACCTTTGTGCTTTTCTCTTTGTTGGATTTAAACGCCATTGTCAGTTGCGTCTTTTCCAAGATCTATTTTGGACGAAATGGCCGACCATCTGCCCACTTGTCAGCTCAATACCGTGCCCCGTTCTTGAAGAGAGATAGAACGGGAGTGCTCTTTCCAATCTACGGGTTAAGCTTAAATTGTTCAGCGCAGAATTGTAATTCCAGACCGAAGAAAATGTCGATCTCTCTGAAGGTCTTTCTAATTGGTTTGCGTATGGCCTTCCTTGGATCCGTAATCAGTCAAACTACCTCGAATTTGCCGGGTCGCCAGAAGATTTTCCGATTACTCTTTAGATTAAGAAAACATGTAGACTTACTTGTGAAACTCACTTTCCTTCGTACCTCTTATCCAGTTAAAAAGACTAACTCGATAAACATATCCGAAAAAGATCACCACGAC
>DASXSC010000226.1:0-6247 GCA_036506215.1 Pyrinomonadaceae bacterium | reverse complement strand
GCAATGTTCTGGCCCACTCTTTTCTGGTCGCTCTGAGACATCCGCTGATGGGCGTTGGGATAGGAAACTACCCGCTCGTATCCGCGCGCAATCTTGTGAGCCATAATTCTTACACGCAGGTCGCAGCTGAAATGGGGATGGCCGCGCTTCTTCTTTATTCGATGTTTATTACAGCTCCGCTAAATCGACTAAGAAAAATCGAACGCGAGACCCTGACTGTGAAGAGCGATTGTCGCTTCTACTATATCGCTGTCGGGTTGCAGGCAAGCCTGGTAGGCTACATTTTCAGCAGCTTCTTCGTATCCGTCGCGTACTACTGGTTCATCTACTACCTGGTCGGATATGCGGTCTGTTTCCGCCGCATCTATGAAGCTCGCACGACCGAAAAGCCAAGAGAGGATGGAGAGAACGCCCAGAGTTTGAATAGGAAGTCACCGGATTTGTCCCCAACCCTGGGAACAACTAAGCTGAGACCCCTGCCTAAACACTAATCGTCAGCATCTCGCGAAACCCTCACAAATCAATGCCTTCTGAAAATAGTGGATTCCGGCCCTTGTTCTGCTTGTAATGTACCTGATGGAAGTTTTTCGCCGACCCAACTTCATCCTGCGCTGTCCACCGTTTGATCTCGCCCTGAAATAGGTTTTCCGAAATGTTGCCTAAGATTTCAACCCTACATCAGCCTGGCGCCGGTGACGAAAATCGTCACTTCCGGACAGATCACTTGAAGCAGGAGCTGGGAATGGGCACCGCACGAGGCGGTGCGATACTTGAAGGGACCCGGAAAAAAGATGACTGTTAACATCGCACACATCCTGCCGTGGCGGTCTATAGGCGGTACGGAGCATGGGACACTGCGTCTGGCAGATGCGGTGGCAGGTCACTATAACAGCACGATTTTTTACCTTAAAGGAGCAAGTCCAGTTAGGGGCATGTTTGCGCACGCACGATTTGACACCGTTGCGTATGAGCCGATTATTCCCAGCTACCGGCATCTAAAGAAGTTCTTGCAGGACTCGTACGCTCTGAGCCAGGAATTCAAGCGCCGGGAGATCGATATTGTCCACTGCTCAGATATCCTCGCAGGTTACCACGCGGCCGTTGCCGGAAGAATGGCGAACCTGCCTGTCGTTTGTCATGTAAGGAGCCGTTACGAGGAGGTTTCCCTCCGCGAAGCAAACTTTCTGCGGGCGGTAAATAGATTCATATTTGTTTCTCAAGATACGTGGCGAAGGTTCGGCTTTCGCGTGCCGCCGCGTAGCGGACGTGTTGTTTACGATGGCATAGATCTGTGGGCCCATGCGGGAGACCTCGGGGTTGCACGCCAAGCGAAGCAAGCCGTGCTGGCAGAGTTCGGCCTGCCAGAGTGCACCAAGATTGTCGGGATGGTCGCGCGCCTGGCCCCGGAGAAGGATTACGAAACACTCGCCAAGGCGGCGGCACGCATCGTCGCTGCTCACCCGCACGTCCGCTTTCTTATCGTGGGCGACAATTCACTAGAGGCGGTTCACCGCGAACATTACCAAAAAGTGAGGCAGACACTTGCCGAGAACGGGGTTGCTCCTTTTTTCGTTTTCACAGGCTTCCGCGAAGACGTGCCGCGAATCGTCAGCGCGATGGATGTCTTCGTGCTGAGCACGCATGTCGAAGGATTCCCGCTAGTCATACTGGAGGCCCTGGCCCAAGGTAAGCCGGTCGTTGCTACCGCAGTCGATGGTATCCCGGAGATTGTACACGATGAAGTGACAGGGTTGCTTTTCTCGCATCGCGATGACGTGCGGCTGGCTGCGCAAGTCACGTCCCTGTTCAAAATCGAAGGTCGTGCGGCAGCACTAGGGCAGGCCGGTCGCGAATGGGTCAGAGCGAACTTCACCGTCGAAAGATTCGCCACCAACATGATGAATGTTTATGAGGGAGTCGTTCACAGCAAAGGAGGTCGCCTACGATCGGAATTACAACCGCTGCGGCAAATAGAACTTGCCCGAATCTAAAAATATTATGGCTGGCTTACTTGGATTACCGATCTGGGAGTGCCCAGGGAGGTAATCTGAGATTATTCAATTACGCCAAGCAGCTGGTTTCCAGCGGGCACGAGGTGTATCTCGTCGTAAGGAGAAGAGAAAGCGACGAAGGGATCGAAAGGTCAGGATGTTTAAGGAGGCTGATACAAGAGAAGGTCATCACCGATTATTTTGAAGTCGACTATCACCACCCGGCGACGCGTGGGAAGCTGGCGCACCTACTTTTTCACCCGGCGCTGACTAACCTCGTGCTGCGAAAGCAACAGACGCCAGTTACGGATGCCATAAGGAAAGTTATCATTAGCAAGGAGATCAATCTGTGCATCTTTTCGTCCCGCGAACTATTCTTCGCACTGCCGCAAATAGCGAAAGAAGTGAAGACGATCGTTGACTGGGTGGATTCCTATTTCCTTTACCATTTAAGGGATGCTTACGCCCATCTTAAAGAATGCCGACCGATTCAGGCCATTAAATCGCTAAGGTATGTAGCCGACTCGTTTATCGCGGAGCGTTATTACAGCCGGCACTGCGCCACCAATCTGGCGGTCTCGCCGGTTGATAAGAAATACTTCGACTTTGCGAATGGGCTTCCACATAAAAACCGAGTGTTATTGAATGGAGTGGAGGCACAACGCACGGAGGCGGGCGCGAAAATCAAGGACCGGATCATCTTTACGGGGAACATGGACTTCCCGCCCAACTATAGGTCGGCGATCTGGTTTATCGATCGAGTTTTCCCACTGCTCCGGGAGCGCAGCAGTATTACGCTGGTTATCGCCGGCGCTAACCCCGTCGAAGAGTTGATCGCAAGGTCCGGCGACCGTATCGAGGTTACTGGCTATGTGGACGATTTGCGACGGGAGATTGCGCGCAGCGAACTATACGTTGCCCCGCTGATATGTGGTGGTGGTTTCAAGAACAAGGTGGTGGAGGCGATTAGCAGCGGCACCTTTGTCGTCGCCACCAGCATGGCGGTCGAATTCTTCGATCCGAAAGTGCGGGAGCATTTGTTGGTTGCAGATACTCCGCAACAGATGGCGGGCGCAATCCTCAGTTACCTTAAAAACCCTCAAGTTTTCCTGACTAAGCTGCCATCGCTGAAAAGCATCATTGATAACGATTTCACCTGGGAAAGTAAGGCGAGAGAGTTGGTAGGCATCGCTTGCGAAGGTTAGTCCTAAAAGGCTCGATAAACGGATGACCCTAAAGATGGCAGAATCAGCTTCAACGGAAAGATCATTAACGTCGCGCGCATCGTCGCTGATCTTCGCCAAGACGCTGGCGTTTGCCTTCGCCTTTGCACTGCCATTGCTATTGGTGAGGCGCCTGAGCCAGACGGAGTTCGGCCTTTACAAGCAAGCCTTCCTAGTCGTCGGCACTATTGCGGGCATCCTGCCCCTTGGGTTCAGCATGAGCGCCTTTTACTTTCTGCCGCGTGAGCACGAAAAACGGGGCGCGATTGTTTTCAATATAATGCTTTTCAACTCTCTTGTTGGCGGCCTCGCGGTGCTCGTACTCCTAATACGGCCCAGTCTGCTGGGATTGATATTCAACAGTTCGTCGCTTGTGCCGTATGCGCCTTATATCGGACTGCTGATCCTTTTTGGGATCGTCTCACAGTTTCTCGAGATTGGAGCGATTGCCAATCAAGAATCAAGACTCTCCACCATTTTCATTATCGCCGCACAGCTTACCAAGGTGACGTTGCTGCTGACAGCGGCGATGTTTTTCGGATCAATCCGTGCGCTACTTTATGGCGGGATAATCCAGGGATTGTTGCAGACTATCACTCTGCTCATATACCTGCGCTCGCGTTTTGGACTCTTCTGGTCCGAGTTTGATTGGGCCGTTGCGCGGACCCAGTTGGCTTACGCCTTGCCCATCGGCTTCGCCGCCATCCTTTACATCGGCTTGAACGATCTACACAACTACTTCGTCTCTTACCGCTTCGGCCCTGCAGCTTTTGCTCTCTATGCCGTTGGCTGTTTCAGTCTACCGCTGGTCGGCATCATTGGTGAATCCGTCGGCCCGGTCATGATCCCGCGCGTCAGTAAATTGCAGAAGGAAGGGAAAACACAAGAGATCATACATGTAACCGCAGCCGCGATGAGGAAGCTGTCGGCTATCTATTTTCCCGTTTACGCTTTGTTGTTGGTTGTGGGGCGAGAATTGATCGCTTTGCTCTTTACGAAACAGTACGCGGATAGCTGGCCGATCTTCGCTATCAACCTCACGACGCTCCCATTCCTGGTCCTGATCGCCGACCCTATCATTCGGGCGCATACAGAGTACCGCTACTTCTTGTTGAAAGTGCGCGCTGTGACCATCGTCGTTCTTTTCACTTGCCTGTGGTTCGGCACGCAATATTTCGGCCTCGTGGGTGCCATTTCGGCGATGGTTTTGGTGAACATTGGTGACCGTCTGATCGAAGCCTTCAAGGCGTGGCGCATCGTAGGAGTCAGGTGGCAAGACATAGTCTTGCTGAGAGACGTGGGTAAGGTCGGCCTGGCTGCTGTTGCGGCAGGTTTTCTTGCCGCAGTGGTGCGCCTTTTCACCCTCGGCGGACAACCGTTGCTCGTGCTTGTCCTTTGTAGCGTCGCTTTCGGGTGTGCTTACCTTGCGTTCATCTGGCTGTTTGCAGTCCCCACAAATGAGGAGCGCGCGGCGCTGCGGAACAAGATCATGGGTGTGCAATGGCTCATCTGGTGGAGGCGTGCGGTTGAACCTGTGGCCTAAGGAAAACACAACTCCAGGGTTTTGTTCGCACTGAGCCTTGACTACGAAGGATGCCATGGCGCTTGGCACAAACCCGACAATCAGAAACACCGGATTCGAGGGACGAAGGAGTATGTTGCCCAAACGAAATGTCGGGCTTTCAGGTGATGAAACCGTTCATCGAAATATGCAGCGGCGTGCCCTCCGAGTCATCTCAAACTTCAAAAACTTGCATCAGGTGATCGATCCTGACGAAGCCTTGATTCATGAGTATGTAGGAGATTGCGGCAGTGCAGCGCGATTCATTTATGAGTGCCTCCGCTCTGACGTGGTAATTCTAAACGTCGATCAGAGGAAACTTATGATGGCCTGTTTGCTTCGGTGGGTCTGGCCGTTTTGCAAGTTCCGGCTTGTCTCGGTTGACTTGATTCTGCGTCCCCCTAAGAGACAGAGAGACCACTTGAAGATATGGCTAGAGAGGATGCTCTTCTCGCGGGTGGATCGCTTCATACTTTACTTCAAAGACCTCAGAGGTTATCAGCGCTTTTACGGGATTGGGCCGGACCGTGCGCTTTACGTTCCGTTCAAGGTCAATGGTTGGGAAAAGATCTGTGCGCAACCGCGCGGGTCGGCTGAGGGCGATTACGTGCTCTGTGCCGGGCGGACGCTGCGCGACATTGAGACATTTGTCGAGGCGATGAAACTAGCCGGCTGTCCTGGAGTGCTACTACAACAAAAGAGAGAATTGCTCACCGAGCATGGAACATCAGCGTGGTCGGGTGAATTGCCACAAAGCGTGAAATTGATTATTGACGACAGCGACGAGATCGAACCATATCTCAGCATGATCGAGAAGGCGAGCATGGTTGTGATACCCAGGTTTCGCGGAGACATCGCACCCACAGGCATCAGCACTTACTTGGTCGCGATGGCATTGAACAAGTGCGTGATCATAAGTGAAGGCCCGGGCGCTGAAGACGTCTTAACCGACGAAGCTGTAATAGTTCCCGCTGAAGACCCTGAAGCGCTGGCCCAACAAATCGGCCTGTTATGGAATGATGCGGCTTTGCGGACGACCATTGCATCGCGAGGACTGGAGTACGCGGCTACCGTGGGCGGAAAAGAGCGACTGCACCGGCACATTTTGCGCGCCAGTATTGAGAGCCTCGGCGAAGCCTGGACGGCCCCGGCTCTAGATAAGCACCGCTCTAAGCCTTTAGTGACATGAATCCTCATCCTTCCATGAGAGCCGCTTCCATCAGTTGTATGGCTTTGTTGCTGGTGGGACTCTTACTTTACGCGCAAGCGCAGTCGAGCAAACAAGCGTACACCAGTGGACTCGCGGTGACAGACCATGAGGGCCTCCAACTTCCTGGGCAGCCGGAATCAAACCAGCAGTGGATTTTGACAGGAGTCGCACCACCCTCTGTCAAAGTTAAGAGCGAGCTGGTGAAATATCCGAACGCAGGGGTCGCTTTCATTTGCGGGCCGCAGTTAAGAGCGGGTAGTCC
>DASXSC010000225.1:0-16229 GCA_036506215.1 Pyrinomonadaceae bacterium | reverse complement strand
CCGAGCAGTGCGTCAAGCAGCTTGGTGATGCTCCTCTCCTCGTTGCGCACGGGAACGACCACGCTGATTCTCAGCCCCCCTGCTTCAGTTTGGTTCTCGTTGGTACGCACTGTAAAGCAAGACCATCTCGAGACGGGCGAGCGGAATGTTCCAATGAAAGTTTAGTCACAGTAACCCATTTTCTCCAAGAGCAGAGACGATCGTTTGTTCATTAGGTTTGTTCAGAATCAGGAACGCGGTTCATCAAGGTTCGTAGTAAGTCGCCCCAGTGAAGTTCCAGCTCAAACTGCACGTCATTCGCGGAACGATGACGTATCAACCTCCACCCGCGTTGCATCGTGAGTAGAAACGACGACGCCAGGCAGCATCGTCGACATCGGCGGATACACATTCTCATCAATGCCCGTCACTCGCTGTACGCGCGCTTGCAGCATTCCGGCGAGCGAGGCCATTGCCGCGCAAAACTCCGATTAAGTAATGTACATACTCGCTTGGCGGGAAATTTCTGGATCAGCTGGCCACGGCGGTGCGGCCCCGATGATAAGTCTGCCGGCCGCGCTTATACCACGAACTCTCACCGCAAAGGCAATAGAAAAGTTTGTGAATGAGTGAGGGACGATAGAAGTGTCCCGGCGATCGCTGCAGCGCTCTTAAACCAACGCTGGCGGCTGCCTTGCGATTACCTGCCTTCAGGTAATAACCGCCCGTGGTGAACAGCATGTTGACCGTCGCTTCTTTCTCTAAAGCGCGAATCTTTGGCGGCAGATCCTGCGCGAAGAAATTCCGGTACATGTATTCCAACTCGGGCGCTGCCTTGTTTGCCTGTGCGACTGTCTTTGACTCAGCATGCAAGCGATAAGTCGAAAGCAGTTCGGGAAAATAAGCGATGCGGTGATTGACGCCGGCGCGCAACCAAAAATCCCAATCCATGAAGTAGTAATACTCAGGATCGAGCATCCCTATGTCTTCGATCACCGAACGCCGGATGAAAGCCGACGGTTGCGGAATCGGATTTACGCATTCACGCACGAACCACTCGTAATCGAAACCGGATCGATGTTGCGAGCGCTCGATCGGACTTCCATCCGGATTCGTAAACAACGTGTCGCCAAAGACAACGCCGACATCCGGGTTCTTTTCCAAGTAAGCAACGGCAGTAGTGACCGCGCCGGGCAGAAACGTGTCATCCGAGTTAAGCCAGGTTAAGATCTCGCCTTTCGCCCGCGCCCAGCCTTTGTTGATAGTCGGAGTCTGGCCGCGGTTTTCATGCCGCTCGATCCACGCGCGTCCATCATATTCCTTCAAGATCTCTGGCGTTTCGTCGGTCGAACCGTCATCGATAATTTGATATTCGATTGCTGGATAGTCCTGCCCCAGCACGCTCTCAATCGTGTCGCGCAGAAATGCCGCCTGATTGTAGGTTGGCGTTACGACTGAAACGAGCGGTTGCGATTTTTTTGAGGGTGATTCGGTCGTGGTCATCAATTTCTGGCGCCATGGTACTACATGAGTTACGGCGCACAAAGTGTGCTACATTTGGTCATAGTACTTTGATTACAGGTGTTTAGAGTACCGACTTTAGTCGGGCGGTTTCTTGCGAATCGAAAGGCCCAACTGAAGTTGGTACTCTAACACACCTCTTCTTTTAGAAGGTTCTAAGCTTTCATGTCCGTAGCGGTTATCACGGGTTCGTCAGGTCTCATCGGCAGCGAGACTGCCAAGTTTCTTCACGCGCAGGGGATGGAGATTGTCGGAATCGACAACAACATGCGGGCGTACTTTTTCGGCGAGGAGGCTTCGACTGAATGGAACACTGAGCAACTCAAGAAGGACCTCAAAAACTTCACCCATCACGCGATCGATATTCGCGATGAAGAGTCAATCAACAAGTTGTTTTCCGATTTGAGAAGTTCAGTGAGCCTGATCGTTCACGCCGCGTCCCAACCGAGCCACGACTGGGCTGCTCGCGAACCGTCGACTGACTTTACGGTAAACGCGAACGGGACGCTGATCATGCTCGAAGCGACGCGCCGCTTTGCGCCGGACGCGACCTTCATCTTCACTTCGACGAACAAAGTTTACGGCGATGCGCCGAACTTTCTGCCGCTCGTGGAAAAAGAGACGCGATGGGAAGTTGACGAGTCGCATCCTTATTACGAGTTCGGCATCGACGAGCAGATGAGCATCGATCAGTCAAAACACAGCCTGTTCGGCGTCAGCAAAGTTGCGGCTGATGTTCTGACGCAGGAATACGGCCGCTACTTCGGACTCAAGACCGGAACGTTTCGCGGAGGATGTCTTACTGGGCCGGCACACTCAGGCGCGGAGCTGCATGGCTTTCTGGCTTATCTGGTGAAGTGCGCGTTGACTGAAAAGCCGTACACGGTTTATGGCTACAAAGGAAAACAGGTTCGCGACAATATCCATTCTTACGACTTGGTGACGGCCTTCTGGCAGTACTTTCAGAAACCAATCCCCGGCGCCGTCTATAACATCGGCGGTTCGCGTCATAGCAACTGTTCGATGCTGGAAGCGATCGCCTACACGCAAGAACTAAACACCAAACGAATGAGCTACAGGATGTCAGACGAGGCCCGTTCGGGCGATCACATCTGGTGGATCAGCGACGTGCGCAAGTTTCAGCGAGATTATCCTGAGTGGGATTACAAGTATGACCTCAAGCTAATCATCAAAGAAATAGTTGAGGCCACGAAAGAGAGACTCACGACCCGACGGGTTACATGACTCGCGTCCCTTCCCCAAATTGAGACGCGCGACAATTTTACTTCCAGACGAATGCCGGCCTGAATGAAAGCAATCGCGCTTTTGTCTTCCGCAGCCAGTGTGGATATTTTGAGTGGCAAGAAGGCATGATTGGGAATGGTTCAGGAAGATTCTTGCGGTGCTCCCTCCTCTTCGAGGCTCGAACAAGTTCCGCGAAACAGTCCACGTAGTCATCAGTTGAACGTTGCACTGAGTATTCTTGAACGGATTCCCAAGCCGCCCTCTTCAGTTGGAGTAGCATGTTGCGATCCTTAGCCAAAGTTTGAAGCGCTGTAGCGCAACCCTGGATGTCTCCCACCGGAACCACAAAGCCATTTTCAGTATTTCCAACAAGCTGCGTGTTCCCGCTATCGATTTGAGTAACGATTGGCACTAACCCATGGCCCATCGCTTCAAGGAGAGCAACGGGCAGACCTTCGTAGTCAGATAGCAAGACAAACACGTCCAACTGGAGGAGTTGTTGCCGCATCTGATCAGGACTAAGCCAGCCCCACATCCTTACGTGCTGTTCGAGGCCCGCGCGTTTGAATGCAGCTTCGAGGTCTGACCGCTCGCTTCCCTCTCCAATGAAATGAAGCTCAAAGTCAAGCTTGTATTTGACGAGCTGCTCCGCCAGCGGGACGAATTCCATTATTCGCTTTTGTGCTTGCACCAGCCGGCCAGCATATCCAATGCGAAGAGTTTGATCGGGCGCGGAGGAATGCTGAGCAAGCCCCTCAATTTGTGAAGGCGACAAAGACGTAACGCCATATGGTATGTAACGCGCGCGGTCCGCCGGGATGGAACAGACACCGATTATTTTGTCACGGAGGATCTTGCTAACGCCGACCGCGCAATCAACGAACGGGCCGTAATGTTGCAGAGGCGTGTAGAAGGCTGAGACATCGTTGTGCGCAATTGATACCGTGGCAATCGAAGAGTCAAGTAAAGGCAACGCGACCCAGCCCGCATCAGGCGAGACGGAGATGACGTACACGTCCGGTCTCTCGGAGTTGACCCACGCGGCGAGCGCGCGCCCGCGCTCATCGGGCAGGTGCCAAGCCCGCCAGACAGTGGTGAGAACCTCGGTTCCAGAGTCCGTCAGGGCTCTCGTCAGACTTTGTTCCGGTCCAGGCTGCGTAACAACTGAAACACGGTGTCCCAACCTTACCAGCGAATCGCATAACTCAACGAGGAAGGTATGAGCGCCTCCCGTCGGCGGAATCATAAGTAAGTTGTCTATGAATACAATATTCATCCGTGAGTTTAGCAACCAATACCGCGTCTAAACGGCTTGCTTTTCGTTGGCTTTGCTAATGAGTTGAATAATACTAGCCGGCGTTGCTCCGAATCTTCTGCAGAGAAAGTCGCGCACAGCCATTAGCATGGCTTTGCTTTCGATCTTTGAGAGCCCATGCTTATTCAGGCGAACGCCGCTGATGTTACAAAGGTTCCAGGCGACTTCCTTGAACAAGTAAGGATAGGATCGGACGCGCTCACGCCAGGAAAGATGGTCCTTCATCCAGAGCAGTCGATTACGGGCCATCAAATAGGTGGCAATCAGTCTTGGAGTCGTCTTTGACACCTTGTGGTAAAGAATAGCCGTGGGGATCACATAACACTCAAGGCCGGCTTTTTTCATGCGCGAGGACCAGTCGACTTCGTCGTAGAAGGCAAAGTAACGCTCATCCATCAGACCGACCTGACGCAGCACGGATGCGCTGACAAGCAAACCACACCCGCAGGCGTATGCTGTGGGAAAGGGCTTACTGACGTTCAGCTTGTTTCGCGATTGATACTCGAGCAGCTGTCGAAGGCGTGCCGTTTCAGCTTCCCAAACTGAACCGGCATACCAGATCAAGTCGGTCTGTGGATGACATAGAATCAGGGGGCTGACCGCGCCCACATGTTCGAGACGTTCGCTCGCGCGCACTAGTTCGGATATCAATTGAGGCGGAGCGATAGTGTCATTATTGAGGATCAAAACATAGTCGGCCCCGTCGGCGAGCGCCTGCCTGATGCCAATATTATTACCTCCGCAAAAGCCCTGATTCTCGGCCTGTCTCAGCACTTTAACTTCCGGGTACTCACGCTCGATTATCGATGCTTCAGCGTTTGCCGAACCATTGTCCACCACGACGGTCTTAACGGACGGATGGTCCTGCTTTCTTAGCGACGCCAAACATTCCAGCGTTTCCGTCAAGCCATTCCAATTGAGTAGGACCACGTAAACTATCGGAATTCGCATTTAACCGTTACTCAAGATAGGTTTTCGCGTTGGATTAAGTTAATTAAACTTATCTCTGCCTTATCCGCGCCGTCAGAGCAAAAGATCCTTCGCTGCGCTGAATACCCCGTTAGAGTAGCGGAAGTAGCGCAGCGACAACAACTCTGTGAGGGCGAGGGGAACGCGCCCGAGCCGGTTCTCCGGCATGCTTGCGCGCGTGCGCCAATGCCTTATTCTCGCCTCCAACTCCGCAAGCGCAGCCTCGCAGTCGAAGGCGCCGCGCTTGGCTGCAAGCCGGTCGCGGATGACTTTGAGTAGTCGCAACTCGTCCTCGAAGAACTTCTTATACTGCTCGGCGGCACGTGCGCGCGCTGTCATTGGCTTGTACCGCTTGGGCACCGGCAAGCGAACACCGAATTGCTGGCGTGAGTGTTGGCGATACCTGATGAGGGGTTCGTCGATAGGAACCAGATCAGCGGTGGCGGCGACCAGCAGTGCGATCCAGCCATCGTGAATCAAGTTCCACTCCGTCTCCCCATAGCGGCGCACAGCCGTCTCGTATAGGGGTAGCACAAGACTTCTGAAGCGGGATCGGAACGCCATCGCGGCGCCGGTTACAACGTTCCCCATCAACTCCACCTCGAAGGCCGCGCCCCGGCTGACCATCTCTTGTTTACGCTGGTCGAAATTAATGGTGCGCCAAATGGTGTAACCAAGTGGGCGCAGGCCCTCGTCCACAACCTCTGCGTTCGTAAAGACCAGTCCCACCGCGGGCGAGCGCGCGAACTCCACTTCCATCCGCGCCAGTTTAGCCGGCAACCAAATGTCGTCTTGATCTGAGAGGGCGATAATATCTCCATTGCAGAGTCCAATAGCCTTCTCAAAGTTCCTGGTCGAGCCGAGGTTTGTCTCGTTAATGTGCAGTCGCACGGCGAAGGGCGCACGCGCAGCAAATTCACGAACGATCGCGGCTGTGTCGTCGGTAGAACGGTCGTCACAGATCACCAGTTCGTCAGGGCAACGGCTTTGAGAGGAAATGCTCTCGAGTTGCTCGCGCAGGTAGCGGGCGCCGTTGTAAGTACACATTGCTACAGATATTTTCTCTGCCATGATCTTGTGCGTCCTGTCGCTGGGGACACTTCACCTTGCGCCCATCAGGGTGCAGCGTGATATGCACCTCGGCGATGTTGGCGCGGTAGAGACTTGCCTTGATGATCATCTCGGTCCGATTCTGGCTACATATACCGCCAAATCGCATTGAGCCTTTCACGAATGACCTTTCCGACAGCTTCAGGAGAATACTCGGCCACGATGGTCGCCCGCCCGTTCTCTCCGATTTTCCTCGCCAACTGCTCGTCTCGCGAAATGCGCGCCATCCAATACGCGGCTTCGTCAATGTTCGGTTCTGCCCATTGCTGATGCGCTGGGTACGGACCGTAATCGCGACCGAGCGTTGTCAACCGATAACTGATACCGATCGAATTGTCGCTGTCCATGTAGTCTGTGTTGCCGGACCAATTGGTTGCGATCACTGGCTTCCCCAGGTACATTGCTTCTGCCGGCCCGAGTCCGAATCCCTCTGAGCGATGTAACGATACGAAGCAATCGCAGCTCGCGACCAGCGAATTGACCTCGGCGCGACTCAACATCTCCGCACGAATGAAAATGTCAGGCCGGCCATCGAGCTGCTCCCGCAGCAGTTGCATGAACGGGTGGTCAGGTTCGTTACCACTGACCTTCAGCACGAAACCCACCCGATCACCAACACACGGGAACGCCTGCTTGTAAGCGCGTACGGCGTCGATCGGATTCTTCCGCTCGGGTATGCTTTTCACATCGAACATCGTGAGAAAGAGAAAGCGGTGCTCAGGCAAACGCAACGTCCTGCGAACTGGCGCCGTCACATAAACTTTCACGACCGGCGGTATTCGCACGACAGGCACTGGCGACTTGCTAGAGATCGCATTCTTTATGAATTGGCTCGGGGCCCAAATCTCGTCAAAGAAGGTAAACACTGAGGACCATTTGTCCGGGAACTCCGATAGCTCCCAGTACCAGTTGCCAACGACATACCGCGCCCCGAGGACCGCAGCGGGCGCACACTCGAGAACACTCTCGTGATTGTCCGGATTTATGCTGATGACCGTCACATCGTAGGGCGGATTGGTCATTTCTTTTCTCGCCCACGATAGGTCTCCATGTCGCGCGTCGTTTCCTTTCTCAATATTCACGATTCCGAAGTCAATGTCAGCGGCTTCGAGCGCGCTTGCTAATCCACGCGCTGCTTCGCCCAATCCCATTTCCGCTCGGATATAGGCAACAAGATTGACGCCTAGCGGTCGCGCGCCTGCGCCGAAGCGTCGCACCATCCATCGTTTCAGTGGGGAAAGCTTACGGCCAAGAACGACGCGCTTCCGCTTAAGAAACTTGAGCACGTCGTACGCACGCTCCTTTGCAGGCAGCGGAAGGACTGAAGAGATGATGTATTTGACACGTTGGCGGCTACGCGTTGGCTTCACGGGTTGTTCTTTCGCGGAAATGGAAATTCGTCGCGCAATTGGCGGGCTTTGGGCATTACATTTTAGTGGCCAAAACCAAATCCTGGTAACTCAAATTGTTTTTTCGCCCGCACCATGAGCCGTAGTCAACGCGGCTGATCTTCAGGCCCAGCTTTTCGTATCGATCTCTTATCCAACTCTCATCAAACGCGATTGCGGCCTCCGGAACGTCGGCCGAAATGGTTCGATACCCATCTAGCGCGTACTTAAAATCGAGGGTGCTTTTACCTCTTGCTATAAGTTCCAGCGATTCATTAAGCAGGAAGTAAGTAATCAAACATCGGCCACCATTTGTTAGCACGCGATAAATTTCACCAAGATAATTCTGAACATCGTCGGGTAGCATATGAGTAAAAACTGAGCCGGCCATCACAAAGCTAAAAGATCCATTTTCAAATGGGAATACATACTCCGACGCTTTGTGCTTGCCTTGGGCGTTGTAATGCCTGTTGTAAACGTCAATTTGCTGGAAAGTGAAGTTCGGGAACCGCGGAGTTATTTTTTCTCGGCACCAGTCAATTCCCGTTTTTGTTATGTCGATCCCACGGTAGGACGCGCGCTTAGAGAAATAGCGCGTCAAAGGCAATACTTTTCTGCCGATTCCGCAGCCCACGTCCAGCATCTTTTCGTCAGGTTGAAGACCGCAGAGTTCCTCATAAATTTGAAGGAATTCTTCTCCGTTTGCTTTGAATTCCTCCAGGCTTTGCGGCCCGTCAAACATCAGATCCACCGGCGGAACAAGTGGGGCGAGATCACCGAATAGGCGTCGTTTCTGACGCTCCGCAAGGTAGTTCCTGGCCCTTGCCTTAATGCGATTGGGAACTAGTCGTTTGACTGAAGTCGGGATGCGCTCAACGTTAAAATATGGCCAGTTAACGGATTCTTGTTTGTTACCCACTTTTATCTCCTACACATTGACCAACGGCAATTGTAAATCCAGCAAGAAAGCGGCTTCTTCAGATGGTGTCAATTTCTTATATTCACCATCGCTTTCGAACGGCTCGCCAAACTTACCAGGCATGAAGCCTTCTCTAGCGATTAGCTCCCTAGGGGAATGAGCGCGAATTTTGGATACGAACAGATTGTACCCAGCGAGATGAACTTTTCGACGCCGAACAGGCGGGCGCACTCCATGAGCTGAATGTCCATAATCGCGTTGTCGTAGAAGGATTCGCCTGGTTCGCGCCAATCCCTCCCACGATCGCCGCCAGGTGAACCACGATGTGTGGTTTTTGCTTTCCGTGTAGAGGCGCTCAATGTTCTCGCGCCTTCGCAAGTCATATTCTGCCGAGCGTGGTACAAACACGTTCGGGCATCCGCGAGCGCGCAGCTTCTCAACCACAAACGATCCGAGGAATCCCGCGCCACCCGTTACGATAACGCGCTTGTCCTTCCAATCAAATTTTTCTTCAGGCGTGCTCACGTAAAAGTCTCTTCTCTATCGACAAAAGCGTGATCCATTAACAACGCGTGCTACCGCGGCATTTGGGGCCACTTCATCGCGCGTCACCCAGCATTCCCGAGTCTCATTTTTGCGCGGCCGAAACGATACCCGAGTGAAGCCCCCAAGCGTCTGATGTAAGTCCTCAGTAGGATTGGTATCGCGAGCGCGGCAAGAGCCAAAGCGCTGCCGTAGCGGCCGCGTGACAGTGCGTGACGCGCCCCGCCCAGGCCCTCTTTGCGGATGTAGCCGTTGATGGTGGCGTTACGAATACAAAACTCAGTAACGAACATCAACGACAAGCTGGCACGCTCGGTCACACCGAGTGGCGCGCGCCAGATACATTTCAACATCTCTTGCGTGAAACGAATCCAGCTCACGGTGACGTTGCCCTTAGGATCTATGACCTGCGCCACGTCCTCGGCGCGTTTATCAAAAAACACACGATACGAAAGTGACCGCTCCGGAACTTCGGCGACCTCACCGCGCAAACAAAGCGCGGCAGTAATTAGCACGTCTCCACCCCATAACTCCTGACCAAATGTTGTTTCCTGAAGTGCAGGCGTGCGTATCAATGAATAGACATCAACCCAGTAGGTCGAGCGCGCCAGCCCCCGCAGCCGTTCCCGTGGTGTAGCGCCGACGGGACGGAGACTGCGGATGGGAATAACGTCGGTGATATCGTGGCCGTCAACGTCGATGAAATTCACGCCGGTGCAACAAAACAGCGCGCGCGGGTTGCGCTCGAGCGCGGCGACACAGCGACTCAGATATTGTGGATGACGCAGATCGTCGTGCGCCGTAAACAGAAAGTATTCTCCGCGCGCTGACTCGTAAGTGCGGACGGCGTTCCAGACCGGGCCCATATTTTGTTCGGCGCGATAATAGCGAATGCGCGCATCGCGAGCGGCGTATTCGCGGCAGATTGCTTCCGTTTCATCTTCGGAGGCATTGTCCGAGATGATAATCTCCAGGTCTCCGTAGTCCTGCGCGACCAGAGAGTCCAACGCGGATCGTAGATAGCGTGCGCCGTTGTAGACCGGCAACCCGATGCTAACCAGGCCGGGGCGCAAATCCTTTGGTACTTTCAGTGCCAACGTTTCCACTTGTCGCAGTTTACCGCAGTTCGGCGCCGCGCGCGGCAGGCACACCGCCTTGCAGGATTTCCCGCAGCGCCTCACACACAATCCGGACCTTCTCTTCCGTCATATTCAGTGCCGAGGGAAGGTTGAGGCCGTAAGGAGCAATGCGGTAACTAACCTGATTGCGCGTTCGCGCCGCGCGCGCCTGCTCCGCGTCACGGTAAGCCGGAATAGAGCTCAATGGATGAAAGAATGGGCGGCAGTCAATATTGTGCTCGCCCATCTTTTCCATAAGACATTCCTTTTTCAGCGCGAACTTCGAATCAAGCACGACGGTCACCATCCAGTAGACGGAGTTCGTATCCGGGAGTCCGTGATTCAGAGTAATGCCCTCGACTCCGTTCAACTCTTCCTGGTACCACCTGAAAATTCGCCGTTTCTGCTCCAGCAACTCTTCTATGCGTTCGAGCTGCGCGAGACCGAGCGCCGCCTGCATGCTGCTCATCTTGTATTTGTAGGCCACCTCTTGGTTGAAGAACATCTTATCGCCCGGTTTGCGACCATGGTCACGGAGGAACCGCGCGCGTTCGAAAAGCTTGTCATTATCAGTGACCAGCATGCCGCCCTCACCCGTTGTCAGCGTCTTTGAGCCGTGAAAGCTGAAAGCGCCCACATCGCCAAAACTCCCGGCCCTTCGTCCTTTATACTCCGACCCAATCGCTTCGGCAGCGTCTTCGACAATGCCGACTCCGCGCCCCCGCGCAACCTCTCTAATCGCATCCATGTCCGGCATGTTCCCGTAGAGATCGACCGGAATTACCGCCTTCGTTTTCGGTGTGATGCATTCTTCAAATGATTTTGCTGACAAGCACCATGTCTTTTCATCGATGTCCGCAAAAACAGGAGTCGCTCCGACATAAGTAACCGGCGCCGCCGAGGCAATCCAGGTGGCGTCAGGCACGATTACTTCATCGCCCGGTCCTACGCCCAGTGCCAGGAGCGAAAGATGAATCGCTGAAGTGCACGAAGGAAGAGAAATCGCGTAACGAACGCCAAGATATTCGGCGAAGGCTTTCTCAAAACGCTCGTGATAGATGTTGGCGTTACCGTACCAGGCATTGGTCACCGCATCGGTGACGTAATCTATTTCCTTTTGAGTAATAGATGGCCCAGCGACGGGTATACGTTCCATGGATTAATCCTTTTGTTGTCCGATAAGCTTTAGCTTGTCGATTTCCCTGCTGCCAAATCACTACCACGACAAACTAGATTTCGTCGGACACCTTATCAACTGACAGTAAAGTCTCTCCAATAGACAGGCGCGGAGCATAGCAAATCGCGCGCGCGTTCACCGCAGTTGGCTATCGCGTCAAGAATCGAAATATAAGGAGTAAACTCTCCATGTCCCTGCTCATATGGCACCTTCTTGTAATCCATATAGCAGACAGAAACGCCCTTGTCCTCAAATTGTTGATGATTCAGGTATCTTAGCGCACCATGTCCGGTGACGTAGACATCACAGTCTACGGCCTCGCACAGAGCAACCAGCCGCTCGGTGCTCGCCCCCTTGACGCCCATCGCCGACGAGCGGATGAACCGAGGCGAGAGCGCCAACCACTGCGCAATCTGCTCGATCGCAGTGATATTAAACTCCGCCAAATGGGCAGTCGGCTGGCTATATATTTTTTCAATCAGCTCAAACATCAAATTGAAGTAAGGTCTCCGGGCATAGGCATGGCGAATCGTTCGCAAGTGTTTTTCGCGCCACCCCTCCGGTTCCAACAGCACCACCTCGTTGAGCAGTTTGCCTGACTTTCCATGATCGATGGGGACAGTTAGCCAGGAAACACCATTGGCGGATTTGAGCTGCACCCGCGACATAAAACTTCTGCCCTGCGGCAACTGCACGTCGTCATAATGAATAAACACATCAGCCAATCGTATCTGCTCGAACAGTCCCACCCACGGCAGAAACATCGGCTGTGAAACTACGAGTGTACGCGCCATCGAATAACTTAACTCAGAAAATTCTTCGCGACTGCATAGCCAACACCGCCTCGACCGACGCCATTGCCGGAATAGAACATATAGATTTTATCCTGGTAAGGATAAAACGCCGGATAGCAAATCATTTCGGAGTCCCAACCGCTTTCCGATCTGGAGATGCCGGCTTGCTCGTCCAATCTCGTCCAGGAAATCCCATCGCTGGATTCAGCAAAACCGATGGTATAGCTTTTCGCAAGCTTCGTCTCATGGCCACGCGTCGAATACCACATCAAATATTTGTCGTTTGACTTCAAAACCCACGGCGCCGAAACAACTTCGCCGGCGAACTTGTATTCAATCACGGGTTGGTTGTATGGCTCCCAGTTTATTCCATCATCCGATTCGGCATAAAAAACCGTGTAGATAGGTTCCGGATTACCATTGGGAAATTTCCAGTCAGTGCCGGAGCAGT
This sequence comes from Pyrinomonadaceae bacterium, assembly GCA_036506215.1. Lineage (GTDB taxonomy): Bacteria > Acidobacteriota > Blastocatellia > Pyrinomonadales > Pyrinomonadaceae > PSRF01. Next base: position 3,700 of record DASXSC010000225.1, on the reverse strand, counting down.
ACCACATTTTGAAGCGATCGCCCTCCTGGATTACAAAGGGCCCACCGACCAGCAACGGGTGATTCTTGTCTTGCGCGAGGATAGGGCCTTGAAATAGACGACTGAAGGTGTCGCTGTGCTTGTCCCATGAGATGATGCCGATTGAAAGTTCAAAGCTGACAACGCGTCTTCTTTTCCAGCCACCGTAATATATGAACACTCGATTGCCGGATTCAACGATGCTGCCCGGAGCCAGGCCGGAATCATCAAAAGTGCCGGGCTCTCCCAGGTCGACAATCGGGTAATCACATATTTTGATTATTCTTGACGGCTCCTGAACCTCGACATCAATAAATGTTGGCAGCATCCGGTCGTCAGAATCTCTCGAACAAAAGAATAGTCTCAGGGTATCTTCATTCAGTCGATATGGTACCGGCCGAGTGGCATGCGTCTTAAAGAACCCGGCGCCATCGGGGCAATAGATCAGACCCTTCTTTTGCCAATTGATCTTAGCTGTCATAGGAATTGTTAGATGAGGTCGCGATCGACAAGCGTCTGGATCGACTGCGCCGGCCTAACCAGGGTGCGCTCGGGACAATCCTTCATCACGATTGCCCCCGAACCCACCACCACAAAACGATCCAACTTGATATTATCTCTTAAGGTGGCATTGACGCCCAGAAAACAATTCTCGCCAATATCGCAGTTACCAGACACAACCACGTGAGAGCTAATGAAGCAGTGATCTCTGATCGTGGAATGGTGGCCAATGTGATTGCCCGACCAGACGACGACGTTGTTGCCAATGGTGACGAACGGCTGAATGGTGTTGTCTTCGAGAATAAAACAATTATCGCCCACAGGAGTGTTGTAATAGCTCGCCCTCGGACTGATGTAGGTCGCGCAGGTGTAGCCTTTCTCTTTGGCCTCAAAATAGCGCGCCTGCCTGATCTGGTTGGTCTTGTTATAGCCGAGCGCGATGAAGATGTCGTATTCATCCGGCGAATAAGTTTTTTCCAGACTCTCAAAGGGAACCAGCGGCTTCCCATTGAACTGCGCCTCATTAATAAACTCGGCAGCATTTGTGAATGCACTGATCTGATAATCGGTGTCAGCGCTGAAGTAGAATTCAGCTACCTCAGCGACCAGTCCGGTGCCATAAATGATCAGTTTCTTCAACAGCGTCCCCTTTGTCGCGCGTAGGTACTCACTTCGGGTCTAAACCGGGTTGCGATATAGGTAGATCGTGTATTCATACAACGGATAGGAATGATCCAGTTTTAGGTGCGGCGTAATCTCGCTCAAGCACCAGGACAATAGCTCTGCCGGATTGCGGTAATAAAGATTGTTGGAATAGTAATTCACTTTAGTCGTCATGACGTTGAAAGCAATTCCGATCGTGCACAGCGAAAACATTCGGCGAATTAATTCGTTGGCAAATTGATCCATCTCCAGGCCGGCAGCTTCGAGTTTTTGCGTCAGAATCCCGTTGCACACAACATAATCAAATTGCCGATCGAATTTGTAATCCAATATGTCGCCATGAACAAATTTTCCTGAAGGTAGGTTTACCCTGGCCCACTCGATCATATTCTCGGCCACGTCGATCCCGGTGTAATCCAGATCGATGTTCTTGCTCGCGGCAAACCGCTGCAATCCGCCATACCCACAGCCGACATCCAACAGCAACTGCCGCTTCCCGGCCGCGAAATCCGCAACGCCCAGCATCTTGTCGTAACGCAAAAACATCCTGGCTTCATCTGCACCCCAATCCACTCCCTCCGAAGATGGGCCATGCAGGGAAAACTTTTCCGAGTAGTGCTCCGCCAGTGCTTTGCTAATCGGATCCATGGGTTCCTTAGCTATGATTCCTTCCGAGCGGCGTCGATGAACGGATGAGTGCGATCTCTTTCTGAAATTACGCTGATCGCCAGAGGCCAATCGATGCCAAACGCCGGATCATTCCAGCAGACTCCGCGCGCCGATTCAGAATGATAGTACGCGGACACCTGATAAAAGACTTCCGTTTCATCTTCAAGCGTTTGAAAGCCGTGGGCAAAACCTTCGGGCACATAGACCATCAGCCGGTTGCTGGCGCTCAGCTCTACACTGATCCATTTGGAGCGGGTCGGCGAATCCTCGCGCAGGTCGATGATCACATCGTAGATCGTGCCTGCCGTGCATCGCACCAGCTTTGCCTCTTCGTGAGGCGGAATTTGATAGTGCATTCCTCGCAGCGTGCCCTGCTCCTTATTGAAGGAGGTATTACACTGCACCACTTTCGGATTCAAACCGTGCGCGGCAAACTCCTCCCGGCTCCAGGTCCGCACAAAAAAGCCGCGCTCATCCTCAATCAGTTCAGGTTCGATAATGTAAGCACCGTGCAATTTGGTTTCCGTGAAGATCATCGTGGAGTGTTGGTTGCTATACGACTCGTAGCTCCGGAATCGGAATTATGAATTTGCCGCCCCGTCGCCGATATTCCGCCTGTTGTGACAGAATCTCGTCTGCAAAATTCCAGGTCAGCAAGAGCACGTGCGATGGCATTTCCTCTAATAATCTCGCGGGCGGGCAGATAGGCAGATGCACTCCGGGCATGTAACGTCCCTGCTTATAAGGGCTGCGATCGGCCACGAAGTCCAACTCGTCACGGCCGATCTGAAAATAGTTAAGTAGCGTGCTGCCTTTCGCGGCCGCCCCGTAAGCTGCCAGACGCTCCTTTCGCTGCTTCAGCGTGGCAATGAACTTCCTTAGCGTATGCTTTAGCTCTTCCACCCGGTCGGCGAAGCCGCGATAGAAATCGAGTGATCCCACACCCCACGCGGCTTCTTCCTCGAGTAGTTCCTGGACCGCCGAACTCTGCTCGCCACCGGTAGCAACGAACACACGCAGCGAGCCGCCGTGAATAGCCTGCCGCTCGACATTCTGAATCGTCAAACCGTGACGCTCGAAGAGCCGATTCATCGCGGTCAGTGAAAAGTAACAAAGGTGTTCGTGGTAGATGGTGTCGAATTCACACCGGTCGATCAGGTCCTTGACGTAAGGCACCTCGATGACCGCAATGCCATTATCCTTCAGCAGCAACCTGAGCCCGTCCACAAAACCATTAAGATCGGCAACATGCGCAAGCACGTTATGGGCGTGAATCACATCTGCTCGTTCGCCTTGTTCCACTAATCGGCGCGCCACGTCGCTGTCGAAAAATTCCGTTAGCGTCCGTATCCCCCGCTCGTTCTGCGCGACTCGCGCGATGTTGACTGCCGGTTCAATGCCCAGCACCTGGACACCAGCCTCTTTGTAATACTGCAACAGGTAGCCATCGTTGCTGGCGATCTCGACAGCCAGGCTGTTCGAACCGAAATTCCGCGAGGTCACGATCTGTTCGACAACTGCTTTAGCGTGGCGAAGCATTGTTTCAGAGAACGAGGAGAAATAAAGATACTCGCGAAACAGTTTTTCCGGCGGGACGGTCTTAGTGATTTGGACCAAACTGCATCTCGAACAGAACGCAAGATCGAGCGGATAAGCAGACTCAGGTAGATCGAGATCTTCCTCGGCAATCAGCGAATTTGCCAAAGGCGTATTGCCTAATGACAGAATCAATTCCAAACCCGGCTGGCCACAGGACCGGCATTGCAGCGAGGCACTCATTCAGTAGCCGCCCTCCAGGAAATCTCGGTACCAACCAATGGTCTTTTGTAAACCTGCGTCAAGAGTGAAA
>DASXSC010000224.1:0-4574 GCA_036506215.1 Pyrinomonadaceae bacterium | reverse complement strand
TTTCGTGTTTTGATTCTCTTCTGAAAACTTCGTGGCCATAAAACTCAACCTGATTCGATGATGCGGAAAGGATTCAAGAGCGGGGGCAAGCCCGCCTTCCTAACCTTAGAGGCTTTCTAAGTTGATCGTACCTTCGTCTAGAAAGCCTTTCCCTCACAAATTACAACTCAACCTTGATCAGCTCGTGGTCGGGAAGGTGGGCTTGCCCCCGCTCTTTTGCCACTGATTAGCTACTGCCTTTGGCGAACGCCTTTCGCGCCGCCTCTTCTACTACTCTCAGCGGCACGTTCGCTTCACGCGCAGCTTGCCGGCACTGTTCATACTCCGGCATCTCTTTGATTATGTGGCCGTTAAGTTGCGCTACTTTAACATCAATTGGCCCATACTGGGTTTCCACGCTAACGATGGTGCGCTTCAGGGAGCGGCGCGCTACCTGATAAGTGCGAATGCCCAGTGTTGTCGTCTCCGAAAAAAGAAGTTCGCTGAGCGTCGCACGTTGCTCCTCGCGGCACAGTATCGATAGGAGAACTCCCGGACGATTCTTCTTCATCTGCACAGAGGTAAAGTAACAATCGAGGGCCCCAAGATCGAATGCGCGTTCCATCACATGACCAAGTATCTGTGGCGAAATATCGTCCATGTTGGTCTCAATCATCCAGAGACGCTCGTCCGTTGACGGCATCGATCCGGCTGATGTCGTCGTGACGCTTGGTTGTTCCTCGCCTACCAGAACACGCAAAGCGTTGGGAAACTTTTTGTATTCTCGCGTACCTGCGCCATAGCCGGTGCGTTCTAACTTCAGCGGCGGTATCGGGCCATAGTCAGCGCACAGAGTCGTAATTATTGCCGCGCCTGTCGGCGTAACTAATTCGCCGACAATGTCAGTCGAAAAAAACGGTACTCCCTTGAGTAGCTCCGCAACCGCCGGCGGCGGCACTGGATACCGGCCATGATCCATCTCGACCGTGCCGCTACCAACATGAAGAGCCGAAGACACGAAGCGCTCGATGCCTAGCAGCTCGAAACCGATTGCTGCGCCTACGACGTCAATGATGGCGTCGATCGCGCCGACCTCATGGAAATGGATCTGCTCAACCGGCTCGTTATGCACCCGAGCTTCAGCTTCTGCGAGACGCGTGAAGATCCTGGCGGCTCGATCCTTTATGTTATCAGACAGGCGCGAGTCGTAAATGATCTTGAGAATGTCGGAAAGATGGCGGTGCCCATGTTCATGCGGGATTTGCACGCGCGCGTAAGTAGCGCTGATGCCGGAGCGATCGACAGTCTCGAAATCGATTGCGTACCCAGTCAGCCCGAGCAGGGATAACTGCTGCTTGAAGGCCTCCAGCTCAACGCCTGAGGCAATCAAAGCGCCCAGGATCATGTCGCCACTGGCGCCGGCAAAGCAGTCGAAATAGAGAGTTCTCATGACGGGCAAATGGTAAATGCTTCAGACAGGTAAATGGTAAATGGTGAATGGTAAATGGCCCAAACGGGTAAGTGGTAAATCGTGAATGGTAAATAGTTCTTAGTCTACCGTTTGTTCCATTCACGATTTACCATTTACCATTCACCATTCATCATTTATCTCCTATTTGCCTAACAGTGGCAAAATCTCGCCGGCTCTTCCAGTTAAGGATTCATCGCAGAATTCTGAGAGCGGTGTTCGCTCGGGATTGACCTCGCACACGTAAGCGCCCGCGGCCTTGGCAATCTCCGGCAAAGCTGCTGCGGGATAAACGATAGCCGAAGTGCCAACCACAAAGCACAGTTCACACTGCGACGCTCGTTCAGCAGCAACCTCAAACGCACCCGGCGGCAACATCTCGCCGAACAACACTACATCTGGCCGAAGCTGCTCGCCGCAATCAAGACAGATGTCGGGACGAACTGCCTCCGGAGAAATTTCGTAGCGTCCCTGGCAGCCCACACAACGTGCTCGCCAGATGCTGCCGTGTAATTCAATTACATTCTGCGCGCCGGCCTTTTGATGCAGCCCATCGACGTTTTGCGTGACCAGCGTGCAGCGCTGAAATCGTTGCTGCCAACTAGCAATCGCAGTGTGCGCAGGATTCGGCTGCAGTGGTTGCAGGAGATTCCGCCGATAGTCAAACCATTCCCATACCGCGGGTAGATCGCGCGCGACCATCGTTGCCGAAGAAATTACGTCGAACGGCATTCCTTTCCAGACGGCACTCTTTCCTCCGCCGCGAAAGGTCGGCACCCCCGATTCTGCAGACACGCCTGCACCGGTCAGAACCAGGACGTCTTTGGCGCGCATAAACCGCTCGCGCAATTCACTTGAAATTAGTTGCGGTTGTACTGCTTGCATGAAAGAGCGATGGTAACAGAGCGCTGGCAGAAAGTGTCAAGGAAGGCCCTCTGATGGGTAGTGGGTCAGTTTGATGTCCGATAAGCCTTTTTAGCTTGTCGCTAAGTCACGACAAACTTAAAGTTTATCGGACACCTTCAACGAAACTGACCCACTATGCCTCTGAAGTATCGGTGCAGTATGGATTCCCACGATCAACGTCTTCACTGGGACCGCGGCCGTCTCGCCCGCTCCGAGGTATGTCGACTTTAACTTCCGCTGCTTGCGTCCACCGTACCCGGCGGGCGATACGCCCGCGGTTCCAGTGAAGCGTTTATGCTGGCCGCTGGCAAGCTAAAGCTTGAACTCTGAACCCCTGGAGTGACACCTCCACTCAAGTAGTTCAGAGTCCAACCTTCAGGTTGCTCCCTGGCAATCCTGAGAAGCTAAAGCTTCAACTCTGAACCCTGGAGTGACACGTCTCGCTGTAATTCAGCAGCTACGGTATACTTTGCGCTTTTCCAGAACCATGTATTCTCGATCAGCGAGGATTGAGCAACTAAGTGACCCTCATTGAGATTCAGGAGCGACTAAAACAACAGGTACGCGCCGCGGCACTCGAGCTCTTCGGCATTGAGTTGGAGCAGATCAACGCCGAGACGCCGCCCCGACCGGAATTGGGCGAGGTGGCGTTTCCGGTGGCTTTTGAGTTGGCAAAGCTCGTCAAACTGGGCACCGGCGTGAAGCTTCCGCCGCGCACAATCGCGGAGCAACTGAAGACGAAGTTGGAAGCATCGGCTGCGGTAGCACGGGTGGAGGTTGCGGGCGCCGGCTACCTCAACGTGTTCTTTAATCGGGCTAAGCTGCTGTCTCTGTTTGTTCCGGAGAAACCACTGCCGTCCCCAGAGCCTTTGCCCTTACCTGACCGACCGAAGAAAATGGTCGAACACACCAGCATCAATCCTAATAAGGCGGCGCACATCGGACACGTAAGAAACGCTGTGTTGGGCGACACCTTTGTGCGAATTCTTCAGTCGGCCGACGAACGCGTTGAGATTCAGAATTACATCGACAACACCGGTGTGCAGGTAGCTGACGTAGTAGTCGGGTTTATGCATATCGAGAAAATGGACCTCGACCAGATCAAGGCGCTGGATCGTTCCCTTCCTGCCGAGCGGCCCTTCGATTACTACTGTTGGGACCTCTACACGAAGGTCGGACTTTTCTATCGCGGTGGTGATCCGGCCGGCGACCCCAATCCCGAACGGCTCAAACTGCGCAATGAGGTATTGCACGCGCTGGAGGAAGGAAACAATACCGTCGCGGAACTCGCCGATTATGTGGCCACGCGAAACGTGGAATGCATTCTCGATACGATGGAGCGCCTTGAAATTCGTTACGATCTGTTAGCGCGCGAGTCAGACATTCTGCATTTACATTTTTGGAATCGCGCTTTCGAGCTAATGAAGAGCGCTGGCGTAATTAGATTTGAAACCGAGGGAAAGCACGCCGGCTGTTGGGTAATGCCGTTTGAATCGCACACCGGCACGGATGAACACGAGTCGGACAAGATCATTGTGCGCTCGAATGGAACGGTCACTTACACCGGTAAGGACATCGCCTACCAGCTATGGAAACTCGGCCGTCTGGGTCTTGATTTCAATTACCAACCTTTTCGCTCCTACGTCGACGGACACGTAGCCTGGGTGACAACTAGCGAGCCAAATGCTGAAGTTTTGCCGGAAGTGCCCCGGCCTAATTTCGGCGGCGGCGTAAAAGTCTACAACGTTATCGATTCGCGACAGGCGTATCCTCAGGAGATCGTCGCGCGCGGTGTGGCGGCGTTGGTCCCGGAAGTTGGCACTGATGCGAGTGTTCACTTTGGCTATGAAATGGTCGCGCTTTCGCCGGCCGCTTGCGAAGAGCTGGGCATTGAGTTGAGTCAAGAGGATCGCGCGCGGCCTTTCATCGAGATGAGTGGACGTAAGGGGCTGGGTGTCAAGGCCGACGATCTGATCGACCGGCTCGAGGCGGATGCATTGCGCGAAGTCTCATCGCGCCACCCCGAGCTTTCATCCGACGAACAAAGTATGACCGCTCATGACATCGCCGTTGGCGCGCTGCGCTATTTCCTTTTGAAGTTTACTCGTAATTCGGTTATCGCCTTCGATTTCAAAGAAGCGCTTTCGTTTGAGGGCGAGACTGGTCCCTATTGCCAGTATGCGGCGGTGCGGGCCAACTCGATCTTCCGCAAACTCGATGA
>DASXSC010000223.1:0-24654 GCA_036506215.1 Pyrinomonadaceae bacterium | reverse complement strand
GCCTGCGTGCGGTCGAGCTGCCGCAGGAAGTGGGCGCGCACGGCCCAATAGGGTTGGTAGGAAATCACGGCTTGGGGGTCGATCTGATCCAGGAGCGCAAGCCCGGCTTCGGGTCCGCGGACTTCGGCGTGCGCCGCGGCGCGGGCTACCGCACCTCCGATCGAAGGCGCCAGTTGCATGAGTTGATCGTAGAACGCCGCAATGGCGGTCCATTCGGTGCGGCCCGTGTGAGCACGTTCGGCGTGGACCGATTGAATGGCAGCTTCGATCTGAAATCGTCCTAGTCGTCGCATTTGCACGGACGCGGCGAGCTCGCCTTCGGCTTCCTCAATCATCGGCATGGACCAGTCGTGCGGATCTTGCTCGGAAAGCGGCACGAACCGGCCGTCGGCGCTGCGGCGTGCCGGACGTCGCGCCTCGCAATGCAGCATTAATGCGAGCAGGCCGCGGACTTCTGGATCGTCCGGAATTTGCTCGCGCAGCACGCGCGCGAGCCAGATTGCCTCCTGGCCGAGCTCCGCGATGCGTTGGTCGGCGGCGGTCGCGTCCTCCCAGCTGTTGCCGAACGCGGCGTAGATCGCGTTCAGCACCGCTTCCAGGCGCTGGGGAATCTGATCCGGCGCGGGAATCTCGAACGCGATTTGTGTCTGTCGGATCTTGGTCTTGGCACGCACCAATCGCTGTCCGATCGTCTTCGGCGCGACCAGCAAAGCCCGTCCGATCGCCACCGCGTCGAGCCCGAGGACCGTCTGCAGCATGAGCGGCGTGTGCATGTCCGGATCGATGGCCGGATGCGCGCACACAAACAGCAGCTTCAGGCGCTCGTCGGGCCATGCATCGGGATCTGTGGTCTCGTCGAATTCCCGCATCATCAGCTCCAAGGTCGGAGCGCTGCGGTCGTGTACTTGCCGATGCCGCGCATGATCAATCAGGCGGTTGCGCGCGGCCGTCAAGAGCCATCCCTGCGGATTCTTCGGAATGCCGTCGCGAGGCCACGTGGTCAATGCGGCCACCAGCGCGTCGCCCAAGGCGTCTTCAGCGCCCGCGACATCGCGCGTGCGCACTGCGAGCAGCGCCACGAGGCGGCCGTAGGATTCGCGCGCTACCGCTTCGACCGCGCGGTGCGCCTGCTCATCAGCTCTGGTTTTCAACAGTAATGCGTCGCTCCATTTCGGAGGCCACCGGCCGCACTTCCACTGCACCATAGGACGCGGCCGGACAGCGGGCCGCCCATTCCAACGCCGCATCGAGCGACGGCAGCTCGAGCAGGGTGAAGCCGCCTAGCTGCTCCTTGGTGCTGGCGTACGGGCCGTCTTGAATCTGCCGCTTGCTATCGCGCAACCGCACCGTCGTGGCGGTTTCCGGCGCGTCCAACGGATTGCCTCCGACGTAGATTCCGGCCTCAACCATTGCCTGGTAATACTTGCGCCATGCGCCGACGTACACGTCCTTCTCGACTGAAGGGTCGCGGCGCGCGAAGTCGGCCGGTTTTTCGTAGATGAGCAAGGCATAGAGCATGTCGTTCTCCTCTTCGTGGTCGGACCACGGTCATTGGTATGACGGGCGGCGCACGGCGATTTCGACAACGTCTCGTGAGTCTGGATTCATTCGGACAGAAAATCGGTTTGAAACCCGACCCACAAGGGAAAACTAATACGACCTCTTGGTATGGCGTCTACGCCGTCGGGATCTTCGCTGCTCAGCACGCGGGCCACGAAGCTCGGGTTCGTGGCATCACGGCGGTGAATTCGACGCGGCCCTCGCTTTGTCGCTTCAGCTCTTCGAGCGCGCCTTCGTCCTTTCCGATCGCGAGGTCGCGAGCGCCGGCCCTGCCAGCGCCGCGGCGATGCCTCGGCCCAGTCCTCGGCTCGCACCCACCACGATGATGCGCTGGTTGTCGATCGCGTTGCACATGAGAGACCTCATTGGGGCTGTGTATGCCTGGTTTACTCCACCTTAGACGACGGCTATGAAACGATCTTTAACATGGCTACGGTGGCGACTTATCGACTGGGGAGCAAGGGGAGAAAGTCAAGGGCCCTGGGGCAAGTTCAGCCTGAGCAAGAGCGTCCGCGACTTAGTCGGGGAACTTCCGTCGCAACTTTCGACTTGTTCGCCGGCCGCTTTCTCCATAGGCCATCGACACTCCAAATACCAGCGCCGTGGGCGGCAATAAAAAGAAACGCGAAACAGAAGAGCACTGCTGGAACGCCCCGGCTGAGGAGCGGCCAGAATCCGATGGGGAAGTGAGCCAGAAAATAGGCAACCGCCATCTCGCCGGAGGCCAGGAAAGCGGCAAGTTCGGTAACGAATCCGATCATGATTAGGAATCCGCAGGTCAGCTCGATGCACGCGGCGACTTTCATTAGTGGCGATGGTGTGTAACCAACGGGGGTGTTGGGCCACCCGAAGAGTTTTTGGGTACCAAATTGTAAGAACAGAAAACCGAATACGATGCGGAATAGCGCGAAGGCGAAAGGTTCCAGTGGAGCGAACATGTTTCTCATGAAGCACACCTTTAGTCGACTATTGCCCACACGAATTGTGCCCGTCACCGCTGCATGGTCGGAAGCAATGAATGTCGCCATTTCGACCAACTTTCGTCCTTTACGGGGAACGCTCGAACTCCATGATCCAGTTCGTTTCCCAGGTTTTCCCAGCGTCGCTGGAAAGAGCCTGCTCCCATTGCGCGGATTTTGAGGTGAGGTGGGACCAGATGAAGCGCACCCGCATCGGCTTTCCGTCCTGGACGTAATCGGAATAGAAAGTTCCGACGCCGTTTTCAAAACGCCCTTTGACCGGCGGATCCACGGCGCCATGAGGAACGCGGCTGTCAACCCACCAGATTGCCCATTGCGCAGTTTGCGCATCGTAGGCGCGCAGCGCGACACCCCGGGAGACGCCGGCAGACCTGTCGAACCTGTGGTCTTCCACGTTAGCCCACCCGTCCATGAGAGGACGATTGCTAGCCGTTCCATCGAATTCCTCCCGTTGAGTACCGCCGCGGATGAGGCGGTGATGCACACGCCACTCACCGACAAGAAAATCGAAATCGTGCAGGCCACTCAGTTTGGGACCGTCTTTAGCAGTTGCGGAAGTGGTGCCCTGGGCGTGTGCAACAGAAATGGAAGTGATTGCAATCAATATGCTCGTTGCGACTGTTCGGTGGAAGCATCCCATGGTAATTGGCTCCATTTTTACGATCGGAGGGTCATGTATGAGCGGGAAGGTACACGCCACAGAGGACTGCTGCAAGAGCCAATTCTGTCATTTTTGACCAAGCCAATTTACCAAGCTAAACTGCGCCCGGTGGAACTTCATATCATTGTCTACGTGACACCTTCGCACCAATATCCGCTCGGAGTTACGATGTCACTGCAACGACGTCTGGCGCTGTTGGACTGGGCTGCGCAGAAGAATGTCGCGATCATCGAAGATGATTACGACAGCGAGTTTCGCTTCGAAGAGCGTCCCCTCGAACCATTGCAAACTTTGGACACGTCAGGTCGAGTGGTCTACGTCGGCTCATTCTCGAAGACATTGTTGCCGGCCCTACGTCTTGGCTTCGTAGTGACACCCAGCTGTTGCACCCCCGCAGTGCATAAAGCGAAGTACGTCACAGATTGGCACACCTCCATTCTTGCCCAGGGAGCGCTGGCACGCTTCATCGACGATGGCGGATTTGCTCGACATGTTCGGAAGGTCGGTCGTGTGTACACGGAGCGTCACCGCTTGATCACGAACATCCTCGCGCGCGACTTCTCTGAGCACTTAAGGATCATTCCGTCAGTTGCCGGACTCCACGTTACCGCGCTGGCTCTCTCTGCATCTGTCGATAAGCTCAGCGCCTGCGTTCGCAGCGCTGCCGACAACGGGGTACAGATTCAAGAACTGTCGGGATTTTCGTTTGACGCACCACCGCGCGCCGGTCTCCTGTTCGGATACGGGGCCATCCCAACCGCCTGCATTCAAGAGGGACTGCGCCGGCTTCGACGCTGTTTCTAACGAAGCCTCGGAGGTCACGGTGATGGGAGTTGTAGTTTGCAAATACGGTTGCGACTAATTCAGTTCAGCGTTCTGATCGCTCTGGTCGTTTTGAGCGGCAGTCACGATCGCTCGTCAACGGTAGCACGCACCTTTGAGACGCCCGTCTATCGTCGTCCTGTCGTAGGAGCGATTCGGTGGGACGCCTGGATTGGCAATGTCGCCGGCTACGATGTAGGTCTTCAGGTCGAAAGATCGCTTGGCCCTCAGCGGTGGCACTACCGGCTGCCGTTTTACGCCGAAGAGATATCAGGAACGGAAGTACGAGTTCGCGGCAACACACAGGCAGTCATGGATCAGGAGATTGGCTATGCGCACCGGGCCGGACTCGACTATTGGGCCTTCGTGATGTACCCGCAGGATAACCCGCAGACCCTTGGCGGTCTCGACCTCTATCTCCGCAGTTCGCGCCGAGCCGACATCCGCTTCGCAATGATCGCCCAGCGCTACACTTTCGGCGACGCGGACATCGCTAGATTGATTGGCTACTTTCTCCAACGCAATTATCAGAAGGTCGCAGGCGGTCGGCCGCTCTTGTTTCTCCTCGGACCAGAAAAAGTCGCCGATCCCAACTGGCCTGACATTAAGAACCGAATCGAGCGACTTCGAGCCGCGGCGGCTAAGGCCGGTTTGAAGAGGCCCTACATCGTCCACTTGTGGGGTTGGAATGGAGCCAAAGATGTTATCGATTGGCTTAATTTGGATGCGATGGGAGCCTACTCGCTGAATTTTGGTGACCGAGGTGCGCCGTACGCCACGCTCGCCAGCAAGGCTCAATCAAAATGGGACGACTGGAGAGCCACGGGAGCAAACGTGTGTCCATTAGTCACCGCTGGATGGGATCGGCGTCCGCGCGTTGAACATCCAGTGTCGTGGGAGAAGCCGGATCCGGCCGACGCAATTCAGTTCTACTATGCAACGCCAACGCCTGCCGAGTTGGCCGCGCACCTTAGAGCTTCGCTCGATTGGTGCGCACAGCATCCATCAAACGCACATGCGTCGGTCGTTTTGATCTACGCTTGGAACGAGATTGATGAAGGCGGCTGGCTCCTGCCGAGTTTGTGGCCCAATCAGGGTGCTAGTCGCCTCGAAGCCATCGGCCGAATCCTACATGACTGGCGGCCTTAGACACGCGCAGCGCCCGTCTAACGCTTTACGAAGTGTGTCGAGACCCTCCCGTTGGCTCTACATTCGGAAGAAGCGAGACGGCCCCGCTCTTTGGCTTGCCCTTGGCTACCGCTTGGGTCTTGTAATAAGTGTCAAGTCCTTTGAATGAAAACAAAACGCCGCCTAATCAGAGCAATGTGCGAAGCCAATTCATCTCACTCCACTGGCTCGCGGCTGTTCTGATCTCTTCGATGTGATCCTGAATTGGCCAACGTGTTTGAAATAGTCTCTGGCCGCTTGAATCGAGCCGGGAATGTCAGCACCCCAGCTTTTGGCATCGACGAGCGTGTTATAAATCGTGACCATCACCAGACCAGATGCAACGAATCGATAGAAACAGGATTGCCTTTTTCATTTTCAACCTCCGTTAGGACGGCAACGTCCGTCGCGCGCCAGCAGCAGCTCACTTTTTGTTACGGTTATTCGCTCTCGCCATCTTATTGAGCTTGGCTAACGTTTCATCGCACCAGTCAAGCCTCGCTTTACTAATCTTCTTTCCATAGTTGACTGTCATTAACCAGTAAGGCGCATCGGGACTCTCCGGATGGGATCTGATAGTTCGTTCAATCCTTGTGATTGCTTCGTGTAGTTCTGTTTGTAGTTTCCGGTATTCGTCAATGTGCTTTACGTTGACCGGAATGGAACTCTCCTCGCCGAAGAACAGCTTCAGCAATAGCTCGTTACGTTCGACCGTAGGCATCACTCGACCAGTGAGCCAGGTGTGCAACTCTTTGCGGCCACCCGCAGTTAGCGCGTAAACATGACGATCTGGCCGGCCCGCCTGCTTTTTCACAGTCTTCGTTACCAGCCGTTCGGCAACAAGACTCTTGAGCATCGGGTATATCTGGCCGTAGCTCTCAGTCCAAAAATAATTAATGCTGCCTTCGACCGCCTTTTTAATGTCGTAACCGGACATGGGGCGGATGCTCAGCATTCCCAGCATCGCGAATTTACTTCGAGGGCTCTTCATAACTTGACTGGTGTATATCTAATTGATATATAGCTAACTGCTAACACTCAAGATTCTAGGCGATCTTATTCGCTTTGTGAAGATTGAGAAGAACGCGCACGGATCGAGAAGAGCAACAGAGGAAGTAACAGAAATGCGTAATAAGAAAAAATGGTTGGTGATCGTCATAGTGTTGGCTATAGGAGGAATAGGCGCTCTTGTCTGGGCGAGCTGGGCTCGAATTGCGGTGCAGCTTGCCCCCAGGAAACAGGCTGCGACATCGCGGAGCGAAGCTGCCACAAAGGCTGACGATCTCTTCTGGCAAACGTTTCATAGCGGCGAGTATGAAAAGATTCAGCCTGCATTGGAAATCTTGACGGCTGCCTACTTGCAGACGCCGTCCGATGCGAAGACCGCCGCTCATATTGGCTGGCTGCACATTTGGCGAATGTCGGAACGCGCTCGGTTGAATTCAATTCCCGCCACCATCACAGATGATACTGTTCTAGCGCGGAGATATTTCACTGAGGCAGTGGCCCTTGATCGGTCGGATGCCCGCTATTTGGGGTTTTTGGCTGCCGCGACGCTGGCGGAAGGCGGTATCCACAAGGACGAAAAACTCACACGGGAGGGTTATTTCATGTTGCGCGATTCGATCCGGGCGTGGCCTGAGTTCAATCTCTTTACTGCCGGCTACGTAATGAGCCAACAGCCTGCCGACTCGCCAAGGTTCGGTGAGGGCCTGGAATGGGAGTGGCGCAACCTGGATGTATGCGCCGGCGAGAAGATCGATCGTGCAAACCCGGACTATTCCAAGTACATGTCAACTGAAACTAAAGAGGGGCAGAAGCGCGTTTGCTGGAATTCCTGGATCGCGCCTCATAATTTCGAAGGCTTTTTTCTGAATATGGGTGACATGCTGGTAAAGTCGGGCGATTGGCAAACCGCGCAAAAAATTTACGCGACCGCAAAGCTTTCGCGTGAGTATGTGAGCTGGAAGTTCCAGGGTGTATTGGAGGATCGGATTAAACAAGCGCAAAGCAACGTCGCGCTATTCAATGCGCCAAACGAAACACCGAAAGCAGGAATCATGATCAGCTCGGAATTTTCATGCATGGCGTGTCATCAGCAGTGATCGCAATTGAATATGTGTTGGGCCTTCTGGTTGTGAGGTGTTTATGTACCATATGATTATTGGCCATCGGCCATACTGACCACCAGGAGCGTGCGTAGTACTTTCCCAAATCGAAGTCGCTCAAGAACAACCTTCGCAGGCGGCGCCGATGTAAAACAACTACGGCTCTGCGATGGAAACCCATGAAAAGCACGCGATCGAAGCAATAAGAGTGGCAAGAAGAGCCTTGATAGAGCGAGCTTTTGTTAACAATCCGGACGTCAAAATCTACATTGACCAGGTCCTTTCACTTTCTTTGAGAGTCTCAATAAAAGAACGTGGGACTCGGGAGGTACTTGCACCTACCAGTCGCGATCGCCTGATTGGGTTCGGATTGATCGGCAGCCTCTTCGTGGCTCATCAACTCGTCTCATATCGTCTCATAGTATCAAGATGTTGCGAGCTAAGGGCCTTATCGACCTTCAACACGCTAACGGGTCGCCCACGCATGACGGACGTTGGCCCTGCCGCGGCCAGCACCATCTCTTGGGACGTGATCTCGAACACGGAATCGAGGGACGTGATCTCAAGCACATGCTGTACGAGCCTGGTGACATTCATCAGTCTGAACTCAATTCGCTTTGACTGCGTCCACTCGCGCAGCTCCAGCAACGCACCCAAACCGCCGGCATCAATCAGATCGACCTGCGCCAAATTAAGTACCACGGTGCTCGCGCGTGCCTGGGAAAACACAGCCTCGCGCAGAGTCGTGGTGGCGATGCCGTTCACGATGCGGCCTTGAAAATGCAGAATCGTAACCGTCCCCAACTTTTCTGCCTGTACTTTCAGCATGAAATTTCTACTCACTCCTTCACGCAAAGCTCGTCGGGCTCCGGTTCGCTTTGCTTTGCATTATCAGCGCATCTACCCCCTCACCAGATCCTTAATGAGACCCAGTGTGTTAACCACAAAAGCGTCGCCAAAAACGTTGCATGGCTGCTCTTTTGTTTTTGCTAACTGATAAGACGAATGACTTGCCGGTTGGGATGCAAAGAGTGTGTCAAGAAAAGGAAAAGTTTTGTAAGGAGCGCCAGACTGCGATGTCACAAGTGAACCAGAGAGAAAAAAATGCCGGGCAACTCCGTTGAGATCCGCAGCATCCGTGTTTTAATCAATCCGATTCAGAACACAGCTTCAAAGCAAGCTGAACGTTTGCGACGTTCGGTTGTGCGTCTGGCTGAACACCGCTTGAAACGACACGTCAGATGACGAGCGTTGTAGCCGGTCTGCGATTATCCGTCGACAACACATTTTGTGGAACTTTCCTACTCCGAGGCGCGAATAAGGAATGACTGCGTCGTCTCCTCAGTTCGCCAATGAAGGCAAATATCGACTCCAACTAATATTGGAGCGACATTTACGAACACTAGGCGGGGGTTTCCTGGGGCTCTTGCTGGAAATGAGTTGAGCGATGCAACAGATACTGATGATTGACGATGATATTAGGCTCTGCGAACTTGTAACAGAGTATCTTGAACCCGACGGCTATAAAGTCGAAGCAGTTTACAACGGCGCGGCCGGCGTAAAGCGTGCCCTTTCCGGCGAGCACGCGCTGGCTGTGCTCGATTTTCTGTTGCCAGGCATGAACGGCTTCGAAGTATTGCGCCACATTCGCGCGCGTTCGCGTTTGCCCATCGTCATGCTGACAGCCCTGGGCGACGACATTAATCGGATAATTGGCTTGCAGATCGGCGCAGACGATTATCTTGCGAAACCATTCAATCCGCTCGAACTAGTGGCGCGGATCAGCGCCGTTCTTCGACGCACACAGATCGATCCCGAGCAAAAACAGGAGCGTGAGATCTTAGTCGTCGGCGACATCGAAATCGATAGCCGCACCCGGACAGTGCGTCGTGCGGGAGAAGTAGTAGAGCTAACCCTCGTTGAATATTCGCTATTGGAAAAACTTCTCAGCGCGCCCGGCCGGATTCTTGAGCGAGAGGGAATCGTTAAAGAAGTCTTGCATCGCGATCTTTCGCCATTGGATCGCAGCATAGACACCCACGTAAGTAATTTGCGCCGAAAATTGGGGCACCAAGTGAATGGCGTAGAACGAATTAAGACCGTTCGGAGCGTCGGCTACATTTATGCCTCGCCTGAAGCAGTCGGCAAATAAAAGCAATGCTTACCCTCCACTATTTAGCTGTGAATTGACCAGTGTGAATTGGCGCGCCGTGCCCAAAAAGTTGACCATGGACCTTCGCGAAGCGGATGACGTGTTCGCTCAACGAATCTCAACGTAATCAACGCGGGCGTGTTCGCCTTGCGCGCGAGCGCCCTCGACGCGGATCTCGGTGCCGGCGGCGACGAAAATACCGGTGAACGTTCTGTTCTTCCACGTATGATCGTCGACGTTCGCCGTCCACATTCCTACAACCGCGCCGCCCACCACAAGAGCGAACGTAGCTTGGCCGTCGTTCTCATCCATGTACCGAACGGTAATGTCGTGAACTCCAGAGATTCCGGTGAACGCGGTGCGGACGTTACCAAGTGCGGTCGACAAAGCCCGAGCGCAGGTCACTCCCTCGAACACATTGGTTTCATAATTGGTCTTCGTCATGTTCTCAGCCTGGACCCTGATTGTAGTGCCAGCTTCGCTTGGGCACTGGCTGGCGCTAGTCTCTGAGACGCACCAGTCGGCGAACAGGACAGTCTCATCTCGAAGGTACGCGATACTGTCCAGGCTGCGGTAGATTCCCCACTTGCCGCGGTTGTAGTTATTGCCATCCCTCCAGGTATCCACGGTGCCGCTATTCCATGAAACCAGGGTAGCTCCGTCGGTCAGTCTTTTGATCGTGAGCTGAACATTTCCTGCGTCTGCAGTTTTGTACTGCACGAAAGCTTCAACCCAGACGTTACGGAAGAGCGAGAGATCGGCCTGGGCTTTAACACCACCGCCTGATTGGCCCGTGGGAGGTGTCCAGATGATTTCCAGTCGGTCGGGGCTGCCCGCCCGCGGAGTGATCGTCACGAGAGGCGCGCCCGCATCACTTCCCTCCTGGGCTTTGATTTGAAAGATGTGTGTGAAGTTCGGAGATGCCTGGAATCCGGATGGAAGTCGAAATTTCCAGCGATAGAACGCCGTCTGACCGTTGGTGTGTTGCAGGATATCCTGATTGGTACTACCGGGAGCGGTCTTAACCTCCATGCGTTGCCGATCGAAATTGATGCAGCGGTCGTTGTCCAGATCGCGATGGCTGTCGAACGCGAACACATTCTTGCCGAGTGTGCTGTCGAAAACCTCGCGTACGTGTCGTACTGGATGGCCACAATCCGGTGTCTCGAGTCCGAAACCCTTGGATTCGAGCAGTTCATACGTATCGCCCGGCCCGTCGGCGGAGACTTTCACCTGAGCACTACAAACCTCCGCAGAGAAACTGGTAGCCGCTAAACAAACCACGCCGAGCAGCAGAACTCGACTCACGATGATGAATCTCTTCATACCTTTCCTCCTTCTAATTTAGCCAACATCAACGATCTTGTTTGGAAGGATCTAAAGGCGACTCATCGTCGCCCGAGCAACGGGGTGCCTAACTCCACCACAGCTTCTGGTGGCTCGCATGAACCAGAGGCGTGTCGAGCGAGCTGCCAGAGTCCCAGATTCGTCGCTTGTAACAACTGGCCCAGCATCACTCGATTGACACTCACGACACTCCATAGAGCTCGGCCGCGCTCAAGTTATGACCAGAAGGTTTCTTAGTATCCAGGGTCGGGGTGAGAGGCGAAATATTTGTGTTACCGGTACTAACTATAGTTGTCAGCGGTAACAGTGTCAACGGGGTTGTGTGAAGGGATTTTTATGGAACTGGCCCAGCGAGAAATGACAATGTAGAGGTACATGTCGGCAGTACGTTCCGTGGTTTCGCTCGTACTGCGCGTGAACGTCACCTGGCCATTCGACGCACAGCGACAAAGGTGAGGTCCGACAATCAGCATCAGTAGATGCTGATGGCGCCGAGGTCTGCATCGATCTTATTTCTTCCTAAGAGCTTTCGCATCACCAAAGCCCGCTGCTCGGGCGTCAGCACTTGATAGATAGTGGCATAGGCGTGAACTCTCGTATTAATCATTTGACTTAGAAGTTCTGCCTCCTCTTCCACGAGCGCTTGGATCTTTGGCTCGTCCAGGGGATTTCCAAGCGCATGTTCGGCGAGCAATCGTTCCAGGTCGTCAAATCTCCGCATCGCTGAGTCAGACTTGACCTCAGATTCGATGATAATGGCAATAATGCGAAACTCTTGTTCCTTCGTGAGCTTTAATTGTTCGGTAATCGGAGCAAAGAGTCCCTCAAGCAAAGCTGTGTAATCTCGCCCGACGACTTGCGGAGCCTCCCGCTCACGAACCTGTGGTTGTGCTTGTGGCGGTTCCTGCGCAACTGCAACAAGATTGCCTAATAAGAATAGCGACCCAATAAATGCCAGGGAAAACCATACCTTCATATCCAATTTCCTCATCTTTCGACAGACCGTTGAATACTTGTCATATTTCTGGCTCATGAAAGTTCTGTGCAAGCTTCAAGCGCGTTGCGGATCGCATCCTCGAGCCGGCCGGGAGCAAACGGCTTCACCAGAAGGCTAAGCGTTGGACAGTTGCGAAAATCCTCGACAGCTTTTGCTCGGGAACCGTCGCTCATGATGATCACAGGCAGGTTCGGACTGATGTGATGAATCCAACCCACCAGACTTTGAACGTCCAGCCGTGGCATCCCGAGGTCTGTTACTATGGCCGCAACCTTCTCGCGGTTGCTTTCATATGTGTAAACGGCATCCAATCCGTCTGCGGCCGTCAACACGTCATAGTTTGCCTCGAGCGTTGTAGCAAGGGCGTTAACAAACATCGGATCGTCATCGACGAGAAGAATCGTTTTCTTATCTGACATGGCGATCTCCATTAAAGATTAGGGACCATCCGCTTTGATGGCTATACAGAGGCAATGGAGCGCAAAGAGTTTGTTAAGAATCTGCAAATTCTCAGTCAGGGTAATCTCATCAACGGGGTCACGTGTCAGGAATTTCATTAGCTGCAGGCACCTTCCATTCTTAGCTGTTCCCAGACGAATTCGCACCAAACCGCACAAATCGTAGGAAGACAGCAGCCCCGGCTTAAAGATTCGTGAATTACAACGTCACTTCATTAATCGGAGGGCACGCTTCGCTGTCTCTCGTAAACGCGCTGAATCAGGAGAGAATGTGCCCACGGGCCATTGTCGATCCTGAGCGTGACATAGAGCCGTGTCGCATCGGGAGAAAGAGCATATCTCTCCGTCAGCTTTGTAGCGCGACCTGCATCTGTCTCCACAATAAATTGATTCCCGTCCCACCTCGCTCGGCTCAACCCCTTTTCCCCCGACCCAAACCTTTGCTCACTCTGACGTCCGTCGGTATAGATGGTGCGCGTTAAAACGACGAAGTCGCTCCCCGTGGCATTAATCGTGATCTCCAACCCATCCTGGATGATTTCCAGCTTTTCAGTTACCTTGAACAGTTCACGCACTCGCCATCCACTGATAGCGCATTCGGAGTCACTAGTAGCGATGACCCATTCCTCGTACGAGCGCACGGGAAGAACGGGTTCGCCGCTCATCATCGTCTCTGGCAGTGACTCAAGCGTAATAGAGCTTTGGTTTTGACTGAGCTGCCACGTTCCTGAAAGGTCACAGAGGTTCAAGGACTCTGATGATCGGACCAAAGCGGGTGTCGCCAGCTGCGCGACCAGAAGCAACACATGAACAACCGTCGTCACTCGATCCCTGAAAATCACTCTTGTTGAAGGTTTTTTCATTGCATTGTTCTGAGGCTGGAAAGGACCGTAGTCATTTCGTTACCTCTCGAATATTCGTTTTCGTACTTACAGTGAACGTGTTTAGACTCAATCGGGATGAAAAGAGTAAGTCAACCGTGTGTGAAGTTTTGTTAAGGTTAAGGCCCACTGAAAAACAAACGGCTAGACCACGTTTTGGTCTCGCCTAATTTTGGCCTGCTCCTTAATGGGTGCAGTGAGTGAAATGTTTTGAGGGTTAGAGTTGTGCTTGAGCGTTTCCGAAAAACGCGGCTGTTCACTGAACCACGATCCGTGCCCGGCCCAATTGGCGCGCGCGAATCTCTCGACCATCAGTTCCGATCAAATGAACGGCGTCGCTGATAAACACAATCGCATTCTCGCCCTTCGTCAAGGCTTCGATTGTGAGAGTGAGCAGTACACCTGACCCGTGGATCGTAACGCCGGAGATCGCAAGCAGTAATTCGCCGTTCTTATCCGTAGACTGTCGAATTTGCGGAACCTCGTTAGCAAAGACTTCACCCGCCAGAGCCTTTTGAACGACGACCCGCCGCGGATCGAATCCAAGCTTGAGCACCGCCAAGCTCACGGGTTCATCGGTCTTAATCATGATCTTGAGGGTGGTCTTTTCACCAATGTTCATTGTTGCGCGTTCAGCGACGGAGCTTAGTTCAAACCCCGATACCGTCTGGGTTGTGCTCACGGTTTCGCCGGTGACGCCTGTCATGGCAAGAGTTTGCGGCTGGCTTCCAGTGAGCGAGTTCAGCGCATTGCTCATCGAGGACTGCGCTCGTTCTGTTGAAACAGTATGGTTAAGTAAAGCCGCTTGGCCAGATGCATCACTCGGCTGCGGTAAAATCGGTATGACCTGGTTCGCTAACGCCTTGGGTGCCGGCACAAACGTTGTGGTCTCCTGATCAGAGACCTGGACGCGGGCGTCTTTTGGAGTACTTCGCGCCGCGGCAATTTGTTCCTGGCGATCAGCTTCCGCAATCAGCGCTTCGAGCGGCTCGGTGGTTGGCGCCTGCAACGTTCCACTCAGTCGCATCTCTTCGTCGCGAGGTGTGATTGCCGGAGCACGTAAAACGCGCGGCGTGACAGCAACAACGATGTCGGTCTGCTTCCCATCTTTGCTCGGCGCCGTGAATAGGCGGCCCAGAACAGGAATTAGGCCAACCACCGGCAAGCCCACGCGCCCCTGAGACTGTTGGTTTTGCGAGACGCTGGCGATCATCATTGTTTGATTGTTTTGAATGCGAGCAGTCCCACTCAAGGTGCGCTCGGTAAAAGTCGGCGTTAATGTCGATGCATTGGCAACATCATTCGATTTAATGGACATCTTCACCTGCACGTCGAGGTTTGGATACACCTGCGGCGTAAACTCCAACGTCAGACCCGTCGGCTCATAGTTGATAACTGGATATCCATTAGAGTTCGCGCTCGTGGTCGACGTTGGATAGACCGTCGCGGTTTGCACCGGAACACGCTCCCCGATGTGAATATCCGACTTCTCGCCATCGAAAGCATGAATCTGAGTCGAAGCTAGCACGCGCGAGCGATCGTTCTTTTGCAACAGCGAAAGCGTTGATGACGGCAGCACAAGGGCAGCGCCAAGAGCGGTAGGAGCGCTGAAAACCTGCTGCGCCACCTCACGGCTACCGACGATGGTGCTCAGGCTGCTCGTGCCTCCGAGGTTGGCGAGGGTTGAGTCCGTTCCCAATTGATTGCCTATCTGCAACAGGTCTGCGGCCGAGACTTCGTAAATCTGCACATCCATGACGACTTCGGCGCGCTCTTTGTCGATGTTCTTGAGCAGCTCACCGATGAGGCGCACGTTTTCCGCCGTGTCACGCACCGTTAAACTGTTGGTCGATTTTTCGGTAGCCACGATAGCCTGAGGGCGCCCGACAGAAGCGGGAATAGCCGCCTGAATAAGCTTTTGCGCGTCCTGCGGATCTATGTTAGCGAGGTAAAATGTCCGCAGCACGAGTTGCTGAAATTGCGGTCGGCGGGCTTGATCGGCCACGATGATAGTGCGGCGATCGACCTTTTGAAAAAAGAGACCTTCCTTTAGAAAAATCAAATCGAGAGCCTTCGACGTCGAGACATCGCGCAGATTGATTCGGATAGTTCGCGGCTGACGAAACGACTGGGTGTCAAAGACAACATTAACATCGAGCTGCGTGGCAAGACTGCTGATCAAAGCTTCGAGATCGCCGTCGTAACTAATAACGCGCAACTGTTGCGCGCGCGGTTGTCTTGGGCCATTGGAGTTGTCTTTAGCAGCTCGTCCAGACTCTGACTCAGTATTCGCCGTATAGCGAATTCGCTTGAAATCTTTGGCAGTTTCGTCTCGGTCCGTGGTCGACGTCAGCCCTCCACCTTTCGAATCTTCCTGCAGTAGCACCATTCGACGCATTTCGGACACGGCCAGTTGGTTAACCGCATCGTAGCCGTAAGCTTGGCGGAAAGCATTGAATGCCCCAACGTAATCACGCTGCTCTTCGAGATCTCGTCCCAGACGCATGCAGGACTGAGAGGCATTGAAAAGAGTGCGCCGATAGTGAAGCTGATACTCAACGTTCGAAGGATCGGCAGCAACCGCAAAGGTGAATTCCTGCGCTGCACGATCCCACTGTTGCGCTTTTTCATATTTAATTCCTTGCTTGAAATTCTTTTCTCCTCTCTTGCCAAACGCCAGAGCAGGAGTAAAAAGAAAGCAAAAAATCAGAGCGAGCGAGGTTGTAGAACGTTTTTGCATGCAGGTTCCTTTTTTTACACACGAGATAAATTGGTGCGAAGAGCTGACTTGACGCTCAAGAACTTTGACGAGGGCAGCGCTGCCTACCACTGCCCTCTCGTGCGTCACACACGCGGGAACTCCCTTGTGGCTTATTCACACCGGCATGACGGACACTCGTCCTTTTCGACCTGATGCGTCGCGTATCTATCCGGACGAGGGTCACAACCACTCTAACGCCGCTGCTATTCTTTGGTTGCAAAGTCTATGTCAAGGCTCTGCAAAGTAGGTTAATCGCGTCCGCGCCTGCGACTCTTGCTATCTCGCGTGGTCACGGACGACCAGTCGATAGTGCGACAGGCCAACGCTCACTGCTCGAGAGTCAACCGGACATTTCGATTGTGGAATAATGTTCTCAGTGATGAGGCAGTGCGGCTCTGTGCGAAGGAACCCGCCACTGCAAGACGGTTTTCTGGTTTCTGAGAATGTCTGAGCCATTTCTTGGCAGAGCCCCATCGCGATGCTTTTAGCACCATGGTGCAAAGAATTCGTCAAGCGCTTGCAAATATTTGCAACGCGGCGCGTTTCTTTATGCTTGATGCTTTACAAAGATGTAGTCGGATTTAATATTAGAGACAGGAATTTGCTGTCGGCGCTTGCGGCAGCCGCGAGAAGAGAGTTAATCCGTGCAACTCGATTGGCGTCTGTTGATGGAAGGCCAGTCGATGAGCGCAAAGCTCGATTGTTGACCTGACCGAGATTCCTTAACCACTACATAATCTTACCGTAAAAACCCCGTCTCGACCCCCGCTTACGTCTGAGTACGCTTCGATCGATATCGTCAGGGCCTGTTGAAGCAGGTTGCTAAAGATTCTGATAGCGCCCCTTTCTTCCTGCGTGGCTTACTGGCCCGCATGCGCCGTTGGAGTATTCATGGAGGGTAATGTCATGGTTGAGAAAACTTGTGCGGCTTGCGACTGCAAGTTAGATGCGAATTCTATCAAGGTCACGATCGGCAGCCATACGGTTGAGGTGTGCTGTATTGAGTGTGCAGAGAAACTGAAGGAAGCGCACGTTTCCGCGACAGCCGTGAGGAAGCTGAGTCATGGGCGGTAACAAGACGATCGCTGCAAGCATTCATGGCGAGCGACGTCAGGTCGCATGTCGGCTCTCGGTATTGCTTATCGGCTGCTCGCTATCGGGCTTTATTTGGGTGCGGTGATGGTGCAGCACGTAGATGTAGGAGCGCGCGAGATGACGTCGACTCAGGGATTGGGTGCGTCGGCCATGAACGGAAACAAACCAGCGCCAATCCGGCGTACCGTGCAGACCGCTTCCGATTCAACTATGAATTACGCACACATTGGCAAGCAGTTGAACAGGAGGCGGCGCGGCAACAATGATCCGGAGAGATTTTCTAAAACTATCTTCAGGAATGGTGATCACCGTAGCGATCGGCGCAAGTGGGTTCGCTAGCAAAGAGGAGCGCATTGATGCTGCGTGGTATCGTCGATTCAGACGCTTCGCGGAATTACCCGTGAGCCGGGTAGCGTACGTTGAGCGCGGTCATGGGCGGGCAGCGCTTTTTTTGCACGGATATCCTTTGAACGGATTCCAGTGGCGCGGAGCCCTCGAGAGGCTCCATACCCACCGCAGATGCATTGCGCCGGACGTGATGGGCATGGGCTTTACACAGACGCCGGAGGGGCAAACGATTTCGCCTGTGTTACAGGCGACTATGCTGGCGATGTTCCTGGATGCGCTGCACATTGATTCGGTGGACCTGGTTGCAAACGACAGTGGAGGCCTGGTGGCGCAGCTCTTTCTTGCGGCATATCCCCAGCGAGTGCGAACGCTGCTGCTGACCAATTGTGATGTGGATGAAAATAGCCCGCCGGCCCAATTCTTGCCATTCATTGAGCAGGCACGGAAAGGGACGTTTGTGGACGAATTCATCGTCCCGCAACTGAAGGACAAAGCGCTTGCACGGTCGGCGAAGGGAATGGGCGGGCTGGCGTATTCCCATCCAGAGAGCCTTACGGATGAAACTATCGAAACCTATTTTAGACCGCTGGTCGAGACTCCGCTCAAAAAGGCACAGGTGAACCAGTACGCGGTTTCGATGGGAGCGAACTCTCTGATAGGCATACGTGAGGCGTTGCATCAATGGAAAGGGCCGGCACAAATGGTCTGGGGGCTGAAGGATGTGCTCTTCGGGGTGGAGTGGGCGGACTGGTTGGACAGAACACTACCTGGGTCGCGCGGTGTACGAAGAGTGGAAGGGGCGAATCTCTTTTTCCCAGAAGAAATGCCGGATCTGATCGCCGAAGAAGCGGCAAGGCTGTGGAGTGACAAACATCGCGTTGCCGGAGGAGTTACCTGATGACGTTCAATCGCACGGTAACTGTTTTTGGCGCATACGGACACACTGGACGATTCGTTGTTTCAGAGTTGTGCAAACGTGGATGGTCACCCATTCTGTCTGGGCGAGATCATGCGAAGCTGAACGACGTACGCAACGCGCATCCGGGATTGGAAGTGCGCGTGGCGGTGATCAACGATCCCGCGTCGCTTGACCACGCGGTATCCGGCGCCGCCGCGGTCATAAATTGCGCCGGGCCGTTCATCGACACAGCGGAGCCGGTCATCAACGCTGCGCTCCGTTCGGGTATTCACTATTTGGATGTGGCTGCGGAACAACTGGCTGTACTCGGCGTCTTCGAACGATTTGCCGAAGCTTCGCGCAATGCGGGCGTGGTGATCGCTCCCGCGATGGCGTTCTACGGCGGTTTGGGCGATCTCCTAGCCACTGAGGCTATGGCAGAATGGGCTGAGGCAGACGAAATTTGCATCGCAGTTGCGCTCGATAGTTGGCAGCCGACGCGTGGAACTCGATTGACGGGCCAGCGCAATCCCGGGCGGCGTTTCATTTTTTCGAACAATAAATTGGAGCGCGCTGACCAGCCACCTGCGCGCATCTGGAATTTTCCGGAACCGTTCGGCCCCTTAGAGGTTGAGAGTCTCACGTTAGCCGAAACTATCACCATTTCCCGACATCTGCAGACCCCTGAGATTCGAGCATACGTGAATGTCGCGGCACTCTTGGACATCCGCAATCCTGAGACGCCTGCGCCGACGGCGATGGACGAGAGCGGACGCTCGTCTCAGATCTTTCTTATGGACGTGATCGCGCGAAGGGGAAGCGAGAAGAGGCGAATCGTAGCGCGCGGGCGAGACATCTACGCGATCACTGCACCCATTGTGGTGCAAGCGACAGAACGTGTGGTCAAAGGATTGGCGAAGAAGACCGGCGTGGTGGCGGCGGGAGAGGCCTTCGAGGCGCGAGACTTTTTGAGATCCCTCAGCCCGCATCTCTCCCTTGAGATTTAGTGATGCCACTCTGCTCAGCGCAGTGTGGTCGTTGTGAGCCGGAAATTGCTCATCCGATTGGGCGGCATCTCATTGATTTACGATCTCAACGACGTGCGTGATACTCTTTTTATCGCACTGCCGGGCCAAGAATGTGGAGCTAGAAAACGAAGTAAAGCCAATGTCTGAAGTTGCTGTTCAGTCGCTGCTGGAAACTCCCACCGTTACGGTCTTGGACGTGGACTGCCAGCGGAGATGCATTGGTCAAAGTGCGGAAGAGGGCGCGATCGAGACACAGCTGGTGTTTCCTTATCGCGGCGTCTATGTGCGGCATCTGGGGAGTGACCAGGCCGTCGCCGAGGCGAATCAGGCTCTGTTTTTCAACGCCACCGAAGGCTATCGGGTCAGCCACCCCGTGCCGGGTGGTGATGCCAGTCTGTGCCTGCTCATCAGCGAACCGCAGCTGCGTGAACTGGCGCCACGTACTTTTCTGTGCGACGGTGGGGCGCTGGCATTTCGGCAACAGCGCCTGCGGATTGATGCGCGAGCCCAGGCGCTCGTGGCGCTGCTGCGGCACACCCTACGCCAGAACATTGCGGAACCTTTGGAAGCCGAAAGCCTGGCCCTGACTCTGGTGCAGCGGGCGCTGGGCCCGCGCACCACACACGCGCCGGGCGGCAGTGTCGGCCGACAGCGGTTGGCGGACCGGGCCAAGCTCGTCCTGGCGAGCGATCTGGCGCGGCGCTGGACGTTGGCCGAGATCGCCGCTGAAGTGCGCGTCTCGCCGGTTTATCTCACGCAGATCTTCCAACAAGTGGAAGGGCTGCCGTTGTATCGCTATCAGTTGCGCCTGCGGTTAGCACGGGCGCTGGACCTAATCTCGCAGTACGACGACTTCACCACACTAAGCTTCGACCTCGGCTTCTCGAGCCACAGCCATTTCAGCGCTGTGTTCCGCCAAGCTTACGGCCGCTCACCCTCGGAATTCAGACAGTCGGCCCTGAATAACTAAAGAACTAAAGTCTCTTCAAGCAAGTCGCTAAAGATCTTGATAGCGGCTCTCTTCCTAAGTGGTCTACTGTTCACACCCAAAATTTGGGGTCGAACTGGTGATGCGTTGCGGGGCGAACGCGAGATCTCTCTTGCGCGACAGCGCTTTGAGTGGGTTTTGGCTCGTCATGCACTCGCGTTCGCCGATCACGCCGCAGAGTTTTACCTCGGGCCAGGCGTCGATGCGGAGCGTGCGTGGGTTCTGGCTCAGCTGAATCTAGCTAATCGCGAAACCGACCGCGCCGTTGCGCTTGCGATCAGAGCCGCCGGGGCGACTGGACGTGATCTCGAGGCGGGCCTCTCGTTGAAAAGACGCCACGCAAACTGGAATCATGCAGGAGAAAAAAATGACGGATCAAAACTGCAAGGCTGAACAATTCCGGGCATTGCACATTCCCGGGGAGCCGCTCGTGCTCTTTAACATCTGGGATGCAGGCAGCGCCAAAGCAGTCGCGACGGCGGGTGCTAAGGCGATTGCGACTGGCAGCTGGTCAGTCGCCAATGCAAACAACTTTGCTGATGGCGAGCACATGCCGCTTGCATTGGCGATCGACAATCTGCGCCGGATCGTCGGCGCGACGGATCTACCAGTGACGATCGATCTGGAAAGCGGCTACGGCGATACTTCGGAAGTGGTTGGCGAGACCATCGGTCTCGCTATTGACGCGGGGGCTGCAGGCTGCAATCTGGAGGACAGCTTTCCAGCAAATGGAAAACTCCGCGAGACAGTCGATCAAGGCGATCGAATCCGACGCGCTCGGCAGACGGCAGATGCAGCCAATATCCGCTTCTTCATTAATGCTCGGACAGATGTCTTTTTTCAGCGGCCGTCAGGACCGCATGATGATGCGATGGTTGTTGAGGCGATCGAGCGAGCACGCGCATATGCGGAGGCTGGTGCGGACGGACTCTTCGCGCCCGGTTTAACGGATATCACTTTGATCGCGCGCCTAGTTAAAGCGTCGCCGCTTCCTCTCAACATCATGGTCGGCGACACGACCCCGGCCGTGCGCGTACTAGCAGAGCACGGCGTCGCGAGAGTTAGCTATGGCCCGGGTCCTTACCTGATGGCGATGAAGGCGTTAGAAGAAGCGGCGCGCGCTGCGAACATGTGATGTAGACGGGCCGGCAACCCAGTGGTCGCTTTTTTGATGGACATCAAGGCGGGTAATGAACGAGAGCTCCAGTAGTGATCGGCAGCAAGTCTCAAGCTCTGTTCTAAATTTACTCTTTCAAAGGGACGTTCAGAGATTTTTCATAACGCCACACTTCCAGCGAAAAGGTTCCGCTTGCGGTTTCCAAAAGGTTGACCATATTCCCAGCTCGACGCCATCCGCATTTCTCATAGAATCTCGCGGCTCGCTCGTTTCCGATCGCACATGTGAGATAAGGACACCAGAACTTCTGTGCTCTTTGTTGAGTCACAGATTTCTTTCGGCGTAAAAGTCTTGAACTTCGACTCGGTCACTAGCATGACGAAAATATCCTCGGCCACAATCATGCAAGTGGCGGTTTCGTCAGTAAACTGCGGTTTGAACGTGAAGCCAAGTTTGGAAAAGAACTCGATGGACTTATCGAGATCTTTTCGGCCTCCTGGTCAAAGTATTCCATGGCCCAGGTGTGCGGTTCTCCGAACACTCCATCGAGTGACACGAGGGTGGATTCGATGATTTTTCGCATTGCACCGCCTCCTTGATCTCGCGACCCACGTCGCGTTTCTATCTACTACTATTCATGTTAAGTCCAATCAGTCACAGTCCGTCGTCGCGATCCGCCATGGTAGTGATCAAGCGCCGAGATACGAATCGGCGCGGAACCGTTTCACATGATCCAACTCGACTAAGAACAGCATTCGCTCTCCTTTCTTTCAGCCCTTACGAAGCACCGGCACTCACTTGCCCGGATTGATTTGCGGCGTCTGTTCGCCGATCCGTCCCGAATAGATGATGAACTTGAAGGGATCCGTATTCTGATTCTTTTCCATTAGCTTCAAATACACGAGCCGCTTGGCACGCTTCAGGGATTCGCTCTTCGGAAACCTTGCCTCCGAGGACTCCAGCAGATAGGACGCCAATTCATACTTTCCATCACCTGCCAGGCGATCCACGGCTTTAACAATCTGCCCCTCCGAGAGGCCGAGATAGTCGGCCAGAAGTTCGGCGCGATCCTCCTTGCCAAGATGATCCAGACCTTGAAGGTTCGCCTCCCAATACCCCACGTTTTGATCGTAGATTCTGTCGATCACATGCTCGCGCAGGATGTAGTAAGGCTGATAAACATCGGGCTGGTTGGCCAGGAGATCCGGCGGAATGAGATTCAACTCATGAATAGCGGCGCGTTCGTCACCACGGCGAATGGCTGTGAGAACCTGGTCTCGCAACCATGCCAAATCTGTTTTCAGATGGCTGAGAATCAGCGGCGAGGTGAAGGTCCGCGTGATAGGTTCGTGTCCGTGCAACAGGTGCTGAGGGTTCCTGCTCACGATCACATCGATCGCATCGAATAGTCCCTGCAGATTACCGTCTTCATCGAACGGCGCCCCCAAATACGGCATCATGCAATCACCCATAAACATTACTCTTTCGTCGGGAAGATAGATAAGCATGCCATCGGGGGTTTCGCCGCCTCGAATCGGGATCAGCTCGAACTTCGAACCGCCGATGTTCAGGTCCGTCCGGTTGTCGATCGCAATGTCCGGTTTGTAGCTCCGAACATCCTCGGAGCTGAATCGTTCTCCAAAGAACTGCTTCGCGAAGATCTCCGGCCCGTTGAACTCCCGCTCGAACTCTTCCTGATAGTTTCCTCGTCCATAAAACCTGGGACGAGGGTTCAGACCACGAAAGTACGAAATACCGCCGACGTGGTCCCAATGTGCGTGAGTAATGAAAACAGTTGTCAGCGGCGGCAGGCCCGGAGCATACGCTTGCAGCGCTTCGTATGCGCCTTTTGCGGAATCCGGACGCGTGCCGGCGTCAATGCTGATCAATTCACGCCGATCCGCCGAGACCACGAAATAGTATTCCGTGAATTCGAAACCGGACATTGCGTATACGCGGCCGGGAACGATCTCGGCGATCCGCCGCGGGGTGAACGTGTGCCCGGAAACTGCTTCCTCGGAAAACGGAGTCGCCAGTGTGATGGGATGGTCAAAGTCGGTGTATCCGCTGCGGCGCAAGTATTCGTCCGCTTTGGCGTGGTCGCCGTGACTGAGCGCGAGTTTACCGAGGTGATAGTAAACCTCGCGCAACCACCCTACATGAGGCGCCTTGCCGCTGTTCTCGACGCACCATGTCAACTCCTCCTGGGCAGCCTTTTTCTGATTAAAGAAGCCCGGAAGCTCTGTGTGGACGATGCCGGCAATCCAGTTCACAACGAACACCTGGCCACCCGAGATCTGCTTCGCTTGGTCGAGAATGGCGATCGTTTCTTTGACATAACCATAGCGATGCAACAACGACACGGAGGGTGCCTGTTGAGCGCGCAACAAGCCGATGATGCTCAGATACAAAGATTTTTGAACCGGCGTCAGGCGGGGATCGAATTCTTTTAATCGCGCCGAGAAAAACTCCGCTCCCTCCGCCTGCAAATTGGCATTCGCATACTGCGTCATCAACAAAAACAGCAGCTCTGGGTCTTGCGGAGGCGCCACGCTGTTTACCGCTTTCAAGTATTCGAGATCGGGACGGCTAGATGGACGGCTGGATGGCGCGGAAGAGTTCATACGGCCGCTCAAGAAAATCGCAATACCTCCGACCGCCAGCAAAAGAAGACCTAACAGCACCGCTAACCGCGAATAGGATAGTTTCATGACGATTTCCCTTCGTCCTTATCTCTCCGGTTCCGCCTTTAGGCGAAATAGTTTTCGTTAGCGCTAGGGATGACCGGCGCGCCTTCGATCGCTAACGACGTATGGAATTACTAAGCGTAGCTGAATTTGAATCAAAACAATTTCCTTCATCACGACTTCAATGCCGCTGAAACCTGCTTCGGTAAGGGG
Source organism: Pyrinomonadaceae bacterium (assembly GCA_036506215.1). Taxonomy (GTDB): domain Bacteria; phylum Acidobacteriota; class Blastocatellia; order Pyrinomonadales; family Pyrinomonadaceae; genus PSRF01. The sequence continues at coordinate 386 of DASXSC010000223.1, read as the reverse complement.
CGAATAAGAAATTTGGTCACTGTATTGCCTCCCGTGTCTATCATGTTCATCTAGTCAATCTGTTGTTCGAGACTTCGAAGCGAAGATGGGTGACAGCAGGAGACGCGACTACTCGAGTGCCTTTCAACTCAATGTGCTTGCTGCCTAATTGGTCGACCAACCTTCTGCCCTCACCCAGTAATACAGGGACGAGATGAAACAGTACTTCGTCAAGTTATCCAGCTTTCAAGAATTGCTGCACGATGTCAGCGCCACCTACTACCCAAACGTCTTGTCATCGTTCGGCCCGGTGATAAATCCATCCAGCGACATCGACATATCTGAAGTAACTTTTCCCATGAAAATTCTCTCTGCTTGTATTTGAGGCACACCTCGCTTCTTGGCCC
>DASXSC010000222.1:0-18866 GCA_036506215.1 Pyrinomonadaceae bacterium | reverse complement strand
GGGTTTCTCTGGCGATTGATGCGGAAGTGTCCCTACATTGTTGCCGGCCTCCAGCGTGCGGGATTTTCGGGTGGGTGGTTGGGTCAATGAATTTGTAGACCGAAGTAGTTGACGCTGAGTATTCACGCGTGGCGCTACTGACCTCATGGGACCGAAACTTCGCACAGGCCGGTAGAGTCGTGTGCGGTCGTTCATGATCAAGCCTTAAGCTGCAGAGTCAATTGGAGTATAAGATTGAAGTATGCAGCTTCCAGTAGACCCACCGATTTTACCGATGCTCGCGAAAAGAGTTGGCGAACTACCTAGAGAAGGATCATGGATTTTTGAACCCAAGTGGGATGGATTTCGTGCCCTCATCTTTCGCGATGGTGACGAAATCTTCATCCAGAGCCGCGACGAAAAACCGCTGAACCGCTACTTTCCCGAACTGCTTGAGCCAATGCAGTCACAGTTGCCTACCCGCTGCGTGCTTGACGGAGAAATCGTCGTCGCAAAGAATGGCGCGCTCGACTTCGAAGCGTTACAACTCCGCATTCATCCCGCCGCGTCACGGGTGAAGCTTCTCTCACAGGAGATCCCGGCATCGGTTGTCTTTTTCGACCTCCTCGCGGAAGGGGATCGAGATCTGCGGAGCATCCCCTTTGAAGGCCGTCGTCGGGAGCTGGAATCACTACTTTCAGCTGCAGATCCGCCTATCCACCTGACCCCCGCAACCAGCGAAATGACTGTGGCGACCGACTGGTTTCGCCGCTTTGAAGGCGCTGGTCTCGACGGCGTCATTGCCAAACCGATTTCGGGAACCTATGAATCTAATAAACGCGTGATGCTCAAGGTGAAGCACGAAAGGGAATGCGATTGTGTCGTGGCCGGCTTTCGCTGGCACAAGAAGGGTGAGCGCGCCGCTGTCGGCTCCCTCCTACTAGGGCTATTTGATGACTCCCGGGTATTGCAGCATGTTGGCGTGTGCGCGAGTTTCACGGAAAAGGTGCGGCGTGAGCTGGTGGAATATCTCGCACCATACCGCAACAACGCGCTTGCCGCTCACCCCTGGGAACATTGGGCCACACAAGAACTCGCAAACGGTCATCGCATTCCCGGCGCCCAGAGTCGCTGGAGCCATGGGAAGGATCTGTCATGGGAGCCACTACGAGCCGAGCTGGTAATCGAAGTTGCTTACGACCACATGCAAGGCAATCGCTTCCGTCATACGGCTCAGTTCCGAAGGTGGCGATTGGACAAGAAGCCGAGCGAGTGCACCTTTGAACAGCTCGAAGTTGTTCCGCCGCAGGAGCTGGCGGAAATTTTCGGGAGCGGTCGCTGAATTGACTATTTCCGATGCTGTTTCGAACCCCGCAACTTTCGCCACTCGCGTGTTGGATCGTCATCCGGGTCGGGAGTTTCTTGCGGTGGGCGTAAGCCTTCGGGCACGTTCCGCAGGTTCACTCGGATTCTGGTCCAGGTGGATGATCTACCTCGCATCGAATCGATCAGCACGTCGTCCACTGCGAGAAACTTAGCCACTTCGGGATGACTATTCTTCCACCTTTCCAATCCCTCGAGAGCGGCGTCCTTCCTGGTAGAGTTCGCAATCACCACGAGAGGCATCTTCGTTCGCGTCTTCCTTATGCTGGACCTGGCGCGCGATGGCGCCACGCGCGTCGCTTCACCCTCCATCTTGCGAAAGTGTGGAGGCCACGGCGCGTCGCCAAGTCCAGCGGACTCGTCTTGCGCTGCGAGCTCGAGCAGCTTTTCAAGCGAACCTGGTTTAGCGTCCATGTCTGCGTGAGGATCGCCAAACTCAGCCAAGCGTTTGGGAATGGTGAGTACGGTGAAGTCAGCGGGATCGCAGTCGGGCACCTCATCCCAATGAAGTGGCGTGGAAACACGCGCGTCCGGAAGCGGGCGTACGGAATAAGCAGAACAGGTCGTGCGGTCCTTCGCGTTCTGGTTGTAGTCCAAAAACACGCCGTGACGCTCCTCCTTCCACCACTTTGAGCTGGCCAATGCCGGTGCGCGCCGCTCGATTTCACGCGATAGCGCAACTGCCGCGCGTCGCACTTCGCTGAAGGTCCAGCGCTGTTCGATGCGCACGTTCACGTGCATCCCGCGTGAACCGCTGGTTTTCGGCCAACCATGAAGTCCCATCTCCTCGAGAAGCGATTTGACCTCGAGAGCAACACGACGCACGTCGTCCCAGCCGACCCCAGGACCGGGATCGAGATCGACACGCAACTCGTCCGGGTGTTGTAGATCGCTCGAGCGCACAGGGTGCGGATGTAGCTCGATGCAACCCAGGTTCACGATCCAGGCGAGGCCGGCCGCGTCGTCGACGACGACCTCCTCCGCCTTGCGGCCTGAAGGGAAGGACAGCGTGACAGTTCTCAACCATTCGGGTCTGTTGGTAGGTGCGCGCTTCTGATAGAACACCTGGCCTTCGGCGCCGTCGACGAAGCGCTTAAGGACCACCGGACGATCGCGGATTCCCGCGAGAGCGCCGGGCGCCACCGACAGATAGTAGCGAACCAGATCAAGTTTTGAGAGCTTCGTCGGTCCGGAGAAATACGGTTTGTCGGGGTGAGTTACCCGAACCTCCCGACCTTCTATCGAAAGAACTTCGGCTGGGTCATCTTTCGTCACCGCAACAGGCTACCATTCATGGCCTTAGTGTGTCTCTTTTGAGGCGGGTTTTAGAGCCCTGGACTCTGCTCTTAATTTCCTTGTGCTTTTAAAATCCTTCTTCCCCATGTGTGCGATGTGTCTCGTTAACGCAACCTCAACATGCCACGATCCGGGTTTATTAATTGTGATAATTTGCGGTTTTTTTGCCTTGATCGGGATAAATCGAACAGCCTCGCGGAAGTCTTGGTGGGCCGAAACTCCCAGCGCCTTTTAGTTTCGGCCCACCGGCTGAGGTTGTTGACTGCGCTGTCTCAACCTGGTTGATTCACGCGGCCGCCCCAGCTTCGGAGTGAGTCGCCAGAACCCACTCCACACTCTCCAATTCCAACGACTGACTACTGAGATCTGAACTGACGGAACAACAGCACCGTTCTGGTCAGTTACTTGACCTTTATCGATCCCGTCGATTGACCGTGAATCGCGACACAGAACAGGAGAAGAGTAATTAGTGCCGGAACACACAAATTAGCGGCGAGCGGGAGAGAGCTCATATAAAACCCCGCGAGCCGTTCGTTATTCTGAGTCAGCTGTTGTTGCGTTAGTAACACCTGCGTAACCTCGGGGAATAACTGACTTGCGTTTATATGATGAGAAGGAAGGTACTAACTCATGAGGCCGAGCACAATCCGTAGAAATACGGGGTTTGTTGGTTGAGAGCGGTTTACGATACCCGATTCATCGCCACGCGAGGTGGTAAATCGCGATCTAAAACGCAACTTCAAACTTTTCTCGCGTATCCATTCTCCAGCACAGACCAGGTAGCGATTCACCTGTCAAGGGCTGATTAAGCGGCGTTCGGTGCATTTTGAAAGCTGGGAGTCTCCGCCAGCGTCAACGTTTTCACTGGGACCGCGGGCGTCCCGCCCCCTCCGAGGTACGTTGAGTTTAACTCCCGATGTTTGCGCCTGCCGCACGGCGGGCGAGACGCCCGCGGTCCCAGCGAAAACGTTGAGATAACAAATCGCAGGCTGACCAGGTTTTGCCAGACATAACGCCGGACTCATACAGAGCTTTTCTCTAGAAGTTGGCGAACACGTTGTCTTCGCTCCAGCTCTTAAACCGACGCCGTTTGATGCTTTAGATGTCGCTTCAAGGCTGAGAGTGAGCGACGCCACCCCGGAACCGGGTCCCGAGGCCAGATGTCTACCGAACTCGAGATGTGAACTTGAACGTAGTTTCGGGGCAGCGCCATCGATGTAATTTTTGAAACCGAATGGTACGAGCGAGCCGTGCAGGGAAAGGCAACCATCAGATTATGCCGCGGCGTGATGCGCACGGTACGCTCTGATTGTCGTCCGGGGCCAGAATGAAGAAAAAGCTCGCCCCCGACCATATGGCTTTCGGTGTGATCGGACATATAGATAAGCATTGAGATAAGGCGGCGCGCGTGATCGACGTGAACGCCTCGGTCGTAGCGAATTCGTCCCTGATGGATATCCATTCGAACCCACAACGCATGAGGCTCATGTTCGACCTTTCGCAGCGTTGCTCGCTCCTTGTCGATGCGGTCCTCGCGATACGGAACGTAGTGCGCCTTTGACAGATCAATCTGGCAACGCTCCGTTTTCCAAAAGTCTGTGAACTGCGCCTTTCCCCATTCGACGAAATCCTGGCTGTGAAACGTGTTGAATAGCGCCCGCCATGCCGGCTGCTCGTCGAGCAGACGTGCGTAACCCTCGTCGCCCCAGTAAAGCGAGAATCCGGATGGGCCGGTGCTTGGCGGACAGTTGGGGAAGGAACGGCAGAGCTCCGGGTAGTACTCGGGGAAAATAAACTGATGATGCGTCACATGAGGAAACGGCTCAACCTGGACGCTAAGCTGCTTAAGATCACAGATAGTCTGCGGCCGCTCGTCAGAGTTGTCAGTATTTGTGTCGTGTTCTAATACCAGCGACATGTGATGCCTCCGGCTTGACGTGAATCACTGTACGGCTGAGTCGTCAAATGTCGCGGTTAGCGTCCTGACACTCGCCATGGATGGCGCCGCCAAAGTCACATTTTCAGCCACTTCTGTTGCCAGCACAGTTTCATACAGAGCTTCATAACGCGCTACAACCGATTCAAGAGCAAAGTGCTCGATCACCCTTGTGCGAGCGGCCTGGCCCAACGCGATTCGAGCTGACGGCCCAATATTGATCATCTCGTTCCAGGCAGCGGCTAATGCTTGCGGGCTACGTGGTGGCACAATTCGCCCGGTGTCTCCGACAATCAAGCCCGCATCACCCACATTCGTTACTACGCAGGGCACCTCGCAAGCCATTGCCTCGCCAATCACGTTCGGAAAACTCTCTCCAAATGAAGAAAGGGAAAAGACGTCCAGGGCTGCCGCAAGACGCGGCATGTCATGACGCTCGCCCAAAAGGTGAGTTTGGCGTTCCAGTCCGAGATCCTGAATCGACTGACACAACAGCGGATTCTTATAATCGATTCCTCGTCCTACGAGCACAAAATGCGTTTCCGGGTGCTTTCTGGCTAACAAGGCAGAGGCCTGGAGAAAATTCGCATGATCCTTGAGCGGATGGTAGCGCCCCATAAGTCCGATAAGGTAGGCGTCCTCACCCACTCCCAACTCTGCGCGCAGTGCCGACCGGGCTTTAGCGGAAGGGACGAACTCGCCGACATTAATCCCGTTTGGAATCACGCAACTGTTATTGACGTGATAACCGAAGGCCCGATGTTGTGCCCGGCTGGTCTGCGAAACAAAGACAATGTGGGCCGCGAGCTTAGAAAGAACGGCGCACACTCTGATAACCGCCTTCGTTAGTCGTTTTTCCCAGGCCAGGCAACTGATTGAATCATGGATACTCCATATTACATACCTCTGCGGCGCCAGAAAAAAATTCGCTAGCTGAGCCGCAAGACAACTGTGATACATCCAGCCTACAACCAAATCGGGTTTGAGCTGGCGCATCAACCTGACCAAACGCCACAATCCCGATGGCGAGGGCATGCCGGGTTTCATACTAATTGTCCGGACAGGAATGCCCAGGCTTTCGATCCGTTCGCGCAGCGCTCCGCGGTCGATCAAGGAGATTACGATTGGTTCAAAACACCTGCGGTCGCTTTTCGCGAGCAGCTTGTGAAGCATCATCTCAGCGCCTCCGATGGAGAGGTCGCTGATAATGTGGATTATTCTTACGGGCTTGCCTGGCGGTCGTGGCGCAAAGCTTGTGCGTTCAGCAAACTGACTCTTTTCTCTTACAGCGCTGGACCTTGAAAGTGCTGGCAAAAAATCATCTCCTCAATCGTCGATTCAGAATTCCCAAGAGCGCCAAAAACTTATATCAGCGGGCGAAAAAAGATAAAACGGAGACAATGTACCTTTGTCGCCCGTAAGATCGCACGCCCAGCTCGAGAAGGTCAACCTGTACACCGCCTGGATCAGTTTGGTTGAGACTGTCCGATAAACTTTAGGAACCTCTGATCAAGTTAATCAGAGCATCCTTTAGTTTGTCGCGGCGCCACGACAAGCTAATAAAGCTTATCGGACATCAAACTGACCCATTACTTCCGGCTGATTGGTTCCAGGGCTTCGTGAAGAAGATCCATGGATCGCGCGTACATCTGATTTCGCTTCTCGATGAGGGGTTCCCAGGATCGCGTAACCTCGTGGCCCAACAATTTGTCGGTCCTCCGGTTTAGGTGGGATTCAATGCCGTACCTGGACGGCACGACCGCCCAATCATCAAGTTGATAGGTCTTGATAAATCCATGAGTACGTTGGTCGACGTTCATGAGAAGAAAGGGAATTCCCAGCGAAAAAGCTACGCAAGCCGTGTGCAAGCGTCCGGTCACGACTGCTCGGCAACTCGATAGAAGTCGAAAATACTCCTCGGGTGTTTGAGGACAAACCACGGGTCCTGGCAGCCAACCGTCAAACAACGATCCGGCCATTGGTAAATCCATTGGGTCGTTGCATGCGATCTTTACCTTATGACCTTGTTCAAGGAGTGTTCTTGCCAGAGTCACCAGAGCCCTGAACATCGCACGCCCGCGCATGTGAACACTCCAGAACTGACGTTTACTGGTCCAAAAACGGAGCGGTGGAACCGTGATTAAGATATTATCTTCTGAGTCGTTGTGATTGGGCCGTTGAGCTCGATTAAAAATAAACGTCGCGGGATCTCCCGTCAATTTCGCTTTCGAGATACCCAGTTGCCGCAACCAATCAAGCGTAATCACATCCCGGGCACCGGAAAACGCTGCGTACTTGTTAAGTAATTTGATTTCTTTTTCCGCCCTGCTCGAGGGCTGATGTAGCTGCGATGCGAAATTTGAGCCCGAGCCGATTCCAATGAGGAACAGCGGTACGCGAAGATGCTCGAGGGCTTCAGGTTCAAGGTGGACGCCCCAACGCCAGCTATAGTTACCCTCATACAGATTCGAGCCACCGACGATAACCAAATCCGCCCCCTGGTTGGCCCGATCGACAGCGCATCTGGTCAGACCATAATCGTCCTTTTCCCTGCCTCTACTATTCACATTGAAAAGTTGAAACGTGGCTTCGGGAACAGTCGCGCGAACCATACTTTCGATGCCACGCTGTACAAAGTGGTCACCGATATTATTAGTCCGAGGATAGAAGTGGTGGATGCGCATACATGCACAGAGTAGTTAATATGCGGACGGCTGGCTGCCAGATGGCGCAGCGTCGCCCATCTCCCTCGGCCCAATAGTTTGCGATACTTCAAGTTTCTTCAGTCGCAGCCAAACCATACCAGAAAAAAGAGACCTAAGAACCAGGACCTCTATTAACTGGCAATAGGCCATCGTTAACGCATTCAATTTACCAGCGACGATGAAAAGCGCAACGATTCCCGCGCTCGCCAGTAGTGCAAGACTATGCCACCTCAACAAATCCAAACTCACCGCGAGCGGACGAAATACAACGAGGACCAACATCAGCCAGGCCGCAAGCGTGAGCGCATAGAAGACCGGCAGAGCAGCAACATACTCCGGCTGGACCCAGCTCACAATTAGCAGTCGTCCCAGTAATAGAGCCGGAATTAACAAGATGCTACTCACGACGAATGTCAAGGTGAGGTAACGACTCACGAGAAGTTTAAGTCGTTCGAATCGTCGCTTGGCTGCGAGCGCCGTAATCTCCGGCATGATGGCTGTTTGAATATTGGTTTGTAAGAGCGCGAGCGGGGCTGTGAGTTGTTTAGCCAGGCCATACAACGCTGTTTGTGCAGGCGACGAAAAGAGACCTAGGAGAAAGAGATCGCCGGGTGAGATTGCGAATTTCAGGTATCCGGAGAGATTGCTGTTGACGAGGCATCCAACCACCTCGCTGCGATATCGCGCTAAAGCGCGCAAAGCCGGTTTTGTATTAACCCCCGATAGAAATGGTTTCACTAGCCGCAACGCCTGCACCAACGGCGGCACGTTCTGGACCAGCGCGCCGACAGCAAATATCGCGACGATAACTTTCAAGTTGTATCCGTGCTTCACCGAAAGGTCTACATCTTTCTCAAGATAAACGGCGAGACACACAAGCGTCACAAGGCTTCCCAACACCTGGGGCACAACGATGGAAGCAAAGCGATCGTGGATTCGAAGAATCGGTTCGTACAGTCCGGTAAAGGCGGAGATCAAAACGGTGCAGCCATAGATATTAAAGAGAGGGGTGAGCGCGAGATTCGGATAGAGACGGTCTGACACCCAGGGCGAGGCGACGACAACCCCGCCGTAAATTATGAGGCCAGAAGCCAAACAGATTCCCAGACACACGATCAACAGGCCTTGAAGGGTTTCTCGCTCTTTCTGCTCTTGAAGCACTGGGAAAAAGCGAAACATCACGTCACTTACTCGCAGCCCAAAGAACGAGTCCAGAAAGACAAAGAGATTTAGCGCAATGAGGAGGCGGCCGTAGTCGTCGATCCTTAACAGTTTCGTCAATAGCGCCGTTTGTCCGAGTTTGAGCGCCAAAGACAAACCGGACCCGACGACGCTAACCGAGGCATTGCGTCTGAACCGACGCCAGATCAGTTCGTTCTCGAGATTTGCTCTCATACGCCGGAAGCGATCGTTCGGCTCATCATTAGTACCTTAAACATCCACCATCAGCCCCGTGCGCCGCTTGTACCACCCAAAAGTGTGCGCCGCTCCCTTCGCCGCCAAAATAATTAGCAGGAGCAGGAATACGTAACGCAGGCGATACAGCGTTCCCACATTCACTACGACCAGACCGAGCGCCACCATTCCCATCGCTGCGATTGACCAGAGAAACCAGACAGCCAGGCGTTGCCGGCCGCTTGCCCGGCCCAACAAACCGACTATTGCCAAAACCTCGATGGCATACATAGCCATTGTCTCCACTCCACTAAAGCGCCTGGCGAGAGCGCCGACTTGCTCTCCGGTTGCAAACCACATATTGGGAAAGGGGGCAAAAAAACCGATCATCGCTGCGCGCGGAAGATAACGGATGATCTGTGACCTGCTGGTCAGCTGAACATCGCTATCAATATTCGAACTTCCCTCCTGTGATTCAATAATGAATTGATCCCGAAGCTTCCCAATACTAGCGGCAGTGGCTAACACCGCATTCGATGAACGCCCTTCAGACCCTCGGGGCGCGGCCGTTGGGGCGGCGGTTGGCGGGTCCAAAGCAACGCTGGCGGTTCTCTCCACGTTATCTCTTGCTCGCCATGGATCCTTGAACCTGGGAACAAATTGGACGACGCTTACGCTAAGCGCCATCACCAAAGCCATGCCAACGAGATTCGCCGGTTGGAACTCTCTTTCCCGAACCTGCCGGACAACGAATATCGCTGCCCCAAGCGCCACAGTCACTATTAATAGCTGCCCCATACTGTCGCGGATGAGCCAGGTAAATAGCGCCACTATGCCGCCGCCCGCGCCGATCATAAGTGCCGTGGTCCAGGAGATGCTACGGCAAAGCAAATACAAGTTGAGGAGAATGAACGCTAACATTCCGACCAGAAACATCGGATCTTTTAGCAATTGGGTCGTGTGGAGCAGAAACGAGGGCCACAACGCGACCGTAATGGCCGCGATCAAACCCACACGACGATTGAAGACCTCCCGGCCCAGGTTGAAGATGACAATAAGTATTGCGAGGTAGCAAAGAGCGTTAAGAGGCTCGGCGCTCAGAATAGTTGCTCCGAACAAAGGTTGCAAAACAGCAAAGCTGAGGGAGTAAAGCTTGATATGAGGCGACGAGGCGGCACGACCCCAGTCAATGATGCGGCCCTGAACTAATTTGTCACCCAATATGGACGCTTCGTCGCGAAGTCTTCTTCCATCAGAGGCGAAAGAGACCGCGATTCCATTACGGTCAAACGCGCCGGGGAATATCTCAAATCGCCCAACCGCATAAATGCTGATCGTTACCAGTAAATGGAAGGCTGCCGCAGCTAACAGTAAACGCCACGGAGTGACGAACTTCAGGAGTGTGAGGGTCGTTGATGACATGCCTGTATCGATGAATTATTAAATCGATTTGTGCGGAGGGCGAGAGTCGAACCCGCACGATCTTTCGATCAACGGATTTTAAGTCCATTCGACGGCATCTTACCTGATCTCACCAAACGGATGAACCAATATTTACCGGACCAGCGGCCGTCAAAGTCATGCTTCGTGGGGTAGATCTCGCGACAAGATGTCGTCATAGTAGCGTCATCCTGCGGTGTGCAAAAATCCTACTTTCGGAACTCCCGCTGGGGCAGTAGCCCGACCAAGGCAGGGGTCCTTTGTTTGCCGGCTATGCCGCCCCGGACCACGGGCACAGCCCCAGAGAACAAAAAAAGACTCGTCACGGTGGGGCGGAGCCGCCACCGCACATCGGAGGGCAGAGCCCAAAAATCCGCAGTCTATTTCGCGGCTATGCCGCCCGATGTGCGGAAAGTCTCCAACTTTCCGTCCTTCACGTTACTCCTCAAGTACAGAAAGAAAATTACCGGCTGGATCTTTGAACCACGCGATCGTAGGCCCGTCGCCGCGCCAGATTCCCTTTTCATCTGTCTTGAGTTCCCCTTCATTGTATTTTTCGAAGCGGACTCCTCGCTTACTCAAGTCGTCCACCGCGGCCTCGATGTGCCTGACAGGGAAATTCAGGACGGTAAAAGTTGCCGGCACATGATTCTCCTTCGGATAGATCAAGATCGTGTTGCCGGGAAAATGCAGCTCTAATCCCTCTGCCTGCATCTTCACTTCCAGGCCGAGTGTTTCACCGTAGAACTCTTTTGCTTTTTGCAGATTATCGACCGAAAAACTGCTGAACGGTTTTGTGTTTTCCAACATTGGCTTTGTCCTCCTTTGGTCCTTTAGCTGTTTGCTTTGAAGTTCATTTTCATTTCACTCGATATTTTTGAGGCTTAGAAGAAGTTCTTTCGATTATTTTCCTGGCCTCCAAATCCAGTTTGACGGTTTCACCATACCAACTAATATTCCCTGAAAATTTGTCCTTTAAACTCTTATTGAGCTGGTCAAATAGCTCTGTGTGAGTAAGTTCTCTGGTTCGCAACGCTGACAAGATCGCCTTCTTAACGGTTTCATAGTTCTTCCTCGTAATGTTCCTGCCACTTTTACCTAACGGGTGTTTTGTGACTATTTTCTCTTCGGCCATCTTAGGCTCCTTTCTACTTGTTCATCGTGCTCCTGACCTCTTCTCTTTCTTCATGCCAGAGGATTCTTCACACTTAATTACGTTTATCGAATTACTCTCTCCTAATGGTTAGTCGTTCGAACGCCTTCCAAAACGACAAAGCACTCAGCCAGGAATTCCAATAACTCATGCGTCGACTTGAAGCGCAACTCGCGGCCCGTAGCGACTTCTTCAAATACACCCCCTCGAAATGGCGACGTGACGCCCTCGCTTTCTGAGCCCAGTTGCCACAAAAGCCTGTCTCATCGCCTATCAGCGTACGCCGATAGCGAGCCCGAAGTTGTGAAAGCCGCATTCAATTCTTGTGAAATTCGTGCTTGAGGGTGAAAATCTTCAAAAGAGAAAGACTTAGTCGAATGGGCCTGGATCCAGGGGGTTTCCCCGCGTTAGATCCTCCGTGAAGATAATGAGATCCAGCAGTTCCGCCTGGATTCGGTTAATTTGAATAAGCTGAGGCCCAGGAGTCTGCCAACCTTCCGCGGGTTCGAGTAATAGCCTTATGGCCAGCTCGTTCGTGAGTTCCGCGTCGGTTGCTTCTTCGCCGGCTCGATGGTGATGTTCTTGAACGAAATGGATCCGACGTTCTGCAAAACTTCGGTGGCTTGGACGCCCCGGAAAATGCAATCCACAAAACGCACGTCCTCAATGACCGCACCGGGAAAACTTACTATCCACATCACGCGTGGACTAGCCGAACTTTGTATCTTCTCCAGCAAGATGTTGCGCGCGACAGGGCGATGTTCGCCCACGGCGCCGGTCTCGTACAGGAAGTCAATAGTCAGCACTGCCTCCGCAACGCGTCCGATTTCAACGTTGCGTGCGAAGATGTTCTCAACGATACCTCCGCGACGCGCGTTGGACTTGATGCGGAACGCGCGGTCAAGGTTGGGGCTGTCCATGTGACAGTTCTCAACATACACGTTTCGAATATTGCCCGACATCTCGCTGCCCATCACCACCCCGCCGTGGCCATCCTTCATCGTGCAATTGCGAATGACAATATTCTCTGACGCCGTGGCAACACGCCGGCCGTCGTTGTCCCGGCCCGACTTGATAGCAATGCAGTCGTCGCCCGTATCGAAAACGCAATCTTCGATCAGGACGTCGCGGCTCGATTCCGGATTGCAGCCATCATTGTTGGGGCCATGGCTAGAAATCTTTACGCCGCGTACAGTGACATTAACGCTGAGCACAGGATGGATCTCCCACATTGGTGAATTGCGAATCGCGATTTCCTCAATTAGCACATTGCGGCAGCGATACAGTTGAATGAAGTTAGGCCGGAGAAAATGGCCCGCGCCAAAAACGCGCTGCTCTACAGGAACGCCGCGCTGGCCGAAGTCGAGCAATCGCCCGATGTCGGCCTTCGCAGGCGAGTCGGCATCATCGGCTGCGCGCCGGGCCCAGGCCCACCAGTTCTCCTTCGACGCCTGGCCGTCCACGACGCCTGGTCCGGTGATGGCTATGTTCTCTTGCTCGAAGGCATAGATTGGTGGAGAGAAGTTCAGGCACTCAGTGCCCTCAAACCGAGTGAAGACAACCGGCAGATACTTTGCCGGATCAGTAGAGAATTTCAATGTAGCGCCTTCGGAGATGAAGAGATTGACGTTGCTCCGCAAATGAATTGCGCCGGTCAGAAACACACCCGGCGACACGACGACTCGGCCCCCACCGGCTGCACGACAAGCGTCAATAGCTTTTCGGATCGCGTCAGTACAGTCGCTGGAACCGCCGGCCACGGCGCCATGATCGATAATCTTGAAATCTCGCTTTGGGAAAATCGGACGCTTGATGCGCGCGAGAATCTCTTGCATTTCGGCCCAGGCGTCCTCTACGGGGAAATCAGGCGGCAGAAATGGACCGTTCGCTTTTAGAAGGGGACGGGCAGCCAACAATTGTGGCGTCACAAACACGCCCGCGCTGCCGGCGAGAAGAGTCTTCACAAAGTCGCGACGATTGCTCATTGTTATAAGGCCTGACTTGCTGATGTCCGATAAACTTCAGTTTGTCGTTAAGTATCGCAGGAAGCGCCTGCAGAAGATCAACGACAAACTATAGGAAGCTCTGATCAAGTGGGCCGTTCCTATTCTTCTAATACCTTTCTGCAGTTAACGAAGCAGAGTTTCCTAAGGTTTGTCGGACTTCGTCTGGATTCGCGCGGCCCAGCCGCCACCTTCAGCCAAATGGATCTTAACTCTGGCTGACTGGTCCACTGGCCTCACAACCTTCTTGTAGTCGCTACCAAATCGGTCTGCATTCGGGCCGTCCTGGAACGCTGTCATTTGAAAACTGCCGGACGGCAGAAACGAAAGATTAAGCTCCAAATCACGAACGGTCCAGTCAGTCATGGCGCCCACATACCAGTCGCTGCCGTGACGCCGCGCGATGATCACGTAATCACCGATCTTTCCGTCGAGCACTTTCGTTTCATCCCAAACGGTTGGTACCGGCGCCAGGAACTCCATCATTTCCGCTTCGCGCAGATAGTGAGAAGGACTGTCGGCCAGCATTTGCAGCGGCCCTTCGTAAACCACATACATAGCTAGTTGATGACAACGCGTGCCCAGACTCATCGGCCGATTGAAGATGGCAGCGAAATTCTTTTCACTACCGCTGTTGACCATCGCGCCGGGCGTGTAGTCCAGGGGACCCAGAAACATTCGCGTGAAGGGCAGGGTAACGTTGTGTTCGGGATTCGCGTATTTGCTCCATTTGTTTTGCTCCAGGCCACGAACGCCCTCTGTGTTGATCAGGTTGGGCCAGGTCCGGGTCATCGTTGCCGGTCTGATTGCGCCGTGAAAATCCACCAGCATCCTGCGCCTGGCAGCTTCGCGACAAACCTTGTGATAAAAGTTGATCACCGGCTGATCATCGCGCTGCATGAAGTCGATCTTGAGACCCTCGACTCCCCACTTCTCAAACTGATTGAAGGCGGGCTCAAACTGATCGTCGAGCGTCTTCCAGACCATCCACAAAATGATCCCGACGTGCTTCTGTCTCCCGTAAGCCACCAGTTCTTCGATGTTCATCTCAGGAACAACATCGAGCACATTGCCGAGTTTATACCAGCCTTCGTCAAGGATGATGTACTCGATGCCATACTTCGAAGCAAAGTCGATATAGTATTTGTAGGTTTGTGTGTCGATGCCTGACTTGAAGTCCACGCCGTAAATATTATTCGCGTTGTACCAGTCCCAGGCCACCTTGCCCGGCTTAATCCATGAAGAATCCTGAACCTGCGACGGTCGGGCCAGCAGATAGACCATCTGATTGGTAATCAGATCTCCGTCCTTCTCGGCAATGCCGATGATGCGCCAGGGATACGTGCGCGTGCCCCGGGTCACTGCGATGTAGCCAGCCGCTTTGGTGATCCTGAAGTCACGATCCTGATTTCGATCTTTGCGGAGTTCTTCTTTGAGCGGATAAGGAGCGAAGGCCGCTGCCAGACTGTTTTTGTTATTGCCGTGCAGCCACAGGCCAGGATAATCAAAAACGTCTGATTCCGCGATGGCGAGTTTGACGCCATCTTTTGTGTCCACCACCGCCGGGAGACTCGCGATTGATGTTGAGGCAATATCCTTCAGGGCAAGATAAAGGAACTCTCGCTCGTTGTGTGAAAAGAAACTTTCTTCCTGAGGGTAGTAAACACTGTAGTCCCCGGCAAAGTTCAGACTTGCTTCCTCGCCATAGACGGTTACCTGGCTTTTGGGCAGTGTTGTCTCTAACCGGTAAGCCACGCCTTCGTTGAAGGCACGAAAGACGATTGCATAGTTGCCTGTCGCTTCCAGACGCAGCTCATTGTAGTTTTCGCGAAGCTTGGCAAACTTTTGCCGGACCACCGGCATGATTTCGCGATCGACGGTCGTGGTTTTTGCAGCTTCCACGTTCGGATTCGATCCGATTGTCTGGTGATCGATATCAATCGAAATTCTGGAGCCGGTCAGCAGCGGTTTGCCATTGAGGTGAACATCGTAGGTTATGCGTTCTCCAACCTGGATCCTTATCTCGATCTTGCCATTAGGCGATTTGAGTTCGTAGGCGGTCGCCGCTGTCGCGCGATCTGTCAGCAACATCAATAGCACTAGAGCAAGAGCTAACTGCGCTAGCCTGATCGTAAAAGAGTTTCGACTCATTCGACGCATTCGACCCATCTGCTTGCGGGTTCGGGCTTGAGGTAACGCAAACTGTTAGTTTGCGGGTTTCTCAATGGCATTCAACCTTCAGCCCGGTGGTTCTTTGCGCTCACGACTTTAGCGCTGCAGGTCGCGGTTTTCGGCCTTACCGGGTTCGTCGAGAAGTTGAATGCTGGACGCCGGCCCCAGATCCGGATCCGTCCATTCTCGCAGGGCCCAGACGACTTTTTTCTGCGGCGTCACCTCGATAATCTGGACAACGTTGGGCCACTCGGGTTTCTTTAAGAAGCCGCTCCAATTACAGATGACTGTGTTGCCGTTGGCGAGTCGATTCACTTCCTGGACCACGTGTAAGGGGAATCCGGGAAGATCGTTCTTGTTAATTTCCCAAACCGTTTGTCCTTGAGAATTCACTTCGCGAACGTAGCCGTGTTGATTGCCGCTGATCAAGGTGTTGCCGTTCTTCAGACGAACGGCCGCCCAGGCCGAAGGCGCCGGACAGGACCATATTTGTTTGAAGTTCTTGTCGTACTCGACCACCTTTCCCATATTCAAATGCGCAACCAGGTAAGTTCCCGCTCTGGTCATGCGCACGTGGCGGAATTGACCGTGCACACTTTTGGGATCTTCCGGCCGAGCAGTCGGCAGCACGTGGTCCACCTCGACTTTGCCGGTCTTCTTGTTCATCAGGATCAGCTTTGCGGGAGTACCGTTCTGCATGAACAGCACTCTGTCTTTCCCGATGGGCTGCGCTGAATGGATCTCGGTGCCGGGAGGAGCGTCGTAATTCCAAACGACTTGCTTATCCTGTGTTATCTCAGCCGCGCCGGTTTTGCGCGCAAATAAGACATGGCCGTTGGAAAGTAGATGGATATCATCAAATTCGTTGAGCTCACCCTTCTCGTTCTTGATGGGAATCGAGTAGGTCCACACCACTTTGCCATCGCGTACGAGAAATATCGTCTGGACTGGTTTGCGCGTGTCCCATTCCCCCGTATAGAGAAATGGATGCTGGGCCAGGCCTTTACCGGGAAGGGGAGTTGGCGCGGTTTTCGACGCCGCGTCCAGGACGGTTTGTGATGTTTGTCCAACAGCCGTTGCCGGAGAGGTTGGAACCTGCGTCGCCGAATAGATAGCCGCGAGGGCAAATAGCGTGACTGGCAGTGCTTTCATCTTCCTGGTAAGTCCTCCTCGAGTTCATAGGGATGTTCAAGATCCGATGAGAGTCTGTCGGAATAACGCCGGAGGTGTGCGTCATTGCGGCTGTGTCACCGCACTGTGCGGCGGCACAGCCGCAAAACCTGGCTCGCGTTCGAGGTCGCTATCGGTACTTCAGCATTCTCAATGACTCTCCCTCGGCACAGCGGCTGCGGTCGCTCCCACCAGGAAATCAAAATCGGCGCCCCGATCAGCTTGCATCACGTGGTCATGGTACAACCTGTAATAGCCTCTCTCAGAAGGAGGTGCCGGCGCTCTCCACGCCTCGAGGCGACGCGTTATCTCTGCTTCGTCAACGCCCAGATCGAGCCGCCGTGCGGCCACATCCAACTCGATCATGTCGCCATTCTGAACGATGGCAAGCGTACCGCCGGCCGCTGCCTCCGGGGCCACATGCAAGACGACGGTACCGTAGGCGGTGCCACTCATCCGCGCGTCCGAGATGCGCACCATGTCCGTGATTCCTTTTTTCAAAAGCCGGCAGGGCAGGGGCATGTTTCCTACTTCAGGCATTCCGGGATAGCCGCGAGGGCCGCAATTCTTAAGCACGAGTACGCTCGACTCATCAACGTCGAGATTCGGATCGTCGATACGGGCGCGGAGGTCCTCGATCGTTTCGAACACCACTGCTCGTCCGCGATGCTTCATTAATGAGGGCGTGGCCGCGGAAGGTTTAATAATCGCCCCATTGGGACACAAATTGCCGCGCAAGACCGCCACTCCGGCATCCGTTCTTACCGGATCGCTGAGCGGTCTGATCACGTCGCGGTTGTGGCACGGCGCATCCGCGGCATTCTCGCCAATGGTCTTACCGTTGACAGTCAACGCATCGCGGTGAATTAGACCACCCAGCTCGCGGATTACCGCAGGTAATCCTCCTGCGTAATAGAAATCCTCCATCAGATACTTCCCGGCCGGCATCAGGTTTACGAGACAAGGAACATCCCGCCCCAGGCGATCCCAGTCATCAAGATTTAAACAAACTCCGATTCGGCCGGCGATCGCCAACAGGTGAATCACGGCGTTAGTCGAACCACCAATGGCGCCTACCACTCGTATCGCGTTCTGGAAAGCCTCGCACGTCAGGATCTTCGATATGCGCAGGTCTTCCCGGACCATCTCGACAATGCGCCGTCCCGCCGTATGGGCCAGGGTGTAACGGCGGGAATCAACGGCGGGAATGGCGGCGTTGGTGGGCAGTCCAATGCCCAGTGCTTCAACGACGCTCGCCATTGTCGAGGCGGTGCCCATCGTCATACAGTGGCCGGCCGAGCGATTCATACAGCCTTCTGCTTCCAGGAAATCACACTCGTCAATCACGCCGCGGCGCACGTCCTCGCTCAACTTCCAAACATCCGTGCCGGAGCCGATGTCCTGCCCGCGGAACTTCCCGTTGAGCATTGGCCCGCCAGAAACCATGATGGCGGGCAAGTCGCAACTAGCGGCGCCCATCAGTAGCGCCGGCGTTGTCTTGTCGCAGCCCGCCAACAGCACTACGCCATCGATCGGGTTCGCACGTATAGATTCCTCCACGTCCATGCTGACGAGATTGCGAAAGAGCATCGCGGTCGGCCGCATCAGCGTTTCGCCCAGCGACATCACCGGAAACTCCAGGGGGAATCCGCCTGCCTCATACACGCCGCGCTTCACACGGTCTGCCAGGTCGCGAAAATGAGCGTTGCATGGAGTCAGTTCAGACCACGTGTTGCAAATGCCAATCACCGGGCGGCCATCGAATAGATGATCCGGCAGACCTTGATTCTTCATCCAACTTCGATGAATGAAACCATCCCTGTCTTTAGAACCAAACCAGGCTGAACTGCGAAGTTTCATAGCTATTGTCCGACGAACTTTAGGAATCTCTGAATCCGTGCTTACAGCGCGCCGCCGGCCGCAACCAAATGTGATGTTGGAAGAAGCCATCCAACCAGTCTGCGAAGCAGGCGTAGAGAGTGCTAGCCCAGGCGATGGCGAAGCCAAGCCTGGGGAACGCAACCCGCAACTCGTCCGAGCCCACGAAGTGGGCGACAGCCTCGCCACAATGCACGCAGTCATAGTTCCGTTCCTGGTCGACAATCATTGCCAACGTCTTTACTGCTTCCGCTGTCGCCCGCCTCGGCGGGCTCGGCTTCTTATCTACCAACACTCCTGGGGTTGCGCTTCGCTTCACCCCAGGCTTTACGCTGCCGCCCGCTCCGCGAGCTCAA
>DASXSC010000221.1:0-29098 GCA_036506215.1 Pyrinomonadaceae bacterium | reverse complement strand
GGTCACTCAAGTAGTTAACAACTACGGTTGACTCCCTGGCCGGTCGCTACCACCACCCCAGCCGGGCTGTGGGCTTCCCCGGTCCGCTTCCGGTTCTGATTAGGATAAACGCCAATGGTTGTCGACTATTACTATCTCGCGGCTTCAACTATGGTGACGAGTCCGCGAGCTGTTGCACTTCCAAGTTGAATCCACCAATCTCAAATGAGAAATGGAAAATAGTTCTGGCTTTCCTTCCGTTAACGCTCACTCCTTTCTAATGTGTCATATAGCGGCTGCGCCGGCGTTAAGACCCATGGCTCATCGGCGACCGTCACTGCCAGAACGCGAATTCTGTCGTTGTTCGGGAGCGTCAGGGTCCTCGTGCCAGGTGGCACATCGAGGGAGTAAGCAAATAGATAAGAGTAAGCGTAGGGTTCTGCGCTGCCGTCTGCTCCGCGACGTTGTGAAGAGAACCAGGCGATGTCCGAGCGCTTGATGAAGCCCGGTTTCAGTCCGAGCATTTCACCATAAACATTAGTGCGCGTTCTTACCGGCGTGCCGGCTGGTGGCGCCGGCGCACCCGGTCGCGGCTGAATGGTCTCTTCCGTGGTTTTCCAGATTCGGTTGTCCCACTGGCCGATGAAACCAGTCCACTCCTGAATGGTCATCTCGATTGATTTACCGCCGGCGCTGAACGTCGCTCTCTGATCGCCATTGGCCGCCGCCGCAAGCAAGTAGATGCGATTGTACTTTCCCGGCGGCAGCGCAATCGTCTGCCCACGTGAGACAACGGCATTAGGTTTCGCGTTTCCGACGGGAGCAAGATTGAAGTGAATTCCGCTGTAGACGATCTCGCGCGGCAGCATCTCGGCAGGAAGTGCTTTGCCCTGTGTTGCTCCCTGATTGTTAAGATTGGCATCGAAGCTGCCGTCCGCAGGTCTGCCCACTCGTGAGGAGACAGATAGATCGTAGTCCAGGGCGACGGGCTGCGACTGGGTAGCAGCCAATTTTGTGCGCGCCGGACTCAGCTTCAGCGCGAAGGTCCGTGGCTGATAGGCAGCGAAGGAGGTTACCAATTCCCCGTTTGCAGCATTAGCCGTTCCTACCGGCTGCTCCTGACCATTCACCTCGCGCGCCGCGGCGACCGGAAAGGCGAAAGTAATCCTGACGTTGTCCGCCGGCTTACCGTCCATTTCCACCAGGCGAAGAATCACTTCATCACTTAGTTCCGCTTTCTTAAGAGCCATGACACGAATTCTGTCGTTGCTGAGCTTCAGTAGGGAAAAGCTGCTGCCTAATTCACCATCGTGGGATGGACTCTGAAAAGCGATTAGCGGCTGGTTGAGCCGGTAAGCCTGCCAGTCGGTCTGTCCTTTCCGCCAGTCGCCTGCGTGGCCGGCAACACCAAACACGATTTCATGACGACCCCAATCCTGAGTACCCTGATCTGCATAGGCGCCGCGAGTTCCTGGTGTACGCACGAGTGTCAGACGCAGTGTCTTGTCATCAGGTTTATCCGAGGCATTCTTGCAATCTGTTAACACCGTGGCTCCGTAGGATCCGCTTTCATCTGTGAGATCGATCCACTGATGCGAGGCAACTTCAAATTGTCGCTCCTCTGCATTGGGTCTTTGAATCGTGCCGATGTCCCAGTTGTAGGTGGCGAACTTGTTTCCGGCGGAAAATGGAAATGTCGCTTTCAGGTTCGCCTGTTTGGCGTGCCAGTCGATCACATTACTGAATTCGACGCGATTTCCGGCGTCACCTGCGGAGAGACTGATTGTTTGCACAAACTTTGAATCGTCCGCTTCGCGAACAACTTCCACGGCCACGCGAACAGGACCATTCTCAACCACATGGACCTTCGTTGGTCCACCTACGAAAGTACGAGGCGGCCGTTGCTCATCCTCAAAGTCCATGTTCCAGGCAGGCCACTGCCTCGGATTGTCAGTCAACACTGCCAGGCGGATAGGTGCGGAGAGAAGTTCCCGATTGATCTTCTTGTCAAAGATGCTGGAGACGTCGCCGTGCTCATTCACCTTGACGCTGTAGCGGTCGTTTTCCAACGATGATTCCGTCACTTTTAGCGCCGAACGACCAGTCGCCTCGGCAGGCTGAACATCGTAAACGACAAAGCCAACTGAAGGAGCCCTGGCCAGGAGCAGTACTTTACCGTCACTAAGTTGCGCCGGCACCTCGTTACCGTCTGGACCAACCACGCGAACGGCCTTTGGCGCACCCTGCGGGAACGAAACCGCTGCCTCAACGATATCTTCACGCGGAATGTTTAAAGGATTGTAGACGACGATCGCACTTCCTTTAGTTCGAGTATTCAAACCGGTAGCCACAGAGCTTGTGGCGCTGGTTAGCACACCGGCGAATTGATTCATCGCGATCACATCATCGTTCCAGGCAAACTCAAACGCCTTTGGCGTGGCCGTTCCGGGCAGGATGTCGTGGAACTGCCCAGCCATCACCAATGTCCAGGCGTTGTTCAGTCGCTCAAGTGGATAGGGATGGCCGCCCAGCCAGGCCGCAGCGACGGACGCCTTTTCGGCAGCATCAGCCAGCAGTTCGTTCTTACGTATCCATCGCTTCTGATACGCTTGAGAAGTGATCGAGCCGGCCGAGTGATTGATTAGCTCAAGGTCACCTTTGTAGCGTGGCAGCCGATCGGTAGCGCAGCAATTCAGAATATCTCGAAAGATCTCATCTGCTTTGGACCAAACGACCCGTACTGGTCCATCACCAACCTGGACGGGCACACTCGTTGCGGCAGTCGATTGCTGCTGGCCAAATTGAAATTGCGATGGCAGCACCGTCTTACTTTTGGTCGTGATTGCCTCCATCAATTTTATCGACGTCTCGTTAGGCGAACCACCGACGTCGCCGGTGCCGACGTAGTGATAGTCAGCGAATATTCCCGTCACATCGCCATTAGTCTGAATTCGCTTTTGCCAATCTTCCTGTGGTCTTGAACGAAACTGATTTTGTTGTGCGGACAAGCCAGGGTCGGGTCCGGGGGGTGGCGGTGGTGTCTTACTGATGTCGTAAGTCACCTGACTGCCGTAACTGAGCGGATTCAATGCCGCGATGACGGTCTTGCCATCAGGACCCTCCCAAATGCCGACGTTGAAGGGAATCCCGGCTGGAGTGTTCTCAGGTGATTCTGGTCCACCGACATGAGGAGCGGGCTGCCAGGCGGATGAAAGTTTCTGGGTCGAAAAACCTTTGATACCGGAGTGGGCCAGAATGCTCGGCAGGGATGCCGGAAAACCAAAGCAGTCTGGGAGCATGTACTCATCGCTGGCGATGCCAAACTCTCTGCGAAACCAATTGTTGCCGTAAAGAATCTGGCGAATTACCGACTCAGCATTGGGAGAGTTAACGTCGCCTTCTTCCATTGAAGAGCCTGCCGGGAACCAACGGCCGGCAGCTACGTACTGCTTCAACCTTTCGAAGTCGGACGGGTAATACTCCTTAATTAATCGATAACGATTTGCGCCGGTGAAGTTGAAAATGTAGTGCGGATATTTGTCGAAGAGCGCAAAGTTGTTGCGCATAGTCTTGGTCAGGTATTCCTGAATGACCTGCGGATATTCCCAGCGCCACTGAGTATCCAGGTGCGCATAACCAACGACGTACAGCGTTGGCTCTTTGGCCAGGTTGGGCGCCGGCGATTTCGCAGTTGGACCATGCGCCTCACGCCTTGTGGGCGCAGCTTCACGTTTCGCGCGATTAGGCTGGACTTTGGACTTTGGTGTTTGACTTGAGACGCCACTCTGCGTCAACAGGCAAGCGACTAACAAAAAGAGCGAACGCGTTAGATTTCGTCGCATGAATACTCCTCCCGCTGTCGATTCCTTTAGTCAAGAAAACGGGTGGGTTCGACTGATGTGATTAGTATGCATATTACCATCCCACCATGAGCGGCCTTAAAATAGTTTCTCGTGCATTGTTTGGGAGACTTGAAACCCCAACAAAGTAATTAACTTCTGAATCCCTGCTACTGGCCGAGCGGTGCGGCAGATGGCTGCCGCACCTCGTTTCCGCTAAGGGATCAATTAGAAGATTAGCTTCAGTGACATTTGCATCTGTCGTGGGAAGTTCAGTTGGTTTGAGCTAATGCAGCCATATCCATCGCACGAACCCGGTTGCCCGGCCGGGGCTCTGTCAGGCCGTGGCGTAACAGGTGTGTTGGGATTGGCCGTACTCGGCCCACCAAAGATCGGTGTATTGGTTACGTTGAAGGCTTCCGCTTTGAATTGTAGGCGCCAGCCCTCCTTGATGCGGAAATCTTTCGACATCGCCAACGCGAGCTGGGGCGCCCAGGGAGCGCGGACACTGCTGACTCTTGGTACCTGGGTAATGGGAGCGTACGGGTTCCCAGTCGAGCCACCCTGGATGCTCGTGAAGCAGGTTGGCCTTTCGTTGTAGAGCCACTCACCATAATTCTGGTGTCCCGAATCGGGCAAATAGCTCGGGTGGTCAGGGCAATTGAAGTTAAAGCCGTTGGGTAGGGTGATCGGTGTGCCGGAAGCATGCCTGAAGATCCAATCCAGCTTCCAATCATTGACGAGTTGGCCAATCGCACCATGCGCATTCTTTAGGAATAGGCCACCCTTACCAACGGGCAAACCCCAGATGCCGCTGAAGGCAAACACGAACGTACGGTCGTTACCGTTTATCGCGTAGAACGGCTTGTCGTCCAGCCGTCCGCCTCCTGCCGAACCGGCACTAGGTGCGGTATTATTGAGAAATCCCGTCGCGCCCATGTCTCGTGAATAGGTGAAGGACGTAAGTATACTCAAACCCTTGATCAAAGCTCCGCCTCCCGAAATCCTCTTGTCCAGCTTTACGATCATGGAGTTGTAATTAGACGAACCGACAGGCTCCGTGTTGGAAAACAGCGAGTTCCAGAACTGCGGAAACGCAGTCATAAGCATCTTCACACGCACAGTCTGCGGTGTGCCCAACGGACTTGCTTTGTAACTCGCGATAAATGCCGGCGGCAGACCAGTCAGGTTGAGGTTCCCGAAGAAGAACGGATTCGGCACCAGTTGTTCGAGGAAGGGGCAACTCGTGCCGCCATTCTGAACGATGAACTGCTGGCACTGGTTCATCTGCGCCGTCGTCAGGTGATTAAACTGGGTCCCGACGCGCAGGTCCTTGGTGTTGCTACCGACATAAGAAACATCCAGCACGATTCGCCCGGGAAGTTCTCTCTGGAACCCGAAGGAATACTGTTGAATCGTCGGTATTTTGCGGTTTCTCTGATCGAAACTCTGGCCGTTGCCAACACCCGAGAGTAGTCCCAACGTATTGCCTACTGGCAGGACTACACCGTTGGGATACGGAATTCCGGTATTGAAAAATCCCGACGGAGTGTTCCCACCATCGGCGGGATTTCCGGTTGTGAAAGCTGTGTTCTGCGTCCAGGTCGTGTTACCTCCGAGCTCTCTGGCGACGGCGGTGAACATGCCCCAGCCGCCGCGTAGCACAGTCTTCGAGTTAATGGACCAGGCGACGCCAACTCTGGGTTGGATGTGATTCCACTGGGTATCGTAAGGAGCCAGATCTTTGCTGGAAAATTTGAAACCGCCTTTGATTGGATTCACAACAGATGCGCCATTCGGGAGCGTTGGAAAAGTGACGATATCGCTTAATGGATTCTTGACGGAGTAGTCGAGTCCAGCGTTGAGTTTGTTGTAGCGCTCATGGGGCGATAGCTCAACATCCCAGCGCACGCCAAGGTTAAGTGTCAGGTCGCGACGGAGTTTGAAGTCGTCCTGCAGGTAGGTCCCGACATAGTTGTAGTGTTCGTAAACGTCGTAAGAGAAATCCACGCTACCGCCGGTTGGATAACCGAGTAGGAGAGCGGCCAATCCGGCGCCATCGTTGTTGGCGCCGGATGTTTGGCTGGCTGGCGTCTGCCGCGTGAAATCTGGATTGAAGGCAAAACTACCATTCGGATTGCCGAGAATGAAACCTGGTATCGCGTTTAGCCGCATCGCCTGCGCGCCAAAGTGCAGACTGTGGTTACCCATCGTTTTGCTCATCGATGGCGATATCTCATACGTCTCGTACATCAAGGCCTCGACCGACTGGTTTACAGAGTTTCCGATTATCTGAGAATAGTCAGTCCCACCGAACCCGCTCACCGAAATCGTTGGCGCCCAATCCCTGGTGACCGTGGTGATTATTCCCTGACGCACAGGCATGGTCAGACCGAGATCCTGGTCCGTCAACTTTTCCAGCCCGCCGGCCACCGCGCCATTCGCCGTTGTCTTGTAAGTGCGGTTGTAGGAGACTCGCAGATCGCCGAAGAGTGTCGTACTGAAGGTGTGGGTGGTATCGAGCACCACCGTCTTGTTGGATCGAAAGTTGATATCACCGCGCATGGCCGGTCCGGGGAAGCCGTTGTTACTCCTAAATTCAGTTCCAGACCACCAAAGGTACATACCATAGAAGTGTGTCTTGTCGCTGAATTTGTGATCGATGCGAATGAGGGGCTGGTTGTACTGGTAGCGTCCCGGGTTCGTGGCCGTGAAGTTGAGGAGTTCACCGGCGCCGGCTCTGTTCGCCGCGGGATACAGATTTAAGAACTTCAACCCGATTGCGCTGATCCGGTTTGGCGGGATAACGTCAAGCACTCCGTTAAAGGAAAATCTATTTCGGGTTTTGCAAGTCCCGTCAGGATTCTTTGTTGCGCAGCTCAGCGGATCGTAGATCCCGCCTCTCGGAGAAGGGCCGGTAGGGTTATAGCAACCGGTTGTCACGTTGCCACCACAGAGAGGCAGTTGACTGGTGAAGTATTGCCGGAAGTCCACACTACCGTCGGCCCGCGGCCGCACATCGGCGGCGGGAGTGCTACTAACGAAACCGTTCGGAAGGATCTCGCGCCACCCTTCAAAGCTAAAGAAGAAGAAGGTGTCCTTAGTCTTCGGAATCGGACCGCCAAATGTGCCGCCGAATTGATGCTGATTGTGGCGTTGTCGCGGAGTGCCGCTGGCGTTGAGCTGGAAAGTATTGGCATCGAAAATGTCGTTGCGCCAGAAATCGAATGCGGTGCCGTGAAAGGCGTTGGTGCCGTTCTTGATGATCGTGTTTATGGTACCGCCACCAGCGCGCCCATATTGCGCATCGTAGGTGTTGGTCATGATTTTGAATTCATGAACTGCGTCCACATTAGGCGCGACTTCCCACTGACCCGTATTAGTGCTCGTCTGTTGGGTGATGGGGGCGCCATTAAGGGTGAATTGGTTGTACAGGCCCGATACTCCATTGATCGAGTACTGATTAGTTTCGTCCCAGCCGCGGGTGCCGGAGAAACCACCTGGGCCGAACGTGGCTTGGGTGAATTTCACGCCGGGTGTCAGGTCCAGCAGTGTATAGATCTGACGTCCATTAAGAGGCAGGTTTTGTACCCTGTCTGGATCCATGACGGTGCCGCCGGAGGCATCAGCACTATTTAGTAACTGTGCATCGCTCTGCACCGTAACAGTCTCGGAAACGGAGCCAACGTCGAGGGAAATGTTGAGACTGACTTTTCCGGCTACGTCTACGGTGATACCCGGGCGTAACGCCCTCTTGAATCCAGTCGCTTCGACGCTGATCGCGTAGATACCCGGCAACAGGTAAGGAATGGAAAAACTTCCGCCGCTGTTGGTCTGAGCGTTGTAGTTCTGTTGGGTGCCTTCTCTGACAGCTGTGACTGTGGCATTGGGAACAACCGCGCCCTGTGCATCGGTGACTTCACCGATAATCAAACCGCGACCCTCCTGAGCGTGGCCCAACGTCAGCCCTAACGCGATAACCAGGGCAGCTCCCAGACTTTTGACGCTCAATTTCAGTGTTCTACTCATGACACCTCCTCAATGAACAGAAAGAAAAGGCTCCAACGCAAGGCGATTGCGCTGAAACCGTTGTGCGCTCTGCGTTAACTGCGTTAGAATTTGCGCGACGACTTCCCCAATCATCGTTGAAACATAGGTAGTGCGATTGCAGAGTAAGTCTTTCCCCCGTATTAGTCGTCCGCACTTTTGCGCGTTTCAAAGCACCGCAAGGCACCGCAAAACTTGGCTCGCCGGCATCTGCGTCTTATGAGTGAGAGATGAAGCAGCACGGCTGGTACGATCTCCTGAGGGAGACAGAAATCTACCGACCGCATCCCAGTTGTCGCTTTACGGGCTTGCGGAAATATTTCCCATCGCGATTGCCAGCGAACATGGGTTCAGGCTTAGGGTCAGTGGCTCTTATGGACGAATGCCGCTGAAAAATCTTTTCGAAGTCTTGGGAAAGTTCTGGTAAAGTTTTGCCACGCCAAGGGCAAGCCGCATTAATCTCTTTCTCCGGGGTTTTATGAGCCAGACGATCCGCCACTTATATGAATTCGGTCCTTTCCGGCTGGACGCGACCGAGCGTCTGTTACTGCGCGACGAGACGCATGTTCCGCTTACTCCCAAGGCATTCGAAACCCTTTTGGTTCTGGTCGAGCATGGCGGCCACGTCATGGATAAAGATGAGTTGATGAAGAAGGTCTGGCCAGACACCTTCGTCGAAGAAGTCAATCTGGCAAAGAACGTTTCTTCTCTAAGAAAAACTCTGGGTGGCGAGCACTATATCGAGACAATTCCCAAACGCGGCTACCGTTTTGTCGTGGGCGTCCGGGAAGTATGGGCGGAGGATACGGATTCCTTTGTTAGAGAGCGAGACGACCTAACTCGTCACACTACGGCCGACGGCACACCTGAAACCAGCGCGCAAGCTCAGTCGAACGGAAAGTCTGTTTCTGCATCTGACGCCCTTGACCCAAGGCTGGT
This sequence comes from Pyrinomonadaceae bacterium, assembly GCA_036506215.1. Taxonomy (GTDB): domain Bacteria; phylum Acidobacteriota; class Blastocatellia; order Pyrinomonadales; family Pyrinomonadaceae; genus PSRF01. The sequence goes on along the minus strand of DASXSC010000221.1, from coordinate 20,294 downwards.
TGGAGCAGACTTAAGTAACAGCCTTTTCCGCCCGATTCGGGTTGCTTTGCCCTTGATCTTCCTTACGCTGGGCGTGGTAGTCACTGTCGGTATCTGGTTTTTCGTGTTAAAGCCGACGCCTACACCATCAGCTCCATTGCTGAAGATCAATCCTGTTACAAGCTTCGCCGGCACGGAGGACCAGGCTGCATTTTCCCCGGATGGCAATCAAATCGCTTTCGTTTGGAATGGCGAGAAGCAAGACAACAACGATATCTACGTCAAGTTGATGGGCTCGGAAACGCCACTACGGCTGACCAGTAATCCAGATGCTGACACCGATCCCGCCTGGTCACCGGATGGTCATTATGTTGCCTTTCTGCGGCAATCAGCGCAAAGCGGGGGCGGATTGTTTCTTGTTCCATCGCTGGGTGGAGCAGAACGCAAAGTCGCCGATGTTTTCCCTTACCGACCTGTCGTAATCGGAAACACACTCAGCTTTTCACCAGACGGCAAATTCCTGGCGGTGCCGGACAAGAGTTCACAGCAACAATCTTTCAGCATCTTTTCTATCTCGACTGAAACTGGCGAGAAGACTAAACTCACTTCGCCGCCTGCGGGCACCGTAGGCGATCTGTTTCCGGCATTCTCTCCGGATCAAAAGACGCTTGCTTTTGTCCGCTGCCTCAGCATAGCGGCCGTGGATATTTATCTTCTTCCTTTAGACGCCGGCGAACCTCGGCGCCTTACCTTCGACAACACTTCGATTCGTGGCCTTAGCTGGACTTCGGATGGAAAAGAAATTGTGTTTGCCTCAAGGCGCGGCGGCAGCACTTATAACCTTTGGAAGATCTCAACTGCCGATCCGACGCCTGAGCGCCTGACGACCAGCAGTCGTGATGTTTATAGTCCCACGATCTCGCGACAGGGAAATCGCCTGTCCTATACGCAGTCAATGATGGACGGAAATGTTTGGCGGATCGGATTGCACGGCGCGAGGGGAACAGATGGTGCTCCGCTTAAGCTAATCTCCTCAACGCAAGAGGACACCGGTCCCCAGTATTCGCCTGATGGCAAGACAATGGTCTTTGCTTCTCGTCGCTCCGGCAATTTTGAGATATGGCTGTGCGGCAATGATGGATCCAATCCCAGACAGTTGACTAATATCGGCGGTCCGTTGACCGGCACTCCGCGCTGGTCCCCTGATGGTCGGCAGATTGCCTTCGATTCCTGGAATGAAGGAAACGCTGACGTCTATGTGATCAGCGCCGACGGTGGCAAGCCACGTCGTCTCACTTATGACGCCGACGAAGACATTACGCCAAGTTGGTCTCGAGATGGTCGTTGGATTTATTACGGTTGCACGCGCAGCGGCAGTATGCAGATCTGGAAAGTCCCCGCCGAAGGTGGCCTGGCCGTTCAAGTGACGAAGCAGGGTGGCTTCGAAGGGTTTGAATCCACTGACGGCCGGTATTTTTATTATTCAAAGGGACGCGCCATGCCTGGCATTTGGCGGATATCACTCGCCAGCGGTGAAGAGAGCCCGGTGCTCGACGAACACCGAGCCGGCATCTGGCGTTACTGGGCTATAACCGATCAGGGCATTTACTTCGCCACGGCGGAAATAGCTTCACACCCTTCGATCGAATTCTTCAGCTTCACAACGGGCAAGACCTCACCGGTCGCCAAACTCGACACACCACTGTCCAAAACCGATCCGGGACTAGCCGTCTCCCCAGATGGGCAATGGATGCTTGTCGTTGAGATGGATCAGAGCGGCAGCGATATCGTGATGGCTGACGACTTTCGCTAAAGATCCGACACCTGGTCCCTACTGGAAATCTCATTACAATGCCCAACGCGGGCTGCCCGCGTGGGGACGCCGGTCAGCCGCCGGTTCTCATTAGGATAAACACCAATGTTGGTTGACCGTTCCTGTCTCGCGTCTCAATTTAAATTCGCGTCTTGATCGTGCAACCTGTCTATATCCAGCGACGCACTTTGGCGGAATATTGCTTGTATGCGTCCCCGAAAGCTTCCTTCAACCGCGCCTCTTCGACGGGAATTATAATTCCCAGGCTTGGGAACGCGAACAGTGCGCCACTGATAGTCAATATCGAACCAACGATGAGACTGATTACAAGGATCTTTGCGGAGTGCACTGGGACGATAGCCGTAGTCCTTTTCGGGAATGTCTTCAGCGATCAGGATCGTGTTTTTGCGGACGGTACGGATGCTCTCTACCAATTGCTTTGATCCATAAAGATTCATAGTCCCTCCCGGCCGTTATTTAGACGGACTTTCGGCAAGATTGAAGCCGAAGAGCCGCACTCCTTTCTCTGATCTGGGGCGGTGACTGCTGCCGGGCTTAAAGAAGACGTAGGTACCCGCTTGGAACCGGAGATCGCCTTCGATCAATTCGCCACTCACGACGTAGAGATTTTCTCCGGCAGCATCGTGTTGATCGATGTGCGGCCATTCACCTCCGGGTGATATGTCGACAACCCAGACTCGTACGCCCGCGGTACTCGGCAGGTCTCTGCGGTAGCAGCCATTTCCCAAGTCAACCGGAGTCACATCATCGAACCGTATAGCTTCGAGCACTTCAGCGATACTGTTTCCAAATGTTTCTGTATTCATGATTTTTTACTCGGAAAAAAAGCGTCTTGAATTCAGTTCAAATTTCCTCAAAGTCTGCGTCTTTAACCTCGCCGACGACTGTAAACCGAGCGCGCGACCAGTCGCTCCTTCTCGCCGGGAGGCTTGAAGTAAAGTTCGAACACATGTCGGTCGGCACATTCAATCTTGATTACCGTCCTTTGTCCGACGTTCTTGCCGATGTAGGCATCACCGAGTACCCCTTGATCGGTAAATTCGCCGCTCATCACAATATCGCCGTTTAGGCTGGCAGTGCCCTTGGCACCTTTGTACGTCATCATGTTTGTGTTGAGCGCATCTATAGTGTTCCATTCGTAGCGTTTGTCCATATTTGAATAACTCAAAATGCCAAGACGGTAATATGGATTTCCGCCGACCCTGCCTTGCGTAACATCGCGCAAATGGCGATTCCCAGTTTCGGCAATCCATTCGCGGTGGCAAATCAAGCCATTTGCAACGATCGGTTTTTCTGCCGATCCGCCCGCAATATAAAGTGTCATCTCCACATCCCATTCACCGACAAGCGAATCCAGTCGTCTGTGCATTTCGCCGGGCTGACCGTTTCGCACCATTGCCGGTTGCCTTCGGACTTGCCCGTCGTTTTGAGCATTGATTGCCAAACTATCAAAAGCTATTGCGTTCGCGATCAGACTGATTGTTAACAGGCCCACCACGATAAACTCGCTGCACATTTGACTTCCTTTGTTCTTCGCTCTTCCAAAAATCGAGCTGTTCTTATCTACCACCGACTTCCTTTCCCGAGCTCATCAGGTTTAATGAGCTATGCACAAGACGCAAGCTTCGCGATTGACGCTGGTTGGCTGAGTGCGGCTGCAGATAGAAGCTCCATTCCGGATGTGACTTCGAAAACAGAATTCAAGCGGGTGATTTCCAGTACCCGGCTCACAAGTTTTGTTACGTTCATGAGTTTGAAGGCGATACCTCTTGATTGACTCTGCTCGCGCAACTCCAACATCACACCCAAACCGGCTGCATCGATTGTGCTTACCCGTGCCAAATCGAGTACGACGGCGCTGACCTCTGATTGGGAAGCCAAAGCGTTCCGCAGAGCTGCGGTTTCACCGCTCACCACTCGCCCTTGCAGGCATAGGATAGCGATGTTCCCCAGATTCTTAGCGTGTACTTTCAGCATAACCACCTCCTGTTGCTCAGGCGCGCAAGGTCTCGCGGCCTCGCCTGCGTGCCCCTGCGCCCAGCACTTCTTGTATACAAATCAACTACTCGCCGGGGAACCCGCGACTCCGTCGCCATACCGCAACGAGGTCGCAGGCTCCATCGGTCTCTACTTTGGTCAGGCGCTCTTTGCTGCCGCAGCTTGGGCCCGTTGCTGCTGCATGAATTGCCTCATGGCTGCGACATGACCGGGTGAGCGGACTTCCGACCATGCTTCGTAGCGCTGGGCTGCTTTTTCCAGATTCGCGAGTAGGTTCTTATCAGCAAATCGCTCGCGAAACTGTGGCACGACCGGCTTGAGAAGCTCCCACACGCCGAAAAACTCGCCGCTGGTCTCAAAGAAGAGGTCTTCGTGGAGCAAGTCATAATTGAGCAGCGCGCAGGCTTGTTCCCAATAGCCGATCACCATTCCAACGAAAGCCCCGTTTTCGGTTCCCGGCCCCGCGATGCGCATCGCGTCGTCAAATGTTTCCGCGTGGTAGTTCTGTTGAAACCAATCCCGTGCCTGGCGGAGCCGGGCCTCGCGGCGCAAATCGTAGACTTGCAGGTGTAGTTGTGCTTGTTCGTGCGTCGGTTTTGTTGCCATGACTTCTTTTCTCCTTATTTTTCTAACGGTTCTTTATTATTAATTGATTGAACTGAATTCTTCGTTACCGTCGAAAACAGTCTGTCAATCGGTTTAAACGCTCCTCAGCGCAAATTAGTTGCCTTCAACAGTGAGTCGAACAACGAACGCCTGGATCGACATCCGCCCTCCCAAAACCATAAAGAAGCGGGTTTTACCACCGGGACGGTGCCGATTCGCTCGCAATCTCGTACCCTACCAACCACCGCCAAGAGCCTTGTAAAGAGCCACCAGGTTGGTGGCTACTGCTGCCTCGCTTTGAGCCAGCTCATTTTCGCTGGTATAGAGTGCCTTCTCTGCTTCCAGCACCGAGAGAAAGTCCGATAATCCGGCCCGGTAGAGTTCCCTCGCTAACTCAACCGACCGCCGGTTGCTGGCTACTGCCTTATCACGTTGAACTCGCTGCTCGCGCTCGCGTTCGTATGACGTCAACGAATTCTCTACTTCCTCAAGCGAGAGTCTCAGCGTGTCTTCATACGAAAGGATGGATCGAGACGCGCATCCTGTGCCCTGATGTTCGACCGGATGCCCCCCCCGTTAAAGATCGGCAGTCGAATACTCGGACCAATGAAAACAATCCCACTTGCGCGTATTCACCCGCGCGCACGTTCACCTGCAAGATTTCTCCGGTCACGGGCGCGCGCATCGTCAACCTTTCGATGTCAGTTTGGAGGCGCTTGAGTTGAGCTTCAGCCGTTGTGACCTCGGCCTTCGCGATTTTCAAATCCGGCGCCCACGGACCCGCCTTCAACAAGGCGAGCGCAGCCTTTGTCTCATCCAACTTGGCCTCCGCAGCTTTCGCTGCCAAACGACGACGTTGTAGATCCTCCTCTCGGATCGCACGACGATCCGTCACGCTCTCGATCAGTTTCACCTGCACGCTCGCGTCGGCGAGCGCGGCCTCCGCCTCGCGGACGCGCGCCTCCGCCGGCGGAATCTCTTCGGGTCGCGGCGACTGTTCCAGTTTCCCCAGACGATCGCGCGCCGCTTCGAGGGTCGCTTGTCGAGTTACCGTTTCTGCTCTTAAGTCCCGATCATCGAGTGAAAACAAAGGCTGACCAGCGTTCACACGATCTCCGGCGTTAATGAACACCTTCACCACCAAACCGGAGACCGCCGTGCTTATAGAGACATTCTCCGAACTGGCTTCGACAAGTCCGATTGCCCCAACGGTGTGTTGAAAGGCTTCCGACCTCACGACGGATGAAAAACCCCAAATCGACAACTCAAGTCCTTGAACGTTGGTTTCCTCACGTTGCTTCCAATTCGAATTGCTTTCGCAAACCCCTGTCGAGAAATCTCGGCGGGGCAAACCGCTTAATAGCGTAAGCAACCGCGCTTCAGCTCCTCTCGTCCACCGCGCGCAGCGCTTGGGATGATATACATCATCCTACAACGACAAAAAAAGGGACGATGTTTCAATTACAGAATGCCTTGATGTAAAAATCTCTAGAGGCTTCGAGAATAGTCTTGCGCGATTCCAGGTCGATCGCCGCCCGGGCGAGATTTACGGCGCCCACCATCCCTGATAATAGAACCAGGCAATTGCGTTCCTGTTCCTTCGCTGTCTCTCCTGGCAAAAATGTCGCAATGCGCTTGACTCGCTGCTGCATAGCTCGATCAATTTCAATACGCACGACGCGGGGATAATGCGCGATTTCCGAGGCCAACGCAGCAATGGGACACCCGGTGCCGGGATTAGCACAGTGCTCAAGGCTTAAGTAATACTCAATAATCGTTTTGAGCTCGGTGCCAGGCTTGGCTTTAGTAACAGCGTCCACAATCCCGGCCTCCATTTCGTCGAAACCTTTCGTGATCGCCTCCGCCAGTAATTGTTGTTTACTCTCAAAATGCTTGTAAAAACCTCCGTGCGTCAGGTCGAGTTCACGCATCAGATCCGCGATCGCCAAGCCTTTTCCGCCGCGACGGCGAAACTGCCGCGCTGCGGCCCGCACGATGCGCCGACGCGTCTCCTGTTTGTGTTCTGGCGAGTATCGCATTTCATTGGATGATATACATCATCTATAGTCCGGCGTCAACTCGAATCGCTCCGGTTCGGCAGCGTGATATAGCCAAACAAAGCTTCCGCACGGAACACAACATGAAATGACGGCCGACTCATGGACTCTTATCCGCAGATGTTTTCATGTAGGTGGCGGCGAACAAGAGGCCGAAAAGCAAATCAATGGTCGCAGGAGCCAGCATCAGCGGCGAAACTCGATGCTGTAAGAAGAGACCAATGACCGCAGCAGCGAAACCTATCTTCTCTAGTTTCGTTAAGCATCAGCTAAAGGTTGAACTCTAAACTGCATGAGTGGCTGAATCTCTCTTGTCCAGGCTCTACGGTGCAAGGCAAGTTACGCCTGGATTTCATCACGACCGGCAGAGCAGCCGACAAGCGTACTCTACCCGAGGATGCTTGATACAGCGTTGGGACTCGGTCATCCGAATTCCTTATGAAGGCCGGCTGACAAACGCATCGTTCTCACTGACAACTTAACTCCAATTTAGCTTCCGCGTAACCACGCGGTAGCCCCGTCCTGCAATCATCACTCAACCCGGCCTTAGCGATGCAATCAGTCTCAGAGGAGAGTTCTGAGACCCGTCCGTCGTGTGCCGAGCGAGCAGTAACGAACAAATGAGCCCAAGGGCTTTCACGAAGCAACTCAAATGATCAGAAAGGAAAAGATTTATGTCCAAAGCAAGAGCAACACGAGCCTTGAATAGAATTCACCTGGCATTCGCCGCAGTTGTAATAGCGTGTGGTATTTCTATCACCAACCTGCCAGGCATAGCGGCGCCTGGATCGGTCAACCACGCGCCAATTAATGGACCATTTCAGTTTGAGCCGTTGCGAACATCGGCAGCCTGTACCCCAGGCGGCAATCCTTCGCAACCCTTCCTGCTACCTGACGGCTACGAGCAAAACATCATAGCCAGCCAACCGCAATTCCCCGATGTGCCTGACATGAATACACTGAATGAGAACGGGCCTCAGGCCGGACGTTTTCTGTATCGCACGCATGAAGTGGGAAGCAACGGGGCCGTGTCTGTGACTGACCTTTCGACCGGCGAGACTCGTATCCTCGCGCAACGAGCCGAGTGGAGACGACTAGACGGGATTGCCTGGACACCATGGGGGTCACTCCTGATTGCGGAGGAAACAACGGGAGGACTTGTTTACGAGCTTGACCCACAGACCGGCGACTCAGTTGCGAGACCGGCGATTGGTCGGAAGTCGCATGAGGGGATGCGCTTTGACCCACAGGGCAATCTCTATTCGATCAGTGAAACCAATCCTGGCTACATTTTCAAATTCGTTCCTGACGTGAACGGCGACCTTTCAAGCGGGCAATCGTATGCGTTGAAAATCATCACACCAACCGGTGACCGCACAGGTGAAGGGGAATGGGTGCAACTCAATCAGGCCCAGGTAGAAACGAATGCAGATGTTGCTGCCGCTGCGGTGGGCGCCACTGGTTACAATCGTCCGGAAGACGTGGAGATTGCCACATCTACGGGCAACAATCGCGGGGGCGCTAATGTTTTGTACGTTGCCGTAACCGGACCGGGCGACAACCGAATTCTGGGAATCGATTTGCGCGAGCCCACTGGAGGCAAGAATCATGAAACGGCGTTTGTTTATGACTATGTGAAAGTCGGCTTGAACGCTCCAGCGGATTTCGAGTGGCCAGACAACGTCGCGCTGGATAAGAACGGTAATCTGTACATCACTGAAGATCCAGCTACCGCCCCCATCACGGGACGCGGTGACGACATTTGGGTCGCGACTCCACATTCAGGGGGTGATAGTCATGGCCCAGCGTCCGAAGTGGTCAGATTTGCCAGTCTTACAGATTGCAACGCTGAGCCGACCGGTATCTATTTCGATTTTAGCGGCACAACCCTCTTCGTCCACGCACAACACCGCGGTGGCGATGGCCTCGATAAAGCCGTGGCGATCACTGGAAACTAAAAGCAGATGCTGCTAGCCTCACCGCCGACAACTGCCGGAGCGATAGTTGGTCGCTTCGGCAGTTGTTGGATTTCAGCAAGATCATACCAGGGATAATTTAACTCTCCTTATGCGACTGCCGGAGAGGTGGATTGCTGTTCTTGGTTTTGTCAAAACTTCTTCGCGTCAACACGCTCCAGCCTGGTGTCAGGCAGCGCCCAGCTTTGCTGAACGCTGAAGCCCTCAACATCCTTTAGCACAAAGGTGGGTATATCAGTTCCGTGTTGCGCGCGCACTCGGAAAAAGTCGACAACCTTCACGTCAGTCATAACGAAAGGTGGGCGCGCGTCCTCCTTGATATAGGCAACCTCGACATCATTCATCTGCAGTCCCTTGACGTGGCGAATGAAAAATCCATAGGCGGGCAACTCTCCGAACATCGTCGGCTCAGGGTATCTCTCTTCTTCTTCGGCCGGAATCAGTGCGGCCTGTTCCTTCGTACCACCGCCTCGCGAATAAAGCTTAATATTGCTCAACCTCACATCTTCGATCGGATGACCGGGAATACCGCTAATGATCGAGGCGTATTTCGCATCGGCGTTATAGACGACCACGTTGCTAATGAGCACGCGCCGCAGTGCGCCTACAGACGTCTTCTCTTTGGGCCCACGCGCTCGATTGCCCAGACGCAGGAAAAATGGAGAGTTGCTGATGTCCCGCATGGTGAGGTTCGTAATAGTTACGTCTTCCAATAAGGCGCCATCAACTGCTTCGAGCGCCAGACCGCGGCAGTACTCAAAGACGCAGTTTGAGATGGTGATGTTCTTAAAGCCACCGTTGGATTCGGTGCCAAACTTGATTCGGCCCGTAGGGCTAAAGGTTCCGTTTTGATTTCGGAATTCGCGTTTGTAGGTTCCGTCGAGCAAGGTTCCTTCATCGTAGCCGCTGACCTGGCAGTTGGTGATCGTGACATTCTCAGTCGCTCGCGCGTAGCCCAGCGCATAGGAGCTCTTTGGACAGATGCCGTCGTCGAATGGTGAATTAACAGTACAGTTGGAGATGCGCACGTTCTTGCAGGCGTCAACGTCGATTCCATCGCGGTTAGTGTCAATCTTCAAGTTGTCAATCGTCAGGTTATCAACGCCGGTAGCCAGGATCGCAAAGTGGCCACCGTGATAAATCGTAATGTCGCGAATGATTACGTTGCGACAAAGCTTAAGGCTGATCGATTTGTTACCCCATCCAGGTTCCACCGCATCGCGCGGATTGGGATAACCGAAGGGTCCCCCTCTCGGGTCGGGAGGAGCATTCCCGAGCGCCGCGTTCTGCTCCTTTGTTCGCGACTCGACACCATGACGCACCAGCCCTTTCCCCCAGATGCGACCTGGCCCAAGGATAGAAATGTTTTCGAGATTCTCGCCCCAGATCAGGCTGTTGTGAAAGTGGCTGTGACCAAAGTCTTGATAACTGTCAAATTCATTCGGCTCTGGCGGATCGTAAGCAATCCCGGGCCTGGTCTCAGCAGCGACAATCGTCGCCCCCTGGTCCAGATAGAGCGTGATGTTACTTTTGAGGTGGATCGATACCGATAGATAGCTTCCTGCTGGAAAGAAGACAGTTCCGCCTCCGGCCGCCGCAGCCTTTTCAATCGCTTTATTGATAGCCGGTGTATCGAGTGTTTTGCCATCGCCTTTCGCGCCAAAGGTTCTCACATCAATGACGGTCGGATGTTGGAAACCTGCGGCCGCAACACGCTGAGTTGTTTCACGTTGGTCCAGAATCGCACTAGCGATTGCAAGCAAACAAATAGTGATTAGCCATAAGGAGTTGTGTCTTTTCATTATCATCTCCGGAAGGCTCGGCCCCGCGATACCCTCACGATCACAACTGAAGCGGGGGCAAGCCACCTTCCCGACCTTGAGATTATTTTAGTTGAGCTTTTCTTCTTGACTGAACGGTTTCAATGACAGAATTAAGCGAGCTGATCGAACACCTCTAAGGTCGGGAAGGCGGGCTTGCCCCCGCTCTTGGGTTTGGTATCAGACGAATTGTTCGCTTTTATGTAGCCGCGCTCTGATTGGATTCATCCGATCCGCTCTCGGATAGTTCTTCGGCGGCCAGCGCCTGCTCGGCCATCATCAAGTGCTCACTCATAGCGGCGCGGGCGGCATCAGCATTGCGCGCCCGAATCGCGCGATAGATTTTGCGGTGCATGTCCACAGACTCTTTGAGATCGCGAGAACGGCCAACAGTTTTGCACCGGCGTTGGTAAAGCACCTCCGATATCATTTCCATAATCGACGACAGGATCGGATTTCCTGAAGCAACGCCGACGGCTCGATGAAAGCCAAAATCGTGGATGAGGTACTCTTGCGGATTGTCCAGCGCAGCGTATGTCTCGGTAAGCTCTTCGGCCATTATCCGCAGGTGTTCTTCTGTAGCGTGCTCCGCGGCAAGACCCGCCACTGCCACCTCCACGGAACGTCTGGCCTCAAACATTTTCCTGGTCGTAAACCCATGCAACGCGGCGAGCATGTTAAGCGGGGCGCCATCGAGCGAAGGTGGGCCGTCGGCAATAAAGTTCCCCGACCCGTGACGCGAGTTCAGCACCCCGATCGCGCCTAGATAGCGCAGACCCGATCGCAGGCTTGCTCTGCTGACCCCCAATTGTCGGGCCAGTTCACGCTCCGGAGGGATGCGATCACCCGGCCTCAGCTTGCCCTGCTGGATCAAAAGACGAACTTGATCCACCACTTGTTCAGTCATTAGCCCATTGCCATTCCCGGAAGAATTAACGGGCTGAAATCTCGCTATCTTGATAGAGGTCATACCACCTACGATCTAAATGTTTCATTGCGAGCCGGGCGTGCAGGGTTTACCACTGGCGGCCGGCCCATGTCAAGAACTTAAAAAATGGCCCTTAAAAACGGCAAGAGGTAAAGTAGAAAAAATTTGTCTCTTTCTTGAACAAAAGATCTTGACGGCAATATTGCTTACATGGTAAAAGACGCCAATTCTTTCAATTGGTCAGACCAATTGCGTTCGAACGAACCAAGGCTTTCATTGAATTTGTACCCCTGCCGGCCAACGCAACACGTCGGTCATACCGTGTGGGCATTGGGTTGGCAGGCTGTTTCGAACCCCCGCTCTAGTTTACCGGTTGGGCCCGAATCCGGGCCCACAAGACAGATCTCAGGGTCAGCGATACCAGCCATTTTTTGGACTCGTTGAAAGACAACTAACAGATCTCGCGATAGCGTTTGCGAACGAGCTTTGGACCAAACTCACTCAAAGGAGAACGGACATGAGATTGAACGGAACCCCGCGCGCTGGCCGAAAACCTTGTTGGACACTGCTTAGTTTGATGGTTCTTTGTATCCTGGCCTGTTCGGCGCGCGTGCACGGCCAGGGCATGGGCCGGATCGTGGGCACCGTAAAAGATCCTTCAGGGGCATCGATCGTTAACGCTAGCATTACAGCGACTGAGGTAGGCAAGGGTTTCACGCGCACGGCTACCTCGGATGCGAACGGATACTACGTCCTTGATTCGCTACGACCCGCACAATATGACCTCAGTGTCGTATCGTCAGGCTTTCGCACCTTCGATCAGCAAGCGGTGACCCTGTTGGCCGATCAAACCCTCACTTTGAATGTAAGCATGCAGGTGGGGACGGTCACAGAAACCGTGGCAATCATCAGCAACAGTGATCAGGTAGACACGACCACGTCGACGTTGAAGCAGGTAATAGAGCAGAAACGTATTGAGGAACTCCCGCTGAACGGACGCAACGCCGCCGAGCTTACACTGCTCGTCGCCGGTGCGGTCAGCTACCCCACTAATCCGGCGAACCCCACTGGCACCTTCGCGGGAGGTTCCCTTCAAGGAACCACTAAAACGTTCCCCGGGGCAGTGGCCATTGTTACCAACGGCTCGCGGCAGAATCAGGTCAGCTACCAATTGGACGGCGGCAACAACGTCGATGAATACACCAACGTAAACCAGCCGTTCCCGATGCCGGATGCGCTTCAGGAATTCAGTGTCCAGACCAGCAACTACAGTGCTCAGTATGGTCAAAATGCCGGCGGGGTGGTGAATGTGATCACCAAGTCTGGAACCAACCAGTTTCATGGTAACGCATTCGAGTTCCTGCGTAATTCGGTTTTTAACGCCAGACCATGGCACGCGGCGACCAAGGACCAACTTAAGCGCAACCAGTTTGGCGGCACGTTTGGCGGTCCGATTATTCGCAATAAGACATTTTTCTTTGGCGCTTACCAACAGACCATCCAACGCAACTTGCTGGCGGGCCAAGGAGCAAACGTGCCAAGCGCGACGGCGAGAGCCTCAGCTACAGATCCGGCGGTTATTCAACTCCTGACGCATATCCCCCTGGGCGCACCGATTGCAGGTAATCCGAACCTTAATCGAGCCACCTTCTTCAGGCCAGACCAGCAGGATTTTCGCGAGATCACGATCAGGGGCGATCATTCCTTCTCACAGAAGGACCAGTTGACCTTTCGTTACTTCTATGATCACTTTACGCGCAATGCGGTCTTTGACCCTGCCAATTTTCTCATTTATTCGGACGGTTCCACCATCAAATCTCAGAACTTTCTCGGGCACTGGACTCACGTATTCAGTTCCGGACTGATCAATGACTTCCGCTTCAGCTACGCTCCGGAAAACGCGACCAGGGGTCCGGCTTCCAATGCCATGAGCGTGCAGGATCTTGGTGTCAAACTTCCTTTTGAAGCCCCGGAGAAAGCTATTCAGCAGGTGCGCATAAACGGGGTTTTCAGTTTTGGCGACAACCCCCAGGCGAGTTTTATCCGCAACAATTTTACCTGGGCCGATGACGTCAGCTGGGTGGCGGGAAAACACGACGTACGGTTCGGTGGCCTGGTCGAGCGCAGCCAGGTTGATCTGCTAAATCAGTTCTTCCAGCCGGCGGAGTTTAGTTTTTCTTCGCTGGCTAATTTCCTGGCCGGCAAGCTCACCGACTACAGTGGCAACCTGGCTTTCCGCCAGGGCGCAGGCGAATTCAAGAACAATCGAAACATATTCCTTGGCATCTACATTCAGGACAACTATCGTTTCAATCGCAAGCTGACGTTGAATCTGGGTCTGCGCTGGGAGCCGGCGCTCCCCTGGCAGGAAATCAAGGGTCGTCAGGAACAGTTCCGACTTCAGGATCTCATTGCTGGTAGACGTTCCACTCAATTTCCTAACGCACCCCCGGGAGTGTTCTTTCCCGGCGACACCGGTGTTCCGAAAGATGGTGTACGTCCTAACTATTCCAGTTTTGCGCCGCGTGTGGGGTTTGCCTATGACGTCTTCGGTGATGCCAAGACCAGCATCCGCGGCGGCTTTGGCATTTTCTACGACACGCGCATTCCCGGGATCATTAACAATCGATTTGCGGATTTGACACCGTTCAGCCCACAACTCGTGCTCTCGACCGGCATCGTTAATCCCGGAACCTTTGCTGACCCGTTGTGCACGCTAGCCGCAACGCAAGCGCTGCAGACCTGCACATCACAAGCCTCCACCTATCCGTTTCCTTTTACTTATCCCCCGGCTCAGAACATTCAGTTTGGCCTAGGCACCTTTGTTCTCAGTTGGGATCCGGTAAATAAGTATCAACCGCCCACTGTGTACAACTGGAACCTGGCCGTGGAGCGACAGTTACCAGCTAATGTCCTGGCGCGCGTTGCCTACGTTGGCTCTCACAGCAGCCACCTTACAGAAACACTTGACCTGAATCGGAAACCAGTGGGCAGTGTGGCTGCGACCCCTACTCGACTTAACGCCATAGCCGGAAGTGCGCTGTTCAGCACAGTTCAGCAGGACTTGCAAGACATCAATGCCAACTATAACTCGCTGCAATTGTCGGCTGAGAAGAGGATGTCTCGAGGGCTGACGATCCTGGCCAACTATACCTGGTCCAGGAGTCTCGATGATCTTCCTCCCGGCGCAGGCGTCACCGGTTTCGATACCTCGTCAGCGCTGCCCTGGGATGACCCGAACCGTCACCGTTTCGACTATGGTCCATCAGAGTTCGATCATAAGCATCGCCTGGCCTTGTCCTACGTCTGGCAACTACCAACTCTGAAGAGCCAGAATGCTTTCGTGCAGAACGTCCTGGGAGGCTGGCAAATCACCGGACTGATGCAGGCCCAAACCGGGCGGCCGCTGACGGTTCGCCAGGGCTTTGACATTTCGGGCACTACCATTGGACAGGATCGCGGCACCTTCAGTGGTGCGAATCCGTATTCCTCGGGGGCCTGCGTTGGTATCCCATTCTGTCAAGTTTGGCTTAATTCCGGCGCGTTTCTGCCGACGATGGTTCCGAATCCAGCGAACGCTGCCACAAACATCGTAAATCCTCTGCTAAAGAACACGTTCGGCAATGTTGGAAAAGGAAGCTTGCGATTCCCCGGCACCTATAATTGGGACATGGGGATTTCGAAAACTTTCGCGATCACCGAAGGCTTTAAGGTGCAACTGCGCGGCGAGTACTTCAACATCTTCAACCACGTGAACTTTCTGGGCGATGAAACCACGGTGAACAACATGTCAAACGTCGGCAACGGCAACTTTGCGACCCTGAGAACGGCCATGGACCCGCGCATCGGGCAAATAGCCTTAAAGCTCATTTTCTAGTTCTTAACATTTACGGGGCGCCCCGCAAGGGCGCCTCGATAAACTTAGCTTGAGTTGCGTAGTGGGTCAGTTTCGTTGAAAGTGTCCGATAAACTTTACCTTGTCGTGACTCAGCGACGAGCTAAAAGCTTATCGGACATCAAACTGGACCCACTACCTTGAGTTAAGGCGTGGCTTGAAAGCGCCGGGCATGAAGGGCTTGCCGATCAAAGTTAGATCAAGCTGGATCAAATAGCCGCAGGGAGGAAATCAAGTGTCAGCAACGAGTCTCGCCACAACCGCGCGCCGAGAAGTAGGGCCCAACGTATGGTTCGATCGCGCTGTCGCTGGTCAGCCGACTTCATCTGCGACTTATGAACTGCACCCCGAGATTCTTGATTCAGAGGAGAGTGTCGGGCAGGCGATGCTCGAAGAGCTTGAGTCACTCGGGCGAAGTAAGACGGGTGACCTGGTAATTATCCTTCTCGGCGGACGTGGGGCGCAGGCTTTTCACCGGTTGTTGGGTGAAAGAGCTATCGCGGGTGATCCAGACGGTCTCATCGGACGGCTACGAGTTTTTACACAGGACGCCCTGGCGCCTATGCGGTTGGATAATAGTTTTAGTTTTGTCCGTGATTTCGAGCGCCTGCTTGGTCCGGAATTCTTTCGCCGCGTAAAAAGTTTCACACCCATTCAAACCAACGTTCAAGATCTCGACGCCGAAGTCATAGCGTATGCCGGCATGCTCGAAGCGCTGGGCGGTATAGACATATTTTTCCTGGGACATGGACCTGAGCCCAACGACGCCTCGCACCTGGCTTACATTAGATCGGGTTCCGGAGCAACGGCTCAGTCCGTAGCCGGCATGATTCCCATCTCGCCGCTCCTGCTCGAGCATCACATCAGCAAGTTCAAAGCCGGCGGCACGGCAACCAATCCTGAGGACGAAGCCGAGTGCCGGCGTGCGGATCGCATCCTGACGTTGGGCCCAGCAGTAATTCTGAACACCAGGCGTATCGTGCAATCGGTTGTAGATGCCGATACCGCGCCTGCCAAACGGAAAAGCTACCGGCGCGTCATGGAAACTGAGATCGCCGCTGATGCCGACGAACGTGCTGCTCAACTGGATGGGAATCCCGGTCTTTGGATTCGCCTTCATCCCAACGTGCGATCCCTGATCTTGCCAAACGTTTTGTCGCAAACACGATGATAAAAGAGGAACATGCGGCCAACCGCTCGTCTACTAGTCGCCGTACTTTCCTCGCTGGCAGCCTCGCGGCGTCATTAGCCACGGTGGCACTGGGCCAGGACAGGGATTATGGACAGGGCGCTCAGCCACAGCGCTATCCCGACCGCGACATTCTGGTGCTTGATAAGCGGTTCGGCAAATACAAGATTGGCAATACGGCCATTCAACGGCTACACACCGGGATGTTATGGGCAGAAGGACCCGCATGGAGCAGTGTGGGCCGTTATCTGATCTGGAGCGACATTCCCAACAACGTTCAAAATCGATGGCTCTCCGATGACGGGCATGTCAGTGCGTTTCGCAGTCCTTCTAACAATACCAACGGCAATACGTTTGACTGGGAAGGCCGTCAGCTTTCGTGTGAACACGCGACTCGACGTGTGGTCCGCTACGAACATAACGGGACAATCACGGTACTGGCGGATAAATGGCAGGGCAAACCGCTCAACGCGCCCAATGACATCGTGGTCCATCCCGATGGCGGCATCTGGTTCACCGATCCCGGTTATGGCAGCATGTTGAATTACGAAGGTAACAAAGGCGACCTGCAACTCAAGGAGGCTGTCTACCGCATCGATCCCCGGACGGCCAAGATGGAGCTCGTAAACGATGGAGCAGTTAAGCCCAACGGACTGTGTTTCTCACCCGACTACAAGAAGCTTTATCTGGCGGACACTGGAGTGCCGAAAAACATTACCGTGTGGAACGTGGCCGATGGCAAGAAGCTGAGCGGTGGTCGCGAGTTCGTGGTAATGAAGCAGAAAATGAAGGACGGCAGTTTTGCCGGTGGCGCCGATGGTATTCGCGCTGACGTTGATGGAAATATCTGGGCGGGAGCCGGTTGGGTCGGGGAGGGCTACGACGGAGTGCACGTTATGGCCCCCGACGGACAACGCATCGGGCAGATTCTTTTGCCAGAGATTTGCAGCAACGTGTGCTTTGGCGGCCCAAAACGGAATCGTCTGTTTATGACCGCCAGCCAATCTCTATATGCGGTTTATGTCGAGACGCAGGGGGCACATTTTTGTTGATTGAGTCACTGGGACCGCAGGCGTCTCGCCCGCAACCTGGTAACAATACTCGGGCCTGTGCTGCAAGCTCGAGAGTTTATGCTGACTATATTCGCGCTTCGCGCTCGTTGTGGGCGCGACGCCCGCGGTCCCAGGAAGGCCGGGCTTCCGAAGCGAAGATGAGTCGCGTTTTGCAAATGAGCGAATTCGAAACGACCGCCGAAGATCTCTGCGCGATCTACGTCGATATGGGCACAACGAATACGCGGGCCTGGTTAATGCGCGGCACCGACGTTCTGGCCCACGCCGGCAAGCAGGTAGGAGTACGCGACTCAGCCCGTGACGCATCGACAATGCGTATTCAAATAGCGCTTAAGGAATTGATCGCAACCGTGCAGGAACAAACTAATGAGACTTTGGACAAGGCCTGGCCTATCTGCGTGGCGGGCGCCGGAATGATTAGCTCACCGCTCGGCCTTGCAGAGGTCGCGCACGTACCCGCGCCGGCGGATTTGGAAGCCCTTTCTTCCGCCACTCGGTTATTTCAGTTCCCCGAAATATCAGCGCTTCCTTTCCTGCTGGTTCCGGGGGTGCGCTCCGGAGCAAGCTCGACTGACTTCAAAATGGTCGGCAGAGACGACGTAATGCGCGGAGAAGAAACCCTGTGTGTCGGACTACAGGCGCTTGGTTTAGTCGAAGCACCGGGCGTCGTCCTCAATTTGGGTTCTCATTGGAAGGCAATCCAAATCGATTCACACGGGCGCATTCAATCGAGTATCACCTCGTTGTCTGGTGAACTGATCGAAGCGGTGCGGAAAGAAACAATTCTAATTAGTTCCCTCGCAGAGGATTGGCCAAATACGCTGTCGTTTGAGTGGGTCGAAGCCGGCCTGCAGGAACAGAGACGGTCAGGCCTGTCTCGAGCATTGTTCTGTGTGCGCCTGCTTGCACTTAAAAACCGTGGCACTCCCGAAGAGCGATTTTCTTTTCTATTAGGTGCTTTCGTCGCTTCGGATCTTGATCCACTTGTGGGTTGCGGGGTACTGGTCGGAAACACTCAGATTGTGATCAGCGGAAATCCATTGATCGCCCAAGCCTGGTCTTACGCACTTGGAACAATGGGAATTCGCGCCCTGGTGGCTACTGAGGAACAAACTGAAAAAGCATTTCTCACAGGACTGATAAGGATCTGCGCGCAATCACCGGTTCTGAGAAAAAGCGGAGAACTGAATTGGGCATGAAGCAAACAAGCGGCGCCGGTCCTATCGCTGAACGAACTCGTCGACGCATTACGCGGCGATTGATGCCCTATCTGTTTTTTCTCTACGTCATCGCCTATCTGGACCGCGTGAACCTTGGCTTTGCGGCGCTGGATATGAAAGGAGACCTGCACTTTGCCGATGACGTAATCGGTTTTGGAGCCGGCATATTCTTCGTCGGTTACGTACTGCTTGAGATTCCCGGCTGCATCCTGGTTGAAAAATGGAGCGCTCGTCGTTGGATTGCTCGCATCATGATCTCATGGGGGATCGTCGCCGTGCTCATGGGACTGATCCAGACAAAGACTCAGTTTTACTCACTACGCTTTCTGCTCGGAGCGGCGGAAGCGGGATTCTTTCCCGGCGTAATTGTTTACCTCAGTCACTGGTTCCGTTACGAAGACAGAGCCAGGGTGCTGGCGATGTTTATGGCAGCACAACCTCTTTCGAATATTATCGGCTCACCGATATCAGGCAAATTACTGGAAATCAGCTGGTTCGGTCTGGCGGGTTGGCGCTGGCTGTTCATCCTGGAAGGAATGCCGGCCATCATTTTTGGGTTCATCACGATCTTCTATCTTACCGATCGGCCGCTTCAAGCACGCTGGCTTCCGGAAGACGAGCGGCTGTGGCTCACTTCAGAGTTGGAAAAGGAAAAAGATGCGAAGCAGGAAGTGCACTCCCTGAGCGTCTGGCAAGCCTTGAGGCACCGAGAGGTCATTCTGTTAACGCTCTGCGTTTTCTGCATGGCAAGCACCGTCTATGGGTTCAATTTCTGGCTGCCGGCTATCATCAAGAAAGCCTCGGGCTCAACTAACTCTATTGTCGGCCTGATTTCAGCCTTGCCCTACTGTGTGGGTCTAATCGCGATACTTTTCATCGGATGGTCGTCTGACCGAACCAGAGAGCGACGCTGGCACACAGCGTTGTCGATGGTGGTCGCGAGTATTGGGCTCCTGGCCGGAATTGCGCTTCGGGATCAACTTGCCTTAGCCGTTGCCATGTTCTGTCTCGCGGCGGTCGGGATGTACGGCTATCTCCCCAGCTTCTGGGCGCTACCCACAAGCTTCTTATCGGGGACTGCAGCAGCGGCTTCAATAGGACTGATTAATTCGGTTGGGAATCTGGGCGGTTTTGTGGGTCCATCCGTCGTCGGCTACGTTAGCAAAGCAACGAATTCCTTTTTTGGCGGTGTCTTGTATCTATCTCTAACATCGTTGGTAGCCGCAGTTCTTGTTCTTTCGATTCGCGCAACGAGGCGGAGGGCAGTTGAGCTCGCGGAGCGGGCGGCAGCGTAAAGCCTGGGGTGAAGCGAAGCGCAACCCCAGGAGTGTTGGTAGATAAGAAGCCGAGCCCGCCGAGGCGGGCGACAGCGGCAGCAGTAAAGACGTTGGCAATGATTGTCGACCAGGAACGGAACTATGACTGCGTGCATTGTGGCGAGGCTGTTGCCCACTTCGTGGGCTCGGACGAGTTGCGAGTTGCGTTCCCCAGGCTTGGCTTCGCCATCGCCTGGGGCTAGCACTCTCTACGCCCGCTTCGCAGACTGGTTGAATGGCTTCTTCCAACATCACATTTGGTTGCGGCCGGCGGCGCGCTGTAAGCACGGATTCAGAGATTCCTAAAGTTCATCGGACAATAGCTATGAGACTTCGCAGTTCAGCCTGGTTTGGTTCTAAAGACAGGGATGGTTTCATTCATCGAAGTTGGATGAAGAATCAA
>DASXSC010000220.1:0-5596 GCA_036506215.1 Pyrinomonadaceae bacterium | reverse complement strand
CTCACCGTATTACCTCGTTGGCATTAATTGTAGTGACAAATTGATCGTAGCATCCGGTCGCTACCGCTCACGGTTCTGCAAAACTCGGCCATGCGATGTTAGGGCATTGCCGGCACGATCGAAAAATCGTGGGTTGAGCGTAGCATCCGGTCGCTACCGCTCACGGTTCTGCACCTCGGCACACTCTTGGGACTATTGAAGTGACAAGTTGACCGTAGCATCCGGTCGCTACCGCTCGCGGTTCTGCAAAACTCGGCCATGCGACATAGGGGTAGCGCCGACACGATAGGAAGACGGGGGTTGACCGTAGCATGCGGTCGTTACCGCCCGCTATTCTGCACCTCGGCACACTCAACCGATTAGGCTGTTGGGGTTTATTGAAGTGACAGGTTGACCGTGGCATCCGGTCGCTACCGCTCGCGGTTCTGCACCTCAGCTCACTCACCGTATTACCTCGTTGCGATTATTGAAGTGACAGGTTGACCGTGGCATCCGGTCGCTACCGCTCACGGTTCTGCAAAACTCGGCATGCGAGCTCACTCACCGTATTACCTCGTTCGGATTATTGAAGTGACAGGTTGACTCTAGCATCCGTTCGCTACCGCTCGCGGTTCTGCATTGCCAGTGTTTTTTCATGGGTGTCTGCCGTACGGAGAGAAAGCCAGCATCCGGCCGCTACCGAGGAGGTGTCAAAACTCATTTGTCGAACTTGTGTGATAACAGATCAGCGAGGGTAAACCACCCTTCCCAACCTCAGAGATGATTCAAGTTGCGCGTTTTCGCCATGTTAAAGCCTTCAACCAGAAAGGTGCTTGAGGGCCTTCAACCAGAGAGAAATCATTCAATTTGAAAAGACTCTCAGGTGAGGAAGGGTGGTTTACCCCGCTCTTTAGTCATCCTGCATAGCCACGCGATCGTCGTAGTACTGGTACTTTGCCGACAGAACCTCGGCTGACGGCGACGATGGTTCCAGGATAACTGGCTGGCCATCGAGCTGTTCGTACAGCGGAGGGGGAATGACAGCAAAATCAGCCATCGGCCCGTAAATATCGTCTATGCCTTCCTTGAAGACATCACCCATCAACAAACTGATGATGTTAACGCGCTGCTTGGGATATTTCTGCAGAAACTGGGCGAAGCTGAAGCCCTCGTTGTAGAAGGCGTACACGAGCTTGCGCATCGACTCGATGCCCTGATCCAGTTTCGTTTGATATTGGCCCAGGCACGCGCCGGAGAAATCGTCGTTCTTGAAAGCATCATGAATGCTGTCAGCCGCCAGTTCAGCCATCTTTAGCGCTAACAGCACTCCGGAAGAATAGATCGGATCGAGAAAACCATAGGCATCGCCGATCAGAATAAAGCCATCACCGGCACAATTCTTTGAACGATAGGAATAATCGAGAATCGAATAGATCTTGTCGGTACGCGTCGCCCCAGCCACTCGCCTCCGGCAGGGTTCGACCTTCTCTATCTCTTCGTGAAAGATCTTAGCCAGATCCTGGCCGCGATCCTTGACCAGATAGTCGGGATCCGCGACCACACCGACGCTGGTGATGTCGTTCTCAAGCGGTATATACCAAAACCAACCGTTGCTTCCCCTGGGAGTACGCAAGACAAGCGTCGCCCCGCCGTTGAGATCGGGTTCACGGTGCGCCCCCTTGAAGTAAGAATAGAGCACGGCTTTCTTTAGCTTGGGATCACGAACACGCCAACCAAGTTTATTCGAGAGCATGGCCGTCTGCCCGGTAGCATCGACCACGACCGGGGCGCGAAATTCGCGCAGCGAACCATCCTTCATTCGCGCTTCGACACCAACGGCGCGCTCTCCCTCGAAGAGCACACGTTTGATCTGCGTCTCCTGATAGACCATCGCTCCCTGATCCGCCGCGTGCTCGATCAGCATCAGGTCAAACTGTGCCCGCGTCACCTGCCACGTCACGGCAGACTCGTGGTGACTGGCTTCAAAGAAATAGAACGGGCGTGATTCTTTCCCCGCCGGGTTGGCGAACTGCACACTGTATTTCCGAACGAACGGACTTGTTTTCAACTTTTCCAGCAAACCCATGCGCTGGAACGTAAAGTAAGTGTCAGTCATTAGTGATTCGCCGATATGGTGGCGCGGAAAGCGCTCCTTCTCAAAGAGCACCACGCTGCGGCCCTCGCGTGCGAGGATGCTGGCAATGGTGCTGCCCGCCGGTCCGCCACCCATCACGATCACATCGTAGTTAGTGTTCATATCTATGTGTTCTAAACGTAACGCACTGCTTTCAATTCCGGTTCAAAGAATTCAGAGAGAAAATTATCAACCTGTAACAGACCGCTCCGCGTGAGCCTGATCGTACCGTTTTGCCGCTCAAGCAGCTTGTCATTATCGAGTCGTTCGTATGCCGGTTTAAACTCCTCCCAAACATCGACGCCAAACTTCCCGCGAAAATACTCGCGGTCGATGGCTCCCGTCTTGAGTTGCAAGATCATCTCACGGATGAGCTTCTGCTTTGGAGTCAAAGTCAGCGCCCGCAGCAGTGGCAGTTGATTCTTTGCGAGCAAGTCGAGGTATTCCTCGAAGCTGTGGGCATTCTGAAAGTGGACGCCGCCGAAGTGCGAGAAGGATGAAACTCCAAGGCCAATCATATCGCCACCGTGCCAGAGAGCATCGGTGTAAATAAACCGGCACGGCTTTGCGATAGTGGCCACGGTATATGCGCTGGCAATCCGATAACCGTGCGCTTGAAACTCATTAAAGGCAAAGTCGAGCCAACGCCGTTTTGTATCCCAATCGGCAATCGGTGACGCTGCTCCCTGCTTGAGGATTTCCTGCGAGATGACGGTATTGTAAGGGAGTTCCATTTGATAGATGGTCACTGAGTCGGGCTGCAACTCCACAGCGTGACGGATCACCTCCCGCCACTTCGCCTCAGTCTCTCCCGCCATCCCAGCGATCAGGTCGATATTGATTTGGGGGAAATCGACTTTACGAGCCAGGTCATAGACCTCGTAAATCTCCGCCGAAAGGTGCGCGCGACCATTAGCCGCGAGAATCTCATCATCGAAATGTTCGACACCAAGGCTCAAGCGGGTGACGCCAATGTCCTTCAGCGTTTGAAGCTTCGATTTTCCCAACGTGCCAGGCTCGCACTCAAACGTCACTTCTTCAGCATTACTCCAACTCACATGGCGGTTCAGGCCATCGACCAGATAATGAAGCTGCTTTTCGCTGATATAAGAAGGCGTTCCGCCGCCGAAGTATACGAAGCGGAGTTTCCGGCCCTGCAAAGCGCGCATGCGACTGTAGCATTCAGCCTCTTTGATTAGAGCATTGAGATAGAGTTCGATCTCAGCAGCATTCTTGTCCGTATAGACTTTGAAGTAACAAAACTTGCAGCGCTTGCGACAGAACGGTATATGAAGGTAAAGGCCGAACGGATCTTCGGTACGAGGCGATTGCTCGAGGGCCTTAAGTGCGTCGGCAATGTATTCCGGCTTCCACTGCGAAAACGGCGGATAGTTGGAGACGAAATAATTGCCGACTTCCGTACTTGTTCGAGGCGTGTTAGTCGTCATTATTCTATTGTGCGAATACCGTGCGCGCGCACCAAAATTTTGGCACTCATGCAGTTTAGAGTTCAAGCTTTAGCTTGTGTTGGACAAGACAGCTTAAACGCTACCACCCCACGCGGGCTGCGGCACCCCCCAGGCTGAACTCTGAACTTCTGGTTTCAAACTGCACCCGTACCAAAATTTCGGAATATCTTGCAAGATTTCGGATTTTGAGTAGTCGGGCTTGCTCAAAAAGCGAATCAAAATTCGATCGGTTGCTTATGGTTCAATACATCAACGAAAGTATCATCAATAAGTCCATGGAGCAATCACGGCCATTTACGCCTCCCTAAATATTAAAACCTGCCTCGGTAAGGCGGAGCCTTACCGCACTGTGTGGCGGCAGAGCCGCGGAGCAGTGTTTATGCGTGCGGTCCACGCCCTGGTTGTATGACTTTTTTGCAATGCCCTGCCGCAAGGCTTTCTGTTATGTTGATGTCATATTAGACCCGTTCCTGGAGCATCGGCCAATTGCCCAATTCGAACAGTCGTAGACCGCGAAATTTTCTGTATTACCTGGTTCTACTCCTCGTGTTTGGCGCGGGAATGTGGTTCATATTAACAACTGGTTCCCGACTGAATAAGAGCCACTCACTTGTGAGTTTCCCTGCCTCGTCAGCCTCGCCGGCCACAACCGTCAACCCGTCTGCTCCATCTGCAACTCCTGAGACGTACCTGGGGAAGATCTTGCGAGGGGGCCTTAGAAGTCCGCTCAGCATTCTGCTGCTCCAAATAATCGTAATCATCATTGCCGCCCGACTGTTTGGCGCCCTCTTTCGCAGAATTGGCCAACCGCCTGTGATGGGCGAGATGATTGCGGGCATCGCACTGGGTCCCTCGGTGCTCGGTTTACTCTCACCGCAAGCGATGGCGTTTCTGTTTCCTTCTTCTTCAATGACGACCCTCAGCCTGCTTAGTCAGATAGGCGTCGTGCTCTTCATGTTTGTTGTCGGCATGGAGTTGGATGTCCAACACCTCCGCGAGAAAGCCTCCGCGGCAATAATGGTCAGTCATGCCAGTATTATCGTTCCGTTCCTCCTGGGTGCGGCACTGGCGCTGTTGGTCTATCCGACGCTGGCGCCTGCCGATACCTCGTTCGTGCCCTTTGCGCTTTTTATGGGTATCGCAATGAGCATCACGGCTTTTCCGGTACTGGCGCGAATACTGGAAGATCGAGGCTTGTCGGAGTCACGCTTAGGCAGCATCGCACTTGCTTGTGCCGCCGTCGACGACGTTTCCGCATGGTGCATACTCGCCTTTGTAATTGCCGTCGCGAAATCCAGTGGCCTCGTTGCTTCTATAGTTACCATTGCTCTCACGCTCGTTTTCATTAGCGCGATGCTCTTCGTTGTTAAGCCCAGGATGGGACACTTGATTGAAAGACACATCGAAGATCCAAAACGCGCCAGGGGTTTGCTAGCGGGAGTGCTTGCCTTTGTACTGGCCTCCGCCTGGTTTACCGAAAGTATTGGTATTCACGCTCTCTTCGGCGGCTTTCTGGCGGGAGTGGTAATGCCTTCCTTTGCAAGCTTCCGGGTTTTTCTCAAGGAGCGTGTCGACGCTTTCAGCTCGGCGGCCCTGCTGCCGCTCTTCTTTGTCTTTACTGGGTTACGTACGCAGATTAGCTTGCTCGACAATTGGTCCGGTTGGCTCATGTGTTTCGGGATAATTGTTGTGGCTGTAGCCGGCAAGCTGGGCGGGAGTATGCTGATGGCCCGCTGGACGAGAATGAATTGGCGCGACTCGTTCTCAATCGGCGTCTTGATGAACACGCGTGGTCTGGTGGAGTTGGTTGTCCTGAATATTGGATATGATCTGGGAATCTTATCGGCGCGCATTTTCGTAATGATGGTGATCATGGCGCTGGCTACGACGTTCATGACGGCGCCGCTGCTTTCGTTGGTGAAGCGGAAAAGATCGGATGTCCGATAAACTTTAGTTTGTCGTTTGCTTGTAGCAGGACATTCTTTCACAGGAAACGAATTCGTGAGTCAGCCAT
>DASXSC010000219.1:0-8676 GCA_036506215.1 Pyrinomonadaceae bacterium | reverse complement strand
CGATGTTCGATGGAATCAAGAGTATGGCAAAGAATGCCGGTCGCGATCCCTCCGCTCTCGAGCTTATTGTCGGCGCAAACGTCGAGATTCACAATACTCCCATCCAGAAAGACCGGATCGATTTTACCGGCAGCCTCGAGCAGATTGCCGAGGACGTGACGACAGCGCGGAAACTCGGCGCGGCGGAGGTCGTCATTAGCGCGCAATTTTCTCCGGGCGTCGAAACAGCAAAAGATCTTGTCGCTCGGATGGAAGAGCTCTGGCGGATAGCAAAGCAAGCTTGATGCTTAGGGCTTCCAATCAACATCGCAGCGCGTGATAGATCGCACGCTCTGGCGAGATGCGGTCTATCTTGCCGCAACTTTACCAGAACTATTTGTTACTATGTGTTCTAATCGGAAAATGGAGAGAGAGCACAGCGGCTCCGTTCAGTTGACGACAAATAGTGACGGGCGTTACAGAGCGTCGACGGAACTGAAGATTTCTCTTATCACCCGTAATCCCGACCCTGCGGCGCCGCCAACTGATTGAGCGTGTCCCACGTACTCGCACAGGTGGTACGACATATCAGAAAGGGCCGAAATACGCCGAATGGAAACATCTTCTCCGACAACGAATGCTTTGTTGGAAATAATCGTCCGCCGTCAGCAAATTTTTTTCCTGTCCAAAACCTACTCAATCCAAAAGTTTTCAAATAAACGTCTTCCCCCGCTCGGCGAGTCTACTATTGAAATCTTTATGCAGCAGGGAAGAGGTGACATTACAACTTTCAAACCATAATTCGGCTTGAACTAGGCTAGGAAAGCTGGATACGTCCATGCCTGTTGAGTAAGGGGAGAGGAATGAAAAAGTTGATTGCCATATTGCTTCTTGCTTTCGCTTCCGGATGCCTTCCAAGTTATCGTCGTTCTTGTAATGAGCTTGAAACAGACATGAGCGTTTCGCTCGATGAGTTTTATAGCCATTGTCGCGCTCATAGCAGGACCGATTGAAAGACGACGCGATGAAAGCTGGAAAAAACGTAAGAGCATGCTGAACCGATTTCCGCCTTTTTCTTTTTATGGTAATTTGCCGGTTGCCTAGAGCTACGGACCTAGCCGACGTAGAAGGGAACGGGCAGGTCGCGGATCGTCGCTTTACGTTTTACGCTTTGTGTTGTGCGTGGTCGGTCGAGGGTGCTGGGTGTAGGCAGTAAGGTGGAACATCGATTCACGCCGAACAATGGGCCTAAATCACCAACGAAAGCTTTTCTCAACTGTAGCTATATCCCTGCGCTGACTGCTTACGACTACAGGGGGCTATATCATCACCGGATGGGCAAGGCCAGAATTTACGAACGCCTCCTGCCTTGTGGGCAGACGCTAATGTTGATACTTTTTAGGCGAATGCATCTAAACTTAAAGGGGGGGAGGGCAATCCAATGAAAACCGCTTTCTTTGCAGTTATGCTCATCGGTTTGATCGTCTTAGGCACCCACGATGTACAGGCACAAGCATATGGCCCCTATTACTATCCCCCATCCTGGAATGGAGCTCAGTATCAAGGATATGATCCATACTACGAGCTACATGTGCTGCACTACCAGCTATATCTACCGCAATACCAACCTTACCAAACATACCCACCCTGCTGCTTTGCAGCAGGCGTTGTCGTCCCATGGTGGTCAACGCCGATCATTCCGCGCCCACAAGTGATTATCAGTCCACGCCCACACGCGATGAGACGAAGGTAAACAGACCCAAGTCCGTAGGAGTAAAACCCGTCGTCATCAACCTCCCAATTAGATCGGCCTGAGGATTCCGCCGAATGTCCTGGCGCGAGCGAATAAGGTGATTAAGTAGGACGGTGGAACGTATCCCTGACGCCACGCCTTGTGAAATCAAAAGACTTCAGTGCCCTCCCTTTGGCCAAGGTTCGCTTTGTCGAACCCATGTATGCGCTGCGGTTCAGAAACTCCCTCAAGGCCAGGAATGGCTCTACGAAGTCAAATTTGATGGCTACCGATGCCTTGCGGGCAGAGATTCAAATGGGATGACGCTTTGGTCAAGGCGAGGCGAAGAGATGAAAAACTGTGTGTGGCTAAAACCGGAGGAGGTGGCACAAATTGAGTTCACCGAATGGACGCCGGATAACCATCTGAGACATTCAAAGTTTGTCGGACTGAGAGATGACAAGGAAGCTAGGGAGGTCGTGCCGGAGATCGAGAGTTAGTTAGGCCTCCGAGGTATTACCGGGTTGTGCGTCGGTCAGTAAAGAATGGCGACATAGATCATTATTACAGCAAGCAATAAAAACTCATTCATAAAAACACCTTTTCTTAGGCTAGAATCTCTCCCGCAGATTGGTCTCCTCTATTTCGACACCATAGTGCACTTGTTGACACTGGATAGTCGTTCGGGGGAGCCCAAAATCGACACCGGCCCCGCTCGGCGCGACGGATCTGCGACACTGACATGCGGTTAAGTTCGGGACGCCGGTCGTTAGCCGACGAACGCATGCTCTCGAATACAAACAACCGAAAGGACACGAACATGAACTCACAAATCCTAGGATTGCGAGTCGCAAGCGTCATTTTCGGACTGATAAGCTTAGCGCAGTTGTTGCGCTTGGTGATACAACCCGAGGTGGTTGTTGCTGGACACCAGATGCCGCTCTGGCCAAGCATGCTTGCGTTCGTGTTATTCGGCGGCCTCAGTATCTGGCTATGGAAGCTCTCCCGCACTGCGCCCAGATAAGAGCGTCAGACCTACGGCGGTAAACACGGCGCTGCTTGAACGTTGCCACAGTCTTGTTGTGATTCTTAGGTGCTCCGCTGACAGTACCGCCTTACAGGAGCCTTGACCCATCGCCCCTGCAGAAAACCGAAGCGGGGTGACAGTGACAGGTAGTGACACTGTTTTGGGGAACTGCCTATAAATTTTCTTAATGAGGAACTTTCTAAAATCTGCTCACCCAGTGTTACCCGTCACCTTCCCCGCAAAAAGTCCAGGTCCTGTCCGCAAGCAGCCAAGGGCCACCGAGCGACTTCGGCGTGAGATCGCTCTGAGGCCTCGTTCAATTCGAGAGAAACGGAAAACTTGACAAGTTGCTGGTACAGCAGGAAAATCGGCACTGTTTAGTCTCCTTTAAAAATAATGCCGCGCAAATCACTAGCCTCATTTGTCTATTTCCTGGCGGTCTCTTTTCAAACGGCTTGCCGGCAGAGCCTTAGGAGCACCGCGCTTGTCACGCCGCTTCCCTGAGGCAGTCAGCGTATGGGCGCACGAGTAACCATCGACCAGCCAGCGCCGCACCAAATCCAGCTCGTGCTTCGGCAGGATTCGGCCGAGGTGGCGCGCTTCATGCTTTTCGTCCTGGTCATCACCGGAGCGCTCCTTCTGCTGGTGCCGCAGGCCCGCTCGTCGCCCGTGCCGTTGCTTGGGCTGGTGGGCGCGGCGGTCGGGTGGTGCGTGGTTGCGGGCTCAGCCCGTGAGGTCTACCTCTTTGACCGTGCAGCTCGGGCGGTCCGCGTACAGCGCGTCTCGCTGCTGGGACGCTCCGAGGAACTCCTGTCGGTCGAGGAGGTAATCACGGTGCAAGAAGCAGTGCGAGGGCCGGATGATAATCGGTTGGTACTTGAGCTTGTCACGAGGCGCGGGGAGGTGCGGCTGCCGCGGCGGCTCACCACGCTGGGCGCGGCCGAGCAAGATAGCGTAGGCCGGCTCATAGCCGGGCATCTAGGGGTGCCACTGCGACTGGCGCTGGACTAATCCGTGTGGCGGGGCGCCCAATCACGGCTTGCACCTGACAAGCGGCTTTCTGCGCGGAACTCCGCCATACTAGCCGTGACAAACGCTTATCCTCTCGTTTTAGTCCGACGCGTCTTATCCTTCATCCACTACTGCCGGGATTCCGAACTTGATTGCCTCCAGGCTGGGGGTAAACGCTATACGTTAGATGCTCCTTCGGAGAGGGCTTGAAATGCCTACGCGCCGAGATCTGGCACGATTGAATCGCCATGCACTGCTCTTGAAGCTGGCATCCCTGGGAGTGCTACTGTTCGGCTTGATCGGTTTCATTCTTTATTTCAGACCTTCGCTGGCGGGCGTGGCTTCGGAATCCTTGGGAGATTACCAGACACAGACTGTCTGGCTGCTGATGGGAATGATCCTGACCCTCTTCGGCTTTGCTTTCCTGTTCATTTCCATTCGCTGGCCTCGCCAACTAAAGAACACGATGCTGCACACATTGCCCACACCTATGACAGTGAAACTTGAAGTTGAGGAAGACAGCGACAATACCACATACTATGCTGTCCTCAGCGAGAGAGCCGACGAAGCCGGGAGAACACCTGCTTGGCGAGCTCGAATATGGGTTCATCCACCGAAAGTAGAGGAAGACATAGGTCAGCAGTTAGAAGGAAACGTTTTCTTTCATCCTGAAACAGGTCGCCCGGTCGCAATCGAGTACTCAAGAGGTGTTCTTTGGGTGATGGCTGGCTCTGGAGCAGTGGAGAAACTCTTTGATGGTGGACAGCAGGGCATCTAACCAGTCGCTGAACTACCGGGCGAACAGCTTTGCTCGTGCTTTCCTGCCCATCGCGACCCAAGCGCCTCTGCCATGTTGCCATAACCAATCAAAGCGATCTTCATTGCCAACCCTCCTAGTCTTTAAGTGTTTATAGTGTCTATCTCGAACGTCCGAGGCCGTGACCCGAGTTGCGGTGGAAATTGGTTTCTTCGATATCCATGCCTGAAAAATTTCTTCCACAATTGGCTTATAACGAACGATCTCAAATCAACCAAGGCTTGACTATCCCCCCTCAAGCGGCTTTTAACAGAGAAACTTGCTTGAGGTCTTGCCAGCCGTCGATCCGTCGCATACGGATCTGACCACTGATAATTACTCCGAACAGTAAGAGCTCGGCGGCTTGGGCAGTCGGCAACGAGCCTTGCGTCTTCACTCTTCGACGAAACTCTCCATTGAGCCGCTCGATGGCGTTGGTGGTGCGAAGCGATTTCCATTGGCTATTAGGAAAACCGTAGAACGTCAACAGTTCTTGTCCAGCCTCTTCCAAGCTCACCAGCACTTTGGGAGCCAGTTTTTTCCACTTCACCCCAAATTCCCGGTAAGCTTTCTTCGCTTGTTCCAAAGACTCGGCCTGAATGATCCTGTGGTAATCGCTTTTCACTTCCTCTAAAGCATGCCGGGGCACGTGCCGCTCCAGATTACGAAGCTTATGCACGGTGCAGCGCTGTACTTCGATCCCCGGCCAGTTCTTCTCAACCGCAGCTCTCAGCCCTTTGTTCCCATCGATGATCACCAACCTCGGCCGCTTCAACCCACGCCCAACCAGCCCCTCAACAAACCCACCCCAGCACTCACTGGACTCGCTCTGCAAAAGCTCCAAGTCCAACACCACCTTCTGCCCGTCTGTTTTCACTGCCAATGCCACTAACACCGGCGCCGAGACCACCTTGTTAGCGATTCTTACCCGCAAGCAGATCGCATCCAGATAAAGAAAAACCACTGCCTCCGCTTCCAACGACCTTTTACGCCAATCCGTAAACAAGGCTTCAAGACGCCCCACAATCCGCGAAACCGCACTCTTGGAAAGCGGAGCACCGCGCAAAAGCGGGGAAAGCGCTCCTCGTATACGCCGCCCGTTCGCTCCACTGAGGTAACACCCCAATAGAGCACTGTCTACTGATCGAGCACGCCGTTGATAACGTTCAATCAACACGCTCTGCCATTCCCTCTCTTGTCCTCCCTCGCTGAGCCTGCCTCGAGGCAACTCAATGGCCGTCGCTCCCAACCCTGTACTGACCCATCTTTCCCGCTTGCCGTTACGATACCCGCGCCGCTCCCCCTTGCGCTCATAGGGCAAGGCCGCCAACACTTCGCTCAACTCTGCTTCGGCCAAAGTCAAAATGACCTCCCGTACCTTCCCCCGCAACGCTTCGCTCAATCGATCCGGTCCAAAAAAACCTTCCCTTTCACCAACAAATTGTATACCTTCTCGCATAGGCGTGTTCCTCCTCGGTCTGACTCACTCCATGAGCCAGTTTGTTTTTTGGGATACCGAGAGAATACGCCTTTCCTATTTTCCACAACAAGCGGGACGCGGCCACGTCCGAAACGCCCAGCGAGATCTGCCACTAATCTTTCGTTCAGCAAAGAATCGTGTTTCGGTACGCTGGGGTCTCATCGCTGACAATTCATGACTCGCGTCGATCAAACGTAGATGACACAATCTATGTCTTGCTTTTAGAAAGTAAAGTACGCACCTTTAAGAAAGGTACTATGCAAAAAGATAGTCGGAGGACTTGTGCAGACTAAAATTTACAATTGCCCGGTGGAGGCGACGATCGACGTTATGGGTGGGAAATGGAAGCCCTTGATCTTGTGGTGGCTGCATCAACGCACCCACCGCTTCGCCGAGCTGCGCCGGCTCATGCCTGGAATCACCGAGAAAATGCTCACCCAACAGTTGCGCGAGCTGGAGGCGGACGGCATCGTTCATCGCCGCATTTATCCGACCGTACCGCCCAAAGTCGAGTATTCGTTAACTGAGTACGGTGGCTCGCTCAAGCGCGCGCTGCAGGCCATTTGCGACTGGGGCCGAACCCACATGAAACGTATCGATGCTGTCGAAAAAGCTCCTCAAGTGTTATTGAAAGGAAGGACAAAGAAAAAATCAGGAGAAGAAAAAGGGTCGGCAGTCCCTTCATGACCCGGCGCCGTGTACGCGAACAGATCGAAACCGCCCAACCCGTTGGCGAGAGCCGATAATGTGACTCAAGTGAGAAAGCACAATGGCAGAAACCAAAGCAAACAGCGCCGGTTACAACGCAAGAGTTTCTCGTCTCAAGCCTGGCGCAGACTGGTGCCCTCTTGATTGAGAAATACCTTATTACCCGAGAAGAGTTTATGCAGAAGTTATCCCGAGGAGCGGGCGACGTATCAGCGGCTATTAAATCTCACGCCGCAATGATCAATCGAATACGGGTCCGCCCATTGCTTATTTGTGTGTTTGTCTTTCTTCAATTCCTGGGCATTCCAGCACTGGGTAGAGCCACAACAATTGTAGCGGTAAGAACACCTACTGATATTTACTTAGGTGTCGACAGCAAAGTGACCGGGGTTCGTCCAGACGGCACCGTTTACTATGAAGTGAAATGCAAGATAGGACAAGTTGGAAAAATATTCTTTGCGGGCGCTGGACCCTATGAGTACGACCCTACGGGGCTAAACATTCGATTATTGTTGACCGAAGCGCAACGCCCTGGAGTCAGTGTAGGTCAGACAGTTGAGAGATTCGAGTCGCTCTATGCAGACGCGCTTACGAGAACATCAAGGACTGCTCAGAAAGAGAGCCCCATGGTGTACAAAAAATACTTTCTAAACGGACACGTTTACGTGAACTTTTTTGCGTTTGAGAATGAAATTCCGCGATTCTTTGGTAGAACCTTCAGTATTCGAAGTTCTAACGATTCTGTCACAGTCGACACGGACCAGCGTGACTGTCCGCCAGGCTGCCCAGGCACTGAGCCGACGATTCATGGAATAGGTTACGCTGAGGTAATGAAGAAACTGTCATCTAATGCGTTGAAAACACGGCCACCGATTCAAGTCATAGCTGAAGTCATTGAAGCGAGCATAAGGGAGGATCCTGAACATAGGTCCGGTGGCCCGATAGATATTCTACATTTGAGCAAAGACGGCGCGACATGGGTACAGAAAAAAAAGGAATGCCCCGAAATCCAGCCCTAGAGAGAAAATGAACATCGGTGAAATACTGATTGTATTGATGTGTGCTAGAGTTTTCGTGTCCATGCTCGACAAACCTTTCAGAATTTGAAGTATAGCGCTCCCCGACAAGATTGCCATTTGGATGGACGAATAATGCACTGCTCACGCCCTGAGTTAATGCTTTTGCACCGCTATCACTTTTGATTTCAACACCGCAAACGCCATTTGTCAGATCGCGGACAGTTTAAAGTTTAAAGAAGCCGGAATGAAGTCCGCTTCAGGTTAGACCAAAATGAAACTCAGACCGAAGTCCGGCCTATCCTCGCAGCGCACCAAGTGAGCATTTGCAGACTGATCTTTCTTGTTTTTGGGGCTCGCCCTACGCAATGCTTGACCGCATCGGTTCGATCCAGGCTTGCGATACCCCGGCCAATTCTTCCTATTGCCAATAAGTTTCGTCTGAGCGGAGCAGAGGACAGATGAGAACCTTCTATCCACCGTTGACCACTACGACGAACATGGTGACGAGAAAAATCATGATCCCGCCTATCGCGGTCAGCCGGAGCAGCCATTTCTCCACCCGCAGTCTCCTTTTTACTTGCGCTAGCCTGAGTTTCGCATCCCCCCAACGCACGATAGAAAAGTAGCGCGGTTTTTCTTCTCCGATGACTCCGACAGCCATGGGGTCGTCGGTGCGGCTCCAGATCTCTATACGATCAAATGAACGTGTTGCCTTTTTTATCTCTGCAATCGCAAGGTCAGGAATGGTATTGAACCGTGAGAAAGGTTTTCTTATCTCTCTCCTCATCGGCAAGTATTCTTGCCACACCGCCAGCTCCTCCCCCTACAGTTCGGGGTAGGGAATCATCGGCTCACTTGTGCTGGCGGGAACCGGAGCCCTTTCATCATAATAAGTCTCTATAAACATAAAGCCTCCTTTCCTGT
>DASXSC010000218.1:0-5764 GCA_036506215.1 Pyrinomonadaceae bacterium | reverse complement strand
TCAGTATGATCAAAGTGCCAGTGGGTATTGATCAAGTGCTTAACCGGATCGGAGCTAATACTTGTTAATGCTTCGTTAATTCGGGGTCGAGACGCAGTAATGCCTGCGTCGACGAGAAGTTTGCCGTCGCGGCCCGTGAGCACAGCGATATTTCCGCCCGAGCCCTCGAGGACGCTTATGTTGCCGCGCAGCTTTTGGACATTGATTTCTGCAGTAGCCGCCGCGCGGCGAATGACGATGACGGGACTTTCAGAGATTCGGTTGGTTTTCATGACGATAAGTTTATTTAACTTTAGCTTTGATGAAGGCGAGCAGGTCTTTGTTGATGACTTCGGCTTGGGTTGTGATCATGCCATGCGGGTAGTCCTTGTACGTCTTTAGCGTGCCGTTCTTGAGCAGTTTGGCTGAGAGTGGACCGGCGGCCTTGTAAGGCACGATCTGATCGTCTTCGCTGTGCATGACCAGGACCGGCACCGAGATTTTCTTCAAGTCCTCGGTGAAGTCAGTCTGCGAGAACGCCACGATCCCATCGTAATGGGCCTTGGCACCGCCCATCATTCCCTGGCGCCACCAGTTCCAAACGTTAGGCTCGATCGTTTTCACGCCTGGACGATTGAAGCCGTAGAACGGGCCAGCCGGCACGTCGTAATAGAACTTAGCCCGGTTGGCAGCGAGCTGGGCCTGGAAATCGTCGAACACCGATTTAGGCAGGCCTAACGGGTTGGCCGGGGTCTTCACCATCAGCGGCGGCACGGCGCTGATGATCGCCGCCTTCGCCACGTTTTTATCGCCATGACGGGCGAGATAACGCACCACCTCGCCGCCGCCGGTGGAATGGCCGACATGAATTGTATCCTTGAGGTTAAGATGATCGGTGACGGCCTTCAGGTCGTCGGCATAATGGTCGGGGTCGTGACCGTCGGCTACTTGGGTCGAACGGCCGTGCCCGCGCCGATCATGGGCGATGACCCGATAACCCTTGGATAGGAAGAACAGCATTTGGGGATCCCAATCGTCCGCGCTTAACGGCCAGCCATGGCTGAACACAATCGGCTCTCCGCTGCCCCAATCCTTATAGTAGATTTGGATACCATCTTTGGTTGTGATGTAGCTCATATATTTTCCTTCTTGTTGACTTCGATGAAGGTAGTTTCGCACATGATCTCAGGTGGGATCGACCAGTTTGCTATTCGGGATTTTCGTGGAACAAGCCGTTGGTTTCATCGTGATCCGATATTGCCTCTTCAATCACCCGCTGGCTTCGGCAAACCAAGCGACTGCAGCGTGTCCGGCGAAAGACTCCCGGTTACATCTAGCTGCTTGTCGATCTGATACTTTGCCACCGCATCGCGCGTCGCGGGACCGAAGATTCCATCGACTGAACCTTTGTAATAACCGAGTTGGGCAAGCTCTGTTTGGACAGCTTGGACCGTGGTATCAGCCACCGGCGCATTGTTAGCGGGCACAGTGTTGTCGTCCGGCGGAACGCCAGTGTAGTAACCATACGGATAGGCATTATTAAGCGCCGTGTTATCGTCCGGTTGAACGTTAGTGTAGTAATCGTACGGATAGTAATCGCCGGCGTAATACGGCAGGTAATCCCACGGGAAGAATCCATCATCGAGTCCGAACCAGAAGCCGTTGTCAAAAACAAAGAACCGATTGTGGAAGAAGTGTGCATGCCGCCGGTCCCAGTGGCGGTGCCAATTTGCGTCATGACGTTCAGCAATGTGGTCTGTCCGCCCGTTCAGTCCACGGTGTGCAGCTTTTCCAGGTGAACGCGCAGCTGAAGCGATGGCTGCACGATTAGACGCTGCCCCCGACCGTTGCCCAACAGCATTGCGTGTTGAGCTGAAACGCCGATTCGACGCTGTTCTTGCGCCAATGGACGGACTTACGGATCGGCCACCTCGTCCATTAGAGATAGGCTGCCGAGATGAAGGATGCCCAAATGAAGAGAAGCGGGGTCCTCCGCCGGCAAAGTTCGGAACGCCACCCGAGAAACGCGCTCCACCAAAGCCGACTCCACCGCCGCGGCTGCCGACTCCGCCTCCGACGTGTCCGCCACCAAAGCCGCCACCACGAAAGCCACCGCCGTGGAAACCGCCTCCGCCGAAACCTCCGCCACCGTGGAAACCGCCTCCGCCACCGCCGCCATGCCCGGCGGCCCATGTTGCGGGACCGAGCGCCGCGAAGGTGATGCCAACTAGTAAACTAGTTAAATATTTTGTTTTCATACATTACCCCAATCTTTGTAGTAGATTTGGATATCATCTTTGGTTGTGATGTAGCTCATATATTTTCCTTCTTGTTAATGGGTTCATTCATGTTCGATTCAGTTTCGAAAGGTTATAACCCGAGATCGCTTAATCCAGGATGCCCATCCGGACGGCGCCCGAGCGGCCAATGATATTTCCTCTCCGACTCCTTGATCGGGAGATCATTAATGGATGCGTAGCGAAAGCGCATCAGGCCGTGATCATCAAATTCCCAATTCTCATTGCCGTATGAGCGGAACCAATTTCCAGAGTCATCGCGCCATTCATAAGCGAAGCGCACGGCAATGCGGTTTTCCGTGTAAGCCCAAAGCTCTTTGATTAGCCGGTAATCCAGCTCTTTAGCCCATTTGTCCGTCAGAAATTGAATGATCTCTTGTCGTCCATTTGGAAACTCAGCGCGATTTCTCCACTGCGAGTCGATTGTGTAAGCGAGGGCTACTTTTTGCGCATCGCGAGAATTCCAAGCGTCTTCCGCCAGTCGCACCTTCTGGGTAGCTGTCTCCTTCGTGAACGGCGGTAACGGAGGGCGCGCTGCTTCAGCTTTCAATTCGGAACTTTTCGCTCTCTGATTTGCCATAAATATCTCGTTTGGTTTGTGGTTCGACACCATATTTCCCGAGTTCTGAGGCCAATATTTCAAAAAATTTTAACAGGTGGAAACTTGCCTGGCGCGCACGTCCGTTCTTGTCGAGGAGTTCGCCGGGAAACACGAGAAATAGCGGTGGGCGAAAATTGAATTTCGTCAGACTGCTGATGAGCAGTGGATCATGTTTGTGCACACGGCGCCTACGAACTGGTCCAAGAATCCTACTCAGCGTATAACCGAAAGAGCGCTGTTTCATGTCAGTGGAAGGTGCGGTTTTAAGCTGACCCCTCGGCGCGCTTAAGTTGTTGGCGATTTCGCGGAACTTTGCTTAACAATGCCTGAACTCGTTTAACGCCTTGAGTGCAACGCTGTGCCCATCTACCCAATGCGCCTAACGACTGTAGGTCTATCAGGTCCCTGGCAGAATGCTTCCGAAAACTGGAGAATCGCTGCGGCGGTCATTCCGTTATCGCTTCGCTGGCACTAACACCGGAGCGCCTTTGTCTTAACAAAGAACACGACAGATTTCGCTGGTTTAGCATTGCTTGCGTTCCGGCTAACGACAGAAATCCGTCGGGACTTTTTTGTGAGGCGGATTCAGAACCCCACCGCACTGTTCTTCTGAGGCACGAGGACTTGAGTGCCCTTGGCTTCCAGGGCCGCGACGAAGCGCTCCGCATTGGGCTCGAGGAACGGGAACGAGCCGTAATGGCACGGGATGACGGCTTTGAGCCTAAAGTACCGCTGCACGGCTAGAGCGGCGACCTCCTGGCCCATGGTGAACCGGTCGCCGACGGGCACCATGGCGATGGCCGGCTGATGGATTTCGGCAATGAGGCCCATGTCGCCGAAGATATCCGTGTCGCCCATGTGATAGACTGTGGGCTCGCCCGGGGCCTTGACGATGACGCCGTTGGCGCTGCCGAGCTGGACGGCGACGCCTGGCTCTACGAACCCCGCTGAATGATCGGCCCGCACCAGCGTCACCGTGAAGCCGCCCTGGTCCGTCGTGCCGCCCGTGTTCATGGGGTCGAAGGTTTGTAGGCCCTTTGAGGCGAGCCACATGGACAATTCGAAGTTCGTCACGACCTTCGCGCCGGTCGCCTGCGCGATCTCCAGGGTGTCACCGATGTGGTCGCTATGGCCATGCGTGACGAGGATGTGCGTGACGCCCTCCACGGCCTGATCCCGGCTCCCCTGGAAGGCAGGATTGTCGGTGAAGAAGGGGTCGATCAGGACGACCTTGTCGGCGAAGTCGAGGCGAAATGCGCTGTGTCCGAACCAGGTGATCTTCATGGAGTTGCTCGCAAGTGGTCCTTTAGGGTTTCGTTGTCGACCAGCAGCGGTGGGTTGCTCCGCACATGGGGCCGTTGCGTCGAGAAGCCAGGCTTTCCTGGCCAGCCTCGGAGGCGTCGCCCCAAGTTGGGCCCCGCGAGACCGGCCGCCGACGAAAAGGCCGCTGCCCGGCAGCACCTGCAAATGTGTGCATGTTCGCGGAAACTCAAGGGTGTTCGGTGATAGCGTCGCCTAGCGTTAAGGCGACAGTTCCTAGGTTTCAAGCAGGAATGGCCGGATCGCGGCTGCGACTCGATCAGGGTTTTGGATGCTCATAAAATGGCCAGCCTCGACCACCTCGAACTTTACGTGGCGCACGATTTTCGTTGCTGTCTCAATCATTTCGGGTGTCCAGTACGGATCGTATTTTCCCGCGAGTGCCAGAACCGGGCAGGCGACGTCAGCAAGCTCCCTGCGCGTCTCGGCGCGGACAAGCATGCGGTATGCGGCGGCATAGCCGTGCGGGTCGCCGCCGAGCCAGCGGGCTTGAACTTTGCGTCTATCACCGTCGTTCGTCCACAGATGATCCGGAAAAGCGTTCGGGAAGACGTCGCTGAAAATCGCCCGCATGCCTTTCTCATCCGCCGTGTCGGCGATGCTGAGCGCCGCCGCATGCTGCTCCGGCGGGACGCCGAACGCAGGACAGATCAGGATGATTTTGGCGGTGCGGTTTGGGTAGCGAATGGCGAAATGTACTGCGATCGCGCCACCAACGGCAGCCCCTGCGACGATAACTTTGCCGGTGATGCCGAGCGCATCGAGAAGCGCAGCCATGTCATCACAGAGAAGGTCAATATCGAGGGAGCCGGACACTTTTTCCGACATGCCCGCACCGCGCATATCGGCACGCAGCACCGTAAGATTTTCGGGCAAGAGCGACACCAGTCCGTTCCAGCTGTCGAGGCTGCCACCCATTTCGTGGAACAGGACCAAGGTTTGCGGGCCATTGCCGGAAAGGGCGTAGCGGATTGCAGCGCCGTTGACTTCGATGAAGGTAGTTTCGTCAGTCTTAAGAGTGCCAGTGTTCTTCATGGCAGTGAAGTTTCATTGTTGGTGAATCTGTTGACATCTCTATTTCCCGAGTTCTGACCCGAACATTTCAGAGAAATTTTGCTAGCCGCTGGGTCCGGCGCTGTATTAACGGGTCGCGACGAGGCACCAAAGACTCAAGCTCCGGTCGCCACGCACGATAGGATTTTGCAGTTCCTCGCTCAGAGACCGCGAAGGTTCGACGAACGACCTTGTCTTGGTTTCCAATCGCAGACGCCCGACTCTTGCCTGGATCTCATTTTGTGCATCACCCGTCTGGGCAAATATTTGCTCTCTGGTCTGAAGGGGGGCCGGCCTCGGCCCGTTATTGAGCCAGTAAAGGCGAACGGCTTCGAAGAGTAAAAGACGCCAACCTTCGCGACATTGCTCGAAATCTACCTCGGATTAGGGAGGCCTCTTTCATTCTTAGGCAGCAGTAAATAATCCCGCGAACTTGCTGTAGCGATGAAATACGACCGGAAATTATCGTGATAGTTAAGTAACTATGAAAAGTCTATTTATTGTATCAATTGCA
>DASXSC010000217.1:0-18275 GCA_036506215.1 Pyrinomonadaceae bacterium | reverse complement strand
TTTGGAGAACCGTGCGCGCTAGCGCCGAAGTAATAATTCTCACTGCGGAGTCATGAGGTCATCAGTACCACCTTGCGGTAGCGGGTGGGGCCTCCCCAGATAGATCGGTCCGCGCACCGAACTTGCTCAGAAAGGGTTGGGTGAAGCGGGGACAGGTCTTTGACCTCCGGTGCGCGGTAAGTCTCCGACTTACCGAAGACCGTACTCCAGTTTTGTTTTCCGGTCTTTGACCGGAGTCTCAAAGGTCGGAGACCCTAAAGAATTTTAGAAAGGTCGCCGGCAAGTCGGAGACTTGCCGCGCATCGGAGGTCAAAGACCTTACCTGCAAATTGAAAATCCCGAGGGAGACCCCACCCGCTACCCGGGCTCGGTTCTGCATGGCGTGCGCCTCCTATTTATCAAAACTGACCCACTACGCAATCGTTGCATTCGCAGTAGCCGCCGCTAGCCGCTCGGATTGACTCACCACCTTTTGAAATGCATCAACGTATTGCTGTAACAAAGGCATCTCCGCTGAGGGAAAAGTCGGCAGCCTAATAAGCGTGCTGCTCGCTTCTTCCGTTATCGGTAAAGCCTCAGGTAGGTATTTGGGCAGGTCCGTCTGTGGGAGTCGTGCAAATGCTCCTATTTCCCTGAACAGTCCCTCGGTGAAGAGCGGTTGTTGATGAAGCAACGGATACCGAGGATAGCTAACCTCACATCCCTCAGCACTCAGCGCCTCGACTAGTCGCTCCACCGGAATTGCGATTCGTTCCGGGCATACCCGGATTAGAAACTCAAAATAAACACGCTGGACGTGCGCTGGTGGCAAAAAAGTATGGAAGCCGAGTTTTTCCAACTGCTCCGATAGATAGGTTAAATTCCCGTTCCTTTTTTTGTTGCGCTCTTCCAGCCGTTTAAGCTGCACGCGAGCTACGGCGGCACTAAGCGGAGCCATTCTTGTCTTAACACCAAAACTCGTGGCCGCGAGTCTTCTAGCCGGACTTTCCAGCTCTATAATGCGCATCACGTCGCCGAAACAAATTGCGCGTTCGTAAGCTTCGTCATCATTCGTCAGCAGGACCCCACCCTCGCCAGCGGGAACAAGCTTGCTTGTCTGCAGACTAAACACAGAAACGTCGCCCAGCGTTCCGCATTTCCGATCACGCCACATCGCACCGGGAGCGTGAGACGCGTCTTCAATGATCTTGAGGTTGTGCTCTCGCGCCAACTCAAACAGCTCGGTCATCTTGCTCGGCAGGCCCCAAAGATGGACCACCACGATGGCTCGAGTCTTGTTTGTGATTCTTTGTTTCGCGTCTATCGGATCGATGCCCTGCCGTTCAAGTTCGCTTTCGCAAAAAACCGGAACTGCTCCCAGCCATAGCAGTGGCACTACTGAAGCCCAGTGGGTTGCCGATGGCACCAATACTTCGTCGCCGGGTTGAAGTCTGAGCGCAAAAAAAGCGGCCATTAGTGCAGCTGTGCCATTGCAATGGGCGAGCGCATGACGCACGTCGAAATAATTTCGATAATCATCTTCCAGGTCACGGGTTACCCGGTGTAGTGATAGATCGCCATCATGAAGCACCTCCAGCACCGCCGCTTCGTCTTCGCCCGTGATTATTGGCCAGCGATTAGCTTCCGTTTGGTCCAACGTAACGGCTCTTGGACCACCAAGAATGGCAAGGTCATCATTCGTTTGCATCATATTTCGGCTATCCGATGTCGACCGCTGAAAGTACGCTGTCTATTTGATTCGCAACCTGGGATTCGTATGATTGAAGCTGCTCCTCAGCTGAGTCGTCGAACCGCGGAAGTTCTTCGGCAATCCTCCTCAAGTAATTTCGATTTTCGTTTTTCCAACCTAAACCTCCACGAGGCACCCATTGGGCAATGTTAGTGCGCCTTCTCAGGTAATCTTCAAGCGTAAAACACATTTCCTGTTTCACACACCAGCAAACATCAACCGTCGGCTCCAGTAAATCCGGAAAGCGCGACTTCTCAGGCTCATTAAGGGCTAACGGTATTCGAGACGGCATTGAACCTTCCCCAATCCGGGCCTTGATCTTGTCTGCAGTCGTGCTGGCTAATCGCACACAGTCAGTAAGCTTTCCGCCGTAAATTGAAATCCACGGTCGGTCCTCATCACAGTAGATCCGAAACTTGCGCGACAGCTCCAGTGTGGACGCGCTGGTTGGTGTGTTGGTTCCCACAACCAGCGCGCGCAACCCGCAGCGCAAGGAAACGATATCTTCGACGCGTTGTGGACGCAACAAAATGCGATTCAACTCATTCAACAAAAACGAAACATCGGTCGGCTTGACCCTCTGGGCTTCCGATAGTTGCGACTCGCCCGCTTCGGTCGGCCCCCAAAGCGAAACCGGTCCCCAGGGAATCAACGACATGCAATCTCCGTTGTTTCCCACCTCTGTAATCAACGGGAGGTCGTGATCGGGAAACCTCCGCATCCCGATAAAGACGCCCTTGCTGAGGATGTGTCTGAAAGGGCTCTTGATACCGAATCGAGCGTTCACTTGATCGGCCCATGGTCCGGAACAATTCACGATGAGCCGTGCCCGCACTTCTGACTTATGATTCTTGCGGAGCTTGTCCTCAAGCAAGACGGTATACAAACCAGACGTGGCGTTGAATGACACACCGCTCATCTCACAGTGGTTTATAGCAACGGTTTCCTCAGACTGATGCGCGAGTATCCAATGCAGCACGAAGCGACTGTCCGAATCGCCCAGCACAGCTTCTTCGTAAACAAACGACTCCCGAAAAGCTGCTTCGTTGAGAAAAGTATTCTCTGAAAAACTCGAACTATTTTGAGGTAAAGCGCCTCGGCATCTTCCCATCATCCAGTAAGCATGGAGAACTGTGTTGAGGAGTAGCTTCCCGTGGTTACTATTTTGGGAGACAAGGTAGCGAAACTGCTGCCGCCTAACTAAGTCCGACTGTTCGGCGAGGAGGCGATTCCTCGAACCACAAAGGCGCCACACCGTAGAAAACCTAAGGTCTTTGAGATAGAGCAGCCCACCCCAAATCATCATCGCTGAAGACTGGCTGGTTCCTGACGCAAAATCTCCTTGATCGACGAGCAGCACTCGGTAGCCCTGCGTACAAAGCTGATGAAACAAGCAGGCCCCGCTGATGCCTCCACCAATGATCATGACATCGAAGAGGTTCTTTTTAGAGCGGTCCCACTGCGTCTGACGGGGATTAATCAAGCGTATACCCTTCTGTTTAGCGGCCGATGAGAAGGCTCGGCTATATTCGACGATTTCTTGACGAAACTATCGTGAAACCCGACTTACTACTCTGAAAATAAAGAGGTGTTATCCAGAACTTTCCACTTACCAGTCGCGAGGTCTTTGGTAGCGATGAGATTAGATCATCTGATTCTACATCGCAAGAAATAATGCGAAGCCGCTGGTTTACTCTATGGCGAGAATTTTCTGCAGGTTTATTCACCGAAAGACACGTCGGCACGCCCGGATGCGGGGCTGGGAGCGTTCAAATTGAGAGGCTGGATTTTGAGCGCGGCTATTCGACCCTGGACTTGCCACCCTGCACTTTGGAGAGGACTTTGGACATTGGACTTTTCTGTCGGGTAGAATGCCAGCACTCAAATTGAGAGCTGTGGGCCGATAGCTCAGTTGGTAGAGCAACTGGCTTTTAACCAGTGGGTCGCAGGTTCGAGTCCTGCTCGGCTCACCACTTTTTGAAGGAAAAACACTAGATGCGGTTGGCTGTGAAGCCAGCCGCATTTTGTTTGTGGCAGATTTGTGGCAATTTTCCGTTCGATAGCTTGCCAACTGCAGCTCGTGCTTGCCTTCATCGGTTGCGTGTGTGTACCGCCGCGTTGTTAG
This sequence comes from Pyrinomonadaceae bacterium, assembly GCA_036506215.1. Classification (GTDB taxonomy): domain Bacteria; phylum Acidobacteriota; class Blastocatellia; order Pyrinomonadales; family Pyrinomonadaceae; genus PSRF01. The sequence continues at coordinate 14,421 of DASXSC010000217.1, read as the reverse complement.
GATTGATTGATGGCCCATCAATTCGGCGATCTTTACAATTGAGGAGTTGCGTCATCGCACTCGCGGGAAGGCAACACATCGTCATACCGGTTCGTGGTCCGAATCTAGACTTCCTTAAAAACGTCGGGATAAGAACGGTAAAAAATATGTTACTGCAAAGTTCAACTACGGCACTCAAGCAGTGGCCGACAATCCGGATTTGCTGTGCGAACCTATTGACTTTGCCCCTGAGCTTATCGCCAAAGGCAATCCTCTCATCACAGTTGAAGATCCGCTCCCAGTGTTTGGCACTAATACGTCAACCCCCCAGGTGCGATCGGTCTTAACTTCTGCGCTCAACTGGTTGAGCTAGAGGTTGACCTTCATCCCGAAACATTCGTGCACTTGCCACCCGAACTCAGTCCGCCACTGAAAGAGCAGTGCTTCGCCATCCACGCGCGCGTGTGTGCTGGCATTGAATGTCCCTCGCAGGAGGTGCTGGCCAGTCTCATAATATCCAGGACGCCGTCGGAATGAAGTGAATGCCGCAAAGCGGCCGTCAGAAGGAGGCGACATCCTAGCCACGACATGCAGAGCAGCGTTCAAAATCGGTCAGGGTTTCGGCTTTCCCGTCATTGGTACGAAGGCTACCGGAATCGTACGACGTTCGACTACACCGGATTCGGTTTTCGTAATGATGACCATCTGTTGAAAGCCTGTGCCGACGGGAACCACCATCTTTCCTCGCAGCGCCAATTGCTCGACCAGCGCCTTCGGTACTTCATCCGGTGCAGCAGTGACGACTATCGCATCGAAAGGAGCATGTTCTGCCCAACCCTCGTATCCGTTTCCGGTTTTCACCTGTACGTTCTTGTAACGGAGCTCGCGTAGTAGTGTGCGCGCGCTTTCCGCCAGTTCAGGAATGATTTCGATCGTATAAACTTCTCTAGCCAATTCTGCCAGTACCGCCGCCTGATATCCGGAACCAGTGCCGATCTCAAGTACCCTTTCGCCTGATCCGATTTCGGCCACCTCAGTCATGTAAGCCACTATGAAAGGCTGCGAGATGGTCTGGTCCTTGCCGATAGGTAAAGGGCGGTTCTCGTAGGCGAGATGGCGGTACGAAGCAGGGACAAACTTATGCCGCGGCACTTTCAGCAGCGCGTCCAATACAAGCTGATTTGTGATTCCTTCTGCGCGCAGCTCCTCGACTAGTTGCCGTCTTTCCTTTGCATAGTCGGCAGTGGACTGGGCGGCAGATGGCTCATAGGCTGTTTGCGATGTACAACCAAAGAGAGGTAACAACAACACACAACTAATCAACCTCGCATACTTGATCATGAAACCTCCTAAGGGCGCCCCGCTACCCGCTGAGAATAACTTGCAAGCCAAAAAACCGGTATTCCGGTCAGCAGGACCACAACACCAACCAACGCTCCGATTCCCGTGTAGGCAATGCTTGCCTGCAACATGTAAAGGCAGCTGGCGCAAAACATCAGCGGTAGGAGTGGATGAAACGGAGTTCGAAACGGCCGCACGACATCGGGCTCTCTGATTCGCAACACGATCAAAGATAGGCCCACCATGAAGAAGAAAAACCAGAAGACGGGCGCTGTATATTCAACCATCGTAACAAAACCTTTCCGCGTCAACGTGCCGAGCAGTATCAGAGCCAGGGCAATCACACCCTGAACTAACAAAGCGTTCGTTGGCGTGTTGCCTGGTTTTTTCCACCGTCCCAAAAATCCAAACAGCGGAAAGTCGCGACCGAAAGCATAATTGGTGCGCGCACCTGTGAACACGGTTGCATTGACAGAGGTAAGCGCGGAAATGGCAACCAACAAGCTCACAAACAACGCTCCACGTTCTCCCACAGCAGTCTTCATTAGATTGGCCGCCACCGCGTCGGAACGGGCAACTCCGGAAAGACCGAGTCCACGCAAGTATGCCCAGTTAGCCAGTAGATAAAGCCCAGTGATGATGCCAATACTCAACAGCAGCGCCCGCGCCACGTCGCGCCGGCTATTCGTTTCGGCGGAAATGTAAGCCGCCTCGTTCCAACCGCCGTAGGTCAGGAGCACAAAGACCATCGCCAGACCGATTGACCCGGCAGAACTTTGGGGCGGTGCTGGCTGAGTCGGGGCAGGAGGCAAATCTATGAAGAACAGTCCGGCAATAATGACTAAGAGAAGACTGAACACTTCGATAGCAGTCAGGAGATTTTGAGTGCGCGTACCATGATGCACGCCCAGCACATTTAAGCCCGTCAAGCTTACGACCACCAGCGCAGCGTAGATCGATGGCGAATACTCACCCAGACGCAGCAGTTGCGATCCATAGTCGCCAAAGACAAATGAGAGAATGGCAACGGACCCTGTTTGAATAACCGTCACGCGCGACCAGACAAAGAGGAACGACAGCGGCCGCCCGTAAGCGCGACTCAGGTAGTGGTAATCGCCTCCGGTGTGCGGATAAGTCGATGTGAGCTCGGCATAACAAAATGCGCCGATCAGTGAAACGGCGCCGCCCGCAAGCCACAGCAGGAGCGCACCGCTTTCGCTTGATACGTTAGCAGCCACCAGCGAAGGCGTGCGGAATATTCCAGCGCCTACCACGATGCCAACAATCATCGCGACGGCATCTTTCAGGGAAAGCGTGGGCTCTTGCTCCGATATTTCGACCGGCTCTACAGCGAGGCGTTTTACAACCATTGCCGCACCTCAGCTGGCCTAAGGAAGAATGGCCGGGGCGAACACTCTACTTAGCAAGCAGCATCATTCTCTGTTGGCCTTCTTTTCAGGAATAGTCCAAAGATAGATTGTATGGTCCTCATCGACGCCAACCGTCTTGTCGGGCTTCCAATCTCCCATGTCAAAAGCGTGAGAGACTACACGCGTGCCGGACTTCAACTCGCTCAGCAGTTTTGGACGCAATCGCAGGTTGATTTCCGGCAGTAAATAAAGTGTGACCACCGATGCTTCTTTGAAATCTGTCTGGAAGAGATCTTGTTCGAGGAACTTAACGCGGTCGCTGACACCAGCCTGTTTGGCATTAGCGTTAGCTTCCTTTATCCGCTCCGGATCAATGTCAACACCAACGCCACGAGCTCCATATTTTTTAGCAGCGGTGATAACAATGCGACCGTCACCGCAACCCAGATCGTAAACCACATCATTCCTGGTGACGGCGGCCAAACTAAGCATCTCATCCACAATGCTTTGAGGCGTCGGAACATAAGGTACGTCGAGCTTTTTCTTCTGTTGCTCTTGTGCCTGAACTACTACTAGTAAACTCGCGACAAGAAGGGTGAGAAGGAACTTACATATCTTCTGGTTTCGCATTGCGTTTTTCCCCTTAAAATTCTTCGGCGCTTCGTGACGGCAATTACGTCTGCTCAGCGCCTCAAAGCCGTTGTCAGAACCCCGCCGCAAGCGAGCTATTGCTTTGGTTAGAAATACAAAGGGGGGAATTTAAGACTATAACAATCGAGTTGAGCAGCGACAAGTTGAAGTCTGCGCCTTAAGATGGAATGAGTGAATCGCAACGCGGCTGTGTAGTATGCGCAGCGGCGTCGCTGCGATGGTTTGTATATTCTGGCGATCTCAATTCCATGGCCGTCAATAACTCGATAATGATCACCGGTTCGCGAGACGTTGATCGCGAGACAGCACGGACACTATTCGAGCAACACCTATCGCCGTTCTTACAGCACGGTAGGACCTGGATACTGGGCGGTGCGCGTGGCGTGGACCAATGGGCGATGGAATGGCTGTTGCAGAATAACGAAATCTGTTGGGCGATTATTCCATATACACGATTTAAGCAACCCCGCTGGGTTCAGCCGTGGTTTGATGAGATCGATCGCGTCATTGAGTTACAACTTCCAAAACGCAAGAATGCTTATGCCATCCGAAACCGGCATATGGTCGATCTATCGCCGGTAGTGTTTGGCTTCTGGACGGGTAAAGGCGGAGGAACCATCAAGACGCTACGATATGCATTGCAGCAACGAAAAGAGGTGCACGGCTTCCCGGTCGGGCAGAGTGGTGTGGAAGATTGAGCTGGAAGATTGACGCTCTTTACGTTTTGCCGGACTGCGCCGTGAGAGAACGCCCACCAAAAAAATCGTGCAACGAGGCAAACATACGACGAATTCGCCGCACCACCTTCGGTAAGATCCACGCGAAAATCACAAGGAAGATCAGGATCACCACCAGGATACCAATTGGGTGAAGAACTGCCAGCACGACGGCGCCCAGGGCGATCACGTCTTCAACGAGCGAAAGGATCCAGTTCGAAACCGGTTCCGGGCTCGCATTGGCAGAGGCGCGAACAGTTGCCTTTGTACCGTGTGTGGACAGTGCCAAGCCGCCACCCAAAAGGAACGCCACTACCTGGACCGCAGGATTGACGTCCGATGTGGCAGCCGCCGCAATCACCGCACCGGCTGGTACCCGGATGAAGGTGTGGATAGCATCCCAAACAGTGTCCAGGTAAGGAATCTTGTCGGCGAAGAACTCGATGATATAAAGCGCCAGCGCAATCCCGATGATGATCCAGTTGTCCAGTACGTGCAGACTTCCCGGCAGGTGGGTCAGTTTATAATGCTGTAGCAGTCCCAGCACAGCCACGGTCGCGTAGAGGTTAATGCCGGAGGTCCAGGCTGAGCCAAGCGCTAGTCCCAGAATCTGTATCAGGTTCATTCTTATTCCTCAAGCGCAGTGTCAAGACTGCCTCTTTGATTCGTCTTCATTGTAAAATAAACGTGTGAACTCAAGACAAATACAGAGCGACCGGGTCGCGCGGCGTGCGTTCTCATGCTTTAAACAACCAGCCCGGCGGCGAGTTGCTATCTTGCCTCCTGCATTTCCTCAGCCAGTTGCTTAAGGTTCAGCAGTTGGCGACGCATCATTATCAAGTCTCCCCAGGGCAACAACGCTCGCATCACCCTTCCTTTGCTTCCCTGCGGATACTTCGCAATTAACTTTACTAGCAGGCGACATGAATCCGCTGCGTTGGGAACAATGAAATAACTTGCGGCCACGTCACCAAAGACTTGTGCGGCGCTGGATGGGGCTTTCAATCGAATAGTCAGATGGCGATCCTGCTCGAAGCCAGCCAAATTGAAGATGCTCATGACGTCCTGACCAACGGCAAGATTGTCGAGGCCCGGACTTAATTCACGGGGACTCTGCCGACCGGCGTTATCAATCCAATCGTAGCTGTAGGGCGCCGCCCGCATCTGACACAGCCAGCGGAACACAATTCGCGGTGATGCCTCAATCGTCACACCGCGATACAAAGCTGCATCGGGTTGCACGATGAGACCGTCGCAGGGAAAGTCGAGCTGTCTTTCTTGCGGTTCGGTTCCCCATGTTTCGCTGATGGACGACATTGTAAATAGTGGGTTACTGTCTCGAGGATATCATTACTTTCCAAGTTGCTAGTTTATTGAAGTAATCTCAGTCCGTCCTCTGTGTTTTTTGTGTCTTCTGTGGTGAATCTTTGCCGACTGCGATAGTTCACCACAGAGGCACAGAGCACACAAAGGTTACACGGAGAAACTGAAACCAGGCCAGGTCTTTGACCTCCGATGCGCGGTAAGTCTTGGACTAACCCCAAGCAGCTTTAGTATTTTCCGGTCTATGACCGGGATCCTCGAAGGTCAAAGACCTTAAGAAGTTTCAAGAAGGCTTCCGCTAAGTCCGAGACTTACCGCGCATCAGGGGTCAAAGACCTGTGCCTGCTTGAGTCGCTTCGAGGGCTGACTTCTGCTTTTCTGTTGCCAAAACCTTCTGGCTTGATCTACGTTCTCCGCTCAAAGCCACATGAACGAGCCCGATACGAAAACTCCAATTGTCGAAGTGCCTGCGGAACCAACGCTATGGGGACTGCGACGTCGCGAGCTCCGAATGATCGCGATTGTTATCTCCATCAAGGCGCTGCTTTTCCTGTTCGCGGTCCAGGCTTACCAAGTACTGCAAAACCAGCGTGTCGTGGGACGGCGCGGCTGGCTAGAGATTTGGAATCGTTGGGATACCCTTAACTACGAAAAGCTGGCCCAGTTCGGCTACGGCGCTACTGGCGAGTTGCAGCCGCTAATGGGCTTCTATCCTTTGTACCCCTGGACCGTGAGGCTATTTGCGTTTGTCACTGGCGACTATTTAGTCAGTGCCTTCATCGTGTCTACGCTCGCATCCCTCGTCGCCGCAATTCTGTTATTACGACTAGTGGAGCTTGATTACTCAAAGGAGCTGGCACAACGCGCGGTTTGGTTTTTGTTCATCTTTCCCACCAGCTACTTTCTGCACATCGGCTATACCGAAAGCCTTTTCCTTATGCTCGCTCTGAGCTGTGTCTTTGCGGCCCGCAAGCAACGCTGGCCGGTGGCCGGACTGTTTGGCGCGCTTGCGTGCCTTACGCGTGCAAACGGTCTGGTGCTCGTGCCGGCGCTTATGGCGGAAGCAGGACATCAATATTGGACGACGCGACGCTGGCAGTGGCAATGGTTATGGATCGGTGTTGCCGGCCTTGGATTCGGTGGCTACCTGCTGCTTAACAAGCATGTAACCGGGAATGCCTTTGCCTTCATCTCGGTTGTGCGGCAGTTTTTTGGCAAATCGCTTTCACCGCCATGGATCGGCATCGACAACGCGATCGGCTCAATCAGTCGCGCTCCTTCGGAAGCAGAAATGGTCGGCACGCAGGAAGTTGTATTTATCACGCTTGGCTTCGCTTGTACGGTCGTGAGTTGGTTCAAGCTGCGGCCGGCTTACAGTGTATGGATGACCGGCAATTGGCTGCTATTCATATCGGTAAGTTTTGTGCTCAGCGTGCCGCGTTATACGCTGACAATGTTTCCCATCTATATCCTTTTTGCAATGCTCTCTGCCCGGCGAGTTTGGCTGGGCATAATAACCTTCTGGTCGATCCTCTACCTCTCATTCTTCGCCAGCATGTTTACCTGGGGACGTTGGGCTTTTTGAATGATCTTCTAAAGCTTATCGGACATCAAACTGACCCACCAAGTTTTGGCTCGGAGCGTCTGGCGATTGTTGACTCTTCTTGTCTCAGATAAAGTGTCCGATAAACTTTAGTTTGTCGTGACTCAGCGACAAGCTAAAGCTTATCGGACATCAAACTGACCCCACCAAGTTTTGGCTCATAGCGTCTGGCGATTGTTGACTCTTCTTGTCTCAGATATAGACTCTAAGTTATTCAGCGCCTACAATCCCGCAATAGAGAGCAATCTAATAAGCTGGAGACGCCCGCCCCTGCTGCGTATTCTCATTCCTTACGGTGGGACTTCCGCTTTTTCCGAAACAACCAAAAACAGGAGCCAACTACGATGCGCGGAAGTGAGTCATCCAGAGCGATCTTCATAAACTCAATAAGAACTCTGACGATTGTGCTCGTGTGTACAATAGCAGCAACTGCACAACCGGCGGGCACACGAACCGCGGGAACGACTGCGGAACATGCGACGGCAGAACAGAGGACCGCACGCCATTTCGAGTCGCTGCGCAAATCTCCGCCGCAGCAGTTGGCGTTTCTACTCAAGATGCCGAAGGGCGCCGACCTCCACAATCACCTTTCCGGGTCAATTTATGCTGAGTCGTATATTCAGTGGGCCGCTGAGAATGGGTTGTGTGTGAACAACCAGACCATGGCACTTCTCGCACCGTCTTCGAAATCGAACTGCGAATCGAAATCCGACCTGACAGCGGCGAGTGCGGCGCTCACCAACCCCGTGCTTTACCGGCAAATGGTTGATGCCTGGTCGATGAGAAACTGGCAGCTCTCGGGGCAAAGCGGCCGCGATCACTTCTTCGACGCGTTTGGTAAGTTTGGCCCAGCCACGTTTAACCAGGCAGGACGCATGATCGCGGAGGCGGCCGCGCGCGCAGCCCGCGGCCACGTGCTGTATCTGGAGTTGATGCTGACTCCGGATGGCGTTCCGGATGGAGTGTTGTCTACGCAGATCGGGCAAAGGGTCGGTTGGGACGGCAATGCCGAGAGCACGCTAAACAAACTGAAAGCCAATGGCATCGCCAATGCAGCCGCAATGGGAATTAAGAATCTACAAGACGCCGAAACCCGGAAAAACGAGTTGTTGAAATGCGGCACTCCACAAGCAGATGCCGGTTGCTCGGTGACAATTCGCTACATCGCGCAAGTCTCGCGTGGTGCGTCGCTTGGGTCGGTTTTTGCGCAGATGGTAACCGGATTCGCGTTAGCAAATGATCCAACCTCGAAAGTAGTAGGGTTAAATTTAGTGCAGGGCGAAGATGGCCTGGCTTCAATGCAAAACTTTTCGATCCAGATGCAGATGTTGAATTCTTTGCGGCCTTTATATCCGCGGGCCCACTTGACCTTGCACGCCGGCGAACTGGCGCCGGGCCTGGTGCCTCCGGATGGTTTGATGTCTCACGTGCGCGAATCAGTTATGACCGCGCGCGCCGAACGCATCGGTCATGGCGTGGACATCATGCATGAGTCTGAGCCTTACGGATTATTACAGGAAATGGCGCGGCACAACGTGATGGTGGAAATCTGCTTGTCGAGCAACGACTTAATTCTCGGAATCAGCGGCTCGCAGCATCCGCTTGCAACCTACTTGCAGTATGGCGTCCCGGTCGCACTGGCGACGGATGACGAGGGAGTTTCACGTTCGGAAATATCGCGGGAGTTTTTGAAGGCCGCTCAGGAACAGGGTCTGGGATATATTCAACTTAAAACGATGGCGCGAAACAGTCTCCAGTATGCATTCATTTCGGGCGTAAGCTTGTGGAGCGGCGGTGAACGCGGGGACAAGTTTGTTCCCGTGGCCCAATGCGCTCCGGATCTTGCTGCTGCGAAGCTCAATTCCAACGCCTGCCGGCATTATCTCGCAGGTAGTGAAAAAGCAAAGCTTCAATGGCAACTCGAAGAAGACTTCAAGGAGTTTGAGCGGCAGTCAGTTTTGATGTCCGATAAGTTTTAGCTTGTCGTTGAGTCACGACAAACTAAAAAGTTTATCGGACACTTTCGACGAAACTGACCCACTACGAACTCATCGCACCAGTTCTGCACCTCACTCTCCCAGTGGTAAGCTAACGCTTCAAAGAATCACTAAAGGAGTGTCCATGCGATCAGCCGTGCTTCTGGTTTTCCTGACCTTCTTCGTTTGCGGCGCCACGCTTGCGCAAACGTCCGGCCCCGCCCCTCCGGAAAGAAATTATCCCGCGCCAGTCGAAGGCGACTTTGTCATTCCAAACTTTCATTTTCGCAGTGGCGAGATTCTGCCGGAACTGAAGATTCATTACCGCACAATCGGCACACCAAAGGCGGATGGTTCAGGCGTGGTGCGCAACGCAGTGCTGATTGGTCATGGCACGGGCGGTGCCGGCACGCAGTTTCTTTCGCCACAGTTCGGGAATGTCCTGTTTGGTCCGGGACAGCTTCTGGATGCAACGCGCTACTTCATCATTCTTCCGGACGGCATCGGCCATGGTCGTTCGAGCAAACCGAGCGACGGGCTGCACGCGCGCTTTCCGCATTACACTTACGATGACATGGTAGCGGCCCAGTATGAATTGCTGACCAGCAAGCTGGGCGTGAATCATCTGCGTCTGGTGATGGGCACCTCGATGGGAGGAATGCAGACGTGGGTTTGGGGCGAGACCTATCCGGATTTCATGGATGCACTTCTGCCGCTGGCCAGTTTGCCGGTGGAAATCGCCGGTCGCAATCGTATCTGGCGCCGCATGGCTATGGATGCAATCCGAAACGACCCGGATTGGCTTGGCGGCGAATACAAGACGCAGCCGCTGCGAGCTCTGACCGCGGCCGAGAATCTCCTGTTACTAGCAGGCAGCGCGCCTGTGCAATGGCAGAAGCAAGCGCCCACGCGCGATGCGGCCGACAAATACTATGAGGATCGAGTGAAGGTTGCAGTCGCCAGGCTGGATGCCAACGACCTGCTTTATCAACTCGACGCTTCGCGTGAATACAATCCGTCACCGAAACTCGAAAAGATCCAAGCCCCACTGCTAGCCATCAATTCGGCCGACGATGTGATCAATCCTCCCGAGCTGGGTCTGATGGAGCGGGAAATCAAACGAGTCAAGCGCGGCCGCTTCATTCTGCTTCCCATCACGGATCAAACACGCGGCCACGGCACCCACTCTCTGCCGGCGATCTGGCAAGGGTTTTTGAAGGAATTGCTTGACGAGTCGGGACACTAACGCCTGGAAACCGGTGTGTCGAGGGATTCCGAAGCAGAGAGTAGTGAGACTGTCAAAGCTCATCAAACATTATTTCGTCGACATAGCACCAGCCCCAGTCTTCACCCGGCTGAAACGACTTGATAATGGGATGATGGCTCGAGTGGAAGTGACGCGTCGCGTGCTTGTTGGGTGAAGAGTCACAACAGCCGACGTGGCCGCAGCTCATGCAAAGTCGCAGGTGTACCCACACGCCGCCAATGCGAAGACAATCCTCACAACCCTCGGCGCTCGGTGTTACCGGGCGAATCTGATCAAGGTGTGAACAAATCTCAGACATCTTATTACCGGTAGTAGTTTAAGGTTGACGCTCAGGTATCCGAATCGCCCCAAAGAGCGACACTGGCTGTTCAGGCCTTTGACCTCCGCGGTCAAAGACCCTCTCTGACTTGCTCGCGTAACTGATCCGGCTTGCCGCGCATCGGAGGTCAGAGACCTCTCCGACTTGCCCGCGTAACTGATCCGGCTTACCGTGCATCGGAGGTCAAAGGCCTGAACAGATAGTGTCGCTCCTTGGAGAGATCGCGCATCCGAGTTAACAGTTTTCATTCCAGCTACGGGAAAAGTTCTATCACGGTTCTGTAATTCACCCAAACGGTTCTTCGATCGACGGACTTTGCGCGGTGAAAAACTTGGGCCCTTCCGGCGTGATGTAAAGACAGTCTTCGAGGCGAATTCCAAATTCACCATAGATTACGATGGTCGGCTCGTCACTGAAACACATCCCGGGTTGAATTGGGGTCTTGTTACCGCGCACAAAGTTTGTCCACTCATGACCGTCGAGGCCGATGCCGTGGCCGGTGCGATGAGGCAAACCCGGCACTTTGTAATTCGGACCAAAGCCGGCGTCGGTTATCACTTTGCGAGCCGCGGCATCAACGGCTTCACAGGGTGCTCCAATCTTTGCCGCCGCGAAACCAGCATCCTGCGATTTGCGCTCGAGGTTCCAGATGGCCCGCTGCCGCTGGGTGGGCTTGCCGAATACGAAAGTGCGCGTAATGTCTGACTGGTAACCTTCAACACCGCAGCCGCCATCCATCAAGACAACGTCGCCTTGCTTCAATTTCTGCGGCGTACTGCTGCCATGCGGGAACGCGGTGTACTTGCCAAAGCTACAGAAGATGCCGCCCTGCACGCCGAGTGCACGAAACGCTGCCGCGCAATTACCGGCAAACTCATCCTGCGTCATGCCGTCGCGCGCACTGTCGATAGTCGCCTTATATGCGACTATCGTTATATCGTTAGCCCGTTGCATTAGCGCGATCTCCGCCGCCGATTTGAACATGCGACCGCCGGCGGTGACCGGTGTCGCGCTAACAAATTGCAACGCCGGCGCGGCTTTGCGGATGCCATCGAAAAGAAAGAAGCGCACGCGCTCTTCCATGCCGACGCGACCGGTACGCAGCCCCCGGTCACGGAAGATCTCGCCGACACGCTGGTAAGGACTCTCGTCTTCTTCCCAGGTGCGAATGTCCGTGCCGATGGCGATCAACTCGCGCGCTCGTTCTTCTTCAAATTTTGGGCATATCCAGGCAATCTCGCCGCGTGCGGGAAGCACCAGGGCAAACATTCGCTCGCTCGTGCCCCAGCGCATGCCTGTGTAATAGAACATACTCGAGCCGGGTTCGAGATAGATCGCATCGATCTTATTTTCGCGCATCAGGCGCCTGGCCTTTTCAATTCGGCCGCGACGCTCGTCGAGCGAGATAGGCACGATGCCGTCCGTCATCTTTCGCAGTTTGCGAATCGGATCAGGCAGATCCCGCTGTTGAAATGAGTCGGCGTCGGTTTCCGGATCCCGTGAGACCGTCGCGCCTATGACATTGGCGTTACTAAGCAACGCGGTGCCCGCCAAGCCGGCAGACAGCCGCAAGAAATCTCTTCTATCGGTGCACATGATTCAGTTGGGTTAGACCGGCTCAGGTTGTGATTTCGGGCGTCATGCTACCTGAGGCTTCAAGATTATCAAAATAATTTGGCAAGACTGATTAAGCACCTGAAGCCGACCTTCTCTGTGCAGCCTTTGTGTGCTCTGAACACCGCAACTAATGGTAGTGGCTCAGTTTGATAAATAAGAGACGCACGCCGTGCAGAACCGAGCGCGGTAGCGCCGGATGCTAGAGTCAATTTCAGGGTAGTGATTATACGAGGATTGGCGGAAGAGACGTGTTACAGGCAGCAACCTATTAATTTCCAGCCTTCGCTTGTCGGATGCTGCCACTGGGCAAATGTTTGAAGTTGACTTTAGCATCCGGCGCTACCGCGCACGGTTCTCCAAAGAATCCGACCTCCCCACGCTAAACCGACCCACTACCCAACTAATGTGACGTGCGACTCAACTGCCAACTTATGATAGATTTGGCGGGCTCAAACTAGAATAATTTGCAAAGGGAATAACTGATGGAAAACGAAAACAAGACCCCGGAGATTTCATTTCAGGTACGCGTCAAGCCAGGACGAGCGGGCACGGATCCGGAAGCGCCGGATTGGGAAGTTTGTGAACTGGAAGATGGGGTCATAAAAAACAACGCCGACATTTATGACAACATGACGCTCGCCGAGGCCAACCAGATTGCGGGAATGTGGCGGGCAAAGAAAGAAGAAGCAGAGGCTGCGCCGGCCGATCCGGTTGCCCACTGAAGTGAACCAATTTTCAAGTAGGCAAAGAAATAGATTTTCCATTTGTCATTTAACATTTTTCATTTGTCATTGCAGATCATCGGAGCAACCAGGTCGATATAGCAGTTTGGAGAGCTCCTCATGAAATGAAAATGACAAATGGAAAATCTTATCTTATCTGATCTTATCTAAGCGTCTATCCTGCCGCGCCGTTTATTCCACACCAAAAGTCTTTAGCCGCCAGTCGTGACCCTCAACCACCAATGCCGCGACGTAACCCGAGGGCATGGGAATAGATCGCATCAACCAGCGCCTGGCTTCCGCCGGCTCTTTATGATTCAGCAGCAACGCTGCCGGCTCACCGGGCCAAAGCGAGACATCGAATTCATCAAGCGGCATCGAGAGTCCATCGCCCCGCGCCTTAATGTATGCCTCCTTGCGTGTCCAGCAATCAAAGAAGGCCTGCTTTCTTAGCTCAGCCGGTACGCTCCTAAGCACTTCGATCTCGCGGAGCGAAAAAAAGCGCTCCGCAATCTTCTCTTTCTCCAGGCCTTCCTTTATGTACTCCAGGTCAACTCCGACTTCGCGGCCGTGTGAGAAAGCATAGAGCGCCAGGCCATGCGAATGAGTGAGGTTAAACTTGATTTTGCTCTGGTGGGTTTTTGCCAGGGAAGGTTTTCCCTTCTGCGCATAGGAAAACCGGACTTCGTCGGCATTGATTCCAACATAAACTGAGAGCAAGGCTCTTAGCAGACCCCGCGCAGCAATGAAGTGGTTTCTGTCTTTAGCGAAGTGAAACCGATCAGCGCGGTAAATTTCATCTGCGGACAAGCGGCGCTCCAGGCAATCGGCTAAACGGTTATCCAAATTAGCGCGCCACAAATGCACTTCCGCAGGCGCAAGGTTTAGACGACATGAGAGGAGGCCGCTCAAGCCCACCACAACCGTCTTCGCGTCATGACTGGAAGAGTCTTCGTCAGAAATCGTTTGCACGTTATTCGCTTCTTGAAATTGTTCGCTCAACTCAACTGTTGTCGTGAAACGACAAGCTAAAGCTTATCGAACAAGAAAATCAAGAGATCTCCGGTTCCGGAACTGATGCAGTTTGAATACTACCGCCAGTGCGAAAGTTCCGGTCCCATGAGGTCAGCACCACCAGGCGGTAGAGCCTGTGTGAAAACTCAGTGTGGCACTTTCAAAGTTGATCCTAACTAACCAGCGGGGGTAAACCACCCTTCCTGACCTGAGAGGTTTTCAAAATTGAGTGACTTCTTTCTGGTTGAAAGCTTCAATCATAGCGCCGTCTCGCAACTTGAATCATCTCTGTCGGGAAGGGCGATTTACCCCCGCTGATCCGTTACCACACAAGTCCGACAAATGAGTTTTGACACAGTCTCGGTAGCGGGTGGGTCTCCCTTCGGGATTTTCAATTTGCAGGTAAGGTCTTTGACCTCCGATGCGCGGCAAGTCTCCGACTTGCCGGCGACCTTTCTAAAATTCTTTAAGGTCTCCGACCTTTGAGACTCCGGTCAAAGACCGGAAAACTGGGGTACGGTCT
>DASXSC010000216.1:0-70116 GCA_036506215.1 Pyrinomonadaceae bacterium | reverse complement strand
AAGTTGACTCTAGCATCCAGCGCTACCGCGCTCGGTTCTGCATCACTAAGCCAAAGTCGATTCTAGCATCCGGCGCTACCGCGCCCGGTTCTGCATCATTACGCTGAAATTGACTCTAGCATCCGGCGCTACCGCGCTCGGTTCTGTATGGCGTAGGTCTCTTATTTATCAAACTGGCCCACTACCAAAACGGCCCACGTCTTGTCCTGGTTTACGGTGAGGCTCCTTGTTCAGGCGACCACTTGGATGCGTTTAGGCCCCCTAAAGCTGGCCTCAGTTTATACAACGGCCTGGGAGTTTAGTTCTTGCAGCAGACTGACAAGTTTGTCTAATTGGCCGGGCGTAAACATGGGCCAGTTTCGATCCGCTGCGCCCGTTTTCGCTTTGGATAGGAATTCGCTGACGCGTTTCCTATCAGCCGCGTTGCCGGCCTCGGTTTCACCGGAAAGATAGATCGCCGAAGCGCGAGTCAGAGCCCGTCGAGCGGTTGCCTTAATTTTCAGGTCATGCGGACGAGCTACCATGATAAAGAAAGCAGGAGAAACGAATTCAGTGAAACTGTTGCCTTCAACAAAAACTCCACTTGCTTTCACCCGGCCGATAGCTTGTTCTATTCCACTCGCGACCTGAGCATCTGTCGCTATCAACCAATGCACATTAGCTGCGCCGGACTCCCAGTAGCGTCCGGTATCTTTCCCTGGAGCGTAAGTCAACTCCCGACCAGATCGGATCACTGGCTCATCCGCGAGCAGATGACTAACGCAACAGGCGTGCGGATCCTTTCCGCAGGACCGATAGTGGCCGCGCGTCATCTTAATTGCTTCCCAGCCTGGAAAGGCCCGTAAAAGTTTGCAGAGCAATGTAGTCTTGCCAACTTCGGAAGTCAGCCCGCCAACTCCGATGATCACTGGACGCTGCGATGAGATTATTGGACTCACGTTATGCAAAATAAAAAGATCAGTTCCGGCCGCGACGCGCGCTCGGTCGCAACTATTTCTTCTTCTTGTCCTTTTCTTTATTCGCCACGTTTGGCGCACTGACCTTCAAATAGCCTCTGGCATCTTTATAGACGCCGTATTGGACGTCACTTACTTGTCCGTTTTCATCCTGAACTCGAATAGTAAACGTCTTGTTATCGGGACGGCCTTCAACGCGGCACGGCAGCAATCCCTTCAAGTCAGGACTGCGATAAGCCGTGTAGTGTTCCTGATTCCGCTTGTCGTAACCGAGTACATAGATACGATCGAAGTCAGCTTCATCCAGTGTGTGTGGCTGGTTGGAGCTGCTCTTTTCGAGAATCACCCAACTTCCCGGCTTTCCCTCTCTCGCCGCGTCTTTAGGCTTCGAACTGTCGACCTCAGCAGTCTCCCCGTCTAGCCTTTGCCACGCCACAAATTCACGTCCGGTGCGGTAAAAGATGATATCGCTTGGCACTTTCAATTCAACCTGTTTGCCGTAAATCCAACCTGCAGGAGCCGGTGAAATCGTAGTGGGCAACCGAACCTTGTACCAAAGCTCGTTAGTTTCTTCCGGTTCATTTTCCTCCCGATTATCTTTGGTGCCGCGACTGCTCCCCTGTTGAGCACTGCCGGCCTTCGGAGCAATATCGCTTTCGATTGCCTCAGAAGACTTCGGTTTCGCCACTCGCTTCCAACCAACAATCTCGAAGCTGGAGCCACTATCCAACCGCATCATTATGTTTTCGTTACCACCGCGATCCGGACTGAGCCGCAGATTTGAGCTGGCGCGAAGCTGGCCGGTCGCCTGAGCCGGAATGCCTTTATCTTCTTCCGCGATCTTCTTAGCGGCTTGAAGCACTTCGTCGGGCATGACATTCCGAGACTCAATCCAGCCTTCGGTGCTGTCTTCATCATGCGCCTGAACCCGCAGCCAGCGCTCTTTCTTGGAGTTGTCAGTTGGATCCTGCACGTCCTGAAAGTCCAGGATTTCAACCGGATCTCCGCGGTTTACTTCCAACAGGTCGGCTGCAACCACTGCCGTTGAACTGCGGATCTGGGCCCGACGTGCAACTACAACACCGGTATCGCTCTGTTTTGCGAGTGTGTTGCAACCCTGGGCTAGGCCCAAAGCCATCAAAACCACCGCACCCTTGCACACAAGACTGAATTGGATTTTAGTAATAGCCATCATTAACTCTTCACCAAAAACTGGCTTGCGGAAACTACTTTCTATTGCGAATGCAGCTGAGAAGGTTTCGTTGCGTTTTATCAAGATTGCGATTTACCGCCAGCCTCGTTCCGCCCGGCGCTGTGCGCAACACTTGTATTCCATACGATGAGACCACCGCATCGAGATCAAACTTTCCGGCACTTTCCACGTAATCCTTAGCGAACGATTCCAATCCAAGCGGTTCACTCAGGAGCCTAATTATAAGCTCGTTTGCGCTTCCCTGTCCTGTTGCGGACAGCCTGAACAGTTCACTGTACACATCATCAAGCGAGGCTCGGCAATTAGTCAGATTTTTAAGCGAAAGATCGTAAATAAAAGCGACCAGCATTCCCTTTTCGTAGACGAGCGAAGCTGAGGTAGTCCAGCGGCGCTCTGAAGCCTCAATCAACGACAAGCGATCGTGGTCCACCGCCGACAAATATGAATCATAGACACGCGCGATCGTTTCCAGGTAATCGTTGAAAGAGATCAAGCCGAGACGGAAATCAAGCCGCAAAGCCCGGTAAAGCGTGAAGCCCTCAAAAAACCAATCGTAGTCGCCCTGAAGCTTCAGGGAGTTTGGCACCCAAAGGTGAAAAAGCTCGTGGCTGAGCACAATTCCGAGGCGCGACAAAACTTTCCCGCGGCTCGCGTTTCGACCTAACAACAGGACAACGTCATTGCCCCGCGTCTCCGCGCTCCATTTTTCGGGCCCGGCATCTCCCGGAAAAGGAATCAGCATGACAACCGCGTTCTGCTTAAGATCAAACCGCGTAACTCTGGAATACTCTTCGATTATCTTTCCGGCGATTTTTGTCGCGTCTTTATCGGAGAAGGGCCAGTCACCCGAACTTATTATTGAGAGGTTCGTCGTTGCCAGCGGCTGACTCTTTTCATGCACTGAAGGTCCAATCAAAAACACGGCGTTCTCGGGATCATCAGTTGAAAACTGCGAGCCTTCATGTTTCGCGTTCGACGCCACCGTCCAGCCCATCGGAACATCAACTGTAATTAGTGCTGAAGAGAGATTGCCTGAATCCTTCGTTGCCACAGGTAATAGATCCGCGAGCATTAGCAGTCCTTGTTCTCGATTGACCCAGGAGACATGGGACATTTGAGCAGGTCGCGACGGTTCCGCCACGTTTACCTCATACCTGAACCGGGTAAACTTTTCGGCGGTTTGGAATTCGCCCGGCGCCAGTTTTTGAACCGCAACGCTCTCCCCGCGGGCATTTACGGCTTCAAGCATTTCGATCCGCTCGCCCAGTCCGAGTGATCCGCCATAGCTATTGCGAAAGGATAAGGCGTTTGTTGCGGCGGACAATTCCGCGTCAATCCTGACCCTTGCAGGCGCTACAGACGTGACGCTGATGCGGGCTCGAACCGTTTGGGCTCTAACACTGGAAGGGATCGTCAGACTCAAGAGTCCGCAAATGATAAAGAACTGCGTCCGCAACGCTAGCGGGGTGGCAATTACTGTAGTTAATTGCAATACGTGATTGATCAAGATGGGGCACTTTCGCTCTGTCTTTTCCAACTGCGGTGGGCCAGAAACATGTTTGACAGTGCTGGTAGGCATCCTTATACTGCTGCGCAGGACTCTAACATAACCCGCAAAAAAGTGGACAGAGAAGCACCATCAAAGTTGATCAAGAGGCACGGCGTATTCGCGCGCGTGCTGTCGCTTTTCCTGCTAGGTTTCATTATCTACGGGACAACCGTTGAAGCCGCGCACACGCATGGAAGTCTCACCGTAAAGAACAATATAGCCGGCGCTTCCATCTTTTCGGATCCGGCAACGGGAACAAAAGCAAACAACACTCTGCTGGGTTGCGGCGATTGTCTCATTTGCCAGTTACACCAGCAGTTCTCTACCACTTTAATCTCTGTTCCGCCGAGCCTCGTTCCGTCGCCTCTGAGTTCCCGCTTTCTCACGTTAACCTCCGTTTCCGTTCACTCCCAGACAAATACTCCTAGGCGCGGGCGCGCTCCTCCCTTTATCTCTTAGGTTTACTTCCAATCTCCTACGTTCGGGCCCAAAAAACCCGAAAGAACACAGCCGTTATTGGCTGTGGCTGTTCCCCTTATTAAGTCACCGAATCGCTAACAGGCGAACTTAGTGGGACAGTCAACCGAAAAATAGTTGGACTAATCACAGAAGAGGTAAACGTAATGATTCATTTATTTCGTAGAAGCACCGAAACGGCGGTGTTCCGATTCGCGACTCTGCTCGCCTTTCTCTCAATCTTCACCTTTCCGGCGTTGGGTCAATCCAACGCGACGCTGCAAGGCACTGTCACTCTCGGTGAAAGTGGCCAGCCTGTACATAACACACTTGTGACAATTCTTCAGTTGAAGCGCACGGTCGGAACTGACGAAAACGGAAAATATATATTCCAGGCAGTTCCACCTGGAAAGTACGATGTCGTTGCACACTTAGACCGCGTGCCTGAAGTTGTACAAAGCGTCAATCTCACCGGGGGTGGTGATACAACACTGAATTTTCGAATCCAGCTAAGTGGCGTTAGTGAGCAAGTGACAGTTACCGCCACCGGTACGGAACAAGCCGTATCCAGCTCTATTCAATCGGTAGAAGTAATTGGCTCAGTCGACTTGGCGAAAAAGAGCCCAGTCTCACTTGGTGAATCACTTGACGGGGAGCTCGGGGTCTCGAAACGAAGTTTTGGCCCAGGGACCGCGCGTCCAGTAATTAGAGGTTTTGATGGCGACCGCGTGCTCGTTCTCGCGGATGGCAATCGTATCGGCGGACTTGGCTTTGAATCGGGCGACCATGCAGAACCAATAGATGTCTTAAACGTGGAAAGAATAGAGATCGTCAAAGGACCCGCGACCCTACTCTATGGAAGCAACGCCATCGGCGGAGTTGTGAACGCAGTTTCAGGCCACGATTCAGCTCACAAGGGACTCAACGGTTACCTTACCGGCGTAGGCGGGACTAACCGCGGCCAGGCTGCCGGGAGTGCCGGTGTTGAGTTCGGCACCGAGAAGTGGCTCTTTTGGGGTGGTGTAGGCGCGCAAGGGTCAAGCGATTACAACACACCAATAGGCCACGTCCAGAACTCGTTTTCGCGCGAGCACAATTTCAACGGCGGAGTTGGATATTATCCAAGTAAAGGATTTTTTAGCTTCAATTACAACTATGACAAACGACGGTATGGAATTCCTTTCAATCCAGAGGAGGTCGACCCAGAGATCGTCTTTTTGAATCCTCGACGTCACAGTTTTGAGTTCAAAGGAGGATTTAGAGAAAGCACATCTTTTGTAGAGGCTGGCACATTCTCCTTTCAGTTCAACGACTATGCCCATGCGGAAACGAACTCGGTCACCGGAGAGATAGGCACTCAGTTCAAGAACAAGAGTTTTCTTTATCAGGGAGTATTTGATCAGAAGAAGCATGGCCGGCTCTCGGGCCGCTTCGGAGTGTGGGGGCTCCATCGCGATTTCGAAGCAACGGGTGAGGAGGCTTTGGCGCCTCCGACAAAACAAAATGCGTTTGCGGTTTTTGGACTTGAGACTCTGGATTTCGAGAAAGCTTCGCTTCAGTTCGGCGCCCGGCTGGAGAACAACCGCTACACACCAGAAACAACAGAGGCGCGAGGTACGTTGCCCGACCGAAGTTTTACCGGCTTCTCAGGGGCTTTCGGCGTTCGCGTGCCAACATGGACCGGAGGTGCACTGGTTGCAAACTACTCGCATTCATATCGCGCTCCGTCGCTTGAGGAACTCTACAACGACGGACCGCATCCCGGTAACCTCGCATTTGAAATCGGCGATACAAATCTCACTCGCGAGTTGGGTGACGGGCTCGACTTTGGGCTGCGACATTCATCCAAGCGGGTCCGACTTGAAGCGAACGGGTTCTTCTATCACATCAAAGGGTTTGTCTTTCTGGCCCCTACTGGCGACATCGATGAGGAATCAGGTTTGATCGTGGCCGAATACCGGCAGGGAACTAGTCGCTACACGGGAACTGAGGCGCGGTTAGATGTGGGCCTCCATCCCAGTATCTGGCTAAACTTGGGTGCAGATTATGTGAAGGCAGAATTGACCGACACAGACACACCGCTGCCGCGTATTCCGCCGCTGCGAGGCCGCGCGGGAGTCGAACTCCGATATAAGGGTTTGTTGGTAAATCCGGAATTAGTCGTGGCCAAGGATCAAAACCGCTTGTTCCCAACCGAGACGCGGACCGCAGGTTACACTGTTTTTGGAGTGTCCGGTTCTTACTTGATAGCGCGACAACACGAAGCGCATATCATTTCGTTCAATGCTTTCAACCTCGGGGATCGGCTGTATCGCAATCATCTTTCCTTCATTAAGGAATTTGCGCCGGAAATGGGTCGAGGCTTACGAGTGACCTACACCTTAAGGTTCTTCTAGGAAGGTTTGTGCCTTTGCGGTCGCGATCCCAGGGAGCGTTTTGCAACTTTCAAAATCACCTGTCAGCGACATCCACGTTGTCTCGTCGCGTGGTGTGGGTCAGATCGGTGTGACGTTCTAGCTTAAACATTACGACAAACCTCGGGCTAATAAGGGCGTTCGGTTCACTTGAATTTATCAAGGTGAACTCCGAACGCCCTTGCAGTAGTGGTAGACGCCTTTGCCAACCAGCAATACCGATTAACTATCGACTGGAGGAGGAATGGCAACACATTGGCTTTTTGCCATTGCCAGCGTCACGTTCGTGAGCTTGCTGTCTCTGGTCGGCATCGTTTTTATTTCACTTAACGAAGAGAAGCTTCGCAGGATAATCTCTGCGATGGTCAGTGTTGCCGTGGGAGCTTTGTTTGGCGATGCTTTCTTCCATCTCCTGCCCGAATCCTACGAACACAGCAATTCCTCGATTGATGTGTCACTCTATGTTCTTACTGGCATGTTGATCTTCTTTGTCCTGGAGAAGTTTCTGCTTTGGAGACACCAACACGTTCTGAATTCGAGTGAACATATTCATCCTGTCGGCTATATGAATCTTGCCGCCGACGCAATACACAACTTGATCGACGGCATGATCATCGGCGCCTCTTACCAAGTCAGCCCCGCCATCGGCTTTGCTACGACGATTGCGATAGTGTTCCACGAGATACCACACGAGCTGGGAAACTTTTTCGTATTACTTCACGCAAGGTTCTCAGCGCGAAGAGCACTGGTTTACAACTTCCTTTCCGCTATCTTCGCCATTGTCGGCGCGATCATTGCGCTGTTGATTGGTTCACGGGTGGAAAGCTTTTCCCTCTACATCGTGCCTCTCGCGGCTGGTGGGTTTATCTACATCGCCGGTTCGGATTTGGTGCCCGAACTCCACAAGGAAGTAAATCCGCTAAAGTCGGCGGTTCAACTACTCGCTATCGGCTTTGGGGTAGTCGTGATGCTGTTACTGACCAAGCTGGAATAAACGATTTACGGCCTCAATTTTGAGGTGTAAGGTGGCGCAATCTAGCTTTCAATCAACCTTCAGCGGTAAAAACGTTGTCGCGCATGGAGTTATCAGGTCAGATCGGTTTGACGTTCTATCTGCGGCGCCATCCGGGTTCGGGGCGTGAAGATCTATAGAAAAGACGAACCTGCGGGCCCTGGCAGTCGTATCTCGTTTGCCGAAGTGAATAACACGGAGCTTGATTGGTCCTTCCGGTCAAGTTCCCCTTCGGTTCGTTGACACTTTGCCACGTCGATTTTAGAATACAGCCTGTTTCGTCCCTTGTTGTCTTCCTAACCCTGAGGGATCAGTTATGAGTCTAGTCAAGATCATAGTAATCACAATAATTGTGATTCTGAGCATTCTGCTTTTCGGCCGCTTTTTTGTCTGAGCCGAACGGCTGCATGCTTCTGCCTGCCTTTACGCCAAAAACAATCCTTTCCCATGTGAATAGGGCGTGCTTGCGTTCATCCTTGCATGCGTCTCTCAGGACTCTGTTTCTCCTGGTCGCGATGGTCGCGCTTCCTTCACCTGTTCTTCAGGCCCAGGAGCCATCCACGGGCGATGAGGTTGTAAGAGTCGATACAGATCTGTTTGTGATTCCTATTCGCGTTAAAGACAAACGTGGACAAGCTGCGACTCCGCTCACCGAACGCGATCTCGTACTAAAGGACGAGGATCACGTTACCGCCGGACTAACTTTGTATCACGGCGCCGATCGCGTTGCTCTTGTCTTTGCACTCGATCAATCCGGTAGTCTGCGCGAGATCGTTTCCCAGCAGCGCGAAGCGGCGCTGGCTCTGGCTGGGCGATTCGGCGGCAAATCCCAGGTCGCTGTCATTCGCTTTGCTGAGAAGCCTTCGCTGGTTCTGCCTTTTAGCAAAGACACCTCCGTTGCTCGTGAGGCTTTTGGCTTCCCGGCACTAGCCAATCAGCACACAGCCATATTCGACGCGGCACTCGCCGCGGTTAACGCCTTTAATGGGCTGCCGCAGATTCGTTCCGAACGTCGCCTCATAGTCTTGATTAGTGATGGCCTCGATAATGCGAGCACGACCAAGGCGAGCTCGGTAATTCAAGCAGCACTTGCAAACCACGTATCGTTTTACGTGATCCACTTGCCGCTCTTCGAACCGCGTGATGGGCGGCTAGCAGTGCGTTCACCAGCCAAGGGGTTTCGCGAACTCGCCGAGAAAACCGGTGGCAAATATTTTCTTGTCGGCAACACAAGTTCAGCGCTGTCGCCCCAGGCGAAGACCGTTGATCTGAGTCCGGTCTTTCAAGCGATCGAAGAGGATTTGAGAAGCCAGTATCTGCTTGGATTCTATGCGGGCGAGGGTTCGCGGGATGGTCGCGATCATAGGTTCACGATCGGCCTCCCGGTGGGCGTTGAGTATCAAATCGTCGGGAATAAGTACTCGCGAACCCAGGAATTCTTTCACGTTGTGCCGGGCAAACCGGCGAAGGCTCCCAAGTGACGGCTGAATCGTAAGTGGGTAGTGATACCCGACGCTCAACTATCAGAACCGAGAGCGGTAGCCACCGGCCCAATGCTCAACTGAATCGTGAGTAGTGGAAAGAAATGCCGACATTCAAGTTTGCGTTTACGGCCGGTCGCTACCGCTCTCGGTTCTGATATGAGGACTTGCGTCAGCCCGCTTGATTCGGTAAACAGTATCTTTCAAATTCGAACTCATCTGCTGCACTCAAACACATGGCCGACCTCGAAGAACTCGGTTTGCGAAAAATTCAGCGCGTACTGATCAGCGTTTCAGACAAAACTGGAATAGTTGACTTCGCGCGCGAACTTAAAGCTTTTGATGTTGAGATTATCAGCACCGGCGGAACGGCAAAGGTTTTGCGTGACGCGGGCCTCGAAGTGCGCGACGTTTCGGACGTAACCGGTTTTCCGGAAATGATGGACGGCCGCGTGAAGACGCTTCATCCGAAAATCCACGGTGGACTGCTCGGCGTGCGCGACAACGACGAACATCAGGCCGCGATGCGTGAACAGGGTATCGCGCCAATCGATCTAGTCGTAGTTAACCTCTATCCGTTTGAGCAAACCATCAAACGTCAAGACGCGACGCAAGCGGAGGCGATTGAACAGATTGATATTGGCGGTCCAGCCATGATTCGCTCCGCGGCGAAAAACTGGCATGACGTTGCGGTAGTAGTCCTCCCGAAGGACTATGCCCGGGTGATTGAGGAAATGAAGAAGCATGACGGCTCACTGCCACAGGCCACGAGAGCCCTACTCGCGCGTGACGCTTTCGGACAAACGGCATTCTACGACGCGATCGTCTATGCCTATCTCTCTGCTGAGTTTTCTCGCAGCGAAGAAGAGAGCAAAGGTCTCGGGGGAGGGTGCGGTGGAACGACTTTCAGCATTAGTTCACAGGGCGTTCGCTCTTCAGCAACAGCACCCAGGATCGATTCCGAGGAGTTTTCAATAGAGACTTTTCACGGCAGCCTGCCAGGAAGCGCCCAGTGGACGATCAGTAAGACTGCAAATCTACGCTACGGTGAGAATCCTCACCAGATTGCAGCTCTGTATAAGACAGCGAGTCAGCGAGGTATTGCTAATGCTGAGCTTCTTTCCGGAAAGGAAATGTCCTTCAACAACTACGTTGATGCGGACGCTGCCTGGCAACTCGTGTGTGATTTTGAAGAAACGGCTTGCGTTATTATCAAGCATACGAACCCCGCGGGCGTTGGATTGAGCGCGCTCGCAGCAGAGGCCTATCGCAAGGCCCTCGCGACCGATCCGGTGTCTGCATTTGGCGGTATTGTCGCCTTCAATTGTCCCGTGGACGAAGCTGCGGCTCGCGCAGTGATTGAGATATTCACTGAGGTCCTCGTCGCGCCGGACTACGACAATGAGGCTCTCGAGGTCTTACGTTCCAAAAAGAATCTTCGGGTGTTGCGTGCGTGGCCAGCATCACGAACCGAAGCCGTTGAGTACAAACAGATCAGCGGCGGCATGCTGGTACAAACACGCGATACACATAATCTGAGACCAGAAGACCTGAAAGTTGTTACTAAGCGCAAACCAACCGAGGACGAGATCCGGGATCTGCTGTTCGCCTGGACGGTCTGCAAGCACACAAAATCGAATGCGATTGTTTACGCGCGCGAAGGCCAGACAGTCGGCGTTGGCGCCGGTCAAATGTCGCGAGTGGATTCAGTGAAACTTGGCGCGATGCGCGCCCAACTGCCTACGAAAGATAGCGTGCTTGCGTCTGACGCGTTCTTCCCTTTTCGCGACGGTCTGGATGAAGCGGCGAAACATGGAATCACGGCGGTTATTCAACCGGGTGGCTCTGTTCGAGATGAAGAAGTCATTGCCGCTGCTAACGAGCATGGCATCGCGATGGTCTTTACCGGCGTTCGACATTTCAAGCACTAGCTGAGAGCTTGCTCTCGTGTCGAAGTTACTTAATACTTCCGCATTGTCCTCCTTGAAGCGATGAAAGCCTTAATGACTCTACATCGATATGGTTTTGGTGCTTTTCTTTGTATGTGCGTCTCTTGCTTTGCCGTCTCGGCCCAACCAGTCGCAGGGGGTCAGCCTAAAAGTGTAAACAACCAGTCGCCCGGCCATGACCAGTCCCTTTACCGTCAACTCGTTGAGCGCGTGAAGGGCGGCGACATGAACATTGATTTCATCCTATTACGAGATTCCTTCGGGGATTGGCTTTGCAACGAGAAAGTGAATACGGATGCCCCTGGCAGGAATGCCATGGTGGAAGCCTTTAATGACAAAAACTATGCAAAAGCTGTCGAGCTCGTGGAGGTAGTGCTCGATTACGAATTTGTTCACCTGGGCCTCCATCGCGCGGCAGAAGATGCTTATCGAAAGCTTGGCAAACAGGGTAAGGCGGATTTTCACAAGGATGTCGCTGAGAAACTCCTGCAAGCTCTTATGACATCCGGTGATGGGAAAACGGCCGAATCAGCTTACCGCGTTCTCACCATTAAAGAAGAATACTTCATCATGAATGAACGAGGCTATGAAGTGCATGGCCAGGCATTGTTGTTAGAGAATAACAAATCCTATGACGTTCTTTATGGCAAGGACAAGAAGACGGGCAAAGACGTATCGATATACTTTGATATTAGCAGCTTCTTTGGTGGCTGTAGGATAAAGGACAAGAAGCAGGATTAGAACGACGATGCTGCAAAACAGAATCGGAATCATTTTCGGCGTTGCCAACAAGCGCTCAATCGCCTGGGCCACGGCGCAGTCTCTGCACGAAGCGGGGGCCCGCCTCGCCTTCACTTACCAGGGCGACCGGCTCAAGGAAAACGTGGAGAGTCTTACGAACGAAGCGATGCCCGGATCGCTGCTGCTGCCATGCGACGTAACTAACCAGGAAGAAGTCGACGCGACGTTCAAGCGAGTCGGCGACGAATTTGGCCGGCTGGATTTTCTTATTCACAGCATCGCGTATGCGCCACGCGAAGCCCTGGGCGGCGAGTATCTCGACACCAGCCGTGAAGCGTTTCTCACCGCGCTCGGGATAAGCGCTTATTCATTGGTTCAACTCGCGCGCGCGGCAACGCCATTGATGACCGACGGCGGCAGCATTGTTTGTATGACTTACTACGGCGCAGAAAAAGTTGTCGCTGGTTACAATGTCATGGGTGTAGCGAAGGCGGCGCTCGAAGCAAGTACGCGCTACCTGGCTAACGATCTCGGGCCGCGCAACATTCGCGTCAACGCTATAAGTGCCGGGCCAATTCAAACGCTCTCGGCGCGTGGCGTCGCGGATTTTAGTTCAATGTTGAAGCACGCCGCCGAGCACGCCCCGCTGCGTCGCAACGTGGAAGCTCGCGAGGTTGGCAATACCGCTCTATTTCTCTGTAGCTCGATGTCGTCGGCAATCACCGGCGAGGTCATCTACGTAGATTGCGGTTACAACATCATGGGAATTTGAATGTCCGACAAACTGAAGTTTGTTGGAGTGTTTGAGAAGCGATGGTAGACAAAGAAGAACCTGACGAACACCGACCGGGCACGACACAGGACGAGCAACTCCTCGAGAGCCCGGGTCTCGCTGAATTTACGCACACCGATACCTGGCGTGTCTTTCGTATCATGGGTGAGTTCGTTGAAGGATTTGACGAGCTCGCAACTCTCACCCGGGGAATCTCGATTTTTGGTTCGGCGCGCACTCACACCGACGATCCCGATTACCAGGCCGCGCGGGAAACAGCGGCATTGCTCGCACATGCCGGATTCGCCGTGATCACCGGCGGCGGCCCCGGCATTATGCAAGCTGCCAACCGCGGTGCGTTTGAGGCAGGCGGGCTCTCGATTGGCTGCAACATCGAGCTGCCGTTTGAACAGAACTCAAACCCCTACCTAACCAAGGGCCTGAAGTTTAAATACTTTTTTGTTCGCAAGATGATGTTCGTCAAATACAGCCTTGGCTTCATTATTTTTCCGGGCGGATTTGGCACGCTGGACGAACTCTTCGAAGCCCTTACATTAATTCAGACAAGGAAGATTCGTAACTTTCCGGTGGTGCTTTTCGGATCTGCTTACTGGCGTGGCTTGCTCGATTGGATTCGCGATTTCTCTATGAAGGAGGGCAAGGTCACCGAACAGGATCTTAAGCTCTTACATGTGACGGATTCTCCGGAAGAAGTGGTCAACATTATTGTCAAAAGCCAGGAGTCTTTACGCCTTGATAATTCTCTGATCTCCGAGATCGCTGATCCGTACCAAGGCCCCGCACAGAGCTAAGAAACTCCCGCTTCACTCTCAAGGTCTACGCTTGTCTTAAGCCATTCAAGATAAGGACCTGAACCGGCGGTCAACGGAACAGCTACAATCTCCGGCGTCTCATAGCTGTGAACCGCGCGCACTTCCTTTTCCAATTGTTCGAACTTCGATCGCGTCGTCTTGGCAATCAACAAAACTTCACGCTGCCGCTCGACTTTGCCTTGCCAGCGATAGACCGACTCCATCTCCGGCATGATCTGCACGCACGCAGCCAGGCGCTTTTCGACCAGTATCGCCGCCAATCGCTCCGCCTCTTCGACGCCCGCGGCCGTCATAAAAACTACGATTGCTTCTCCGACTGCTGTGCTCATAAGGCTCGAGAAGTTCAGAGTTCAAGGCTTCAGCTTGTTTTCTTTCCGAAAGGGCGCAACCTCAAGGTCCTACTCTGAACTTCACGCTTGTTCCGACAGTTTATTCGTCCTCTTCGGTCACGCCACCAGTCAAGGGAGTTGTATCCGCGCCGAAGAAGGATGCGTAGATTTCCTTAGCACGATCGAAGTCGCGCTCATCAACGAATATGATGGCCCCTTCCGACGTCGCCGACAGTAAAGGCGAGAGCGCATCTGCACCGCCAGATTTTATGACCGAGCGGATGTTGTTTTGAGTCAAAATGTCGTTAACCATTTCGGCTTCAGCGGGCGATCCAAGATGATGTAGGGGAAGGAATTTCGCCTCACTGCCATCGTGAACTGCCGTCTCGGACGTGAGGCGTTTGACTAAGGCTGAGCCGTCATCAGGGCATCTGGTGATGCCAGCTTCGTATTCGGATTCACAAACAGGACAGAACATATGATCTCCAGTGACTTTCTTTAAGGAACAGTTTTGCGTTTTGGTTCTTTGGCCCTTGGCCTTCACGCTTAGCCAGCACTGAGTACTCTTCTTACCGCAGTCATCACCAAAGACCGAAGACCAGAAAATCTATTTCATGACGTGAACTGCGCGCTGAAACGGAATCTCTTCAAAGTGGGTCATTTGTTTGAAGGTACGGAAGCGTTCATTGATTTCATCATGAGTAAGCCTCTGGAGGCGCGCGGTGCCAAATTCTTCCACGTTGAATGACGCCATTACCGATCCGAAAATCATCGCTCGTCTCATCGCGGCTTCGTCGAGCTTTTCCTGGCTGGAGAGGTAGCCCATAAAACCGCCCGCAAATGTGTCGCCGGCGCCGGTCGGGTCGAAAACCGACTCGAGCGGATAGGCGGGGATTGCGAAATAACTTCCATTGGTAAAAAGTGCCGCGCCGTATTCGCCACGCTTGACGATCAATGCCTTCGGGCCCCACGAAAGTATCGCGCGAGCAGCTTTAATGAGATTCGGTATTTCCGTCAACTGTCGCGCTTCCGCATCGTTGATGATCACCAGGTCTACACCCTTAATCGTGCGCAATAGCGACTCGCGTGACGTTTCAATCCACAGGTTCATTGTATCGAGAGCCACCAGCTCAGCATCGCGGACCTGTTCGCGTACTCCGCGTTGCAGGTCGGGCTGGATGTTGCCAAGGAAAACCAGCCGCGCGCTTTTCGACGTTTCGGAAAGTTTTGGCTGGAAGTCGGCAAATACATTTAACTGAGTATCGAGTGTATGCGCGACGTTGAGGTCGTAATCATAACGTCCAAACCATCTGAAGGTTTTGCCGCCGGGAATCCGTTCGAGGTCCGAGGTGTCGATCTTGTGATTGTCAAACACCTGTTGCTCGGCCGCGCCAAAATCTCCTCCCACCACGCCAACGATTCGAACCTCCGTATAGTAACTCGCGGATATTGAGAAGTGGGACGCTGAGCCGCCCAGCATCTTTTCACATTTACCAAACGGCGTTTCGACCGCGTCGAACGCCACGGAACCAACTGCTAGTAGAGACATTTCTTATGTTTAGTTTTCTCTTTGGGATTTTGAATGGCAAATGATAAATGAGAAATGATGGATGGAAAATTAGATCATCTTCCATATGTCATTTTAAATTTTTCTTTTTTTCACTGACCGCATACTGTTACCGCATACCGGTTACGGGTTGGTGCTTTCCGGCTTGATCGGCCCGCCCAGCGCTTGCAGATCGCTCTGAGCCTGTTTATAAAAAACGCTGTTTGGGTAGCCGGCCACCAGCCGGGAAAGATAAACGCGCGCATCCTGGCGCAGTTCGTCAGGGGTCTTTTCCTTCGTCTTTTGTTTGCCGCGATTCTCAGCGAGCCGGAGACTACTTTCACCGGCAATGTAAAGCACTTCGTCCATCCGGGCGAAGTTAGGATTGCCCACGTCAATTTCTTCACACCGCTTGATCGCCGCAACGTAAGCTTTCTTCAACTTAAAATAGTGACGAGCGACTTCAAGGTTGTGCAGGGAGTCTTTTTCCAGCTCTGCGTCGCGGATTGTGGACGGATCCGGACCTGTTTTCGCCTTTCCCTGACCATACGAAGCCGGAGCGGAGACAAACAATACCGTCACCAGCACAACCAGCGTGACAAAAACGTTCTTCATAAATCCACCTTCCAGGTTGGTCATTCTACGAGCGCCAAAACTTTGATGCCAACTGCGTTAGGGGAGCGCATATTTTTTGACTATCGCGTCAAGTTTCTTCCGAGTCTCCGCGGGCCACAAATGTGGCGCGGTGAAGATCGCATTCTTCAGCGCTGTGGCGCACTTGCAGTTACGCTCCAGCTTGCTCAGGAGCCTAACAGCTTCCTTCATAATGAGCTGTGCATTCCGAACATTCTTATTTAGATACTCAATGACTGACTCGGTGGTGACCGCATCATGACCGGGATGCCAGCAGTCGTAATCAGTGACCAGCGCGAGGGTGGCGTAACAGATCTCGGCCTCGCGCGCAAGCTTGGCCTCCTGTAGGTTTGTCATGCCGATAACGCTCATTCCCCAGCTTCGGTAAACTTCTGACTCTGCCTTAGTGGAAAACGCCGGCCCTTCCATGCACAGATATGTGCCACGCCGATGGGTCTTAACTTCAGTGACTTTGCACGACTCTTCGAGCACATTGCCCAACTCTTCACAGACCGGATGGGCGAAGCTTACATGCGCCACGATTCCTTCGCCGAAGAAGGTCGATTCACGCGCGCGGGCTCGAGTCCTGTCAAAAAACTGATCGGGAATCACCATGTCAAGCGGCGCAAACTGCTCCTGGAGCGATCCAACCGCCGAGGCCGACAGTATGCGCTCGATGCCGAGTAGCTTCATCGCGTAGATATTTGCCCTAAACGGAACCTCGCTCGGAGTGAAGCGATGTCCGCGTCCGTGACGTGGCAGGAAAGCGACCCGGTCGTTCTCAAGAGTGCCCACAATGAAAGCGTCTGAGGGAGAACCGAAAGGAGTTTCAACAGCAATCTCCTTAATGTCCTGGAGCTCGGGCATCTGGTATAGCCCGCTGCCGCCAATGATTCCGATCTTTGCTGTCGTCATCTTAAGGGATGGTCTAAATTCAATCTTAATATCGTCTATACTTTCCTTTAACGTCTGCAATACTAATTGCGCGAAGTATTCCGTCGTCTTCGATGACGCGACACAAAGGCGCATCCGGGTCGTGATAGAACAAACAAGTCCAGCCTTCTCGTGCGGCTTGTGGCAAAAGCTTCTTCTTCGCTTCAAGCGTTTCCGCCGGATAGAGATCGTAGCCCATGATCCAGGCAAACGGTATGTGCGCTCGCATGGGCACCAGATCAGCAAAGCCGAACAAGGTCTGTCCTTCACTGTTAAGCCGCCAACATTGCATTGAGCGATTATGGCCCGGGCAAGTTTCCATACGCAGCCCGGGTGCCACTTCGTAATTCGCTTCCTTCAATTCCAGTTGGCCGGTCGCGACCATTGGCCGCCAGTTGTCGGGTAGATAACTCGCCCTGTCACGCTCGCTGGGCGCTTCGGCATGCTCAAGTTCGCTCCGGGAAACAAAGTAGCGGGCATTTGGAAACGCGGGAACGGCTGCTCCTGCTCCGTTCAAGACGGTATTTCCGCCCGCGTGATCAAAGTGGAGATGGGTATTGACAACGATAGTTATGCTATCCGCTTCTACACCAGCAAGGGTCAACAGCGACTGCGCCAGCGGTCGTTCCCGCGTGATGCCGAACATTTCAGTGTGCTTCGCCGACCACTTATCGCCGATTCCAGTTTCGATCAGTATTCGCTCAGAACCGGTTTCTATGAACACGCAATTCATGTTCATCGTGATCCGGTTCTGCTCATCAGGCGGACAAACCTTCGACCACAACGTTCGTGGAACCACCCCAAACATTGCGCCGCCATCGAGACGAAATTCGGTGTCGGGAATAATCTCCACGCGGTAGTCGCCAAACTGCATTTCGGTTTCGATGCTCGCGTCTGCCGTTACTTCTTAGGTTTCCTGGGTTCGTTCTTTTTTGAATCCGTTTTTGGTTTGGGAGCGTTTTGTGCCGGTTCTACGGGCGCCGGTTGACCTGATTGGTCAGGAGCCGGCGCGAATTCAGGCGGCAGACCCTGGGGCTGCTGCTGCGGTTCAGGCGCCTTCACCTGGAAGTTCTCGGCCACAGTAACGTGGGAACGCTTCACAATCTCGTCGAGTACTTTTTTCTGCTTCTCCTGTTCTAGTGCGGCCCGCGCCTTATCGCGTCCACCCTTCGGCGGCGCAAACGGGTTATCACCCTCGCCGGCAGTTTCTCCAATCAAGATATGTCGCGCACGGACCTTCTCTTCTGATTTCCCATCCTTGGTCTCGGTCTTACGCTCATCGAGTTTGATAATGTGAAAACCAAACTTTGACTCAACCAGGTCACTTATCTCTCCGGGTTTCAACGCGAATGCAGCTTG
The DNA here is from genome assembly GCA_036506215.1 of Pyrinomonadaceae bacterium. Classification (GTDB taxonomy): domain Bacteria; phylum Acidobacteriota; class Blastocatellia; order Pyrinomonadales; family Pyrinomonadaceae; genus PSRF01. Next base: position 51,940 of record DASXSC010000216.1, on the reverse strand, counting down.
CTCAAACTCGGGCACCATCTGGCCCTTGCCAAACCAGCCTAAGTCGCCGCCCTTTTCTTTACTTCCGGGATCAGTGGAAAACTCTTTTGCCAGTTTTGCAAAGTCTTCGCCGGCGCGGGCTCGTTTTAATACTTCCTCGGCCTTTGCTCGGTTCTGTTTGGCATCCAATTCCGGGTGTTGCTTGAGATACTCGTCAATTTCCTGATCTGAGGCTTTCATCTTGTCAGCCAACTGCTCCTGGGCATAGGTCTGAGCCAGAATTCGGGCCTGCTCAAGCTTTATCTGCAAATCTACTGCGCGCTTTTTGTCGGTTCCCGCGGCAATCGCGCGCTGTTCTCCAATCAACACCTGTCCCAGTTGCCGTTTGACCTGCTTAAGCTGTTCGTCGGGAATCTGACCACCAGCGAGTTGGGGATTTTTGGCTTTAGCGTCGTTTATGAATTGGTCAAACTTTGCCTGGTTAGTGGGCTGTTTGAAAAAGTCTTCAACTTCTTGTTCGGAGATATTCGGACCAGTGGGGCCGACTCCCTGCGACTTGAAATGGTTCTCGGCTAAAACTACCGATCGAACGAGTTCGAGCTGACGTTTTACTTCCGGCTTATTGCCAATGCCTTTGGCGCGCGCTTCTTCGGCAACCGCCAGCAGCTTGCGCAGATCTTCCGCAAAGCTCTTTCGCGTCGCCTCGTCCGATGCGAGACGGGCACGAAACTGTGGCGGCTGGTCTTCCGCAATTAGAGACATGTCCTCCGCTGAAAGGTTTGAGATTTCCGGTCGCCTCGCCTTAACCTGCCAGACGATTAGTCCGATAGCAAACACTATGGCCACGGCAGCCGCAATCCACGCTTTAGTAGTTGAGTTCAAAATAATTATCCTTTCCAAAAAAACAAATCTAATCGTGCTGTACTAACTCGAGTAATACGCCGTTAGCTGATGACGGATGAACAAATGCGACCAGACAACCGCCTGCTCCTCTTCTGGGAGTTTCATCAATTAACCGCCTTCCCTTCTCCTTCAACTGCGCCAGCGACGCGTTGATATCTGTGACCCTGACCGCGACGTGGTGAACGCCGGGACCGCGCTTGGCCAAAAATTTTCCGACCGGTGAATCGTCAGCCAGGGGCTCAAGGAGTTCAATGTGCGTTTCCCCAATAGGGAGCATAGCCACGCGTACGCCTTGTTCGGTTACATCTCCCGTGAAATCCACCTGCAATCCCAACATGTCTCGCCAGAGGCCGAGCGCCTCTTCGAGCCGGCGTGTGGCAATCCCAATGTGATCAATCTTCATCACTCAGCCCGTTGCCATTAGTCAGTAGTTGGTTGTTAGTAGACAATCGCACTTGCTGTGTTGGCAAGATTGTCGATTTTCCATAAATTGGAAACGTCACGGATGACGAACCACTGACAACGAACTCTGACCCCTAACTTCTTCCCATTAGCTCTTCTACCGCAGAATAAGGATCTCGCTGCCTGCTGGCAACTTCCCCCGTGAGCCGATCAAGCTTCTCGGATGCGGAATCCGACTCCAGGGTTTGCGCTACGAGGCGTTCCCGCAAGAGTTCAAGGATGCGCCAACGCGCTATCGCTCGACGCCGTCCATCTCCGGACTTTGCCTCCAAATGAAACTTGCGATAGCTCTCAATAGCGGCCGCCAGTTCCTGAATTCCCCTGTTTTCAGTGGCTACAGTCTTGACGATGGGAGGCTCCCAGGTGTCTTCTCGCAAGGCCAGTGATAACAGCGCTTCCAACTCCTTTTCGGTGGCGTTGACACCTTCGCGATCGGCTTTGTTAATGACAAAGATGTCACCAATCTCCATAATGCCGGCCTTGATTGCCTGGATGTCATCACCCATTCCCGGAACCAGCACAACCACAGAAATATCCGCCGCCTTTACTACCTCAACCTCGTCCTGGCCCACACCCACTGTCTCGATAATGATTCTGCCATAGCCGGCCGCGTCGAGTATGGAAACGGCATCGACCGTCGTTCGCGCCAGTCCACCCAGGTTTCCTCGCGTCGCCATAGAGCGAATGAAGACGCCGCTATCGAGGCCCAGCGTCTGCATGCGAATCCGGTCGCCAAGAATGGCGCCGCCGGAAAAGGGACTCGAAGGGTCTACCGCAACAATACCGACCCGCTCACCCTGTTGCCGGTAATGCAAGGCGAGCTTATCAACTAAAGATGACTTTCCAGCACCAGGCGCACCGGTAATTCCGATTACCAACCCGCGGCCCGTCAAGGGAAAGATCTTCTTCATCAACTGGGATGCATCTTTGGAAACATCTTCGACCTTGGAGATCGCACGCGCCACCGCGCGCGTGTCACCTGCCGCGATTCGATCGACCAGGGACGGGTTGTTATCTGACAAGTCCACTACTGAATAGCCTGCTGCAGGATTTCGCGGGCAATGATGATTCGCTGGATCTCGGAAGTTCCTTCACCAATCGTGCAAAGCTTCGAATCGCGCCAGTATTTTTCCGCCGGGTAATCCTTCGTATAGCCATAGCCACCGTGGACCTGAATAGCTTCCTCGCAAACGTTTACGCTCACTTCGGAAGCAAACAGCTTGGCCATCGACGATTCTTTGGTGGTCTTTCTGCCATCGTCTTTCATCCAGGCCGCTCGGTACATCAGCAGTCGCGCTGCATCTATTTGCGTAGCCATGTTTGCCAACTTGAATTGAATGGCTTGAAACTCGGATATGGGTTTGCCAAACTGTTGGCGTTCTTTCGAGTAGCGGAGAGCCGACTCATAAGCGCCCTGGGCAATGCCGACTGCAAGCGCCGCGATCGATATTCGACCGCCATCCAGAATCTCCATTGCGTTGACAAATCCCTGCCCTTCTTCGCCCAGACGGTTCTCGTCCGGCACATAGCAATCTTCGAATACAACGCTGGCGGTCTCCGACGCGCGCAAGCCCAGCTTGTTCTCCTTCTTCGAAGGGGAGAAGCCGCTCATTCCCTTTTCAAAAATGAACGCCGTAATTCCCTTACTCCGCTTGGAGCGATCCGTCACCGCAACTGCGACGCAGGTGTCGGCATGGATCGCGTGGGTAATGAAGTTTTTCGAGCCGTTAACAACCCAGCCGCCATTCTTCCGGATTGCGGTCGAGCGCGTTCCGGAAGCATCCGAGCCCGCGCTGGGTTCTGTCAGGCCCCAGGCGCCCAAATGTTTGCCGCTGGCCAACGGCAAGAGATACTTCTGTTTCTGGGCTTCGGATCCGAACTGAAAAATGTGATTACAACAAAGCGAATTATGTGCGGCTACCGAAATGCCGATGGAGCCGTCAACGCGCGATAGCTCTTCGATGATCGTCGCATACTCAACATAACCCATACCGGCGCCGCCATACTCTTCAGGAAAGAGGACTCCAGTCAATCCCAACTCAGCAAGTTTTGGCTGGAGTTCAACCGGGAAGTGTTGCGCCTCATCCCACTCCATTACGTGCGGCGCGATCTCCGCTTCGGCAAACTCGCGCACACTCACCTTGACCTGTTTTTGCTCTTCAGTTAATTCGAATTCCATTCGTCTTCTTTGAAAACCTGGCTGTCGTAATAAAACAAACGCATCCCAGCCTGTCAGTGATGACAGGTCGAAATGCCTGTCTTAAAGCAATAAATCGTCAGAATGCGGTAAAAGGTTATTCTACCTCATTGGCGCGAAGAACCGTGACTGGCCACATGAGTTTTGGTCGTTGGCTTGCTCTTGGTTCGCGGTCGTTTTTGCATGAGGAGCTTGACCTCGTCTGGCGTTAGCCGGCGCCATTTCTTTGGCTTCAATTCATCATCTCGTAAGGATCCAATGCGCGAGCGCCGCAACTTGATCACCGAGTGTCCGATGAGATCAAACATTCGGCGGATTTGTTGGTTCTTTCCTTCGTGAAGCAGAATCTCAAACCAGGCATTGGTTTCCGTTTCACCTAGTCTTCTGATTTTTGCCGGAGCTGTGCGCGTTCCGTCCTCGAGCGTTACTCCGCGCCGCAGTCGTTCAATCGCCTGCTCGTCGGGAACGCCTTTCACTTTTCCTTCATACACCTTTTCGACCTGGTTGCGCGCAGCAGTAATGAAATTCGTGAAGTCGCCGTCATTGGTCAACAACAGCAGTCCCTCGGTATTGAAGTCAAGACGGCCGACGGGATAAAGCCTTCCCAGAGAGGCGGGCAGGAGTTCGAGGACCGTGGGACGACCTTCGGGATCACTGACGCTTGATAGATAGCCGCGCGGCTTGTTTAGGAGGAGGTAAACCTTTTCTCGTCTCTCCAGCGATGGATTGATGAGTTTGCCCTTGACCTTGATGTGATCTGTTTCCGGATCGGCCTTCGTCCCAAGTTCAGTAATTACCTTTCCGTTGATAGTAACCAGACCGGCTGTAATTAATTGCTCAGCGTGACGCCGCGAAGCAAGGCCCGCCGCGGCGATTAGTTTTTGTAAACGTTCTTGCATAACAATAGTAGGCAGCAGGCACCAGGCAAAGCAGACACAAATGCAGGTTCTTGGCTCAGTGCTTTTCTGCTTATTGCCGTCTGTCTACTGCCTTCTGGTTCTAACTGCTGCTGCTGCCTGCCTCCTGACTAAGAGCCGCCCGATAGATCCTGAAAATCTTCCATGCTCGGCAACTCACTGAGGTCCTTCAAACCAAACTGGATCAGGAAGTCTTTCGACGTGCCATACATCATCGGACGGCCGACTGTTTCCTTCCGCCCCTTGGCGACAATCAATTTCTTGTCGAGCAGTGTTTTGATCGAGGAGGGCGATTGCACGCCACGTATTTCGAGGATTTCCGGCACGGTGACTGGTTGCTTGTAAGCAATAACGGCCAGGGTCTCCAGCGAAGCGATTGAGAGCTTCGCGCTCGGCCTGGACTTCAAATAGGCGCGGACGTGTTCATGGTATTCGGGCCGAGTCGCAAATTGCCAACCGCCGGCTACTTCGCGAAGCTGTAAGCCTCCGTTTCTCCCGTTAAATTCTCTTGCCAGTTCCCCAACCGCTGTTTCGATGACTTCACGATCTTCGCGGAGTACTTCCGCCATCGTCTTCACACTAAGCGGTTCCTCCGAAACGAAGATCAGGGCCTCGATGATCGCGATGCGCTCGGCCGCATTTTGAACTACGTACGTTGCTGACTCGTCAGACACCTCAGCTTCAGAAGCCGGCGATTCAGCGGCAACCATTGCCTCGAGTTCTCGGCTTGCCTCCTCATTGAGCGCCACCTCGTCCGACGCTACATCCGATTTGTTGTTCACAATCTCTTCATTCATGGTGATTATTGTCTAACTTGCAATTCTCGCGACGATGTCGCCAAACGTCTGTTCCTGAATCAGTTTGATCTCGGTCGTCCGCACCAGTTCCAGCACTGAAAGAAACGCCACCACCAACTCGCGGCGCGATCGGGCACGCTCAAAGAAAACACGAAGGTTAAGCTCACCCGACGACATCACCATGTTTCTCAAGCGTTCTAGCATCTCCGCCATCGAAATCTCTTCGCGCTCGATCTCCAGCAGCACTTCTTCTTTGTGCCGCGCGAGAATTTCCTGGAAAACTTTCAACAGGTCAAACAGTCCAGCTGTGACCTCCGGGTTGTTTTTGTCAGTTTCGATTTCAGCTCGTTTGAAGACCGCGCGTTCAACCGTGGCGCGCGACCAGAGCATTTGCGCCGCAGCTTTATACTTCTGGTATTCGAGCAATTGATCGACGAGATCCTTGCGCGGATCCGCTTCGTCTTCCGCAGCCGCAAACGGATCGCGCGGCAGCAGCATCTTTGTTTTCAGCTCGATCAACGTTGCGGCCATTACCAGGAAATCACCGGCGACGGCGATGTCCAGTTCCTGCATTAACTGTAGATAGCGAAGGTATTCATCGGCGATGCGCGCGACCGGGATGTCGTAGATGTTTACCTGTTCCTGACGAATCAAGTGGAGCAACAGATCAAGGGGTCCATCGAACTCGCCCATCACGATCTTGAGATCGTCGGTGGTATGGTCTGAAACGATCTCCGGCGTTGAACCCGTAACGTCTATCGGGCCGGCGGTCTGCTCCGGTTGCTCTGTTTGCTTCGTAGACCCCGTCGCATCTTCCCTTACGGCCTGGGTCGCAGCAGATTCTGTAGTTTCTTCCATCTAAGTCCTCACCGACACTCCCGGCAGTTCGCTCAGTCTTTTAGCACTCGAAAGACCCATCTTCTCCTTAACCCCGGACCAGGTCACGCTGGCGATCCCTCGGGCTTTGGCGGCGCCCTGTTCCAGTATGTTAGTCAGCTCCTCATCATCGAGCGAGCGCACGCGGTCCTGGAGTGGCTGTAGAAATTCAATGGTAACGTCGGCAAGTTCCTGCTTCAATTTGGCGTAACCTTTATCGGCAAAGTGAGTCTCAATCTGCTCGGGCGCCTGGCCGGTCAGCAGTTGGAAGATGGTCAACAGATTCGTTATGGCCGGCCGCGAAGCATCAAAGCGAATCTCGGTTCCTGAATCTGTAACTGCACGCTTAAACTTGCGCTGTATGCTGTCGGCATCGTCAAGCAATCGCACGCAGCCGGACGGATCGTCGTCTGACTTCGACATCTTGCTGGAGGGATCCGACAACGACATGATCCGTGCGCCGACCTTCGGAATGAAGGGTTCAGGCACCCGAAACGTCTCGCCATAGTCGCGATTAAATCGTATGGCTAGATCACGCGTCAGTTCAAGGTGTTGTTTCTGATCCTCACCGACCGGAACAAGATCCGTCTGGTAAAGCAAGATGTCGGAAGCCATCAACACCGGATAATCAAACATTCCCACGGCCACATTCTCACGCTGCTTCCGCGCCTTTTCTTTAAACTGCGTCATTCGTTCCAACTCAGACATGCGCGCGATGCAATTGAGAATCCAGGTGAGCTCGGCGTGCTCAGCAACATCTGATTGAATGAAGATAGTCGAAACGTTTGGATCGATGCCGACCGCTAGATAAATCCGGGCAAGTTCTCGGGACGCCTCGGCGAGCTGTTTTGGATCCTGGCGCGTAGTAATTGCGTGAAGATTAACGATGCAGAAGAAGCTTTCGTATTCGTGTTGCAGTGCTACCCAGTTGCGTAAAGCGCCCAGGTAGTTTCCAAGATGCACGTTGCCGGTCGGCTGCACGCCACTGAAGATTCTTTTCATTCGCGGATCAATTAAGTCCAATTGTAAACGGGTATGCCGCCAACGGCATGACGATGCTGAATATGACTCCAAAAACTCCGGTAAATACGCAGATAATTAGAAGGATGTAACCAAACCGATCGAGAGCTTCAAGCGCGGGCTCGAAACTCGGCGGCAGAATGCTACTTAGAATCTTGCTTCCATCCAGCGGTGGAATAGGCAGCAAATTAAAGATGGCCAGTGCTACATTGAGCGTGAAGAACGTGCTTAATAGCTTTACTGCGCCTTCTGCAAGTAGTGAATCAGTCCGCGCCACAGCGACTAGTCCGTAAAACTGGTGCAGCCGCAGACCAACGAGATTCGCTTCAAACAGTATGCGCATCAGAATGCCAGCGATCGTGGCGATGATTGCATTGCTGATGATTCCTGCGGCTGAAACCCAGAAATTGGCGACGCGTTTATTGCGCCATCGTAGTGGATTAACCGGAGTAGGTTTTGCCCAACCAATTAACGGCGCGCCAGTAAAAAATGCAATCGCCGGAAACAATAGCGTGCCAATCGGATCTACGTGTGCAGCCGGGTTCAGCGTTATACGTCCCTGCAATCGAGCCAGATCGTCGCCAAATCTATTGGACATCCAAGCGTGCGCTGATTCATGGACTGACAAAGAAAAAATTAACGCCACCATGAATAGAATAAATTGTGCAACGGCGTTGCTGTCGATATTGCCCATTAGTAATCAACTATTGAGGGAATAATACGAGCCGTTCAACCTAACATGGCCGTTAAGACCTGTCAAAAAACCAACGTTTACGCGCATCATCAGGGCAGTAACCAGTACGTAGCGGCATGAAGTTTCAATTTTGATGAGCTCTCAATTCGCATTTGCTACATCGCAATCTGGAACGAGCGTGTTAAAGAAGCTTCATCAGAACCGGAAGCGGTAGCGACCGGCCAAAGAGTCAATTTGAGTAGAATCTGTATCGCTCGAGTCACCAGTTTCGATGGGACGTAAAAACAATTGAGCTTATGGCCGATCCCTACCGCTTCCGGTTCTGAGGATACATTGCTAAAGTGCATAGTACCGAAATTTAGGAGCATCGTCGCAATGCTTTTTAGACTCTGATCGTCCTGCGGATTCCACCAACAGATCTTAAGTCTAAAGCTCCAGCAAATAGATCGAGTCGGTCGAAGCTATCGCCAGGTCACCAGTAGAACTAAAGGCAAGCCCCACAAGGTTCATTCCCGCCACAAACATCTCAGCATCTTTTCCGTCCGGGGAAATGCGCACGATTCCTCGCTGGCCACGCAGCGACGCAGCCACCAGGAGATTCCCGCTATCATCGAACGCAAGTCCCTGCGGTCTGCCCAGGTCTTTATAGAACACGCTGACTTCACCGTTGGCATCAATCCTCATTACAGAATCGAAACTCGCGACCGTCGGTCCAGTTACATACAAGGCTTCATCGGGACCAATACCGAGGTGATAGGCGGAGACCGACGGTTCGAGTTGTGCCCAGGCGGTTTCTTCTCCAATACCGTTCACTTTGTAAATTGTGCCGGCGCGATCTCCGACATACATCGTGTCGGAATGGTCAAAAGCGATGCCGGTGGCGATTCCGAGATTTGTCGCAAACGGGACTGCTTCCTTGAATGGCGTGATGCGATAGACGGTGCCGTCCATGCGACTGCTAACAAACATCTGCCCCGTGCTGTCGAATGCAATTGCAGTTGGATTTGTTATGTCGCCAGAGAACTCTGTAACCTCCCCGCTAAGATCGATGCGGAAGAGAGTAACGGGCAGTTGGTCACCACGTGAGCCCGAGCGAGTCACAAAGAGTGAGCCATCATCCGGATCGAAGGCGGGATTGGCAACCGGATGAAGATCCTCGGCCAGCCTTTTCGCAACTACCACGCCCGACGTTTCGCTTCGTTGCCCACGACTTTCAAGGCTGACGTCAACTGAGCTGCCCTGCTTGATTTCGGGCACGATTGCCAGCACCCGTCTGGGCGATAGGGCAACGATTGGCGCGCGCTCCTCGCCAAACCATACGGCGCAGAGCGTTGGATCGCTGGTGTCGAGAGCCTCGCAGTCAATCATCACCTCTGCTCCCGGCAGGGCCAGGGAAGGATCGATGCGAAGAATTCTTGCTGCTTTGCTCATTTCTCTTACTTGACAGCCGGCAATCGCGTGCCGGCGACGCGCCCAATTCTCTTGACCTGTGAAAGCGTGTCATCATACGACGCGCCTAGGGTAGTGTCTAATTCGGGAATATTCGGGCGTCCCGGGCGGGGCGGCCTCTCTTGCCCGCGCGTTGTGGATCACTATGGTATAATGCGATCCCGTAAATATGGCTTCCTACGAAATTGTTGAGGTTGTTTTTGAGGCGTAGAAAAGCCTGTCAATGAAACTATTGTAATGCTCAAGCGACTAAGCGAAGCGATATCGCAGAGCAACATCGAAAGTAATCTCCTGGCGCCGGAAACCTACTGCCCGCATCACTCCTTCTGTAATTTCAGCCCGGAACAAAATGTAACCCAGGCAAGCTCCCGGAGTCGTTCAGTATCCGTGCGAGCTTTATTAAGCCGTGACGACGGAGGGCAAAAACGATCAAGGACGTAATCGGAAACACTGCGGGCTTGAAGCCCAATCAACTTCGCCGCATAGAAAAACTCTACATCAGGCGGATTGCTTCTCATCAAATAGTGACGCCGGAATTCGCGCGTCAGCTCGCTGAACTATCACACGAAACACGGAGACAGATCGGCGCGCTTATTGATCGCAGGGGCCACGTTGAATACGTGATGGTAGGTGATAATCGCGGCATTGAACTTCCCGACTTCAAACGCATTCGTGTGGCAGTGGATCGCTTTCGCGGTCTTCGTTGCGTGCACACGCACCTGCGTGGTGAGGGTTTGACCCAGGATGACCTCACGGATCTGGCACTCCTTCGTCTCGACTTGATGGTGGCGATCGATGTTAACCCCGAGGATGGTTTGCCGGGACTCGTTAGTGCCGCGCACTTGCTGCCCATGGCGGCGGTCGGCGAGCGAACTGCAAACCATGAGGAGCGTTACGCTTTCCTGCCACCCAAAGTCGCCTCGCAAATCGATGTCGACTTTCTTGCTCTAATTGAGTCGCTGGAAGAAGAGATGGCGCGAAACCGTCGTGTGTCGCGGCAGGACGGATTTAAAGATCGCACCATCCTGGTCGGCGTCACAACCGGACCACTCGCTGATGCTGAAGAATCCATGGCCGAGTTACACGAACTAGCGAGCTCCGCCGGAATCGTCGTACAGGACAAAGTCATTCAAAGACGGCAGGCGATCGACCCGCGAACAGTGCTGGGGCGCGGCAAGCTTGACGAGCTGCTCATTCGCTCGCTGCAGTTGGGTGCCGATATGCTTGTCTTCGATCGCGAGTTGACACCGGCTCAAGTGAGATCGCTTTCTGAAGCCACAGACTTAAAGATCATCGATCGTTCGCAACTAATCCTCGATATTTTTGCCCAGCGAGCGCAGTCGAGTGAGGGCAAAATCCAGGTAGAACTTGCCCAACTAAAATACCTCCTGCCGCGGTTGATTGTGGGACAGGATTCCGCATTCTCGCGCCTCGCCGGTGGCATTGGTGGTCGCGGTCCGGGTGAAACGAAACTCGAGATGGACCGTCGGCGGGTTCGCGATCGCATCAACCGCCTCGAAAAGGAGATTGAGACACAGCGGCGGCGGCGCCACGAACGGAGAAAGGTGCGTACCAGGAACCAGCTTCCGGTAGTTTCAATTGTCGGCTATACCAACGCCGGCAAATCGACGCTGCTGAACGCGCTGACCAATAGCGAGGTGCGCGCGGAGCAGCGAATGTTTGCTACGCTCGATCCTACTTCGCGACGGCTGCGACTGCCGCGGGAGCAGGAGGTCATAATTAACGACACTGTCGGTTTTATTCGCGATTTGCCGCCGGGTCTACTTTCCGCCTTTCGCGCTACCTTGGAGGAAATCGGCGATAGCCGCTTACTGATCCACCTGGTGGACGTTTCGAATCCGCGCTGGTCACAACAGATTCAGTCGGTCGAAAGAATTTTGGAGGAACTTCACGTTGCTCAGATTCCGTCAATCCTGGTTTTGAACAAGGCAGATCTCCTGGATGTTGAGACGCTGCAAGCGATTGCCCGGCAATTGGCCCAGGGCGGCGAACGCGAAGTCGTAGCGATATCAGCAGTCGATCGGAATACATTGCCTCCACTGCTTGAAAGAGTCGGCCAAATGCTTTCACAGGATCTGGGCCTGGACTCCGGTGAAAAAGTGTTCGACAGCAGCCGCATTTCGCGGATCGCATAACCACAATGGCCCTTCGCCCTCGATTCACAACTCCGTTTAGCCGTGCGCGCGATCTGGCACTGCAATACGTTCTAACGCCCTTCAAGGTGTTTCAGCCGCGCTCTCGCTTTCTTATTGGTTTCGGCTTTCTCGTAGTCGTAACCGTCCTCCTATTGCTCAGCAATTACCCCTCCGGCTTCTCACAGGACTACCGCGAAGGTGAGGTCATAAGAGCAAACGTGGTCGCCCGCGCGGACGTCAGCAGCATCGATATCGTGGAGACAGAAAGACGTCGGAACGCGGCTAGAGAGGCTACGCGGCCGATTTTTAATGTTGATTCTACTCGGGGCGAAAGTTCCGCCCGGAGTTTTCGTGCAGCCTGGGAAGATCTAAAGAAGCAGGCCGAAGCGAAGACGCCGGGGAAGACGTTGGCGTGGAGCGGTGACGGCGGAACCGGCGTCGCGCGCGCGATTGCCGCCCACAACTTCGACGATGAGGATTTGAACCGGCTAACAGCGCTAATTCGCGAGATTGGCGATAAGTATATTTACGACGATGCCGAAGCCGAGCGTTTGAATCAGGAAATCGTGTTGGTTGAGGTTCGCAATCCGTCAGCGCAAATGATAATGCCGGTGCCGCGAACCCGCATGCTTTCGCTAAGCGCCGCGCGCCAGCAGCTCGAACTCCGGATACTCAGTCTTCAGGGCTGGTCACAGGAGGAAAAATCGGCTCTGGTCGCGGCAGTAGTGCCTCTCCTGAGGCCGAATGTCGTGCTTGATCAAACAGCCACAGCCACGGCGCGAGAAGCGGAAGCCAGGAAGATCCAGCCGGTAACAATCAATCTCAAACGAAATCAGTCGATTGCGCGTGAAGGAGACACGGTCACGCCGGCAATGCTGGCGCAGCTTGACGCGCTGAAGGCTACCGGGCATGCCGGCCGTCCCTGGCACAATCTGTTTGGTCTGTTAATGATCGTCTTCGCGGTTTATTGGGCGGTTTGGAAATTTACCGAGCATAGAAGCACAGCGTCTGTGTTGTCTCTCTCAAAGAGACGAGCTTTTGCTCTGGTTGGCTCCGCAATAGTTGTCGAGACTGTCTTAATGCGAGTTGGCTTTACGCTCAGCGACAGTATGGCAAACGGAATGAAGACCGCGCCTTTCAATGATCCGAACCTGTGGAACTTTGCAATCCCCTTCGCTGCGGCTTCGTTGCTGGTTGTGATGCTTGTCGATACGCAGCTGGCTTTTCTAACCGGGATCGTCACCGCATTGTTTGCAGGCATGCTCGCACCTACCGGAATACACCAATCTCTCTACGTAATGATTTCCTGCACAGCCGCCGTTTACGGGATCGGCAGATATCGCGAACGACAATCCGTCACACTCGCGGGATTGTTTGTGGGCGTTGTAAATGCTGTGATGGCACTGGCGCTTATTGCCTATGCCGAACAACCGTTTACGCCAAAGGCAATCCTGCTGTCGAGTGGTTGTGGTTTTGCGGGCGGCTTACTGACGGCAATTTTTGCAGCGGGTGGCTTGCCCGTAAACGAATCTCTCTTCGGGATACTCACCGACGTTAAGCTACTCGAGCTTTCGAATGCTGACTTACCGGTGCTGGGCCAGCTGGCACTACGAGCGCCGGGCACAAACCAACATTCGCATGCGGTCGGACAACTTGCCGAAGACGCCTGTCGCGCCGTTGGAGCGAATCCGCTGCTGGCGCGTATTGGAGCGCTTTATCACGATATCGGCAAGGTAGCGGCTCCCGATTATTTTGTTGAGAATCAACAGGGCGAAAACCCTCACGACCATATGCGCCCGTCGCAGAGTGCCCGGATTATCACCAGCCACGTCACCTACGGAGCCAAACTGGCGAAGCAAATCAATCTGCCGAAGAAAATAGCGGACTTCATTCCGCAGCATCATGGCACGCGCACCTTGCACTTCTTTCTTCGCAAGGCGCAGAGTCAGGCAAAACCCGGTGAAGTGATTGACGAGAAGGACTTCCGTTATCCGGGGCCAAAGCCGCAGTTCCAGGAATCGGCGATAATGATGCTGGCGGATTCGTGTGAGGCGGCGGCGCGTTCTCTCGCTCGTCCTGATCCAGAAAACATTCGCTCGATCGTCGTCAAGATTGTCGAGGCAGTGATTAGCGACGGACAACTCGATGAGTGCGATCTAACGCTGCAGGAGATAACCCGAATTCGAGAGGCTATTATTAGCGCGTTAACTGCCATCTATCACGCCCGCATCGACTATCCAGGGTTTAATCCTCCTAACGTCACCGGACCTCTCTCAACGTTGCCTGCTCCCGAAATCGACAGCGAAGAACGCGGCGTTACTTACACCCGAGCTGCCGACGTTCCAATAAACAAAGCCGGCGAAGTTGAAGACGAGGCCATCAGTCGCAAGACGGTGAAACGTTGAGCGTCAAATGCTAGTGCTGCCAAACGGGAGTTACGGTCGTTTCCATTTTTCATTTTTCATTTCCCATTTTTCATTTCCGAATTCATTATGACGGGTGACGAGTAAACAAATCACTTTTTGATCTAAATGACAAATGAGAAATGAAAAATGAAAAATGAAAAATGTCTGATCTCTATTACTTTCGGCAGCTTCACTTCGATTCAGTTAGAACCTGGTCCGAAGCTTCTCATACGTTGTTGACAGGTCCTCCGGGATAACCCGGGTGTTGCCGATGGTTGACATGAAGTTCGTATCTCCTGTCCATCGCGGCAGGATGTGGATGTGGATATGGTCAACAATTCCTGCACCGGCGCTGCGGCCCAGGTTCATGCCGATATTAAAACCAGTCGGCTGGTAAGCGTCGCGCAGTGCCGTTTGGCTACGCTTCGTCAGATCCATTAACTCGTCCGTGGTGTCTTTGGTCGCCGCATCCAGCTCGCCGATGTGCTCGTAGGGAACGATCAGCAAATGGCCGCTGATGTAGGGGTAGATATTGAGAACGATGAAATTGTGAGAGGCGCGGTGAATGACGAAATTCGCTTCGTCTTTGTCCGGATCGTCACGGAGCTGACAAAAAACGCAGCCGCTGGATTGTGGGTCCGCGGCGTTGCTGGAAGCGATGTATTCGTAACGCCAGGGACTCCATAGCGTGTCCACTCTTGAATCCTCTAGGCCTTACGAGCCCTACATGATAGGGGGTTGTCGCGAGTCGTCCGAGACGACGCTCGCTGTGTTTTCTGAAGTAGCCGAAGATTGCGTGCTATGCTCGTTGATTAACTCTTTGAGTTCTTTCCCTGGCTTAAAATAAGGTACGCGTTTGGCAGGAATGCTAACCGGATCGCCTGTCTTCGGATTTCTACCGCGCCGAGCGCCTCTTTCGCGCACGCGAAAACTGCCGAAGCCGCGAAGTTCAATCTTCTCACCCTGGTTGAGGGTCTCAATAATACTTTCAAAAACGATCTCGACTAATCGCTCGGCATCTTTTTTGGTAAGTTCCGCCGCTTCAGCGACGTCCTCGACGAGTTCCGCTTTTGTCATGCAACACCTCAGATGAGAAGGATGGCTCGAGCCCAAAAAAATGAGTAGCAAAGCGATAATTCATTGCACGTCTAAAGAGCGGCGAGGTGTGTTCAACTTCGTACACTATCAGAAAACAATCACGCCGAGCAAGATACAGAAACCACCACTGGGCCAACTAAGACGAGACGACCGTTTTCAAGTTGCTGAGTTGTCCTTGAAGGCCACGACACGCGAACTATTTCGACTTCTCGGCAGACCTGGCTTCAGCCTCGTCGCCCGCTTCTGGCGCAGTATTAGGCTTCGGAGCCGCCGTCGCCTCAGACCCAGGTTCACCCACAGGCTTAGGCGCAACCTCTGGCTCAGACTCACTCACAGCTTCTGGTGCAGACTGAGTTCCAGCTTTCTGCTCTGGCGCTGGTTGCGACTTTTCTTCCGGCTGCGGTTCCTGCTTAGTCTCCGGCTCGGATTTACCGAGGCCGAAATCGGCGAGTTCTCCCAGCGAAGCCATCCCGCTGCCTGCCTGCGACGAATAAACCTTCGCATCAACGATCGGTTCATCCTTCCCGACCGCGCGCGCGGAGAGTCCAATCTTCTTGTTCTCTGCGTCGATCCTGAGGATCTTGAATTCCATTTCCTGCCCCAGTTTAACTACATCCTCCGGCTTTTCGACCCGATCTTCCGAGAGTTCCGAAATATGGCAAAGGCCTTCAAGGTTATCGTCAAGCTCAACAAATGCACCGAAGTTAGCAAACCGGGCGATCTTACCCTTCACAATGTCACCCGGATTGTGATCGCTGACAAACCGATCCCAGGCATTGGGCTCGAGGTCCTTGATTGAAAGCGAAAGCCGCCGATTCTCAGCGTCGATGCTCGTGATGATCGCATCAATTTCCTGACCCTTCTTCAACACTTCACTCGGATGCTTGATCCGTCTCGACCACGAGATGTCCGAAACGTGCACCAGGCCGTCGACTCCATCCTCGATCTCAATAAACGCGCCGAAGTCGGTCAGGTTTCTTACACGACCATGCACACGCGTCCCTACCTGATAACGCTCATGTAGAGTCTGCCAGGGGTTATCCTGAATCTGTTTCATTCCCAGGCTGATGCGACGAGCCTTGGGATCTACACTTAAGACTTCTACTTCAACTGCGTCGCCTGGATTCACCAGCTTGCTTGGGTGCTTCACGCGCTTTGACCAGCTCATTTCCGAAACGTGAACCAGCCCTTCCACACCGTTCTCAAGTTCCACGAAGGCGCCATAGTCAGCAACGCTGGCGATGCGTCCGGGAACGCGCGTGCCGACGGGAAAGCGCTCCTCGACGCTGGACCATGGATCCGGCAACAATTGTTTGTATCCCAGGGAAACGCGTTCACGCTCGCGATCGAACTTCAGTACTTTGACCTGAATGCTATCGCCGACCCGGAAAAGTTCGCTCGGATTTTGCAGCCGACCCCAGGACATATCGGTTACGTGCAGCAGGCCGTCAACTCCGCCAAGATCGACAAAGGCACCATAGTCTGTCAGGTTCTTAATCTGACCTTCGACCACAATGTCTTCTTCGATGTGTCCGAGTGTTTGTCCCTTCCGCCCGGCGTTTTCTTCTTCAATGACAGCTTTGCGCGAGAGGACAACGTTGGAACGTTTGCGATTTAATTTGATGACTTTAGCTTCGATCTCCTGATTGCGAAGCGAATCCAGATTGCGGACTGGACGAACGTCCACCTGCGACCCCGGCAGGAATGCACCTATGCCATCAATGTCAACACGCAGCCCGCCCTTGATGCGCTCGATTACGCGCCCCTTAATGTTGGTGCCGTCGCGGTAGGATTTCTCCAGTTCGTCCCAGGCTTTCATGCGCACGGCGTCCGCGCGGGACAATATGGGCAAGCCATCGGCCGTCTCCATATTCTTTACAAGCACATCGACTTCGTCACCGGCTTTCACTGCCAGAACGCCGTTCTCAGTGAATTCGGCCGGGTTAACAATGCCTTCCGACTTGTACCCGAAATCAATTACGACGCCGCGCTCGCTGATTCCTACCACAGTGCCACGGACTACTTCGCCTTCCTGCAACGAGGCTTGCTCTTGCTCAAATTGGTCGAGTAATTGTCCGAAATCAACGTCGCCGCTGGCGCGCGGCTCGTCGTCGTCATCGGAATTGGTAGCCACCACCGGACTGGCTTCCTTCACAGGCGGTTTGGATGTAGTAGCAGGTGAGCTAGCCCGCTCGTTGGAAGCGGCGTTATCGTCGCTTACTTGTTGGTTGTTTAACTTCGATTCTTCACTAGCCATGCAGACTCCTGTAACACTCCCGGAAAATTCACCGCCCTAAGTTCATATTCACGCTTCCACTCGCCTTATTAGACTTGCCAATATTCGACGAACGAAGGACCGTGCTTAAGCGGCACTTGCTTCGTTGACCTTGGCGATAGTTCGGGGTTAAAGCTTGCGAGGAATGCGAGCCGTTCAGATTTGGAAAAGGAGGTTTTTATTTGTTTCGATTTCCGCCGCGCCCGTAGTTCACCCGCTTGGTCCGACCATCACCAGTCGCTTACCGGGTAGGTTCGCAATGTACACGTCGCAATGAGCGTGTGTCAAGGTGCTGACTTACTTGTAACCGGCGTGTAAGTCCTTTGCATTAAAGTGGTAACCTGATTCCTGGCGGACCAACTAATCACCGGCCAACCGCGGATACACTAACTAAACCGCGCGGAACAACGTAAACACCTGCCGAGTGGGATCCAACGAACAGCGTGTTTTGATCTCGCGAATCGAAAGCCAGTGCCCAAATCCGCTGGCTGGGCAACCGATGCTCTTTCGGATCAATGCGCGCCCACGTCGTCCCGCCATTGATAGTGCGGAAGACGCCGCCTCCGATCTCGCCAGTTTGATACGCATTACCGACGAAGATTTCATCGCCGTTTCGCGGGTTGATCAAGATGCTGGTGAAGTCACCATAAGGAAGGTTGCCTCCACGCCGGCTCCAGTTTACCCCGCCGTCGCGCGACAGGTAGAAAGACTGTTTAGTTCCTACATATACATAGTTGGGCCGTTGCGAATCTATCGCAATAGTGTTCACCGGGGCCTCATTAGGAATACCGGCGACTCGCTGCCACGACTTTCCTTCGTCGCGCGAAACTAAAACGCCCGAAGAAGCAGTGCCTACAAAAATTGTTTCCGGATGCTGCGGATCAATCGAAATAGAACTTGTCCGGGCATCGAAATCGGAGCCGTAAGGCAACTTCTGCCAACCCTGCGTTGGATCGAGGCTGCGATATAAACCGAGATTGGTAGCTGCCAGCAAGAGTGGTCGTTGAGTAGTCACGTCAACCGTTTGCACAAGTGCGTTAACGGCATCTGATAAGACGACGGACATCGACCCATCGCTTCCTTCATCATTTTTCGACACACCAAGCGACGCAAGAGTCAAGTCGTCGAATTTCCCAGTTACTGGCAAGTGGCGATTCGCCTGATACTTCGTGAGACCACTGAGTGTCAGCGTTCCGGCACGCCCGTCCGGCACGCCCACGTTATAACCCGCCGCGCTCAAGGCCAGCTGGGCCCTGCGCACAATTTCATTGAGTTTTTGTATCTCGGCGCTCGAGAGGGGTTGGACCGCGGGAGCCTTCTTTCTACCAGGCCGGACTTTTGTCGGTGTAGCGGGAGCGGGTTTGGGCACCGACCATACAGGTGCCCACGAGCCTCCACGATCTAGCGAGCTATACACGCCAAGATTGGTGCCAAGATAAATAAGGTTCGCGTCGCGAGCGTCCTGCAGAATTGCGTAGGTAATCAGGCGAGAAGGCATACTGCGCATTAATGGTCTCCAGCTTTCGCCGTTGTCGTTGCTGACAAAGAGAAAACCGCCGCCCGTGGTCGTGTTAATTGTGGCGGCATAGATTCGATTTGGCATTTCGCGGTCGGCAACGATTACATTAGCAAATCTTCCGCTGTATCCCCCGTTGGTAGGCGTGAAGTTTTTCCCAGCGTCATGAGAAACCATCACGCCGTAATTGTTTGTGCCGATGTATACAGTATTTGGCCGGGAAGGATGAATAGCGATTGAATTGATCTCCAGTTGTCTGGAGGTGGTAACCATCCAGGAGTCGGCCTGACCGCCGCGCTCTGAACGCCAAAAGCCTTCGGTCGTTCCCGCGAAGACCAGCCCGGGAACCGATGGATGTTGAACTATGGCTCGCGTCCTTCTCGACTGAGAGGGAATTCCCTGCACTTTGGTCCAGCTATCCCCCGCGGTGCTGCTTTCATAAATTC
Source organism: Pyrinomonadaceae bacterium (assembly GCA_036506215.1). GTDB lineage: Bacteria > Acidobacteriota > Blastocatellia > Pyrinomonadales > Pyrinomonadaceae > PSRF01. The sequence continues at coordinate 32,750 of DASXSC010000216.1, read as the reverse complement.
CACTGCAAGCGGAGGCGATGATGTGATTCGCATCACGTGGATCGATATCTATAGCAAAAATGTCCGAATCGTCGATGATTCCGTTTTTGATGCTCTTCCAACTTTGTCCGCCGTCGGTGGATTTATAAGGCAGGTACCAGGTGCCGGCGTAGATGGTGCTAACAGTTCTTGGATCTATCGCGAGCGACTCAACGTGAACCAGGCCCGGCACATTGGATGTTGGCAGTTGCGTCCATGTGTCCCCGGAATTATCCGAACGGAAGATGCCATTGAAAGTGCCGGCGATCAAAACGTTGGGATCAGCATCTGATTGAGTTAATGAATGCAACGCTTCATTCCTCAATTCGGGACTTTCACGCCACGTTTGCCCGCCGTTAGTCGACTTGAAGAACCCCCCGGCCTCCTTATGTCGATGGGCGGCTACATAAATCGTTCTCGGATCGCGAGGATCGACAATTATGTGATCCACAAAAAGCTTGGGTTTGTTGAAATTGTAAAGCAACTCCCAATTCTTTCCGGCGTCGGTTGAAGAATAAATCTGCCCATCCAGGGTGCCCAGATAGAAGCGGTCAGCATTGCTTGGGTCGACGACGAGACTTCGGACATCGCCTCCCGGGGGTCCGTTAGCGCGCCAATCGTCGGAATACCTGCCCGGATCGGCGAGGCTGTCGACCGGCAAGTCGGGGGACCCAAACGCAACAAATGGAAGGGGGATAACCAGCAATAGGGTGACGAGAAGAATGAGTTTTGGCAAATGTGTTTTCATATCTCTTAAGGCACTTCCAGGGTTAAAAGAGAGAGGTCGGGGGCACATCGTCCAATTTTAATATAAATTTCTTCATTTGTATTCCGCAACTTTAAAAAACCCCAAACGGCGAGGGTTTATGGCCCCGCAAAAAGCGAAACGGGCGATTCTCCTGGAAGAGAATCGCCCGCATCGGAAGGTTCGCGTCGTTGTTGCAGGCGCGAGTATTGGTTGCCTATTCGTCCCCCCGGCCACGACGTGGTCGAGCTCGTCGGCGCGGTGCGGCTTTCTTACATTCCGGACAAGGCGAAATGATGTTTTCAGTGCTGGCTGCTGGTGGAGTTGAGCCGCTGGGCACAATCCACAGTTCAACAGAGAGGGCTGAACGGCAACCACCGTCAACTGTAACTAATCGCCCGGCATCGATGCCTCGCGTGTTAACCAGGTAATCCTTCGCGCGAGTGGCTCGTGCTTCTGCTTCTCCGGCGCAGGATCCGTAAGCAATGATATAGCCTTGTGCTGTCGGATCGTTCTGCAACTGGATCGCGTAGTTGTCGAGTCGGGCTTTCTCATCGTTGAACTTGATGTTGCCATACTCGTCAAACTTCACCGGCGCCTTAGCTGGTGGCCGAACTGCTGTCGTGCACGAAGCCGTCTTCGAGCAGGAAGGATCCAGTCCGCCCAGTTCCACAGTCGCCGTTACTGACTGCCCACCCAGAGTGGCTGTGTCCACCGTAATTGAGGACGTTCCCTGGCCGCTGCTGATGGTGCCGGCCGAGACTGACCAGTTGTAGGTCACGGTCATGTCTCCACCGACGGAGGCGGTAAACGTGATCGGCGAACCCTGGTCAACGTCAGACGGACAGCTTACTGATACCGTCGGACATGGCGGCTTGCAGCCCGTGCATTCTGCCACGGTTACCGTGGTTGAAGCGCTTACGGTGTGCTGGTTGCCGTCGTTAACCTCAACCGAGGCCGTGTAGGTTCCGGCATTGACACCGGAAAGATCCCAGGTCACGGTCCGGCCCTCGCCAGTCAACTTGCCCCCGGTAACCGACCACGTGTAAAGCAGCGTGTCGTTATCCGGATCCCTGGCGTCAGCGGTCAGATCTACAGTGCGGCTGGCGCTCGGTGTACAAGTGTCGGAACTCTGTCCCGGCGGGCATGGCAGCATGATCGAAGCACTTGACGACGACACCGAAACCGTTGGCGGTTGGTTCGGTGGCGGTGGTGGAATTCGCGCGTTGCGATGACCAGCCCAGGCCTGGAAGATAAATCCATTGGGATCGTCGGAACCATTAAACCCAACCGGGAAGGGGTCATTGAAGTGACCCTCATCCTGTTGGTTCATATGCCGCCGGTAAGCAGCCCCTATGCCCCACCACCGGGACGGAAAGATCCGGATGCCACCCAAAGCATCTACCGGATTGTTGTTAAAAGCATTCGGCGTCTTGCCCGCCACGTACATGGTGGAACGCGCTTCCGCAATTATCTGGAAGTGCTTGTTGATCGGAAAGTCGAAGCCCAGTCCGGCCAAAAACTCATCCGGTCGATCCAGCAGTATGGCATCGTTCATCGCCTCGCTCTTCGGATTGCTGTTGAGGATGTAGCCCAGATTTGCTGAAACATTTATATGCTGGCTCAGCCGCCCACTAACGAAGCCAATAACGCCGAAGTCCCCAATGTTACCACCAGGACCAGCCCCCCGCTGCATCTGATTGAATCCCGAAAAGTCTTTGGCTTTATCGGGCCACCACCGGTAGAAGGGTATGAACCCCCATCCCAACGCGCTGTTCGGTCCACTTAGTCTGATCTTCGCGCCGGCCACGAATTCAGTAAAGCTTGATTCACCGTATAGCCGGTTGATGAATGGCGCGTCAGGTAAGTACGCCGGCGCGATCGTAAACGTGGCTGGCACCGTTATCGCGTTGAACGGCGGGGTCGGCGGTACCGTCTTTGTTGACAGCACGATTCCCGGCAGGATGCTGCCCACCACCGAGCCCATCCCCGGGAAGTTTGACGCTGTGCCGAAATTGCCACTGCCCCCAAACGGCGTCCCGATGCGGCTCACAAACGGTGGCGCAAATGCGTTCCCCGTCAAACCAAAGTTTGGCCCCGTCGCCCCAATGAACGGAAACTGCCGAAATGGCTGGCCCCCGACATTGCAGCCTGGTCCCGCCGGTCGAAACAACGGACTGAACCCCGTCAGTTGCGTCGAGCCACTGACTCGCTCCGGCGCCAGTATTATCGCCGCCCCGGTGCACAACAACGTCGAACCAAAGAACAACTGCGAGTTCGGCAGATAGAAGCTCGACAGATTCTGGGGATTGTTTACCTTGACTCCTTTATAGCCGTCGGTTTTGAAGAACAGTTCCAGGTGATCGTTGAGGCCGATATTGAAACTCAGCGGCGTTACCACTATGTCCACGTTCCCCGGGTCGCGATCATAATTGCTGTACGCGACACTGAACGTATACTCGCCCCTCCGAATCGTATCGCCATCATAAACTGTGAACAGACCGGTCGGCCCACCAACCGGTCCTCCCGTCCCCACCGTCGGAGCTTGATTCCTAGGATCCTGAGGCGACCTCAAAGTCTGCGCCGACGCTGCGGCACATAACACCATTGTAGTGAGCGCGGCAATAAGCGCTCTCGTTGCGAGTCTCATCGCGATCCTCCTGCAAACTAATATAGAAGTTTGTTTGAATGCCAACGTCGATAGTTGCAATTTCAGCCGTTAGAACCAATCTAAGTTAGCGCAAAACCAGTGGCACCCAAATGATGCTGCGCACCCACCCGGCACCCTTGCTAGGGACCTCACGCACCGTTAAAAACTCCAGCCACCATTGGCCCTAAAAGTGCGGTTTTTGGTCGACAATTTGGTTGCCCTTCTCCTGGCCCAAAGGGCAAAATTCTTTACACTGGTCTGAAGTACAAATCACGCCAGACCATACCTTACCTCTTTATGGAAATCAAGACCTTTTCACGATTTAGGGCCTCTTTGTTTATGTCTTTTCCGTCACGCGTAGATGCCTCTCATGCGCGTGTCATAGGCCACCCGGTCTATCGCCAGCATGTATGCCGCGGTCCGTGTGTCAACTGAGTGCGCATTGGCATAACGACACAAATCATTGAAGCTGGCCACCATCGTATCCTGAAGTCGCTGGTTCACTACGTCTTCGCGCCAGAAGTAGCCCATTCGGTCCTGCACCCACTCAAAATAAGAGACCGTTACGCCTCCGGCATTGGCCAGAATGTCAGGAATTACAAAGATTCCCTTCTCATGCAATACCTGATCCGCGGCGGCGGTTGTCGGCCCATTCGCGCCTTCAGCCAGAACTTTACACTTGATGCGATCAGCGTTCTGAGAGGTGATCTGGTTCTCTGTAGCCGCAGGAACCAGCACATCACATTCCAACTCCAGCAGTTCGCTGTTCGTTACGCGGTCCACTCCGGGATAATCATCAAAGGACCGCGTGGCTTGCAGATGCTTGAGGGCGGAAGGAATATCAATACCGTCGGGATTGTAGATGCCGCCATGGACGTCGGAGATCGCCACTACTTTATAACCCGCTTCGTGAAGCAACAGCGCTCCGATTCCGCCAACATTGCCCGATCCCTGAACAACGACGCGCGTGGTTTCCGGCGCCATTCCAAATCTTTTTATTGCCTCGTTGATGACGAATAAGATTCCGCGCCCGGTTGCTTCCCGCCGTCCCGACGAGCCTCCCAGGTCGATCGGCTTTCCGGTTACAACAGCCGTTACTGTATGCCTGGCATGCATGGAATAAGTATCCATAATCCAAGCCATTGTCTGTTCGTTAGTGTTCATGTCGGGAGCGGGAACGTCTTTCTCCGGTCCAATAAAGTCCAGAAGTTCGGATGCGTAACGTCGCGTCATACGCTCGAGCTCGCCGACGGACATCTGTTGCGGGTCGCAGACTATTCCACCCTTGGCACCTCCAAAGGGAACGTTGACCACAGCACATTTCCAGGTCATCCACGCAGCCAGCGCTCGCACTTCATCGAGGTTCACGTCTGGCGAATATCGGATTCCGCCCTTCGCTGGACCGCGAGCAAAGTTGTGCTGAACACGATAGCCCTCAAAAACCTGAATCCTGCCCGAATCCATTCTGGTCGGTATATAAACTTTGAGCTCCCGGTTGGGCACGCGCATGACGGCGTACAAATCCGGGTCAAGATTGAGCAATTGAGCCGCGCGGTCGAAGCGCGACATCATTGACTCAAAAGGGTTCTCTTCCTTTATTTCGCGGATGTCATCTACGTAGACTGTGCTTGGCATACTGACCATTGGCCATCCTTCAAAATCGGATCATCAAAGGTGCATCAAAACTTTTCACCTACATAAGGTCGTCGAATTAATTGGTTACAGGCAATACTAATCGAGTCTAAACATTGCCGCGTTGGCCCAGAACCTCATTCATAGCTCCACTGCGATAACCGTGGAGATCGAGCGTTACATACTTGAAGCCCAACTCGCGAAAGCGTCGGGCCAGATCCTCAATAACCTCGATGCGGAGTGCTCGTTCCATTTCGGCAGCGCCAATTTCGAGACGGACAAGGCTATCGTGGTGGCGTACGCGGAATTCCCGAAACCCCAACTCTCGAAGAATCTCCTCGCCTCGATCTATCACCGAGAGGCGTTCGATAGTCACGGGTATTCCGTAGGCTATCCGCGACGAAAGGCATGGACTTGCCGGCTTGTCCCAGGTTGGCAGACCAACTCGACGACTCAACAGTCGGACCTCCGCCTTGGTTATTCCTGCTTCGATTAGCGGACTCCGCACGCTGTGTTTGCTGGTGGCGGCGCGTCCTGGTCGATAGTCGACAAGGTCATCGCATGTCGAACCATCGACTATGAACTCGATTCCCCGAACACGTGCTACTTCTTCGAGCTTCTTGTAGAGTTCATCTTTGCAGAAGTAACAACGCGTAGGTCCATTCGCAGTGTAGTTGGCATCGTCGAGCTCATCGGTTTGGATGACATCTCTACGAAATCCAAATTGACTCGCCAGGCGAACCGTCTCTTCCCGTTGGTTGAGAGCGAGGCTGGGTGATTCCCCGGTAATGCAAAGGGCTCTTTGACCAAGCTCGGAGTTGGCTACGTAAGCCACATAGGTGCTATCGACACCTCCGGAAAACGCCACCAGGACCGAACCCATTTCACCAAAGAGTTGACGTAGTCGCTGCTCTTTGGCCAAGGCCACTTCGTCGTCTCCCGTTCGGGTAGTGGCTTTTGTCTCGATGTTCTCAACCAACCAAGTGCTCACAACTATGGTTCTCCGCAAATAGAGACACGTGCCCGCGCGCATCTGGCTCTTATAATTGAATGGGAATTACGGTGCGCAATGTTATCGCAAGCATCAAGACCAGCGCAACCAGCATCTCATTTTTGGACGTGCGTAGTTTTGCCATGTTAAGATCAACATCTCCTCAAGATAATTCTTTCCACGCCTGGTTGCGTTTTGTTTTCATGATCCAGCGGTTACTACTTCTCCTGCCTTCACTCTCGCGCTCCGCGGTTTTCGTTGCTGCGTTGCTGTTACTGCCAGGCGGCAACAACCTGGTGCCGGCACAGACTGACGATGCTTTTGGTGATGCCGCCGCCGATCCCGTGAAACTATTTGAACGTGGTCAGAATGCGCATGCACATGGTGATTTTCTCAAGGCTCTGGAGTTTTACGAAGAAGCAATCAAGGTACGTCCTGAGTTTGGCGAAGCTGAATTCCAGCGAGGCAATGTATTGGTCTCTCTTGGACGTTTGGTTGAAGCGGAGTCCGGCTTTCGTCGCGCCATCGAAATTCGTAAGGATTGGTCCCTTCCCTATTCGGCGCTGGGCGCGTTGCTGGTTAGGCTGAACCGCGATTCAGAAGCGGAACCCTTGTTGCGCCTGGCGGTCAAGTTTGACGCGCAGAGCAACCTAGGGTTGCGCATGCTGGCCGACATCCGCCTGCGCGCCGGCGATGCGAGGGAAGCGCTTGAACTTGCGCGACGGGCCACCAACGATAAAGATGCTCCAGTCTCAACCTGGCTCATCCGCGCCATGGCCGAACGCGCCACCAACGACAAGGTTGCGGCTCTAGCTAGTTTGGAATATGTGCTTCGGGTAGACCCAGCCAATCTCTCGGCGCTGATGGAACGCGCGGAAATTCGCATCGCCACTGGGAACCTCGAACAGGCCCTTGTTGACCTTCAAGCCGCGGAGCGTCTCATTAAAGGAGAGAGGGCAAGCTTCTCGCGACTTGCAGCAGATTATGAATTGGCGGGCAAACCAGTTGAGGCGCGGCGGGTCGCAGAATCCGCCGGGTTGACCAGGCCGGAAGAAGTTTCCGCGAAGGGAACTCTCAAGGTGATAGGAACACCGGAAGAAATAGACGCAGCAAACAGCGATGATCCCATCGCCGCGCGTAAAGCTCTCGAGACGCTATTGGGAAAGAATCCCAGAAATGCGATGCTTCTGGCCCTTTTGGGCGCCTCCTATCGAACTGCTGATCCACTTCGCTCGCTCAACTACTACAAGAGCGCCAATGAGATTGTGCCAACGAATCCCGATTATGCGACGGGTTACGCGGCGGCGCTGATCCAGGCTCGGAGATTCGCGGAAGCCGCGTCCATTCTGCGTAAAGTTATAACCGCCGCACCAAACAACTATGCCGCCCATGCTAATCTGGCCACTGCCTTGTATGAACTCAAGCAGTTCGCGCCGGCTCTGGATGAGTATGAGTGGCTCCTGAAGGCGAAACCAGATCTGACCGTAGCCTATTATTTCATTGCCACGGCCCATGATTATCTTGGAGAATATCAACAAGCGCTCGCAGCTTATGAAAATTTTCTCGGACGCGCCGACGCAAGAACGAATCAACTGGAAATCGAAAAAATTAAGTTGCGCCTGCCCTCTCTGAGGCGCCAGATTCAACTGGGTCAAGGCGTGAAGCAGAAGGCCGCCGGATCCGATAAGCATTGACCAAACCTGCCCAGCCAAGATGAAAAGACTTACTTCGGAGCTGCGGAAAACGAGCCGGCGCATGATTGGAAGCAAATACCTGGTACTTGTGCTCGCCGCGATTTTCGTTCCGGCGTTAGCCGGCCAGGACCCGCGCACTCAGGACCAGACTGCGCCGCCACCGTTGAAAATCATAACGCGTTTTGAACGCTCTCAACTAAACGAATCAAAGGACGCGAAAGCGCGCGTAAAAACAACTCTCGAATTGGCGGACACTCATTTGGCGAATGCCGAGAACCGTACTTCCGCGCACGACTACGACAGCGCCGCGGCGGAGGCCGGGATGTACTGGGCGTTGGTCGAGGATGCGTTTACTTTTATGAAGACAATGGATCGCGACAACACCAGGAGACGCGATCTCTATAAGCGACTGGAGTTGGCTCTTCGGGCCCACGGGCCAAGATTAAGCACGATACGGCGCAGCACTCCCTCGGATTATGCGGTTTGGATCAAAGAGATCGAGGACTTCGCGCGGAAAGGTCGAACCGAAGCGCTAAATTCTTTCTATGGCGATACCGTGATCCGCGATAGCCCGCAAAAGCCGATGGATCCCAAACAGGCCCAGAAGTCGCCACAGGCCCACAAGTCGCCAGAGAATAATTAACCCAATCCGGAAAACAAAATGATTATGCCAGCTCGCCTTTCTATTCTGTTGCTGACCTTCGTTGTGATTTTAGTCCTCTCCTTTACCGTCACTGGCTTTCAGGGTCGAGAACACCTGACAGCGCAGGAGATTGAGCTGGTCAAAGACGCGCAGATCCTTGACAAGCGCATCGACGTGTTCATTAAAGCCGCCGAGCGGCGCGTGGTGGCGCTCAATGGCACAGAGGCAACCGCCGCGAACACTAAACAATTGAAAAAGGATTCCGAGAGCTGGGGAGAGCTGCCATCAGGTACGCGCGCCGAACTCATTGGCGACATCGCAGGAATCTTCGACGAGGCTATCACAAACATTGACGATGTAAGTGCACGTGATGAAAACAACCCGCTGATCGCGAAGGCACTTCGCAAGTTGGCTGCGTCGGCCGGGCGAATAGTGGAGCAACTAAAACCAGCTGAGGCACTAGCAAAGAGCGACGCAGAACTAAATAGTTTTGACCAGCTTACGGAAAGCGCGGAATCAATTCTTCAGGCAGCCAACAAACTTCCACCGCCCGTTGAGAAGAAGGGCAAAAGCAAGAACGAAAAGCCAAAAGCCACGAACTAGCTTCATGGCCCTCACAAGAAGGTGTCTCCGAGTGAGAACAGAGCGGGGCAAGGCCACCTTCCTCACCTTAGAGATCTTACAGGTGATCTGTCTCTTTTGAATTGAATGCCTTTCGATCTCCGATTAGCTTCGCAACTGAAAGAGTCTCCAGGTCAGGAAGGTGGGCTTGCCCCGCTCTGTTCTGAACCCATCCCTTTGTGGGACTCAGCCGCGATTCTTCTTCCGCGCCTCGGCGCTTACTACCTTCGCTTCCTGATCGATAGCCGTGCCCGCACTTGCTTCGTCACCTTCCTCTTTGGCGGACGCAGCTGACTGCAAGCGTGGTGAAGTTTCGTTAACAGCGAAAAGTTTGAACTCAACCTTTGCCTCCGTCTTGTCAACACCGCCACTACCAATGCCTGTAGCCCGGCCAAACATTCCCCCGAGCTTCTTTGCCGCCGACGTCTTCAGCGCGGTTATGTCGGTATATAGAATGAAGTCACACTGCTTCGCTCTTGCTTCGGTCTCGGCTTCAGCGGGTGAGCTGGCATTCAAAGAAATAGCCTCAAGGCCGCTACTTTGAATCTCGCCCACCAATCGCCCGCGAAGTGATTCAGTCGAAACCTGGTGGTCGGTTTTGTTGTTGATCTGAACAACACCTATGCGAATAGTTCCCGGCGCTTTTACGTCAGCGCGGGGCGAGGAGTTGGCCTGATCAGCTTCGACCGGTGGCCGGCCTTTCGCCACCTGCGACATCATCGCGCCCATCGAAGGCATGCCGTACAACTCCTGCACGTTCTTTGTTTCGACATAACCAGCCGGCAGATCAAACAGCGCCGCATCCAGCGGTTCGCGAGAAAGTTCTACAACTTCCTTCGTTGTCGAAGACACAACACTGCCATTAGGACCATACGACGTGATGGTCTCGCTGAGCGGATATCCAGTTCGACCCGTGCCCATTCGTTTGTAGCTGACTCTGTCCTGGCAACCGCCACGCGCGGGCGGGCCGCCCATCATCTGTGGATGCCCGAGTTCGCAGTTCAGGCCGTAAGTGAAATCGATGTACCAGCCATCGGTTTCCATTCGCTGCGTCATTGGATTGCAGGCGTCCGGCGAAGACTCAATGGAGATCGAGGTCTTAACGTGGCGCGCCTGGAAGCCAAACATCTCCCTGCGCTCCCCGGTGTCAGTAGAGGTCAAGACATATGTGATTAACCCACCGCGGCGAGAAGGCCCAGACATGTCAGCCATACCAGTTCCACTGTTTGCGGTAGTCTCTCCGGCTTCCATTGGCGTGATGAGATATTTTTTGGTCTTATCACTAATCTGGATCTTGCGCTTGAGATCACATTGGGTGAGATTGATAATGTCCATCCCATAACCAGTGTGCATTTCCGAGCGCTCACGCGCGCCCTTGATCATGGTGGTTGTTTCAATACCTTTTCCCCCGGCGTTCATCCGGTACGTTATCTTCAAGTCGTTTGCCGGTGGCGTTTGTTTCGCGGGTGGACCGGTGCGCGTCCGCTGGCCCACAAAGGTAGAAGCCGAAAGAATTACCAAAACCAAAGTCCCTGCCATGCTCATTCCCAAAAACTTTTTTCTCATGATTCCTGTCCTCCTTGCCTGGTTATGCGCTCTTATCTGATCTGACAGACTTCTAAGTAAGCCGCGATCGAATTCAGTAGTCCTGTTTGTCTTCAAACTTGAATGTAGCTAACGGGCGGGGGCAAGCCCACCTTCCCAACCTCAGAGCTGCTCTGATTCGCTCTGTCAAAAATCGCTAACTCATTCGCGCGCTCTTCGCAGACTCTCCGTCGCGCGGTTTAATGCCTCAACGATTCGATCAAGCGCTTCCTTAGCGTTGGTGGAGTTACGATCGTCGAGTGCCTGACGAAAATCGGGAAGGGGTTGTGCCGCATAGCCGGTGTAAATTCCCGGCGCGTAAATCTCATGCGTGTACCAGGTGCGCCCGCGTAGTCCCCGTTTGTCGGTCAGTGAGCGCTCGGCTGCCAGTAAGGCGTCATTAATCCGTCGCAGTCTGGCAACCGCACGCGGATGCCGATCGCTTGCTTCAACACGCGTTCGCTCAATTTCCACAACGGTATCCTGTCTGGCTTTCTCGATCCGCTCCGCTTCTTCGGAAAAGGTTTGCAGCGCGTTAATCATCGGCTTGTCATCGAAACCACTGGCGAGCTTGCGACGCCTGGCAGTCTTCATGCTCTCGTCGAAAAACTCGCGCACCTGCGCGGCATAGTCACGGTAATCGAAAGGTAGTCCGGCGGCATCGGCCAAACGCATTGCCACCGTTCCCCAGAGCTGCGCGGCTGCCACATGATAAACGAAGTTTGGATCCCCGAAGTGACTCATCCAGTAAAACGAATCATAGGCAGAGTGGTAGACGCCGTAATCACCGCCAAAGCCCATGTCACTGGAGGGTATCCCGAGGTGTTGTAAAAACGGCGTGAAATCTGAGCCGGAACCTAAGGCGTTGATTCTCGCTTCAGCAATCTTAGTATCCGAGCCCACCTCGGCATTAGTGAGCTCCGGATCGGGTTCTTGCTCGCGTGAGTGTTCCTGCCATTGTTGATAAATCGTCTGACCCGTTTTTGGATCTTTGACATCGCGCGCCGCGGCTCGAATCAACTTCCACATCGAAGGCACCGACGAAGCAGCAAAGTTTGACCCGGAAACCGCGGAATCGACATTCAGATAAGCGATGGCCTTTTGCTTCAACTCTTCGGCATTTTCTTCCACCCATTCAGTCGACCCCAGGAGGCCATACTCTTCACCGTCCCAACTGCAAAGCACAATCGTACGTCCTGGTTTCCAACCTTTCTTTAACAAAGCGCCGAAACCGCGCGCCGCCTCGAGCATCGCCGTGGTGCCGCTGTTTGGATCGACGGCCCCAAAGGTCCAGGCATCACGGTGGTTGCCCATGATCACCCAGCGATCCTTTTCCTCCCCGCCGTCAATGCGCGAGATTACGTTCCAGATCTTGCGCACCTGATAGTCCATCATCGTTTTCAAATGAACGCGAACGTGCTGTGTTCCGCCTACATGATAGGGAAACGGCAAACCACCCTGAAAACCTTTCGGCCTTACTGGACCACTCAATGGCTCCAGGAGACGTCGCGCATCACCATAAGAAATTGGCTGGACCGGAATGCGCGGCAGGGTATTGACTTCTTCCATTTTCAGTCGGGTCGTACCGGGTACGGCGGGCGTTCCCGGCGTCAAAGGATCGCCCGGAGCCCTAAACAAAAACTGTACTGAGCCGCGCTGTGCCGAACTTGCCGGACGCCATGGTCCCTTCGGATAGACGTCACCCTGCATGTAACCATCGTCCGCCGGATCGGAATAGATAATTAAACCTTGCGCGCCGTGATCCTCCGCAACCTTCGCCTTCACTCCGCGAAAGGAGTTGCCGTAGCGCGCGATCGCAATCTTCCCCTTCACATCAATTCCCAACTTTTTGAGAGCGTCGTAATCAGGAGGTAAACCGTAGTTGACGTAAACAAGCGGCGCCGTGACGTCGCCACTGGGGCTGTAGCCATTGAAGAGTGAAATGATCTTCGGATTAGACGACGATGGATCTTCCGCGATTACCGCCTCTTGGGTGGTTAACCTTTCCCGGCGCGGGCTGATGAGTTCCACGACGCCTGGTGCCTTCGGGTATGGCAGCAGCACTTCATATTCCTTGAGCTCGGAAGGAATTCCATAACTGCGAATCTGATCGCGTACATAAACGGCGGTGGCGTAGTCCTCTTTCGTTCCGGCGACGTGTGGCTCCGCGGTCAAACGTCGTAAGTGTTCTCGTGCCGAACCCGGTGCTGGCACCGCGCGAAACTCTTCTTCCCAACGGCGCTCACTGGTAGAACCCTCGGGTGTGAAACCATCGAGGTTAGCCGTCGACGAACTTTGGGATAAGACAATGCCCGGGTTTGTTTGGCTTGATAGGAAAGCGAAAAAGATTAAGAAACGAAACGCGCGATTAAGTTTCAATTCAAATCTCCTTGGAAGAAGAGTCAGTACCGCCGGGTACCGACTGGGACTCATCCGCGATGGGGGTCTAAGCGATCAGCCCTACCACCAGTGCTGCTTAACTCGCATTTGCCAACGCTTTTCCTCGCGCCGCTGATTTCGTTGAACATTACTATTCCTCGACGCGTAGAATAGAGCGCGAAAGGACAAATCGAAATGGACAGCAGATATTATCCCGGGGTTGAAGCAGATGTCTCGCGACTAGTTGCCGAGCTTCGCATTATTTTTGATCAGGACTATGAAGTGCAAACCATGCATGTATCTTCAACCACGGTTGTTCAGGCGCGAAAGTCCAGCACGTTGCGCGATCTTACCGGTCTCTCTGCCGCGTTGACCATCAAGATCACGCCGGAAGCCGGCGGCACGCGCGCAGAGATTGGCATGCAGAAGTGGTTCGATAAGGCCGCTGTTGCCGCCGTTGCCCTGCTGATTTCCGCCGGCTTATTGATGGCCCTGCCCGCGCTCGGCGCTTACTGGCAATACAGACTCACCGAAGATGCGTGGAAGATAATTGAAGATCATATCGCGCGCAAAGCCGGTGGCTATGTTCCCCCATTGCCGGGACGCTGCGGTAACTGTGGCGCGGCGAATACAGCAGGCTCCGAGTTCTGTTCTGCCTGCGGCGCCAACTTCAAAGCCAACGCGTGCCCTGCTTGTGGCACCCTTCCAAGAGACGCGACCGCGCGATTCTGTAATCAATGTGGAACTCGCCTGGCCGCGAGCGCCTGAGGGAGCTCTATTCTCGTAACGGCAAACTGCTGCGATCTCGTCATCTTGATCTACTTCTGCTTATCAGAACCGGAAGCGGTAGCGACCGGCCAAAGACTCAGCTCGACTGTTACGACGTTCTGTTGTTCGTTGTTTTAGACAACCATATATACTAACGGTCGGCGCTGGGCCGGTCGCTACCGCTTCCGGTTCTGATTTCTTTTCTTTCAGTTTTCTAATCATGGCGCAGCGCTCGCACTGGATCGATGCGCGCAGCTCGCGCCGCCGGATAGAGTGCAGCGACGATTGAAACGATCAACGCAAACCCGATGGCGCCGGCCGAGAGCCATAGGGGCAGCGAGAAGAAGTCGACGAAAGACGCGCCTTGCGGTTTCAGGATGAATCGGTAAGCGAGCCGGTTTGCAATCCCGTCGATCGCCCACGCGGCGAACACTCCAACAACTCCTCCGCAAATTCCCAGCACCGCAGCCTCGACAAAAAAGATCAGTTTGATCTCGCGGTCCTCTGCGCCAATCGCCTTCATGATTCCGATCTCGCGAGTGCGTTCGAGAATGGACATGATCATTGTGTTGGCGATCCCAAACGAAGCGACCAGCAGCGAGATGCCGCCGAGTAGTCCCAAAACTGAATCGATGATCAAAAAGACGGTGCGAAACTGTTCCAACTGATCGACGATCGAAAAGCTAGCAAAGCCCAACTCCTTAAGACGCTTGCGCACTCCAGTTAACGCTACCGGATCGTTAACCCTGACGACCGCCGAATCGTATCCTTCACTCTCCGATTCGCTTAGCGAACCACTTTCGCGGGCCAAGGCGAGTTCCAGCTGACTCATCGGCCCGCGGTGCTCGATTGACCATTGGCGCGCCGCCGGCAACGGAATGTAAATCCGCGCGCCCGGAAGCAAGCCTCGTATTCCACCTTGCCCGGCACCCTCTTTTACTTCCGGGTTCAAAACACCAACGATGCGAAATCTCTTTGCCACCAACTCGTTGGTGCCCGCTTCTGCTGACGTATCCTCATCCAGCGGCAGCCCAAAGAAGTTTGGCATGTCTTCTTCAGCGTTCTTCTGACCGGGCGATTCCTTCGCCGACTCATTGGGAGCAGCCAGAAATTCAATGCTCTTCCCAATAGCGTCGGCCGGCTTCTCAAAACCAAAATCGCGGACGAAATTTTCATTTACGACCGCCTCGTTGGCGTTCGGCGAGCTAATCATTTGCCCGGCGACGAATTCTTTGAAACGAGAACTCGCATTGGGCACTGATGCGCCGCCGATAGATTCGATTTGCGAGTGGCCGTTTGCTCTGACGTAAGTAAAGACCAGCAGACTGGGTTCGACATAGGCGACGCCGGGAATCTTTGAGAGCTCAGCTATCGCAGCGTCATCCAGGGTTCGGGTTGGTTCCACGTCCGGCTTAAAACGCGAACGCCGATCGCGTCCACCATTTTCGTTTCGCGCAGACTTGCTCTGGGTCCGGTTTGACACGAGGTTGCCAAGGCTACGGCCAAAAACCTGGATCTCATTAAAGAGATCGAGCGCCTTAAAACGCGAGAGCATGTTGCGCTGCAAGCCCAGTCCAAATGAGACCATCGTGACGATGACAGCCACGCCGACAATTACACCCATAGTCGTCAGAATGGCGCGGAGTTTCGCCTGCCGAAGATTTCGCAGGGCCAATTTCAGTATGTCGAGAAAACTCATTAGTAAAATGTCCGACAAACTTAGTTTGTCGATTGACGTAACAATATTCTCCAACAGGCTTTTCTTCTGAGAGTCGACAAACTGAATGAAGCTCTGATTCAATCCTGCAGTTAGCACCCCAGCGGGGCTGCTCCGCTGGGGACCCCGCCTTGCCCCCGCTGCTGGCTATTCACACTTGATCAGGGGTTCCTAAAGGTCATCGGACTTCAATCAAACACGTGTCGCACCGATTCAACGGTCCAATCCGCCAGACTCGCCGTCACCACCTCAGCCCCGGCGGCGCGCAGCTGTTCATCTGACACCGTGTTGATGACGCCCAGCGTACGCATGCCGGCTTGCCTGCCAGACTCAATTCCAGGCGGCGAATCTTCAATAACCAGACATTCGCGTGCGAGCAGTGGCAGCAATCTTTCGGCCCGTCGCGATGCATTCAACTTCTCAAGCGCGATTCGATAACAATCGGGCGCTGGTTTGCAGACGCTGACATCCTCGGCGCTCACAATCACTGAGAACAGAGTTCGCAACCGGGTGCGATCCAATACGTATTGGATCTCGGCCAGCGTAGCCATGCTTACCAGCCCAAGCGAGTGATGGCGCGCGGTCGCTTTCAAAAAAGTTACGACGCCGGGAAACAACGGCAGTTCGTCTTCGATCAGCCTGCGATGCCGAATCGCTTTGCCTTCCAGAACTAACTTCAGGACATCGTCCGATAGCGTTTTTCTACCTCGCTCAAAAGCGGCGCGCACAAAAGTCTTGTCATCCATTCCAAGGGCGCTGTAATAATCGTTCTCCGTCAGATTGATTCCCTGCTCGTGCAAAACGTCTCTATAAGCCGCCATTTGCAGCGGCTCGTCGTCAATGATTACGCCATTGAAATCGAAGAAGATTGCTTGAATCACGTGTTCTTAGTTACAAACTTCAACGTCCTGTATCCCCCAAATAGTCTAGAGTCCAACCTTCAGTTCTTTGTTGAAACGTACGCAAGCTGAAGCTTGTACTCCGAATTACTTGAGCTTTGAAATGGAACTTTGCGTGTTGGAGATCGGACTTGAGACTTGAGACGGTGTCAGCCGGTTATTTTGCTCCTCAAACAATCTGGGGAGCCGCTCGCTTTCCAGCACATCAAGCCGGCGCAGGACTTCGGCCAATGACAGTTCATTTTTTAAGTTAACGCGATAGTCGAGATCTGCTCGTAAGCGGTCTTTCTCGCCCTGGCGATTCTGCGACATCATGATGATCGGCGCCTGCATTCCGGCTATCACTGCCAACACAAGATTCAACATTTGATAGGGCTTTGGGTCGAAACCGTTGAATAGGATGTAGGAGTTGAAAACAATCCAGAACACTATCAGGGCAATCGAGACGCCGATGAACTTCCAGCTGCCGCCAAATTCAGCAATCATGTCGGCTGCGCGATCCGCCATCGTCGCTCGCTTCCGCTCTTCTTCGTTGGCATTGCGCGAAACGCGCGAACGCAGTAATTCGTCAGTGCGTCTAAGACGGTCAGACAGGGCCCCCAACATTCCCAACGCCACGTCCGGATTCGCGCGGACGAAGTTCAAGAAATCAGGACGGGCAAGGACTGCCAAACGACCATCCTCGATTACGCTCGCATCCGCCGATCTTTGGCGTCCGTCGATGATGGACATCTCTCCAAAGAAGTCTCCCTGAGCCAACTCGGCGAGTGTTATTTCCTTCCGATCTTCGTCGATAATGCTTATTCGCACCCGACCAGTCTCGATCAGATACATGGCGTTGCCTGTATCACCCTTATGAAAAAGGCGCGTGCCGGCGGAAACGTTTTCAGCCCTCAGCAAGCTGCGCAACTCTGTTGTCGCGGCGTCAGTCAACGACGCGAAGAGCGGCACCGAGCGCAGGGCTTCAAGAGTCATTTCGTTAGCGTTAATCGACATAGTTAACTCCCGCGTAAGTCAATCTGTTAGATGGCGATCGTCGTCACTGTTTATTGAGGGGCAGCCAACGCTCGCAAACTAACAGTTTGCGTTACCTCATCCTTCAATCACTCGACCATCTTTCATCAGAATAATGCGGTCTGAAAAGCTGGTAGCTAGTTCGCGATCGTGCGTGACCATTAATATTGTCAGAGAATCCTTATCAACCATTTTACGAAGCAGCGCAAGCAGTTCGTGCGCGCGGGTTGAATCGACATTTCCCGTGGGCTCGTCAGCCAGCAGCACTTTTGGATTATTTGCGAGCGCTCGCGCAATGGCCACACGCTGTTGCTCGCCTCCCGAAAGCTCCGAAGGGCGATGCGTCAAGCGGTCGGATAGACCCACGCGGCCCAGTAACTCCTCGGCCCGGCTTCGTCGCTGGCTGCCACGCAGTCCTCCGAAAGCGAGCGCAAGTCCGACATTTTCCTCAGCAGTCATAGTGGGAATCAGATTGAAGTTTTGGAAAATCATACCGACTGAATAGCGCCGGTAGCGTGCCATCTCTCTCTTGCTGAGTGGCCCCAGCGCCTTCGCATTGAAAAAGACTTCACCGATGGTGGGGTGGTCAAGTCCGCCCACCATGTTAAGCAGAGTGCTTTTCCCGGAGCCCGACGTTCCCTGAATTGAAACGAACTCACCCTCCTCCATGGCCAGCGAAACATCGTCGAGCGCAGTAACACTGGTGGTGCCCATCTGGTAGATCTTCGATACTTTTCTTGCTTCCAGTAGTGACATTCAACCTTGGTTAGCCGCGGATCAACGCGTAGATGGGCCAGAGATGAACGCAGATATTCACGGGTAATGATAGGGGAGATGGGACCATTGGCAAACTCTTATTTAAATTCCTATCTGTGTTTATCCGTGCGAATCTGTGGCGCTTTTTTCGGCAGCCCTACTGACACGCCACAATTCAAATCGTTCTTCCTGGAAACCTTTCAAGGACATCTCAAACGGTTTCGCCTGGAGATTCTCGTTGGCCAAAAACTCACGCACCTCGGGATCTTCGTAAAGCGCGCGCGAAATGATCACATCGTTACCGGTAGATAGACTCTCTAATCGCGCTGCCATATTTACAGTTGACCCAAAATAATCGAGCCGGTCGTTTAGCGTAACAGCAATGCACGGCCCGGTATGGAGTCCGGCTTTCAAGGTCAGGGGAGCGACCCCGGAAGCGGGCGTTGCCAGCATCTCCTGCGCGCTCAACATCGCTTTCAGTGCCGCGGCTGGTCGCCGAAACACCGCCATCACAGCGTCGCCGATCGTTTTCACTAAAGCTCCATCTTCCTCCGCGATCACCTTTCTTAAAACGTCAAAGTGATTCATGACGCGGCCGAAAGCCGTGGCATCACCAATCTCACGGTAGAGCTGCGTAGAGTTTCGCAAGTCAGTAAACAAAACCGTCAACGTGCCAACGGAGATCTTCTCTCCGCGGCGAAGCGCTTCGGTTGAAAACAAGTCACGAAAGATTTGTAAGGCAGTAACCTCAGCCGCGGTGGCTGCCTGATCGCCCCACGCTAAACGCTCGAGGATGAGCAGTTGTTCCGCATCTGTCTCGTTTCGCAGGCTAAGCGTCGGACGAACTCCCAGCGACAATTCTTCACGAGGCCAGCCACGCTCGGACATGGTAACGACTGAAGAGCTGTTTTCCCCCGACGCAACTCTCACCGGTTGTTCGCCAACCAATTCGAGCGCCCGAAAGCGATAGTTACCGGGCTCAAGAGCCATACTCAACTCCCGCGCACTGTGGGCGGGCAACAACTGCTGGGCGACAACGTGAGGCGTCCGTTGCGGGCTGCCGATGCAGTAGTCTTTGACATCCATTGTTCGAATTGAGGCGTTCGGACGAAAAGTCAGTTCCACGAAGCGATCGAAGTTAACGGTGAAATCGATGCGGCATGTTTCGCAATGAACCTCAGGATCAATGTCTTTAAGGGAGGCACTGCTCTCCTGTGGCCCGCGGCATAAGGGACACAACAGATCCCATTGCAGATCCAAGAGGCCCACGCGGGTGGCCCGCAAACACGTTTCAAGTACAACCCGGCGCGGCTGCTCCCAAGCATCGGCGAGTTCATAGGGCTTGATGCGCGTCACTGCAAAATCGTCCGCTTGCTGAATGAATTCGATCAACCGCTCAACTGCCGCCAGGTCGGCATCGGCGTCGGCAAGTAAACGTTCCCGGATAGCCGCAAGACGATCAGTCGCCGCGCCTGAAAGTGCAGGTGCCGGCTGGATCTCGCCCGATGCAGCTTCCACCAAAGCCAACTGGTCATATTTCTTAAACGCCCGGCGAAAATTCCGCGAACCGATGATTCCTATTTGAAGTGGAATCGCGATGAAGCCCAGCAAAGACTTGGGCCTGACTACAACGTGATACTTAAAGCTGGTGCCGCCGTCGGATCGTGGAGTGAGTTCAGCAAGTGCTGTCATTTCCGCGACCGGGCCTTTGCTGTAAGTGCGCTTCACTCCGAAGCGTGAGGGCCGCACCCATTCAAACGGTTGCTCTTCCCACTCGACAGGCATTCCGAAATTCGACAGACGAACCCGGCGGCGCGCGTTGCGGAGCCGGCGCCTGCCAGGTTCGACTTCAACGGCCGGAACGTTCGTATCGCGATTGAAGCGATTTGTATCAGCAACAAATGGCCACAGCTTTTCCGGACTAGCTTCGAGATCGTACTCCCAGCGGTAGTGAAATTCGCGGTATGGCATGATCGATGGCAGAAATCAGAGTAATCAAGCAGCGGGGGCAAGCCCACCTTCTTCCCAACCTTAGAGACTATCTAACGTCGGCTGATTGTCATCTTGAGAGCCTTCCAAACAAGGATTAGAAGTCAATTATGATCAGCTCATGGTGAGGAAGGCGGGATTAGCACCCCAGGGGGGCTGCCCCGCTGGGGACCCCGCCTTGCCCCGCACTTTGGCCCTGAGATCCCCTGACGTCGACTTTTCAAACTTCTTTATATTCAGAGTCCACGTCTTCCGTTGACGAGGCAACACGGTAATTCCTCGACTGTACTTGTTTGGTGATGAGCAAGTCGTTTTTCGTCTTCAGGAGATCAGCGCGGTTATAAACCGAGAGCTCGAAGTTGTAGCCGTGGGTGATGGCATCTTTAGGACACGCCTCCACGCAATAGCCGCAAAAAATGCAACGCCCGTAGTCGATGTTGTAAACCTCGGCATAGCGCTCATCGACGCCGATGCGTTGCTCAGGCGGGCGAGGATCGTCTTTGGCAACGATATAAATGCATTCAGAAGGACAGGCGGCGGCACATAGAAAACAGGCCACACACTTTTCGCGGCCCAGTTCGTCCACGTGCAACAGATGCTGCCCGCGATAGCGCGGCTGCATCGTGACCGGCTCCTCAGGATACTGCACCGTCCATTTTCGTTTGGGTATGTACGACAAGGTCACCGCCATACCCTGAATGATGGCTTTGGTTGATTCGATTACGTCACTAATGATTGACATCTTGATCCTCGAACCTAAGGTTCGGTCTTAAGCTGCTGTTCCCTTCAACGGAGTCACTACTGAACCAGTGGCCTGCCATCGACCGTCTCGCCAAACAAACTTATCGGTGAAACGAAAAGCGAGATTCTGGTTCTGGCCCCGGTCATCTCTGACGTCGAGCGTGATGGTTCCCGTGAGCGTAGCACGATCGCCTTTCAAACTTAATTTCAGATCTTCGAAGTTCCAGTTCTGAATCGCCGTATCGCGCGTGGCTGTTCTCAAATATTCCGCTTTGCCCTGAGGTTTTCCGTCGGCCGATGTGCCGACGTAATCATCAGCCAGGATTCGATCCAGTTTCTTTTTGTCCGCATTGATGTTGGCTACCGTCCACTCGTGTTCGATATTCGTGAGATCCTGAAGCACTTCGTCTTCATCCGTCGGGGCCGGCGAAGTATCGTCCGCGGTGGAGTTGTCATTATTGTTCTCACTTCGATCAGATGAGTTGGAACCCGGATTCGAGTTTGGGGCGTTCAGGTTCGCATTGGGATCGTTACGCTGACCAGTGCTGCCATTGAGATTGCGGGAGTTGGTGTTTGCCGCACGCATCATGTTGGGGATCAGGATTACTGCCGCTATCGCCAGGCCTGCAAAAACAACGAACACAATAGCCAGAAGACCGACAATCCAGGGCCACGCTCTTCGTTTGCTTTGACCGGAATAGTCTCGCGGAACATATGCCCCTGGCGGTTGGTAAGCAGGAGCATCCCGAGGTCCTGAGGTACTGGAGGGCGCAACGGAATCAGACTCACTTCGTCCCCGGGAAGGTCTTACGACTGTTGCCTCGTCCTCAGGCGGCTCTACAGATAGAAGTGGCGTCCCGTCGTCGGTGCAAAAACTCAGGGCTTGATCGGTAAAAGTCCTATTGCAAGTTGGACAGCGCTTCACGATGAAGGTCTCTTTCTTACGGCTGAGCGATCATTGCTTAAACTACTTTTAATTCTATCGCGCTTAGCGCGCCCATGCGACCTCACGTTCGCTTCCCAGCCGGCAGCACTAACCGTGTAGTGTCAACGAAAAGCTCCAGACATGAAAGCCACCCCGTAAAGCACGACGATCAGCGCCAGCAGCACAAAGTAGAGAGAGCCCGTGACAATCCCTGCGATGGCCATACCCCTACCCGAATATTTGTTGGGGTCGTTCTTCATTTGCACGAGTGCAATGATGCCTAGGGTAATAGCGACCGGGCTGGTCAATACGCCAAAATAGCAACACCAACCGAGCGTCATACTGGTGATGCCCAGGACAAGCGACGCGATGGCAAGACTCTGTTGCGGGGCCTGGGGATACGATGGTGGAGGCGGCGGCATCCAGCCAGGTTGAAGCGGTTGCGGTCGGCTGAAAGGCGCGGGCGGTGGCCGATAGCTGTCAGGCATGTCCAGCGTTGGTTGCTCGCTGGGACTGACGCTTGGTGGCATGGGTGGCGGACGCCACAGCGTCGGCGGAGGCTCGGCCGGGGAAGGCTCCGCTTCGACCAGCGAAGTGCCGTCCTGCGTGCAGAACGTCAGCCACTCATCGGTAAACTCCTGGTTACAGGTAGGACAACGCTTCATGATTTTTTACGAAGGTCAAACGAGTTCGATCTGACTAAAGAAGTACCCGATTTCGATTGCCGCATTTTCATCGGAGTCAGAACCATGAACTGCGTTCTCGCCTAATGAGCCCCCATAGTCCTTTCGTAATGTCCCCTCGTCGGCTTTTGCCGGATCGGTTGCGCCCATCAAATCGCGCCAGGCCTTTACCGCGTTTTCCTTTTCCAAAACCATGACTATGCAGGGCGCGCTCGACATGAATTCTGTTAGGCCGCCAAAGAACGGTCGCTCGCGATGCACTGCATAGAAACCCTCCGCTTCTCTCAAACTCATGTGCAGCGTTTTCATTGCCCGCAGCTTGAAACCCGCTTCGTTGATACGCTGAATAATGTTCCCAGTGTGTCTCGCGCGCATTGCGTCAGGTTTGATGATTGCAAATGTTAGGTTGCCTGCTTGTTCTGCCATCCGTCTCCTTTGTTTGACGTCATGAGTCGGCGATCGTGGATGTATTCAATCGTCCAATAGCTAACCCTGAGACCAACCATAATCGCGAGCGAAATCCATTCAATCCTTTTATATAAGTGATTGATTTGTAGCCAGTATGCTTTGGCAGTCGGGTTGTTGATAACCAGTTCAACCTGCTCCAGGTTGTACCAATCCAAAACCCAAATTAGTGCCATGACGACGAAAGCACCATTCGACAGTTTTTTCAGAACTCGCCAGTTGGCCTTGAGGAATTCCACGTCGAACTCCTATCCAGCAGCGGAAGTGCCCAGCGCTTCCTTCATTCCCGATCCGATATCCGCCGGCGACTTCACGACATGAATGCCGGCATCTTCGAGCGCTTTCATTTTTTCCGCCGCAGTTCCTTTGCCTCCGGCGATGATCGCGCCGGCGTGCCCCATCCGACGCCCCGGTGGCGCCGTTTGTCCGGCGATAAAAGCGACAATTGGTTTGCTAACGTTAGCTTTAGCAAAGGCAGCGGCTTCTTCTTCGGCAGTGCCGCCGATCTCGCCAATCATCACAATTCCGTCCGTCTCGTCGTCGTCCTGAAACAACGCGAGCGCATCGACGTGAGAAGTTCCTACGATCGGATCGCCACCAATGCCTATTGCAGTTGACTGTCCCATCCCAAGCGCCGTCAATTGGCCCACTGCTTCATAGGTCAGCGTGCCCGAGCGCGAGACAACACCGACACGTCCTTCGCGATGGATGTGGCCCGGCATGATCCCTATCTTGCACTTTCCGGGACTGATAATACCGGGACAGTTTGGTCCGATGAGACGGGTGGTTTTGTCGCTGAGATATTCCTTCACCTTCACCATGTCAAGCGTGGGAATCCCTTCGGTGATACAAACAACGACGCGAACACCTGCATCAGCTGCTTCCATGATCGCGTCTGCCGCGAACGCAGGCGGCACATAGATCACCGAAACATTCGCGCCTGCTTCTTTGACAGCATCGCCGACGGTGTTGAATACCGGAATGCCTTCGTGAGTTGTGCCGCCTTTTCCCGGAGTCACGCCGCCCACAACGTTCGTTCCATACTCCACCATCTGTTTAGTATGAAACGTTCCCTCTTTGCCGGTGATTCCCTGCACCACCAGGCGCGTAGACTTATCAACCAAAACGCTCAAGACACAGCTCCTTATTTGAAAGAAAAAATGAGGGCGCAGTATAACACGCACCGAAGTTTGTCTCAGAACTCCAGCTCTGATGCAGTTTGAACGATGCGCACATTAGCAACGTGCGGTGCGATGAGGTCAATACCGCCAGGCGGTAGCCGGTGGTCACCCCAGATAGATCGGTCCGCGCACCGAACTTGCTCAGAAAGGGTTGGGTGAAGCCGTGAGAAGTCTTTGACCTCCGATGCGCGATAAGTCTCCGACTTACCGAAGACCGTACCCAGTTTTCGGTTCTTTGACCGAAGTCTCAAAGGTCGGAGACCTTAAGAACTTTAGAAAGGTCGCCGGCAAGTCGGAGACTTGCCGCGCATCGGAGGTCAAAGACCTTACCTGCAAATTGAAAATCCCGAGGGACTACCCACCCGCTACCGCCTGGTGGTACTAACCTCATGGGACCGGACCTTTCGCACTGGCGATATTATTCAAACTGCACCACTACCTTAACTGACACTGGCCCGGCGGAAGGGTCCGATAAACTTTTTAGTTTGTCGTGGCAACGACAAGCCAAAGCTTATCGAACATCCAACTTGACTGGGCTCCATCATGTTACGTCGAACTTTTGACCATGCTCTGGAACTTCCACTGGCCAATCAAATCGCTCGCGAATATGTTGGGCCATCGCAGTTGCCGACCCTACTTCGCCGTGAGTGACGAACACGCGACGAGGTGGCGCTGGCAGATCCTGGAGCCAACGAATCACCTCCTGCCAGTCAGCGTGCGCCGAGAACCCGCCGATTCTGACTGACTGGCAGCGAACGGGCACCCATTGTCCGAGCACCTTTACTTCCTTTTCACCGTCGGCCACCCGACGGCCCAGCGTGCCGGCGGCCTGGTAGCCGACAAAAACAATCGTCGCATTCCTATCCGGTAAGACTCGCAACGCGTGATGCAGCACGCGGCCACCAGTCATCATTCCTGAGGCGCTGATAATCACGCGAGCGCCTCGTTCTTTGTTTAGTCTTTTCGAATCTTCCCGCGTGGTGCTGGCAATCATCGAATGGGTCCGCATGGGGTTGGCATTGCCTGCAGACGCGGTGACGTATTCTTCGTCATGCTCTTCCCGGCGATTGGCATACACTTTTGTGGCCGCTGAGGCCATCGGCGAATCCAGAATTACGGGCAAAACCGGGATGCGCTGCTCGTCTTCAAGTTCGCGAATCAGATAGAGAAGTTCCTGGGCACGCCCTACCGCAAAAGCGGGAATCAAAACCTCGCTGTCATGCAGGGCGGCGTTTTTGATCACACGCTCGAGCGCAACCTTCGGCTCTTCCGGATCGTGTATGCGATCACCGTAAGTGGATTCAACAACAAGATATTCGCAGGCGGGAGGCGCTACCGGATCGCGAATGATGGGCTGATCATATTTGCCCAGGTCTCCCGAAAACAGAACTCGCTGCAACTGGTTATCGGTCTCAATATGAGTCAGCACCTGACTCGATCCCAGAATGTGACCGGCGATGCGAAACTCCGCGCTGATGCCTTTCACAATCTTGATGAGTTTTCCGTCATTGGTTACTACCTGCAGCAGTCGTAGCGCGGCTCCGGCATCTTCTTCAGTGTAAAGCGGGAGCGCGGGAGTGTAACGTGTTAGCTTGTGGCGATTACGATAGTCGGCTTCTTCTTCCTGCAGGCGGGCTGAATCGGGAAGCAGTATGCGCAAAAGTTCGGCTGTGCCGCGTGAGCAATAAACCGGCCCACGGAAACCCTGGTTGACGAAGCGCGGAAGGTAGCCGGTGTGATCGATGTGCGCGTGAGTGAGCAGCACTGCGTCGACCGAGGAGGCCGGAAAGGGTGCGTCCGCCCAATTCCGTTCGCGGATTTCACGCGGTCCTTGAAAGAGACCGCAATCAACCAACACGCGCTTATGATTGTTTTCGATTAGATACTTTGAACCGGTGACGGTGCCCGCCGCGCCCCAAAATGTTAGGGTAGCCAAGAAGGTCCTCCGCTCAACCAGTCACATCAACCTGTGCGAAGTTCATGTTCGTTGATTGACTCTGTATCGATATCCAAAAAGGACAATGAAAGTAGGAACAAGGAGCGCCAGGTTCCGAAGTGCGGTCGTTACTCCCAACTGACTGGCAATGATGCCGCCAAAACAGCCACACTCCAATCCTTCGGCATTGCCCAAACCATAGCGGTAATAAAGCGCGTACACCGAGAAACCGATTAGGAGCGCCGCTGCCAGAAGCGCTCCGGCGCGAACTGTGCGCGATAACAACAAAAAAATCGCGGTAATCATTTCAGCCGAAATCACCGCAATCGTTATGGGCCACATCCAACGAAGCTGATTGATACCGGTGGCGCTCAGCAGTTCGGCAACATTTGCAGCGAAGGTTTTGACTATCCAAAGCTTTGCGCCGGCGCTAAACAGAAACAGGGCCGCGAGAGCGAAGCGACTGATGCGAACACCCCATCTTGCGACGGATGACTGATTAGCGCGGAGGGATGAAGGGCTCACCTCAATAGGCTCAGACCGCGCAGTTGAGACCGATAAATCCTGGCCCGAACCTAAAGCCACTTCATCCTTCATCCTTCATCCTTCAGCCTTGCTCACGTTGCAAGCGCGACCACTTTCTCCGCCGCGTCCTTCATCCCGCTGGCGACGGTGAAGTTTAACCCAGACTCGCGGATGACGCGCTGGCCCTCCTCAACGTTCGTTCCTTCAAGCCGAACAACGACCGGCACTTTGATGTTCAGTTTTTTCGCGGCTTCCACTACGCCGCGGGCGACCATATCGCATCGAACGATGCCGCCGAAAATGTTTATTAAAACTGCCTTCACATTTTCGTCCGCCAACAGAATTCGAAAGGCTGCTTCAACTCGATCCTGCGAAGCGCCGCCGCCGACGTCAAGGAAGTTTGCCGGCTCGCCGCCCGCAAGTTTGATAATGTCCATCGTCGCCATTGCGAGCCCGGCGCCGTTGACCATACAGGCGATGTTGCCGTCGAGCTTGATGTAGTTGAGGTCATACTTTGATGCTTCGATCTCCAGCGGTTCTTCTTCATTCAGATCGCGCAGATCGAGAAATTCCTTGTGGCGAAACAACGCGTTGTCATCGAAGTTTACCTTTGCATCAAGCGCAATCAGCCGCTTGTCTTTTGTGAGCAGGAAAGGATTAATCTCCATCAAGGAAGAATCCATCTGCTCGTAGGCGTTGTAAAGTGACTGCATAAACTTCACAGCCTGGTTAATCAGCTCAGAACCAATACCCAGCCCAAACGCCAGTTTGCGCGCCTGGAAAGCGCGAAAGCCAACCGCGGGATCCACTGTTTCTTTCAAGATCTTTTCCGGCGTCTTTGCCGCCACTTCCTCAATGTCCATGCCGCCGGCTGGCGAAGCCATGCACACCGGACGTCCCGATGCGCGATCGAGAACGATTCCCAGATAGAATTCTTTGTCGATAGGCAAACCCTCTTCGATTAGCAGCACACGCACCTCGCGGCCTTCTGGTCCGGTTTGGTGCGTGACCAATTTCATGCCGAGCATCTGCCGCGCAATCTCTTGAGCTTCCTCCGGGCTCTTTGCCAGCTTCACGCCGCCACCTTTGCCACGACCACCGGCATGAATCTGGGCCTTGACGACCACCACATCTGTGCCTAACTCTTTTGCCGCGTGATACGCCTCATCCGGCGAGCGCGCGACAAGTCCACGTGGCACAGGCACGCCAAACTTTCGCAGCAGTTCCTTGCCTTGATACTCATGAATCTTCATTCCACAGCCTCGGTGATCGAAACCATCGATACGCAAATATCATTGCTTGATGGGAGCGCCTGGAGTTTAGCGGTACAAAAGAGATGACTGCAAGCGCCGAGTAGGCGCAGAATGTTTGTCTTCCGATGAAAGGTCTGGTGCCGGAGGTTGCGCATGAGCGAAGTAACAGTCACATCAATTGCAAACCTGAAAAACGAAGTTCGCTATGGCGACGAGCACATGCTTATGACAGACGAATCTGTCGAGGTCGGCGGTGAAGATGCTGGTCCCGACCCTTACACGCTGTTGCTGGCTGCGCTTGGCAGTTGTATCTCCATGACCACGAAGTTGTATGCGAAACGAAAAGGCTGGCCGCTCGAACGCGTAACAGTGCGTCTCCGTCAGGGGAGAATTCATGCAGCTGACTGTGTTGCTTGTGCGAAGGAAACGGAAGGATACGTACACCGCATCGAGCGTTCAGTCACGTTTGAAGGAGACCTGAGCGAGGAGCAGCAGGCGCGGCTGCAGGAAATTGCACATAAGTGTCCAGTTCATAAAACACTCACTTCGCCAATTGTCATCACTGAACTAAATTAGCCGCGGATTAACGGGGACAAACGCGGATCGGATCAGAAAATAGAAACAGAGCAAGCCCGGATGTTTGTTCAGATCGTGCTGATCTTAGTTCTCTTGTTTGATCTGATCCGCGTCTATCCGCGTAATCCGCGGCTAATTTTCTCGAATTCGCGGCTAAGCAAAAAGGGCTTTCAATCAACCTTGATTGAAAGCCCAAACTGGTCGGGACGCCGAGATTCGAACTCGGGACCTCACCCACCCCAAGGGTGCGCGCTACCAGGCTGCGCCACGTCCCGTAAAGCCGCTGCTAGTATCTCCGCAAAAAACTCTTAACGCAAACGTTCAGTTTGCGGACTTACTCCGATGGCTTGTACCGTAAACTAACAGTCTGCGTTTACCGATTCGACGCGGTTCAGCGTTTCTTTGAAGGAGCGTCGAGCATCGCCAGAATCTCGCGCAGTTCGGTAGCCACTCGCCGCAAGGATTTACGCTCTTCAGCGGTCCTGGGGTTTGATTGATTGGTGGCTGACCTGGCTTCTTCTCCTGGCGCCCCAACTTGCGAAGGTTCTCCGCCAGCGTCGTCCACAGCGTCTTCCGGGGAAACTATTCTAAGCTTGCCGCCGGCTCGCATGTCGTGAGCCAGTCTCTTCTTGGCGCCCGCAATCGTGTATTGATCTTCGTAAAGCAGTTCCTTGATTCGCAGCGCGATTTCTACATCTCGCTTCCGATAAACTCGCTGGCCGGCGCGGTTTTTTTGGGGCGCAAGCATGGGAAATTCCGACTCCCAATAACGCAGCACATGCGCCTGCACTCCAGCAAGTTCACATACCTCACCTATTTTGAAGAAGAGTTTTTCAGGTATAGGTATGGCAGGACGTCCCATGATTCAAAACTGTCGATGAAATGTTCTTCCTGGCGAAATTTGCAGGATAGAAAGTTAAAGGAGACTAATGGCAAGTTTGCCAGAACCCGGTGAGCCGACATGTTACTGCCAGCCGTTTGACGTGTCAATACTTACACTTAGGCGCTCTAAGTTAAAACTGATTCTTAAAGGTATTGCTTAAGGGAGTGTTGGCTAACCAGCGGGGGCAAGCCCACCTTCCCGACCCCGAGTTTAATTGGACTGGAGTTGTTGATTGCTGATTGAAAGGCTTTCCAGGTTGGGTCTAACGGGACAATGAGAGAGTCTCT
Organism: Pyrinomonadaceae bacterium; assembly: GCA_036506215.1. Classification (GTDB taxonomy): domain Bacteria; phylum Acidobacteriota; class Blastocatellia; order Pyrinomonadales; family Pyrinomonadaceae; genus PSRF01. Next base: position 3,195 of record DASXSC010000216.1, on the reverse strand, counting down.
CAGGTCGGGAAGGCGGGCTTGCCCCCACTGCTTAACTGACATTCAAGTTGAAGCGCTGAACAGCTCTACTTGATCAATTTGGCGTGACTCCGCGACAAGCTAAAAAAGCTTATCGGACATCGAACTCACCCACCACCTGCAAGAGGGTAGTGGGTCAGTTTAGCGTGGGGAGGTCGGATTCTTTGGAGAACCGTGCGCGGTAGCGCCGGATGCTAAAGTCAACTTCAAACATTTGCCGGGTTGCAGCATCCGCACTAGCGAACGCTGGAAATTAATAGGTTGCTGCCGGTAACACGTCTCTTCCGCCAATCCTTCTATAATCATTACGCTGAAATTGACTCTAGCATCCAGCGCCACCGCGCTCGGTTCTGCATGGCACGCGTCTCTTATTTATCAAACTGACCCACTACCCCCAAGGGGAGCCTTCTAGACCGCGCTTTGGTCGCCAAGCTATAATTGCTTTCTTCTCAGCTTCCATTGCCACTGTCCGGGAGGGTTGTTTCCAATAGTGACGACAATATCCGCAGAGTCTCCAGCGTCTCCAACTGTTTTCCGCCTCGCCTCTCGCCTCGACGGCATTGGTTTTTCTGACATCGTTAGTATTCGCAACCGCATAATGAAGCTGCGCTCGGAGGGAGCGACCGTCTACCAGTTTGAGGGCGGCGAACCTTACATGAACACTCCCGACTTCGTTAAAGAGGCGATGCTGCGCGCCCTTGCCGAGAACAAAACTCGCTATGCTCCTTCGTCAGGAATTGCGGAACTGCGAGCAGCGCTTGCCGATAAGGTGCGCACAAAAAACAATATACCAGCGCAGGCCAGTAACGTGATCGTTCTGAATGGTGGTATGCAGGGATTGTTTGGCGCCTTTCAGTCAGTCGTTGATCCCGCCGATGAAGTTCTTGTCTTCTCGCCCTACTGGACGCCGATCAAGGATCTGATCGCTCACTGCCAGGGCAGAACTATCCTGGTACGTACCAGCGAAGCGCGTGAACATGGTTTCGAGAAAACGCTGGCACGCTACTCCACCGATCGAACCAGAGCGATCTATTACAACACCCCACAGAATCCAACCGGCATCGTCTTCACGCGTGAAGAGGCGCGAGCGGTGTCGCGTTTTGCGCAAGAGCGAAATCTGATCGTAATTGCGGATGAAGCTTACGAGGATCTGGTTTACGACGGCCAGCACTGTTCCATCGCGTCGATCGACGGAATGTTTGAGCGCACGATCAGCGTGTTCACACTTTCTAAATCTTATGCGATGACTGGCTGGCGTCTGGGTTACACAGTCGCCGCTGAGCCCTGGATGACTGGCTTGAGCAAGACTACTCTCTATTCGTCAAACGGAGTTTCTACTCCCACGCAATGGGCCGCGCTGGCCGCGTTTACCACCAAATCAGACATGCTGGAGACCAATCGCGTCGCTTATCTCGAGCGGCGCGATTTACTTTTGGCGGGACTCAATGAGCTGGGCCTGGTTTGCGCAAAGCCAGCCGGAGCCTTTTACGCGTTTCCGGACGCGTCGCGCATCAGCGGCGACAGCCGCCAGGCAGCCGAGATATTGCTCGATCGCGCGCAAGTCGCCACCGTCCCCGGCATTGTCTTCGGCGAACACGGCGAGGGTCACCTCCGTTTTTCCTTCTCCACGTCAATCGAAACGATTGCCGCCGGCCTCGATTCACTCCGCCGTAATCTTTGAGCCAAATCCGGCCACAGACTTTCACGGGGTAAACACAGATCGAACTTCAAAAACAAACTTTCGGACCTGGAGGTTGTTTTCATCCGTGAACATCCGTGTTCATCTGTGGCGTAGTTGAGATCTCAGCGTTCTGCGTTAATCTGTGGCCAAAACTTCATGAACGAATTCGACTTCATCAGGAAGATCCGGGTTTTGGCACAGGAGCAAGTGGCTTCCTCCGGTCTCGTGCGCGGGATTGGAGACGATGCAGCGGCACTCAAATCTTTCGTGGGCACCGACATTGTCGTCGGCACTGATCTACTAATCGAAGACGTAGATTTTCTCCGCGATACAACACATCCCAATCTTCTCGGACACAAAGCCCTGGCTGTTTCGCTGTCCGACATTGCCGCGATGGGCGCGCGTCCGCGTTGGGCGCTCGTGTCCATTGGCGTTCCCAATGACGTTTGGAAGTCGGAATTCCTGGATAGATTTTACGAGGGCTTCTTCCGGCTAGCCGCTCGCTACGGTGTGGGCCTCATTGGCGGGGACGTCTCTCGTACACCGGATAAGATCGTCATTGACTCGATAGTGATTGGCGAATGCCTGATGGAGCGCGAAGTGTTTCGCTCAGGCGCAAAGGCAGGTGATCAAATTTACGTGACGGGCTTCCTTGGAGATGCGGCGGCTGGACTGCGTTTGATTGAGCGCGGCGCGCGCTTGCATTCGCAAACAAACACAGGAAGTCCTCCCTCATCGGACGGTGGGGAGAGCGAGCGCCATCCGGTTGATCACTTGTTATTACGTCAGCTACGGCCTGAACCTCGTGTTGGCTGGGGCGTGCTGCTTGGAGACAAGCAACTGGCCACCGCAATGATTGATATTAGCGACGGGCTTTCTTCGGATCTCAATCACCTTTGCACTGAAAGTAACGTCGGCGCACTCATCGACGCTTCACGCCTTCCCATCGATCCTTTGGTCAAGGATCTGAGCGGGCGCCGCGCCCTGGATCCATTGATGCTTGCACTCCATGGCGGAGAAGATTTTGAACTGCTGTTTACGGTCAACCAGAAGAACGTTGCCAAACTGCCAAGTCGTGTGGATGGCGTTTCCCTAACTCGCATTGGTGAGATTAAAGAGGCATCCCAGGGCGTCCGGATTTCGGAAGGGTCGCGAACGTGGAATCTCGAGCCCGGTGGCTGGGAACACTTTAAGGATGAACGGAGGTAAAGGGGAAGGCTGAGGACGAGATTTTCCATTTGTCATTGGTGGATTCAACTTGGAAGCGCAACAGCCGGCTTACTCGTCACCATAATTGAGACGCTAGACAGTAACAGTCGACCAACATTGCCGTTTGTCCTAATCAGAACCGGAAGCGGACCGGGGTCCCCAGCCGGGCAGCCCGGCTGGGGTGGTGGTAGCGACCGGCCAAGGAGTCAACTTTACAGACGGAGTAATTCAATCGCTGATCGCGGTCATCAAGTACTAACAACTGCGGTTGAGTTCCTGGCCGGTCG
>DASXSC010000215.1:0-7209 GCA_036506215.1 Pyrinomonadaceae bacterium | reverse complement strand
ACGCAGTTGAGTTTGAATGGGGCGACGAGCGCTACGTATCAATATGATCTACTCAATCGCCTGACTCAATTGACAGACAACGCCAGCTTGAACACGACGTTCGCCTACGACCCGACCAACAAGCTAACTGCGCGCTCACTGACCAAAGATGGAAAGTGTCGTGCCGCAGCCCCTCGGCCTTGATGTAGAGTCTTTTGACCGGGCAGAGCGAAAAAAGTCTTGGCAGGAGGAGTGACTATGGAAACTGATTTTGCGCAACTTAACATCGATGGTGCAGTCATCAGCGAGTTCAAGGTCGTTCCCTCTATGAAACTGGTGCTGACCTTACTCCGGGGCCCTGAAAAGCAGAATGAGAGAACTGTTCAAACGGAGCATGACCTCCAGTTTAATTTTGTCAAGGATTTTAAAATTGCTTTGCGAAGCGAGCCTTGGCTGCAGGTAGTCTCTCACGCTGTTTTCTGGGAATCCGACTATCTACGTGATTTCATCGCCGCTGCACCTGCAGATACTCTTACGGTGAAGCTAGCTCATTTCGAAGTCATCTGCGTCCAGGGAAGGTTCGACATCATTGCACGTAGTTTTACATTCTCACTGTTCAATGAAATTCCTTACGTATCCTCCGGTAGTGAGAGTTGACCTTTTCTTCGCCTTGGCTGAACGACTGCCACAATCCAACAAACTCATGCATTACAAACGCTGGCCTAAAGGATCCTCGGGCTCCCGGTGCCAGAAATCCTCTTGACAACGGGCATTTTCGGCGAGAGATAAGAGATACGACCGGAGACTTGGCAGCTGATAGTTATGGACAAATTGTGGCCTGCGCAATATGGAAATCTTGTAAAGAGCTATGTGACCAATGTCCAGGTTTTTGAAATTCTCGATACCACTAATTGCGATTTTGATTCTAGGAACGTGGTTCATGGTTAAAGATCACCAGATTGCTGGGGAACCCGGTTGGCCCCCAAGCATCCAAAGATCATTGAAACCCACTTGGGATGCTGAAAGTGAAGGATGCTGAATCTGGGATTACGCTCTTCTGGTACCATTCCGATCCGGATGCTCATCCAATCCGGATAGAAAAACAGGACGCCAACCACTGGGTTGTCGTTTTTGAACGGGTGCCAAAGTGAACATATGAAGCGCAATGGGAATTTCACGTAGACTGTTTGGGCCCGTCCTCATCGAGTGACTATTCTACGACTCGTTTGGCAACAGTATGGGCAGCCACTTGCGCAACGCGGCTCAGCCGCCGCACAGTGCAGTAAGGCTTTGCCTTACCGTTGAGTCTCTCTCAGATTACGGGCGGCTGCGCCTCCGATCCATGAGGCGGAGCCTCATGAAGAAATAAGCCTGCGGAAAGGCGGAGCCTTTCCGCACTGTGCGGCGGCCGAGCCGCAGAGCGCCTCTCACACGTCCGCTTGGCTGGTGAGTTACCGCGACTGGCGATTTCAATGACAAATGAGATATGAAAAATGAGATATGGAAAATCTTCGGATTGAATGGTGGTCAGGCCACGGGTCAAACGGACAGGCAGGAATGCCTGTCCTACCTAAACTCAAGGGCGCACCGGTTTCTTGTCTGGCGGCACAGCGCGTGGGATGTCGCCGTCGTCAACCACAATTTGCGAGTTCTGTGGTTGAATCCTTGGCGGACCGCCGCGCAATGCGGGCGGGAGTCTTGGAGTTGGAATGCTAACTGTGGCAATCGGATCGGTGCGACGCAGAATCGCTCCGCCGCGGCCCGCCACCCAGATGTTATAGCCGCCGCGATAAGCAACGGAGTAGAGAGGCGAGCTCGTTATCGTCGGCTGCGTTTGCCAGGTAGCGCCGCCATCCTGACTGTGAATGATTCTTCCCTGCTCACCGGCTACAAGGACCTCGTCACGCCCGCCAACTGCCACGGCAAAAAGATTCGTACTGAGTCCGCTTTCCAGATCTTTCCAGGTGGCGCCGCCATCATCGGTGCGAAGAATGACACCGCGAGCGCCGACAGCATAGCCTCGTTTCTGGTCGACAAACGCCAGCGCGTAGAGCCATTCGCGCAAATTCTTGTCAACTCGTTTCCAGGTCTCGCCGCCGTCTTCGGTGCGCAGGATAGTGCCGTTTGAGCCAACGGCAACTCCATGCTGCTGATCAGTGAAACCGACGTCTTCCAGCCAACTGAGGCTGTTTGTTTTTTGAAAGTGCCAGGTTTGCCCGCCGTCTTCGGTATGTAAGATGACTCCTCGCGCCCCCACGATCCAACCACGCTCAGCTGAAACGAATTGAATGCTAAACAGGTCTTCTCTGACTTCGACGGGAACAGGCTCCCACGTTACGCCGCCATTGCCTGAGTGAAGAATTGTTCCGCGGTCACCCACCGTAAAGCCGATCCTTTGATTGATGAACTCGATCGCGTTTAGTCGGTTTGCGGTGCCCGAGGGACGCACTGTCCAGTTCTTTCCGCCTGAACTCGTGAAGAGGATTTTCCCACGCGAGCCGACTGCCCAACCGTGAGAGTTATCCAAAAAGAAAATATGCGAGAGATCTTCACGTCCTCCTTCGGTCAAACGGTGCCAGGAAAGCCCGCCATCATCTGTGCGCACAACCAAACCGTCAGCGCCGGCGGCCCAACCAATCGACTCATCGGCAAAAAACAAGGTAGTAAGTTTTGGACTGGTGCGAACATTAACCGGCAACCAAATGGTGCCGCCGTCGGCAGTGGTCAACACGACACCGCTATCGCCCGAGGCCCATCCGTGCAATTCATCGGTGAAGTAAACCGAAAACAGATCGGTGGTGACCAGCGCACTCAGGGAATGCCATGTTTGGCCGCCGTCATCAGTTTGCAGTATGGTCCCCTGGTATCCCACAACGACCGCGCGCTTGGCCGAAACAAACGAGACACCGGTTAGCGACAGATTGCCGATACCGCTATGCGGTTTCCATTCGGCGCCGCCATTGTTGGTCACCAGCAGCGTGCCGCGCGATCCCACTGCAATGCCCGCCTTCGCATCAAAAAACGCAACCGAGAATAGGTGTGCGGTGGTACGTGTGTTCTGGACCTTCCAGGTTAGGCCGCCGTCGGTGGTGGCAATAAGGGCGCCGAAAGTTCCGGCGGCCCAGCCGCGTAACGGATCCTCGGGAGCGAAGGTGACAGCAAACAGATGATCCCTGGTGCCGGTTGTTCTGGTCACCCACTTACTGCCGCCATTTGCCGTAGTCATAATCACGCCCCGGGCGCCCGAGATAACCGCGTGTGTCTTGTCCTTCACATAGAGTCCATAGAGAGTGGTGCTAGCCGGAGACAGTTGTGAGTCCCATTCGAAACCGCCGTTGCGCGTGCGCAGAATTGCGCCGTCGCTGCCAACCGCCCAGCCATGCTTTTTGTCGGCGGCAAACTTAATGGAATTGATCGTATTGCCTTGAGGCAAGGGATTCTGCCACTCCCAACCAGGCGGCTGAAGTTGCTGGGCCGTCATCGCAGTTGAAAATGGAATCAGAAGACAGATGCAGATCAGCAAACTGGCGTGACGCCGGCCTTCAGCATGGGCCCGAAAAACCGAACGGATATTTGCGGGAACGAGAGCCATTCGTACACTCGGCGAAGCTTATTCTTACGGAGACTTCAGGTTATAAGAAGGCAGAATTATAAAGATCATGTGATGCGAAAGCGAATCAGCGATGCAGCGCCGGGCTTATTTTATATGGGGCGCACGATAGCCTCGGTCGACGCGCCAACCCTGCGAATTGTGTCTCAGTCTGGCTATAGTCAACGCGTGAGCTCGTCCGCAGGCAAGCCAACGCGCCCGCAGATGTCTATGCCCGCGATTACAGTTTTCCGGCGCGACTGTGAGCTCGAAGCCTTCCGCCGAGTGGACCGTTACGCCAGAAGCTTCCTCTCCTCCTGCCATTGGCGCGGGATCGGCACACTCTACAACAAAGCGAATGTTCACATAGGCTGTGCGCCAGGCAGCGGTTGGTTGAGAAATTTGTGATCGCTCGCTCCCGACCAGTAACTCATTGCCCTCGCAGTCCAAGGCGAAGCCAGGCTCCACCACAATCTGTCCGGAGTTGACCCTCACTTTGAGGCCTGCAACTATTCCGAAGCCATGCAGATTCCGATTATGCCGTTTTAGTTTTTCGCGAAAATTATGTTGTTGAAGTTCGAAGTCTTCGGGCGTCAGCTGCTTGCCCCGAAAGATCCGAGCTCGTTCGAGACCTGGAGATTCACCCATACGGTTTAATCGTCCTCGACTGCTATCAACTCCGGATCTTTGCTTCCGATGCGGTCTATTGCAGCACGTAGTATTTCTTCATCAACTCGGCCGCTTGCAGCAATGCGACGAGCGGCCTTATCGGCGGCTTCCTGAATCAGGTTGCCGTCATGCCCTCGCGTCCATTCCCATTTCACTTCATGTTTCGCCGCCGCTTTATCAAGTCGCTGCCACCACTCATGATTAGCTTTGCGTCGAAACCGCCCGCTCATTGTTTCGACGACATAACGCGAATCGGTGAAGAGATGGACAAGGCACGGTTCGAGCAACGACTCCAATCCCAACGCAGCAGCCGCTACCTCCGCCTGCTGGTTGGTAGCACGGCCCAGATAAGTGCCGACCGCTCGCCACAGGCCTTTATACCCAAGCAGCGCGACCGCCGCCGCGCGCGTAGAAACCTGGCCGTTGCCCAGACTAGAGCCATCGCAAAAGATCGTGACCGCTTTACGAGGCTTAGTAATCCCTTCTTTTTCTTTAAGAACTTTTGCCATTACGAGTCACCGCGGTTGCTGGTAGTTAATATACGTGTTTCATCCGGTAGTATCCTAATTTGAAAAAGAATCCAAATTGCGACACCAACAATGACCGAGTACTGGTGCAGTTTCATGGCAGGATGCTATTACGTAACCTTACATCAGAACCGAGAGCGGTAGCGACCGGCCAGACAGTCAACTCAAAGAATCTCACGATTGCTGTCGGGCATTGTAGATAGCAAGCCACAGGTAGCTACGACTACCGTTTTGAGGCTCTAGTTGAGCATTCGGCCGGTCGCTACCGCTTCCGGTTCTGATGGAGCTCTCCAGTCGTTCCAAGTCGCGCAACGGATAGCGAAGCGCCAAACGCAAATGAGTACTGATTAAATTTGAAACTGCATCAGTACCGATGACCGAGAGCTATTGACTCGCCTCTGTGATTGTTATAGAAATGCCGCGCCTACTAAATCCCCCTGCTAGTAATCAAGTTAGACCAATGAATCACAATGAAGGAGGTGACCTATGAGAAGGTTTTTCTTACTCGCCGTGTTCACAGCCACGGTTCCCTTACTCGTCTCTGGCCAGACAGATCCGGGCGCACAAACAAAGCCAACTCCCTCCGCGAGTCAGCAGAGCGGCGCAGTCGAGCAGACGCTCATCCGGCTGGATCGCGAGCTGATGGACGCCGCCGTGCGCAAGGACAAGACGGTGTTTGAACGAACGGCACTAGACCGCTATGTTTTCGTGAACCCTGGTGGGGGCGTTCAGGAGAGGGCAGAGGCTATGGATGGCCCCAACCTGGAGTCGATCCAAACTGAGAACGTGGTGGTGCGGGTCCACGGTGATACGGCCGTACTGACCGGCAGGGCAATGGTGAAGGGGAAGCTCGCCAATGGAACAGACATAAGCGGGCCGTACACCTATTTGCGCGTGTTTGTTAAGCAGAAGGGTCAGTGGCGACTTGCCGCGATGTCGGCGGTTCCGATCGCGCAGCCTAAACCAACGCCGACTGCGACGCCGAGCCCAACGCCGTAAGGATTCCAAAGCGTCAGAGAGAACAACCGTGTAGTAACTTTGTTATGAATTCTTCGAGCTTAGTCGCGGATACAAAAACTCCGCATCAAGATGTTTTGGTGTTCTCTGTGTCTCTGTGTTGAATTTATTAGCGAGCGCTGACCACAGAGACACAGAGAAACCGAAATCAGGACACTCCCGATTGCGTCAAGATATGACGAAGACTCTTACTTTTCTTACTCGGGCAACGCGCAAGGCGTTTCTCGGTCCGTCGGAAGCGCTCTTGCTAGTCCGAATGGCCGGATGGGTTCTCTTGCTGTCAGTTGCGGTAAAAGCATTACCTTTGCCCCGGGCGTTGCGTCTGGTCTCCACAAAAACAAGACGTCCTTCCGAGACTTCAGAAAGTGAAACTCAGCAACGGCTGGCCGATGCCATCGACCTTCTTTTGAAGACAGACCTGTTTATTCTCAAACCTATCTGCTGGAAGCGAACAGCGTTGTTGCATCGCTACCTGGCGCTAAATGGAATCTCAACACGAATCTTGTTTGGCGTGCGCCGGGAACCTGACGGCAGCGTCAGCGGTCATTCGTGGCTTGAGGCGAGTGGCCGGCCCATCTTAGAGACTACAGCCCCCGACTATGTTGTAACGTATGCCTTTCCCTCCAACGACACCTTCGCGGTCGATCTCAACTTACTCACGGAGAGTGAAGTCGCTAATCCGGAGAAGCGGCAGTCCATTGCTTAGCTTTGGCTGAAGATTCGGATTGCTACGCAAGAGAGCTGCAACTCTTTGGCGCAATCGCCCCCAGTCCACAAACACAAGGTACATCGCGAGATGGTAGGGGAAAAAGATATTCATGAAGAACATTGTTCCCAGGTGAAATACTATACCCAGCGCGAGAATTATCAGGCGCGCGCGCCTGAAGAAGACTGCAAGCGGGAACAGGAGCTCCCACAGGACCACCAGCACGACGAAAATCGGCACGTACTCGCGAACCTGCGGCAGCCAGAAGGCCAGCCGAAAATGAGTGTCATGCAAATTGTCGAGCGAATGCACAATGGCCAGGCTCGGCAGGTTGTCAGGACTCAGGTAACTCAACCCCGCGACGCGAAACTTGATGAGGGCCGAGCTGAAGTAGGACCACGCGAGCAGCGCGCGCATCAACAGAATCGGATAGCCGTAAATGATCGCAGACGCTCGCGGCCGCGTCTTCCCGCGCCAACTATCAAAGGAGAAAGCGTCGCCGCATGGACTAAGAGCCAGGACAATGAGGATGTAGACCGCCGGCATCTCGTCGTGATTGAAGTGGCTGAAGCTGCGCAGTAGTCCTTCATAAAAAACGAAGAGCAGAGCGGACGATTTCGTCGTCAGACTCGTTAAGCAGCCGATGGTCGCGGCGAACAGCGAAAGCACCATCAGCCATTTGAGTGAAAGCATCCCGGCAGGGGTCAGGAGCAGATCGTAAA
>DASXSC010000214.1:0-8845 GCA_036506215.1 Pyrinomonadaceae bacterium | reverse complement strand
AAGTTGACTCTAGCATCCGGCGCTACCGCGCTCGGTTCTGCATCACTAAGCCAAAGTTGACTCTAGCATCCGGCGCTACCGCGCTCGGTTCTGCATCACTAAGCCAAAGTCGACTCTAGCATCCAGCGCTACCGCGCTCGGTTCTGCATCACTACGCTGAAATTGACTCTAGCATCCGGCGCTACCGCGCTCGGTTCTGCATCACTACGCTGAAATTGACTCTAGCATCCGGCGCTACCGCGCTCGGTTTTGCATGGCGTGCGTCTCTTATTTATCAAACTGACCCACTAAGGTCAGCGGCATTTTGAATCCGAAGCTCGCGCTTTTCTTTTTGGCATTCCTCCCACAATTTGTTGACGCTCGACGCGGCTCTGCCTTCTTGCAGTACTTAATTCCTGGGCTCATACTTGCCGCCCTGGATCTTCCATACGAGTCAGGGCTAGCCTTAATATCAGGGCGATCCGTACTCGGTTTACCAACGGGCGGAGATTCGCACCTTGGCGACAAAAGGTTACCGGCGCGGTTTTGATCGAGCTGGGGATCAAATTGGCTCTGACTGAGCGCAATTAAAGTTTAGGAAATCATTTCAATCCGGAAAAGCTGGTTTTAGAAAGGCCACAATGAACCTGGCAGACGTCAAACAACTATTCGACTATACGGAGTGGGCGAATGACCTGGCGATGGACGCAACGGCAAACTTGTCCGACGAAAAGCTGCGCCACGATGTTGGTATTAGTCACAAATCAATTTTCGGAACGCTTTTGCATATGGCGGGTGCAGAATGGATTTGGTTGGAACGTTGGAATGGACGCTCTCCCGCAAAAGATCAGGCCTGGTCGCTGTGGACAACTGAATCATGCGCTGATCTCGCTATGTTGAAAGAGCGTTGGGCCGACGTCATCGACCACCGCAGGCGGTATGTTTCAGGATTAGACGAGTCAAGCTTGGTTACTGAACTGCCATTCAAACTACTGAGCGGCGATCCGAGCTCGATGCGGCTGGTCGATCAAATGCAGCACGTTGCTAATCATGCGACGCTGCATCGCGGACAGATTGTAGGCATGATTCGTCAGCTGGGGATTGAACCGCCCTCAACTGATTTGATTTTCTATTTGCGCTCAGAAATATCACCGAAATAATTTCTTAATAATGATTGTCTTAGTCACTTGCTCGAGGCCTTCGGTTTTCTAATGAAACCGAAGTACACGCATGTCAAAAATAAAATGAAGTGAATAATGGCTCGGATTCCGCTGACTTTAGGCGTCTGGACTACGCTCGTGCCCACCAGCGGCATCGAAACATTCGCGATATAGAAATAGAACTGCATCCCACTGCTTACAAAGAATGCCCCTGCGAGGAATTTGCGAAAATCTCTACTTCGCGCAGCAAAGTAGAGTGTCGGTACCCCGAAGACGGCTATTGCTGCTATGAGGATTGGAGTCATATTTTATAGCGGCTGCAAATTAATAGTTTCACATTTTTTTCCATGCCTTACCATCGCTGTCCGATCGTCTTCTTATTCTGATCTAACGCTTGCTCCTTGGACTGCATTCTCCCGCCATGGACCTGGAAAGTGCGGCGCATTCGCCGAGAACGAGATAACAAAGTAAAGGCAATAGGGGGACACGGCAGGCCATTAGCTTCGCGAAGAGGGAGGATTCGATGCTGCAAGCGCTTCAACTCATCGCCACGTTCGCAGCGGTATTGTTCGCTGGCGCGGCCCTGTATATCCAGGTTGCTGAGCACCCTGCGCGGATGGAGTTGGAGACGAGGATGGCGGCATTGCAATGGGCGCCAAGCTATAGACGCGCCACGCTGTTGCAGGCGCCGCTAGCCCTGGTGAGTTTCCTTACCGGACTCGTAGCTTGGCTGATGGGTGCCAATCGTTGGTGGCTTGTTGCCGCATTGTTTATCGGTGCCGTGGTGCCCTTTACGCTTGTCGTCGTTATGCCTACGAACCATAAGCTCCTTGAACCAAGTCGCGACTTGGCGGCCACAGATACCCGACAATTGTTAGAGAAGTGGGGCAAGCTGCACACAGTGCGCACGATAATGAGTCTTACCGCATCAGTCATCTACTTGTGGCTGCTAAGTGAAGCGTAACAACGCGTTCAAGCCGTAAATAAATGAAGGGGTGCTGACGCGGCGTACCTGAATTCCACCGTCGGGCAGACTTGCGAGAATCGAGAATGCATATTCAGGAAAACGAGCTTGAGATTGTGCCGTACGATGCTCAGTGGCCTTCCGCCTTTGAAGCGGAGGCTATATGTCTACGCGAAGCACTCGGCTCCCTTGCCTTACGGATCGACCATAACGGCTCGACATCCATTCCTGGGCTCGCCGCGAAACCTATAATTGACATCCAGGTGTCAGTCGCCGTCCTTCAGCCAATTGCGGTTTACGGCGGGCCTCTTCAAGCTCTCGGGTACGTTCATGTTCCTCATCCTGACGACTCATTCTGTCCGTTCTTCCATCGGCCCTCTCACTGGCCCCACACGCATCATGTTCACGTGGTCCAGATAGGCAGCGCCGAAGAACGGCGCACTTTAGCCTTTCGGGATTATCTTCGAGACCACGGCGACGCAAGCCGTGAATATGAACAGCTCAAGCGAGATTTTGCCAAGCGACTTGCGCCGAGGGATAGCCAATCTCGCGAGGCCTACGCCCGTGCGAAGACGGACTTCATCGAGGGGATTATTGCGATCGCCTTAGACAGTGGCTATCCCCGAGATCTTCCTCTTTTTACCTAGTCAATATTCGGACCGGGCACCTACCCATTCGACTGATGCGGAAACGCCAAACCCTGTGCCAATCTCCCAAAATTAGAACAATCTGAACATGTTTGTGTGTAGTTGGAGGAGGTTTCATGACAGAAGCAAATGCGAACAATTCATTACCGGCTCTATCACAGAGTTTGGCCGCGGCAGTTGAAAGAGTGAGTCCGGCAATCGTAGCGGTGAACGCTCGTCCGCGCGTTCCGACAAGCGGCATAGTTTGGCGAGATGGGATTATCGTCTCGACAAATCATACCGTCCGCCGTGATGAGGAGATCACAATCACGCTCGCAGACGGAAGATGGCTCCCGGCGACCCTTGCTGGACGTGATCCGGGCACCGATCTGGCAGTGCTGCGCCTGGAAAAGGATCAGGCGCTCAACATAGATGCAGTGACGACCATAGGCGACGATGCACTCAAAATTGGTAACCTGGCGTTAGCAGTCGGGCGAGTTCACGAGCGTGGTGTGACGGCGAGTCTGGGTATCGTCAGCAATCTGGGCGATAAGTGGCGCACTCGGCGCGGCGGGGAAATAGATCGCTTGATTCGACCCGATGTCTCAATTTTTATAGGCTTCTCTGGTGGTGTCCTCATAGATCTTGAAGGAAGAGCCGTGGGCATCAACACGACAGGCTTGTCGCGCGGCGGGGGATTGACGATTCCGGCTTCGACCGTCAACCATGTCGTTGACACTTTGCTAGTGCACGGTCATGTCGCGCGTCCCTATTTGGGAGTCGCAATGCAACCGGTGATGTTACCTGCTGAACTGCGGAACAAGTTTAACTTGCCGAGGGAAAGTGCGCTGCTGATGCTTTCAGTAGAAGCGGAAGCTCCCGCGGGCCGAGGGGGCATAATGCTGGGCGACGTGTTACTGGCGCTCGACGGTACGCCAGTAGCCGACACTGATGATGTGCAGGCTGTGCTCAGCCGGAGCAATGTCGGGCAAACGATCAACGCCACGATCCTCCGCGGCGGCGAGCAGCGCGAGACAATATTGACGTTAGGCCACCGAACCACACCGAAGGGTAAGTGACGAGCAATCGAGGCAGAGGCCGAAACGATGAAGGCGGCAGTGACGAAGGGACGATTACAGTTCAAATCGTTGCCGCCTCGGCAGTAACGCGCGCCGGACTCGCGGCACTCGTTGGCGCGGACGAGCGGTTTCAGGTATGGGGCAGTTTCCGCAATCCAACAGAAGCAGCACACCAGACAGCGACTGCGCAAGGAAAACCGCCCGATTTAATCATTGCGGAACTTGAAGAGAGTTCAATTGATGAAGTTCCCGAGCTAACGAAGACACAAGGCACCGAATCTCCTGGTCCCACGGTAATCGCGCTTTTACCTGACTGGCAGCCGGAATCGATCGCAAGCTTATTGCGTTTCGGCGTGGGCGCGGTCTTGCCGAGTACGGCAACAGGTGAAGAGATCATGGCGGCGCTCGCAGCGGCTGGAGCAGGTCTCGTTGTCATCCACCGCGACGCGCTGGGGGTGTTTGAAGAGATAGCAGCGGCGAACGAAGTGGACCACGAAAGCGCTGCTTTCGATCGGCAGCCGCTGATCGAATCGCTGACTCCACGCGAGCGAGAGGTACTCGGCATGATGGCCGACGGTTTGGGCAATAAAGAGATTGCCTGGCAACTGCGGATCTCTGAGCATACGGTTAAGTTTCACGTATCTTCGATTCTCGCCAAGCTTGGTGCGTCGAGCCGCACCGAAGCGGTCATGCAAGGGCTACGTCAAGGACTGATCATGATGTAGAAGAGGTCCAATTGTCATAAACGTAATTGGAGAAGTAAGTTCCGGTAGTGTGCTTCATAGCGTTTGGTGGAGTTGCGCAAGCAATACCGATTTGAATAACGGATTACCACCATTCGGTCGCGCGTAGCGCCGACACTCTGTTGTTGCAGCGCAGCGTATTGCTCCGAATCGATAAGCGAGGGAAGTTGGATTAGCCAGGTGGGAGAATGCCTTGCGAACGTCTCGACTGTCAGGACACCGGAGGCGCCCCGTGCAAGTTGGGCCAAAGCCTCGAAGATCGGGTAATACGCCTCTTTTCCTCCGTAACCTTCCACGCATTGCCCGCGCGCGACACGAACGGATGAAGTCCACTTAGCTCGCTCTGCAAAAGCGTCTACAAGACTGGTTTTACCGATACCCGCTTCGCCGGAAACAAAAATAACTTGCCGCTGTCCTCCGATCGCCTTTGCAAGGCAGCCCTCGAGGCTGGTGAAAGCTGACTCACGTCCAACTAGTTTCGACTTCGTTGCCGAGATTTCCGGGGAAGAGGCATCCATCGTATCAATTACTGATGCGATGAATTGGTATCCGCGTTTAGGAAGGGTCTCGACGAACCTCGGCCTTTCAGCCTGATCACCCAGCACTCGCCGAATCTCCAGGATGTAACGACGGAGCACCTCCGGCTGCACATATGTATCTGGCCAGATCGCGTTCAGGAGTTCGTCGTGGGTGATTAACCGTCCTGGATGCGTGACCAGGTACTGGAGCACCGCGAAAGGCTTTGGCATCAACGATATTCGCTTATCGCCTCACCAGAGGCATAGATTTACCTCATCAAGACGGAATGACTGAAAGGACTTCAATGACTCCTCCAAGGAGGAAAGGAGTGTTAAACGCTCCGATTGGCAGCTCGTCTAGCTTCACTTGTTCGTTTGCGATTTTCACACTCGAATTGAGATTTCACAAGAATTAAACGCGGCTTTCACAACTTCATTCTCCGCATCAGCGTACCTTCATCATGCGATGAGGAGAGCCTTCGTACTGCAACTCGGAGCTGAAACGGACGCCGACCGACTTAATTTTGTCGGTTTCATTGAAGAGGTCGATACCGGTCGTGAATTGCGTTTCAAGTCGACGCACGAGCTACTGGCATTCCTGGCCCAATGCTTCGAACAGACAAGGCAGCAGGACCCAGAACCAGAAGAATCTTCGCCCTGATGAAGTGAGGGAGCAGACGATGTTGAAAGTGCGAATCGAGGAGTTAGGTCGGGTAGCGATCCTGCGCGTTCGCGGAAGCATCGTCGCGGGGCCCGAGCTTGAGACCTTTCGTAAGACTGTCATGTCTCAGTTAGAACAGTGCAGTGCTCGCCGATTTAGCGCGCGTTAGTAGGATCGACGCGGGCGGGTTGGGTGTGTTGTTGCAACTGCGCGAGCACTTTGAGTCTAGCGGTGTTGAGTTTCGGCTTATGAAGGTCACAAAATTGGTACGCCAGGTCTTGGAAATAACTCGGTTGGATACAGTCTTCGAGATCTCGTCTGAAGAGAATCCGCCAGCTGATGAGTTGAGTCTGAAGGCATCTAACGAAGTTGCAGTTGGTTAAGTGAAAGGTGTACCGCCTTGCATTTCAAGCGGCTCACGGGCGTGATTCGGCTCCTCGGTGATGGTACTCGTCTCTTTAATAACTTGAACGCTGCGCTGAAGTCGTATTACGTCGATTTGGCGGTGAAGCAAACTCGAAACTCGTAACTCGAAACTTTTCCGATTTGTGGTTAGACAATGGATGCCGGCGGCTCGTCGTTGCTTAATTCCTCCGGCGCCTCATCGGGCGATTGCTCCGATTCTTCAGGAGTGACGTTTTGCTGCGGCTGTTGTTCATCGAGGTCGCGTTTGATGGCATCGAGAATACCGTTGATGAACTGTGTAGCCTCGTAGGTCGAGAAGCGGCGGGCTATTTCAAGTGCCTCATTGATGGCAACGGTGCGAGGGGTAGGCTCGTAGAGAAATTCGTAGACAGCGAGACGGAGGATATTACGATCGACAATCGCCATGCGCGGAATGCGCCAGTGTTCGGCGCGCGAACGTATGCGCTCGTCGAGAGCCTCGAGGTGCGACAGCGTTCCCGCCGCGAGGTGCGTCGCGAATTCACGCGCCGCTTCCTCTGTCTCGGAGTCGTCCAGCTCCGCCCAGTAGGTCTTCAAAACCTCTTCCGGGACAGCGTGGGCGAAATCAGCCGCAAAGAGCATTTGCAAGGCGCATTCACGCGCCTTACGTCGCGAACCCATAATCTTTCAAGGATGAAGGCGGAAGGCTGAAGGATGAACTCTCTTTTCATCCTTTATCCTTCATCCTCCATCCGTCATCCTTTACTAAATGCTTCCTTGTAAAGATTTACTAACTCAACCGCCGTGGTGGCGGCCTCAAAACCCTTGTTCCCCAGTTTGACTCCCGCACGATCGATTGCCTGGTCAATTGTGTCGGCAGTGACAACCCCGAAAACTACCGGCACGCCTGTTTGCAATCCTGCTTCCGCTATACCGCCCGCTACCTCACTGGCTATGTACTCGAAGTGTGGAGTTTGGCCACGAATAATTGTACCCACGCAGATGACCGCATCAAACTTTTCCGAGCCGGCAAGCTTAAGAGCCAACAGCGGAATTTCAAATGCCCCTGGAACCTTGTATACCTCGACCCGTTTTTCGTCTGCTCCCAAACGCTCCAGGGCGTCAAGCGCGCCATCAACCAGACGAGAGCTGATGAAGTCGTTCCAACGACTGGCTACAATCGCGAAACGAAATCCTTGTCCATTAAGATGACCTTCGTGAATTACTGGCTGCAAGACTGAGCTGCTCCGGTTGACGCCGTTTGCTAAGGTTTACCCGGTCGTCTCGCAGTATAGGTGATGCGTTTCAGAGCGGCAAGTTGAAGGTATTTAGTGAAACAGAATTTCCTACCGGTCATTCTTTGGGAGAAATGACGTAAGCGACAGGAATGTCTGTCCTACATCAAATTCCTTTGAAGACGGGTTGTCGTTTTTCCAGAAACGCCCGCGTGCCTTCGCGCACATCGTCGCTGTCAAACAGGTCGGCAAAAAGTTTCGCTTCCAGGGCGAGCCCTTCCGCGAGCGGCAACTCAGCGCCTCGAATAACGGCTGTGAGGCAGGCGCGAATAGCAAGCGGGGCCAGCCTGGTAATCTCGCGCGCCAACGACTCAGCTGCGCCCAACAACTCGCCCGCCGGGGCGATGCGATTGATCAAGCCAATCTGTAAAGCTTCCGGCGCAATGACGGCCCTTCCTGTCAATATCATCTCGAGTGCTCGTCCCTGACCTATCTCGCGCGCCAGGCGCTGCGTGCCGCCATATCCCGGCATGATGCCAAGTTTTGTCTCCGGCAAACTAAACTGCGCGTCTGCTGAAGCAATGCGGATATGACACGCAAGTGCCAACTCGCAACCACCGCCCGCCGCGATTCCATTGACAGCCGCAATCACCGGCACCCCACAGTTTTCGATCTGATCGCAGATCGTCTGGCCCCGTTCGAAAACTTCGCGCGCGCAATCCTGGTCAAGTTGGGTCAGTTCGGCTATGTCTGTACCGGCACAGAAGGAACGATCACCCGCACCAGTAAGAATGATGGCGTGCAAGTCCCTATCGTCATCGATGTTTTTGAAGATGTCACTCAAGGCGAGAATCATCTCCCTCGAGAGAGCGTTGAACTTATCAGGACGATTCAAGCGAATGATCTTAAATGAATCATTGCGCTCGGTGATAATCGAGGAAGAATCCATTGTTGAGTATTAATTAAAGCCGCGGGGCAAGCCCGCCTTCCTAACCTGAGAGACGTCGGATCGACCTTCGTAGATTGGACCTTAAAAGCCTCTCAGGCAAAGAATAAGAAACTCGGGCCCATCACCTCAGGGTCAGAAAGGCGGGCTTGCCCCCGCTCTTCGGTAACATCTACACCAGCTTCATCGGAGATGGATTTTTGGGGTCTTTGGTGTAGTCGTAGAACCCGCGTCCCGACTTGCGGCCATACAAACCCGCCAGCACCATGCGCTTAAGCAATGGCGGCGGGGCGAATCGCTTTTCCCGGAATTCATTGAACATGATCTCGGCAATATAGTAAGTGGTATCCAGACCAACGAAGTCGCCCAACGTAAACGGTCCCATCGGATAACCCAATCCGAGTTTCATCGACGCATCAATATCCACGATCGAGCCGACTCCTTCTTCGAGAGCACGAATCGCATCGAGCATGTATGGGACCAGCAGTCGATTGACGATGAAGCCGGTAGTGTCGTTTGCCCTGACCGGCACTTTCCCCAGACGTTTGCC
>DASXSC010000213.1:0-105472 GCA_036506215.1 Pyrinomonadaceae bacterium | reverse complement strand
TAGCATCCGGCGCTACCGCGCTCGCACGGTTCTGCATCAGTACGCCAAAGTTGACTTTAGCATCCGGCGCTACCGCGCACGGTTCTGCATCAGTACGCCAAAGTTGACTTTAGCATCCGGCGCTACCGCGCACGGTTCTGCATCAGTACGCCAAAGTTGACTCTAGCATCCGGCGCTACCGCGCTCGGTTCTGCATGGCGTGGGTTGAAGTTGACTTTAGCATCCGGCGCTACCGCGCACGGTTCTCCAAAGAATCCGACCTCCCCACACTAAACTGACCCACTACCGGCGATGAATAAGGCTCTACTCTTCTTTTTCAACCAGGGCTACGGTTTCCATGGCCCCTTTTGATTTCAGAAACCGAAGGCAATTCATCTGACAACAAACGTTGCCGGCACGACCAGAGCTCGCGCTTCCGGATTGTAGTAGTCATAGACAACCGAGGGCGCAGTTTTCGCGGTTAGCGCAAGGCGCGGACGAAACTTGAAATCAAACTCGGCGCCTCCCGCGCGCGGCCAAAGGTAGACGACAAGCCGATCCGGCAAAACGTCATACTGACTAATGGACCATTCGGAGCTTTTCATGGCTTTTTCCAGAGAAGCGCGATCGACGTCAGCGCCAGGAGGCAAGCCAATTTCCGCGAGCATCATCCCGTAACCGTGGAAGCCCACCCGCTCTGCTTTAACGTGGCAAGAAATCTCTTCGTTGATCTTCGCGGTGTTCTTGTCGAACGTTGCTGCCAGATGCAGCAAGTTTGCCCCTCCGGTAATCGGAACAGTGTTCTGTGTGGCAGCCGCAGACCACGGCACATAATAGTTTGCGACCAGTTGGATGGAAGCGAAGGCTGAGCCAGGAGTTCGCCTTAACTCAATCCGGTTTGCGCCGTTATGCAAGAAACTTGAGATGTCGACGCGAGTCAGGCCGGCAGTTAGCTCGCCGGCCGGCAGGCCCACCGAGGTTGCCAGTTGCCCATTGATGATTATCTCGACGGGAGCCGCGATCCCGGCTGTCTGTCGATTAGGAACGACGTCTGTAGCCAGCAACGTTACGAGCGTGTCCAGCACGTTAATCGTGGCTTGCGTCGAATACCAAACTCCGTAGCGATCTTTTTGTCTTAGCAGAAAGAGCAAGCCGGAGCGGATCAGTGGGTCAGTAGATTGCCGGCTCGTCGCCTGCGCTGATTGAACCTCTGCAGTCCGTTTCAGAGCTTGAAGCGCGAGCGCGGTAGTTTCCACTCGTCCAGCGAGACCCCAACCATAGAACGGCGTGTTTGTTTCCAGCGCCCAATAAGTCGTATCACCTTCGGTGTGGGCCAGTGTGCGCAGCTTTGCGGCGGCACGCATCGCAGCCGGCACTTCCCCGGCATCCATCGCGGCTAGGGTATACGACGCGATCATGTGCGGCTCGTCTATCTGTTCGATCTTGTTCGAAAGATACGAAAGTGCTCGGCGCAGTTCTGGTGAAACAGCCTTGCCAGGTTGCTGTTTAGCAGTGATGCCGTCGAGCCTGGCACCCGATTCAGTCAGCGCCAGCACGCGCGCCACAAAGGCAGTAAGCAAGGCAGTGCGCCGCTGATTCGCACCGCCACCGGCATCATAGTCCTGTGCGGGCCAACTGCCGTCCGGGCGCTGCTGCTTGATCAACCACTGGCGAGTATCCTGAATCAACTCGTCATCGACTGCCACAAACTCGGCAGCATCATGCAGGAACCGCAGTGCGTATGCCGTCAGCGTGAGGTCCGCTTCCCCGCGGCCCCAGTAGCTGAAGCCGCCATCCTCCGCGCGGTAGTTGAGCAAGCGTTGATAGCCGAGTTGAGCATAGCGTTGCGCCTTGTCGGCAATCCGCGACTCCCCCGGTACGTGTTTGTGGCGACGCAACACCAGCAAGCTCGGATAGGTCGATGAAATTGTCTGCTCACCGCAGCCATGCGGCCGTTCGAGAATGCCTTCGATGCTCTCGATAACGTGCGCCATCAGGCTCGGATAAATTTTCAACTCTGCTTGCATCGAACCCGGGATCGTTGCTTCTGGAAGATCGATGTTTAGCGTGGCCACATCGCCGAAAACATCGCTTGCAGTTTTCGTTTTTTCCTCACCATCAGGATGCACAGTTACGGCCCTTTCAATCGCATCGCTAGCTTCGGAGCCCAGGGCTGTGACGCGTTGTTTGCCATCTTTCACTGACGCCACCGCCTTTAACTCAAACGTCTGGCGCGTGGCGTCACCGGCGGGAACATTCGCTGGCTGCCGTGCAGATCCGAGCAAGGTGAACCAGCTCTCCGGTTTCATTTCGAGATCGACAGTTTGCGCGTGCTCGAGATAGTTTCGTAGCACGATGGGTAACGAGATCTGATCGCCTTCGGTCAGGACACGTGGTGGATCGTGTTCTACAAAGAAAGGCTGAAACGATTTGATCTCAGTTTCGGCCAGCCCGATTTCCCCGTTTTCAGTTGAACCAATCACTGACATCTTCCAGGTAGTGACGTTGTCAGCGAGTTTGAACTTCAACTGCGCCCGGCCGCGACTGTCAGTTTCAAGCGATGGTTGCCAGACGAGGGTTTCCGGAAAATATTCCCGCAGCCGGGGCGTGGTAAGCTGAAGCGGTTGACTGATAGAAACGCGCAGCCGGCCCTCGGCAACAGTCGTGGCTACTGACGACGAGGTGATGTTGTTAGTGTCAGCAGCAGCTGTTACCGTAACCGTTTCGCTGACTGAGCCTACGTCCAGGACGAAATCTAAGGTGGTTATGTTAGAAGAACTCACCGGAACCTCAACGACCACTGCCCGCTTGAATCCCGTCGCATCGGCTTGCAACTGGTAGAAACCAACCGGCAGATTTCGCAGGATGAATCTTCCCGCCTCATCAGTTTCGGTCTCAAACACTTGCGACTCGTCCTTCCTCGTCGCAGTCACTTTAACGCCTGGGACCGCTGCGCCTTGCGGATCCGTAATGGTGCCTTTTATCGCGCCCTTCCCTCCCGAAAAGAAAGTCTGTTTCAAAGGCTGGACCGCGATCTGCTCGCCGCTTGATTGTTCCGACGTTAGCTGCGAGAAATATGCGACGTCGAAATCGTCCGCTGTTCCTTCTTTGCCGTCCTCACCATTGCTGCGCAAGCGAATTGAGGCGATCTGTTGCGTAACGGGACTTATCTCCGTGCGCGTTTTTGCCGGTTGTCCATAGGTTGCGAAGCTCTGAATACCTGGCCGGTCGGCATAGCGTGTGTCGGTCTTGTAAACCGCGTAGTAGCAGTGCCCCCATGGATCTTTAAGTTTGTCCTGCTCGATGGCGGAAGCGGCAAAAGCACGCTGCAACTGGCTGTCGTCGTGGGGAAGCGCATCGGCGGCTTTGAAATATTCACCGAGTGCCCGTTCAATCTCGGCGCGTGTTTCAATCAGGTAGTCAATGCTCGCAATCCAGAGAGTGAAATCGTCTGATTGTAGGTTCGTTTCGTCGAAATGTTTGTTTGGACCGCCGCTGCGCACTGCCAGGTTGAATCTGTCGCGCCTGGTGGTGAAACTGAGATCGTAGAGTTGTCCCCAGGGATCGCGCAGCGAGTCAAAGTCGACTCCCTCAAAAGACTGCAATTCCTTTTTTAGCGTCGCGGCATCGCGAATGAAGCGGCCGGTGCGTGCGTGAAAGCGTTCGACGGCGCGACTGATTGCTTCCCCGGTGAAACGAAAGTAGGGTCTGGTGAGGCGGGTGATGGAAAAATCATCCCTGGTAGCGAATTGCTTGTCCGGTCCGGCGCTCATGACGTCGAGAACGCTTTCGTCCTTATCAATTGAAAACACATCGCGATAAGCAGTCCCCCACGGATCCTTTAGCTGGTCGAAATCAGTGCCAGTCTCAAACAGCAGCCGGCGGATCGCTTCGCCGTTTGCAGGATAGATACCAGTGTTCTTGTATTGAAGGTCAAGAAAGTCCCGAATGGACTTGATTTGCTGATTGGTTAGACTGGCAAAAACTTGGCTGTGATCGTGGTCAAATTCCTCCGCGCTGAAGAACTCAGGCTGCACTGAGCTGGATCCAAGAAGCAACTCGGCGACTAGTTCTATTTCCTCGGGCAGTGGCTTCGCCAGGTCGATCCGCTGCAGGTCTCTGCGTGTGATACCTCCTACCTGATAGTCATAACCGCGCCATTGACTGAAACTCCCATAGAAGCCAAAACGGCCGCCAAACTCCTGGTCAGTACGTGCCCTTTCCTCGACTGCGCGATCGAAAATAACAACGCCGAGGGCGCTTGTTGCCGGTCGCCCATCAGGAGTCAGGATGTGAAAGTCGACAGTTGCATCCTCACCCGGTTTGTAGTCGGTTTGGTCTAAACGGAAATTGAGCTTTAGATCGCGATCTCGGGGGAAGAGAACTGTTCGAGAGCCAAACGGAAACTCGTAGCGATCAGAATCTCCGGAGGCCTTCGAGTAAGCGGAGATAGTTATCTCATCCTGAAACTCGGGCCGGTAACGTAAGGTAAACGTCGTTGCCCCATCGTGTAAGGCGACGGCCCGCGATTCGACAATGTTTGATTCGCGCGCAACGTCAACAATCATGTTCATCTCCGGCTCGCTCGCGGTGATGCTCACCTTGATCATCTCGCCCGGACGATAAAGGGCTTTATCAGTTTCCACTCTAATTACGGGAACATCACGACAATAGAAACCCTGGGTCTGGTGGCCCCTGTCGCCGCTCCCATTGCGGGCTATGAGGTTGAGGTACGGATAGCTGTTGCCTGAATCGCGTAGTTTTATTCCCGTCACCTTCGCAACGCCATACTTGTTGGTGTGGATAGTTTTCAGAACCGCAGCGCCGGTCCTATCTTCCTTGTCGGCTGCTTCGCTGATCGCCACTTCGCAAGACGCTGGCGTGCCATCGGCATAAGACGTCGCCAGGTAAAACTGGAAAGGAAAGCCCCGGGCCTGCCGGTAGCGTCCTTCAGCTACGTAGATGTGAATCGCGTCTCTTGTGACCCGCAGGTCAAAGCGCCGTTGTTCGGTGCGGTTCGTTGTCGGGTCAGTGAAATAAGCTGCGTAAGGCAGATCAAGAAAGCGTGAGTATTCTTCATCCGCGAGTTTCTGGTGGTCCTTCTTCAAATCAATCCGGGCCACAAACCGCCCGGCTTCGTCAGTTTCTCCTTCGTAGTTGTCTCCAGGTTCTACGTCCCACTTCTGTTCGCGATAGTTCCAGTGCCGATCATCTTCGCGGACGACGCGCACATGTCCGCGCTTGACTGGCTGACCAAACAGATAATCGGCGCGCACCTCGACAGTCGCGTTTTGTGGTGGCAGATAGTAGGAGTGATCCGGTTTTACGCCGACCGTAAAGTTTGGCAGATCGTAGCGGCTGATCTTAACTGTCTGATAGCCTTGTGAGTCAGAATAATTCTCATCATCAACCTCAACCGTGATGGCGTAATCTCCCAGCCGCGTATTCTCCGGAATTGTCCAGTCGCTATTAGCGACCCCGAAGCGCGAGGTATGTAAAGTGGTTTCAAAAACGTTCGTGTTTTCGGGATCGGTCACCTTCAAAGTCACTTCAGCATTCGCCGCCGCATGGCGAGCGGAATCAAAAACGAGAGCGCGCACGTGAAGGGGCTGTCCGGGTTGATAGATAGGCTTGTCCGTTGTGACCATTATCTGCGCGTTGTTAGGCAACTCTATTTCCTCGCTGGTTTCCTTGACATAACCGCCGTGCCGGGCCACGACCTTCAGCTCGCCTTCGTCGGAACTGATCTTGGCGGGAATGTTGAGCGGAACCAGAGCATAGCCGTCAGCGTCGGTGATGCCCGAGCTCCTTACTGCTGGCCCCTGGGCATCATCGTCATCATCAAGCTTCAACTCGACGGTTAAGTTAACGTTTTTCACCGGCTTTCCCGTTATCGGGTGACGCGTCCTGATGTGGGTATAGTGTCGGGCCCCCGGGTGCGTCTGGCGCGGGGCGCTGACCTCCAGGGCAAAGATATCTGGTGTCTCGATCTCGGAAAGTGAGATGACTCCGCTGGCCGCATCGAGCGCAAGTTTCGCTGCGGGCAAAGGAGTGATCCGATAACGCAGCCGATACCACGGCAAGGTCTTGTCATCGTTCTTGAGAGCCTGCGTTGTAAGCGCCAGCGGAATCGACAACTTGTTTGGGCCCGGCTGCAGTGTTAGCTCGCGAATGGCCAGGCCGCGAATGGCATCCTGAGGATCGACGAGTTCTAATCGCAGATGGGCCGGCAGGTTCTGACTCGCGGGATTGATCACCTCCAGCACTACAATTGTTTGATCCTGAATTAGAAATTTGGTGGCCGGCTCATTGACACGCAATCCGCTGTTGGCGGCTGAGAATTGCACGAACACCTGGGCGAAGAAAAGGCAGAAGAGAGAGAGAAGCCATCTGCGGCTCATAGCAGCCTCCTGAACGGTTTTTAGGAAAGACACACTGCGAGCCTGGGGAGAAACTCATTCGTTTCACCGACTGTTAATTACTGCCAAACTTTGAAGTTGAACTGTGAGCCCGGGGAGAAGCTTTCAGATTTCGACGCTGTGATGCGTGCGAGTTGCCACTGGGTTGTCAAAATTTCGTAAGCCAATACGGAAATTCGAACGGATGGTAATTCTCAAGGTGAGTGATTTCTTTGGTCAGCGAGCGCTGCTGCTATTAATGCCGCTATGCGTGCGTTGTTTTCCAGCAGTGCGATGTTTGCCTTGAGCGTGGCGCCTTCGCTCACCTGGGCCATGCGCGACAGCAGAAAGGGCGTCAGTTCGCGCCCGGCCACCTGTTGGCTTTCTGCTTCCTGCAACGCTGCATCCAGCGCGCGCTCTAAAATCGCAGCAGGAACTTCAGATTCCGCCGGTACCGCAACAGTGACCAATAAGGCGCGTTCAATGCCCAACGCCTGCTGCTCCCGAAAAATTTGAGCGACTTCATCAGGTGAGTCAACGCGAAGGTCCACCGGCAAGCCACTGCTGCGCGAATAGAAGGCGGGCATCTCGTTACATTGATAACCAAGCACCGTGATGCCGTAAGTCTCCAGCCACTCGCGCGTGGCTGGTAGATCAAGAACTATCTTCGCGCCCGAGCAAACGACAACCAGGGGTGTCGTTGCGAGTGTGGGCAAATCCGCCGAAACATCAGGTAGCGAACCTCGATGAACGCCTCCGATGCCGCCCGTTGCAAACACCTGGATGCCGGCGCGGTGAGCGATCCAGCTTGTTGACGCGACCGTGGTGGCGCCGTTCCATTTTTGCGCGATTGCCAGTGGCAAATCGCGAATGCTTACCTTCTTGATCGCTTCGCTTTCGGCAACGAAACGGATTTGTTCGTTACTGAGTCCCACACAGAGCCGGCCGTTGAGGATAGCAATTGTGGCGGGGAGCGAGCCCGCCTCGCGAACAATCTGCTCCAGGCGCTGAGCGGTTTCGAGGTTTTGCGGGCGCGGCAAACCGTGCGCGATCACCGTTGACTCAAGGGCGACGACTGGCTTGTTCAATGAAAGAGCCGATTGAATTTCAGGACTAAGAGCAAAGAGGACGTTATCCATATGGTTGGCTAACCGCGAATTCAAGTTTGAAGTGCAGTAGCTCGCGGACTCGTCACCATAATTGAGACGCGTAAATCCTAATCAGAACCGGAAGCGGTAGCGACCGGCCAGGGAGTCAACTTGCTGGTGGCGTATTTTAATCGCTGATTGAAACATGAATCCACCACAGAAGAGCGGGGGCAAGCCAACCTTCCTGACCTCGAGACTGCTATGCTTGAATACCAAGTGGACATCGAAGGCCTCTCAAAGAAAGAGCAAACAAGAACACAGGAAAGTCTCGAGGTCAGGAAGGGCGGCTTGCCCCCGCTGTCTTGAGGTGCAAAGTAAACAACGTGCCGCCTCCGTCAAGCTTCTCCCAGGAGATTTCAGCCCCAATCAAACTCGCGCGCGCCCGCATGTTGGCCAGCCCGCGTCCCTCGAGATTTTTCTGCGCGCCTGGATCAAAGTCCCTGCCGTCGTCTTTTAATTGCAGAAGAAAGTCCCCGCGTGGAGAGGCCACCACAGTCATTTTCACGTGGGTTGCACCCGCGTGCCTCAAGATATTGTTCACGGCCTCCTGTACCATCCGGTAAATCTGCATCTGCACATTTGGCGGCAGTTGCGCATGTTCCTCCAGGGCCTCATCACAAACAAACTCATGTTGCAACCTCTTGTTTGCCGGCGCGTCCTGCACCGCATGCGATAAAGCAAACTCCAACGCCGCCGCGAAGCCGACATTCTGGAGCACCGACGGACTCAAGTCTTCACAAATCCTGCGCACCTCCTGCGAGATCGACTCTATCTCCGTCCGCAGCGCTGCCGGATCAAGTTCCGTGCTACCTCGCGCGTCGCCGTTTGCCGGCAGTTGATCGCTTAGCAGCATCAAGTGTCGCAGATCAGCCAGCGTCTGGTCATGCAGGTCGCGCGCGATGCGGCGACGTTCACGCTCCGCTTCATTCGCAAGATTCAAGCGCGCATCGGCGAGTTCGTTATTTGCTTCAACCAGCGCCGCGCTTGTACGTGCGATTCGGCGTCTTTCCAAAATCGCCCACAGCAGGGCGAGCAGGGCGAGGGCCAACAGGATCGCCAGCGCGGTAGATGTCCAGGGGAAGGGCGATTTGGCAATGCTCAACTCAAACGATAACGGCTCCGAGGCCACGAGGTCCTTGCTAAACGCGCGCGCCGTCACCCGATACTTACCGGGGCTAAGTCCTTCGATCGCAAACTGCGCTTCCCGAGAAAGCTTCTGCTTGATGACCGCGTTCTTGCTGTCGAGGAGCGTGAACGCATACTGAAACTGCTCGGGGAAAGTGCGGCTGCTGATTGCCGCTACCTCAAAAAGCAAACTGTTTTGCGGGTACTCAAGGCTGAGTCCGGTAGCCAGGTCGGCCGGCGAATGCACGCGTTTGCTGATGACGCGGTTTGCGTACAGCGTCGGCGTGGTCCGTCCTGGTTGGTAGCGAGCGACGCCGCGACTGGTACCGATCAATAGCAGCTCGTTTCCCTGCGCATCGCGTTGGGGTAGGACCGCGAACACGCTTTGCGACGGCAAACCCTGTTCGGCGTCCAACTGCGAAACTATCGCACCCAGGCTCTCGTCCAGGCGAATCTTCAGCATCCCGTTGCCAGTGGTTGCGAACCACGCTTCGACATTGTTTCCACTTCGATTTGCAAACACCGCGCGCGCGTCAACATCTGCCGCAGCCAAAATGCAGACTGCGCCGGGCCTGCAAGCGTAGACGCCCCGGCCGGTCGCAAACCACACGGTGCCATCGTTGCTGCGGTCAATCGCTCTTACGCCGGTATTCTTCAGAGGTGTAAACGAAGCGTCAGGCTCAGTTTTGTGGCCATCGAAAACGTACAACTGATCGCGGATTGTGCCGATCAACAGGCGAGACTCACCGTCCGCGTAAAGACTTATGACTTCACGTTCCTGCGTTGCGTCAGCACTAGTGGGCCAGACTAAACGCGCGCGCGAACCTTCAATTCGCTCAACGCCGCGACCATAACTGGCGATGTAGGTGCTGCCCTGAAACGAGGCGATTGCGCGGACGTTGCCCGCAGCATCGACCGCGCCCGAGCCGGTTTCGAGCCGGTTGAAATTTTCATCCTTGAGGCCTGCCCCCGGCGTGGTGCGCTGGCTGGAATAGAAGCCGCCGGCTGCGCCCACCAGCAAATGACCGCTCTCGTCTTCCGCCAGCGCATAAATGGTATTACGCGAGAGATTAACGACTGGACGCCAGGCAGTCGCTGCTTTGTCGTAAACAAAGAGCCCCTGGTTTGTGCCGCTGAGTAAATAACCGTCTGCAGTTTGGTAAAGCACGCGAACGAAATTGCTCTGCGGGTTACCGCCGACTTGTTCGACTCGGGGCGCGTTGGGATCGTAACGACAAACGCCGCGATCGGTCCCAAACCAGATCACGTCTTCTCGATCCTGGAAAATCGTGTAGACATGATCCGAGCGTAAGCCTCCGGCTGTGCCGTCAAAGGTGAATCGCTGCACCTTCTTGTTATTTGAAAACAGAAACACGCCGCGGCCATCTGTAGCCGCCCAAACATCCTGGCCGATAGTGCGGAGATCTGTGACCGTGCCGGTTGCCGCTTCATTGCGTGCAAAATTGGAAAATCCCGGTCCAGTTAATAGTCCGGCCTCGTCTTTCTTTACGCGCGCGCCGAGCCAAAGCCTGCCGTTCGGGTCCACATCGAGAGCGCGCACGAAAAACACCGCCGGATGCATTTCTACTTCGCGCGCCAGGCCATCTTCGATTGCCAACACTCCGCGACTCAACGATCCTACGAAGAGTTTGTCGTTGATCATCACCAGGCTGGTCAGCGCCAGCGGTCCCACGTGTTCTCTGTCAGCACTTTGCAGGGGCTGAGTCAACAGAGCTTTCGTTTGCACGGAGCCGTCCGCTTGTACACGGCATTCGAAAACGTTGCCTTGTTCAGTTGTCAGCAACACACGGTCGCGTTCGGGGGCGATGATGGCGGTCACGGACTGGCCGGCAGTTTCTTTAATCACGTCAAAGCGACCCAAAAGCATGCGCGCCGCGCCGGTTTCAGTGCCAATCCAAAGCGCGCCCGCCTGATCGCTTTGCAACGCCAGGATGCGACCGGGAGACAGACTGCCTATCGCCATGGTCTGAGTTCTGCGCCCGTCGAATTTGGCCAGGCCCGCTTCCGTACCAAACCACATTGCCCCATCAGGCCCTTGCGCAATCGCATGCACTCGATCCGAGGGCAAGCCATGAAAAAGTGTCACCGCGCCCCACTGGTGTAGGCCGGTCATAGGAGTCGGAGACGGCGAAGGGGACGGCGTGGCGGATGGAGACGGGCTTGGCGAGGGCTGGGTATCGCTTTGCGAGGAGGCAGGTGCAGGCGGCAGGAACAGGACAAGGCAGAAGGCAGTAAGCAGAAGGCAGAAAGCAGAAAGCAGAAAGCGTGACTTTGGATCTGAGCGTGCGATTCGCTGGTCTCCTGTCCGTGCCTTTGCGGCTTTGCAGCCGCTCAGTGTGGAAAGGCTTCGCCTTCTCGCAAGTCTCCTAATTAAATTACTGCCACGAGGCTTCGCCTCGAGGCGCGGAGGCATAGCCTCATACTTATCTATAAAGCTACGGTGAGGCTGAGCCTCACCGCACTGTGCGGCGGCGAAGCCGCGAAAGGCTTTTTCCGTGGGTCGTTTTAGAAATGGAATCTTGCAGTTCAATTAAACAAGGTGGATTCAAGTTTCAAGTCCAAGTCAGCGATGAGATCCGAAGCGACAGCGATGGCACTGTAACATCCACAATCAGAACCGCGAGCGGTAGCGACCGGCCAAGGAGTCAACTTTACCAGTCGAGTATTTCAATCGCTGATCGCGGTCACTCAAGTACAAACAACTACGGTTGAGTCCCCGGCCGGTCGCTACCACCACCCCAGCCGGGCTGCCCGGCTGGGGACCCCGGTCCGCTTCCGGTTCTGATTAGGATAAGCGCCAATATTGGTCGACTGTTACTATCTCGCGTTTCGATTATTGTGACGAGGCAACGAGCTGTTGCACTACCACGTTGAATCGGCACAAAACGGAAGCGCTGGGTGCTTCTTATGAATCACGACGCGTCCTTATGGTTTATTTCTTTCTTTGATTGAGACTTTTCTGCTCCTCCAGATAGCGTTTACGATCGCGCTCAATCCACGCCTCCTGCTCCTGCGCTGCTTTTTCGAGTTCATCATTATTCAACAACCCGCGACGCAGCGCTTCGAAGAACGCACGAGTGCGCACGTTGTAGGCGAGCTTTTCGTAAGCTTCGTGCTCAGTGCCTTCAGCCATCGACACGAAAAGTTTTTCGTAGAGTGTCGCCAGACGGCTTTCCACGCCGCGCAGACTAAGCGAACACTTGCGCGCAATCGCCCAATTCGAGAGGCCGAGGGCCAGGTAATAAAGTGCCTCAGACTCAAACTCCGTGAGCAATGGCCGCTTGAAGGAATCCTTGAATGCCGGATCGATCATGTCGGCGCCGTCTTCGAGCACGGCGGCGACAAAGCGCAGGAAGCGCGACTCGGGATTGTTCTTGTGAATGAAACCGTAAGCCGGTGGGGGATCGACTGACTTCACAATCTTGCGAATCTCATTGATGTAAATCTCATGGGGAAACTGTGTCCAGAAAATGATTCGCGCCGAAGGGAACTCGCGCCAGATCGCGCGTGCGGCTTTCACGCCTGAAAGCTTGGGCATCTGAATGTCGAGGATGCACATCGCCGGCTTCTGCTCAAGCGCAAGCTTCACCGTTGCTTCACCGTCGGCGGCTTCGACTATGGGCGTGTGTGACGGAAACTCCTTTTCCAGAATCTCCCGCAAGTAGTGGCGTTGGGCGACGTTGTCTTCGGCAATTAGGATAGACATTGACATGAATCTTACCTTTGTTTCAGAGTCTGCGGTAGCCGATCTTGTAAGGCTTTTTCCAGCGCCAACTTCTCGGGAATCTCATGGCATTGCCCCAAGAGCAGGACCCGCATATACCTGTTTTAAAGCCTGGATCATTTGTCATCAATGTGGCCTGCCACAGCGGGGCGGGTGGGCGTCGTCAAGCGACAGTGAAGAGGAACACGTAACGTTTTCCTGCTTTCGCTTAGTCTTTCTGCTTTCCGGCTATGCCTTCCGATGTGCGGAAGGTCTCTGACCTTCCAGCCCACCTTCAAAGGATCGGGGCTGCGCCCCCGGCGCGTTCGAATCCGGGGCGAAGCCCCAGAGTAGTCAGAAGAGTCTCTCGGAAGGTCCGAGACCTTCCGCACATCAGGCGGCATAGCCGCGAGCGCACACTGTGCGGTGCCAGCGGAACTTGACGCCCACGCCGCTTCTTTGCACTATGGCGCTGCTTTAATTCCCTGCACAAACACTTCCTTGAAAGGCGCGCCATGTATCTCCGAAAGATCTTTAACCCGGTAGTTGTCTGCCTGTTGTCTATCTCAGTCTTGTATTCATTCACAGCCCCCGCCGGGGCGGCCAATGAGAGTTTGCATGATCTGGCAGCACGTCGCAGCGATGCTCCGAAATTGTCTATTCCCGCCGAACCTCGCGATGAAAGGCTCTGGAAAAAAGCACTCGAGATTCATCGCAAAGCAATTGTCATCGACACGCACAACGATGTGACCACGCCGATGACGAACGACGACTATGATCTCAGCGGCTCGCCGCCGGTGCCCTATCGCACCAGCATCGAACGCATGAAGCAGGGTGGACTTACCGCCGAATTCTTTTCGCTTTACGTCAGGCCCTGGTATGTCGCACATGGTGGAGCAGCCCGTCGCACGCTGGATATGATCGACTCGGTTTATCGTGCTGTTGAGCGTCATCCAAACGATTTGATGTTGGCCACTTCCGCAGCAGACATTCGACGCGCCAAGAAGGAGAAGAAGATTGCGGCGCTGATGGGCATCGAGGGCGGCCACGCGATTGAAAACTCGCTGGCCGCACTACGCGAGTTTCATCGGCTCGGAGTTCGTTACATAACTCTCACCTGGAACAACACCAACGATTGGGCCGACGCTGCACGTGGGGACAAGAAACATCATGGCCTTTCGCCTTTCGGCGAAGAAGTAGTGCGGGAGATGAATCGACTGGGGATGCTGGTTGATGTTTCCCACGTTTCCGATGAAACGATGAGCGACGCACTCGACGTATCGAAGGCGCCGATCATTGCCTCGCATTCCTCGGCCAGGGCGCTCAGCAATGTGCCGCGAAACATACCTGACGATCTGTTGCGACGAATCGCAAAGAATGGCGGCGTAGTGCAAGTGAATTTCTACAGCGTCTTCGTCGACACAGCGACGGTGACCCCTCAGGACGACGAACGCACCCGTCGTCTAAAAGCACAACAGGATGCACTCAATGAGAAGTACAAAGATGACCCGGAGCGATTGGCGGAGGAAGGCGATAAACTTGAGGCGTCAAACCCGCTGCCTCCTCTACCTATCTCAAAGCTGATCGATCATATCGATCACATCGTAAAAGTGGCGGGCATCGATCATGTGGGGATCGGCGCCGATTTCGACGGCGCGGTCGATATGCCTGAAGGAGCGCAAGACGTTTCGATGTTGCCGAACATCACTTATGAGCTATTAAAGCGCGGCTATAGCGAGAAGGACATTCGTAAGATTTTGGGCGAGAACTTCCTGCGTGTTTTTGCCGAGGCCGAACGTGTGAGTCGCAGTCTGAGCAAGTCGATTAGCGGCGATGGCAGCTTGAAACGAATAAAGTAAGCAAACTGTTACTTTGCGTGCTTAACCAGGAGTTTGCGTTGCTGATCTATCGCGTGCTGACCCAGGACAAGGTCTATTTCGTCGGCCGCCTTCGGGGCGTCGCGGGCGAGACGCCCGCGCTCCCAGCTACGCGTTGAGACTTACGAGTCGACGTCAACTAACAGTTTGCTTTACAAGGAAAAACCGCGGTGCAGAGCTTGCGCTCCGCACCGCAGAAGTTTGAATTAAGAAAGGCAACTAGCGATTTTGTCCGCCCTTGGATCCGCCCTTGGATCCACCTTGTCCACCGCCCTGTCCGCCACTACCCTGGCCCTTGCGTTCGGTGCCCTGATCACCGCGTTGGCCGGTTGACTCGTCGTCATTCGGATTTCGGCCCGGCGCCTGTTTTCCCTGCTGACCTTCGCTGCCGGTCTTACCGCCCATGTTCTTTTCCTGTTCAGGATTGTTCATTTTGTTGTCTGGCATAACATCCCTCCTTGTTGATTATTCGAATCTCCGGCTGATAGTGTGTGCCGGCTAAACTGTAGAACTGTTTGACCAACGACACTCCCATCAACCCCTGTGCCAGCCGGGATTACTCGCGATTGCCTGTCGCTGTGAAACGGTACGGTGATTCCAAGACATACACCGAGAAAAAAAGAGTACAGCTAGACCTCACCGTGATGATGCTCGGCTCGAAGCGACATCCGCCTGAGTCACGCGTGATATAATTTCAACACATTGAAGCCGGCCGGAATCTACATTCACATTCCTTTTTGCAGTTCGCGCTGTTCGTATTGCGATTTCGCCACTGGAACTTACAACGCTGCCATGGCGGAGCGTTACGTTCTCAGCTTAGTTAGCGAAATTGGGTCCTGGCGCGAGGTAGAAACACCCGAAACTGTCGATACGATGTATTTCGGTGGCGGTACACCTTCGTTGTTATCACCGTCGCAGTTGGAAACGCTTTTAAACGCGGCGCGCCAACGCTTCATGGTTTCCGAAAACGCGGAAGTGACCCTGGAGATAAATCCCGGTACGGTTACTCCTGAAAGGCTTGCCGAATTTCGCAGTCTTGGCATCAACCGTGCGAGCTTTGGCGCGCAGACATTTGACGACCGTGAACTTGCTCGCCTTGGCCGCTCACACACGGCAGATGAAACACGACGGACGTTTCGCTACTTGCGCGACGCCGGATTCGATAACGTCAGTTTTGATGTGATTGCCGGACTGCCGGGACAGACCATGGCTGGCTGGCGACGAAACCTCGATGAAGCGTTCTCGCTGCGGCCGGAACATTTGTCTTTTTATCTGTTGGAGGTCCACCAGGGGACTCCGCTTGCTAATCATATAAAGACCGGTCTTCAACCAAAGCCTGATGAGGACCTGGCTGCGGACATGTATGAAGTGATGCTAGACAGGGCTGCGGCAGCGGGCTACGAGCACTACGAAATATCGAATCTCTGTTTGCCTGGTTTTGAAGCCCGGCACAACACGAAATACTGGACCGCAGCGCCATATTACGGCTTTGGGTGCTCGGCACACTCTTATGACGGTGCCTTCCGGCGCTGGGCGAATGAACGCGAGCTGGTTCGATATGTCGAAATGATCGAGCGTCATCACCGAGCGATTGTGGAGGAAACTCGATTGACTAAAGCAGACCGCCAGGCGGAAGCGGTGTTTCTCGGATTAAGGATGATGCAGGGCTTCAGCTTCAATGCCTACCAACAGATGTTTGGCGCAGACCTGCGCGAGCAACATGAAAAGGATCTAAAGCGTTTTCGGGAAGCTGGTTTGATCGAATGCAGCGATGACCTGCTCAAGCTCACGAGGGCAGGAGCACTACTTTCAAACGAAGTGTTCTCTGCTTTTGTTTGATCTAAGCACCACGTAACTATCGGAGCAGACGAATCAGAACCGCGAGCGGACCGGGGAAGCCCGCAGCCGGGCCCCGGGCGGGGTGGTGCTAGCGACCAGTTGATAATTCTCGCTGCGGTCCTCATGACACGCCAAGGCGGAGTTATTACTCAGTCTCGGTATCGACTGTGTGAATACTCCAGCTCAACTCCTTGGAGTGCGCCGGCCTGGCGGCGCTTTGGTCTGATATGAGATGTCGAAACTTTTGTGGTTGAAGAGTTGGTTAACAAAGCGCCGCCAGGCCGGCGCACTCCAAGGAGTTGAGCCTGTAATCCCGACGAAATATCCGACTGTACATTGGCCTTTGCCACTATCTAACAAACATCCATAATGAAGAAGAGCTTAATCATCGCCATTGACGGACCGTCCGCTGCGGGCAAGTCAACCCTTGGCCGGATGCTCGCGCGCGCGCTCAACCTGCTTTACATCGACACCGGGTCGATGTATCGGGCCGTGGCTTTGGCGGTGATGGAGTCAAGCATCAGCGCCAACGACGACATCGGGGTGGGATCGCTGGCAAATAGAATCGACATCGATCTGAAGGGTGATCCTGATTCCCTGCGGGTGATACTTGACGGATGCGATGTTACCGACCAGATTCGCAGTGAGGAAGTCACAGATCTCTCGTCGATCATTTCAACAATACCTGAAGTGCGGCGGGCGATGGTGGCGCGACAGCGCGAAATGGGTGAGCGGGGCGCGGTGCTCAACGGCCGAGACATCGGCACGGTTGTTTTTCCGGACGCGGACGTGAAGTTTTTCCTCACGGCCTTGCCCCAGGCCCGAGCCGAAAGACGCTTCAAGGAAGATCGGGCTCAGGATCCCGAGCTTCATTTTGATGAAACCTTCGCCGACATGACCGAAAGGGATCACCGCGATTCAACGCGTATTGATTCGCCCTTGAAGATTGCTGACGACGCGATCACGATCGACTCGACTGGACTTTCTGTAGATGTGGTTTTTCAACGGATGATGGCGGCAGTTCAGGAAAAGACGAGCCAGAGAGACGCTGAGGCAGATAGATGAAGACCGTTAAGCTGTTTGGATTTTCTTTCAAGAGGGAGCCGATCTGGATGCTGGTTTTCTCCCTCGGCCCCGGAGTTTTAGGAGTTATGATTGTCTTATTCATCGCCTTAATTTTGAAGCTTGTGCGCTGAGCAAATTCGCAATCCGCAATTCGAAATTCGAACTCCACGTATGTTTACAGGAATCATTGAAGAACTGGGGAAGGTCAAAAGCATAGAGCCGCGGGGCGATAATGCCCGCCTGGCGATCGAAGCTCGCGTCGTTACCCAGGACATCCACGAAGGCGATTCGATTGCCGTCAACGGAGTTTGCCTGACGGCGCTGGATGTCAACCGGGATTCTTTTGCGGCGGACGTGTCACGTGAGACGCTGGATAGATCTACCCTCGGTAAACTACGCCCGGGCGCGCCGGTCAATCTTGAGCGCTCCGTCACTCCCGCGACGCGCCTCGGCGGGCATCTGGTTCAGGGCCACGTTGATGCTCGCGGAAAGTTTCTCAGCGCCACTGACCATGACGGCTCTTGGACCGTTCGCATTGCCTATCCGCCCGAGATTGCGCGATATCTTGTTTTTAAAGGCTCAGTCGCCGTGGAAGGAATCAGCCTCACTGTTGCAAACCTGGCAGACGACTACTTCGAAATTGCCATCATTCCCAAGACCTGGAAAGTCACAAACTTTTCTTACCTCCGGCCGGGCGATGAAGTGAACCTGGAAGCCGACGTAATCGCCAAATATGTCGAGCGGATCATGAGTCTTTCCCAAAGCTCCACCGGGAAATAAGACAACCTCGAAGCTATTGGGTAGTTCGGCGTTCTTAGTGCAGATTTGCGGGCCGTCGAGAGCCTGGAAGGCTCGCATAATAAGGGTGTTTCTTTTCGACTCCATGCAAAAAGAAGTGTTTTTGGGTTAACATAACTTTTGGAATTTCAGATCTCAGATTTAAGACTTCAGAACAATGACCTTTGCTTCCATTGAAGACGCTGTCGCCGAAATACGCGAAGGGCGCATGATTATTATCGTCGACGACGAGGACCGCGAGAATGAAGGCGACGTCGTGTGTGCGGCTGAGAAGGCAACACCCGAGATTATTAACTTCATGGCCCGCTACGCGCGCGGGTTGATTTGCCTGCCGTTGACCGAAGAGCGTTGCGATGAATTGCACCTCACGACGCAAGTGGCCGACAACACCTCCTTTTTGGGCACAGCCTTCACCGTTTCCATCGATGCTCGCAAGGGAGTGACGACCGGAATTTCCGCAGGCGATCGCGCGACAACCATTCAGGCCGCAGTCGATCCACAAACCCGCCCGCAGGACCTAGCGAGACCCGGTCACGTGTTTCCCTTGCGAGCAAAAAAAGGCGGAGTCCTTGTTCGTCCGGGGCAGACCGAAGCGAGCGTTGACATTGCGCGCATCGCTGGTCTTTACCCTGCCGGAGTCATCTGCGAGGTAATGAACGAGGATGGAACGATGGCGCGGCTTCCGGAACTCAGGAAGTTTGCCGAGTGGCACAAACTGAAAATGGTCACTGTCGCTGACCTGGTCAGATACCGGATAAACAAAGAGACACTCGTCAGACGCGCGGTCGAAACTGAGCTGCCCACCATCTATGGTCGCTTTCGAGCTATCGCCTACGAAAACGTCATTAACGGGGACGTGCATCTGGCTATGGTGATGGGCAACGTTGAAACGAAGGATCCGGTTCTGGTGCGGGTGCACACAGAAAACGTTACCTGCGACATGTTTGGCTCCCTGATCGACGACACCGGGTTCCAACTCCATACCGCCCTCGAAAAAATTTCAGCCGCCGGTCGAGGCGTCGTTCTTTACCTGCGCCAGCGCGAGCACAGTCTCGATCTGGTAAATCAATTACGTACCTATGCGGTGATGCAGGAAAAAGCCGTTGGCAAGCGTGAAGCTAGCCTCGAGACAGGTTACGGCGTGGACCGCGATTATGGAGTGGGCGCTCAGATACTTCATGACCTTGGCCTCCGTCGTATACAATTGCTGACGAATCATCCCCCCAAAGTCGCAGCTCTTGAAGGGTTCGCGCTTGAGGTTGTGGGTAATGTGCCCCTGGGCCAGCCCGCACATCTCAAAGATTCACCGGTCGCTGACGAACGACCGCTGGCGGAGGATAGAGAGCAACGCGCCTGAGCGGCTTTGCCATCTGTCTTTAAACGTGGATCGCGAGCCTTTTCGAGTCTCTCTTGTTTCAAAGGCTCATTTGTAGTTTCGTGATTCCCTCTCCCATTCTTTAACGAAGTAACCTCCCGGTGCGGGCTGGCCGAGTTGCAAATCGGGTTCGGACCGTGACAATGGCCAGGGGCGGCGTCTTGTTATGAGTTTAGACGATAGGGATAACGATTCGAGCAAAGATTCAAGGGACTCGTCTTCAAGGGAAACTCCTGCTTCCCCAACCGAGAGTGAGTCCATTCGCGAAGCCCTTCAATCCAAAACTGATGAGCCGCTCCCACCTCTAGCTGAAGCAATCGCCGAGCGCGACGCCCAACGCCGGCACCCGATAACACCCCAGGGCCGTCGTCGCCGCTTTCTTAACAAGCGCAACCTATTGATCGCCACCACTGCCGCCGCAATTGGTGTAGTTGCCCTGATTCTGCTGATTTTCATTGTCTACCGGCTGGGTTATGTCGATCGCTACGTGGCGGGTCAAATCAAGGGTACGTTTTCGAATTATGGAATTCGCGCTGAGATTGGGGAATTCCACGCCGGCTTCCCGCCGCAAACCGTGGAAATGTCGGGACTCGAACTCTATGACTCTCAGAGCGGAGAGAAGCTCGGGAAGATTGATCGCTTGCTGGCGACGGTGCGGGTTGAAGATCTATATGCTTTGAACCTGCAACGAAACATCAATCTTAAAGACTTGAAGATTGAAGGCCTCGAAGCCTGGGCAACGTTTGACGAACAGGGCCGCTCGAATTTTCGCAATATCCACATTCCTCCGCCTGAACCCAATAGGCGAATCCTGTTTGCGTATTCCACGGCCCACGTGGAAATAAAGAATGGCGTGATCCACTACGGCGACCGGCGTCACGAGATTTCCGGCGATGCGCGCAACCTCAATGCGACCATACAACCAGACGATCCATCAGCTCCAGCGGCGAGCTGGATGAATACGGTGACGCTGGCTGTCTCAAATTCAACCTTCACTTACGATGGCCGGCCAATTAACAACATCGACATTCAAGCGCACGGCCGCGTAAACCAAACCCGCGCGGAAATCCAGGAGTTGGTACTGCGCTCCCCCGTCGCAGAGGCGCGGTTGCAGGGGACGATGGACGATTGGCGCGCCCTTCGTTACCAGATGAACATAACTTCGTCGGTTGATTTGACGCAGCTTTCCGACGTGCTGCAGGCCGGCACCACCTTGCGTGGAACTGGCAATTTTGCCGGCGTAGTTTTCGGCGAAGGCGACAAATACAAGGTCGAAGGCAACATTAAATCCGATGCGCTGGCGGCGGACAACCTGCGTTTGCAGGGTCTGAATGTTACCGCCAACGGATCCGGCCAGGGCAAGGCTTACAACATCAACGGCAAAGCCGTCGCCGCCCTTCTGACAGCTGGAGACTTTCAACTCAATAACGTGCAACTGGTCGCTGGCGTCATGGGAACCGGCTCCGACTTCCGCTGGGTTGGTGAGTTGCGCGCGGCGGCGGAGCGAAGCTACGGCACAACGATCACCGGTCTGATTCTTCAGGATGCACGCGCAGAAATGAACAATGGGGTGCTGACTGCATCATCGAGTCAGTTTAGCGCCGGAGGGTTGACGGCCTCGGGCGCGCGAGCAAACGGCATTACCGCCTCGGACCTGCGACTGCACAGTGAGAACAATGTCACCACTGCCAGCGTCTCGAAGCTCAAGGCCGGAACCATTGTGGGCTCCGGCGCCCGAATCCAGGGTGTAACCGCTAATAATGTCGACATCGTTAGTCGCGACGGCGTGACCAGCGTTGTTGTTAAAGACGTGCAGGTTGGCGCGACGAGCGCCGCGGGAGCGGAAATCGGCAACATAAATATTGCTGGTGTCCGGATGTCGGTTCGCGGCGGACGGGTTGAAGGCTCGACTGCCGACATCAACGCCGGCAGTGTAAAGCTCGCTGATGGCCACGTGGACGAGGTGAACCTCCGCAAACCCGTTTTCGTCGTTGAGCCCTCAGGTCGTTATCGAGCTAGCGCTGATTTAAGCATTGGCGGTGGCGTGCTTGGTCAGATGGACATGGGCCAGGCGCAGGCCCAGCTGGTAGCAACCAACAGCGAAATACAACTAAATAATTTCACTGCGGATGTATTCAAGGGTCGAGCTACTGGCAACGCCAGGATCGCGATTGCCAAAGGCGGCACATCTCGCGTCGCGGCAACTTTTGATCAAGTGGATGTGGCCGGACCTTTAACGGCGCTGGCGGGGTCGGCTGTGCCACTGTCGGGCCGGGCCACCGGCAAGATTGACCTGGCATTTCCGGGAACCGATTTCAAACAAGCTTCCGGCTCCCTGACAAGCACATTCATTGCTGAAGACGTCGCCACGGCGAACGGACGCGTTCCGCTTTCAGGCGTAGTAGCGATCCGCGCAGATCGGGGATTATTCAACATTGAACGCGTCGACTTGCAAACGACCGCCACCAAACTCAAAGCGACCGGTCAGTTTTCATTCTCCGGCGATTCCAATCTGCAGGTTGATCTTAATTCATCCGACGCCGCCGAGCTGCAAACGGTTCTCATTTCATCGGGCCTGCTTCCGGAGGTTGAAGAGCAGATGCGCAGCTACGGCATCGATCTCGCAGGCCAATTGGCGTTCAATGGAACGTTGAGAGGAAAGCTGAGTTCGCCGGACATCGACGGGAGAGTCTCTTTAGGCACTCTCCTGGTTAATGGAAACGATCTTGGCTCTTTGACGGCCTCGCTCAAAATGACTACCGCCGAAGTGCACATTGCGGATGGACGCTTGACAGAGAAAGACGGTGGCGGCATGCAGTTCACGCTCGACGCACCCCGCACCGGTAAAGACAACATCACCTTCGAAGCGACACTGGATCGGGTCAATGCCGGTAATCTGATTGCCGCGCTGCCGCTCAGCAAATCAACTCGATCCCAACTTGCCGATACTCAGGCCGATGCTTCTGGTCACGTAAAAATAACAGGCATACCCAATGCGATGGTAGGCAGCGCCGATCTGCGTTTTGGTCCCGGCCGTTTGGGCGGAGAACCGCTGGAGGGCCTGGTCGCGCGCGCGACTTTTGCCGGTTCGAAAGTGAACATTGAAAACGTGGATGCTCGACTAACGGCAGGTCACATTGTCGCGAGCGGCACTGTTGACACGACGACCAAAGCCTTCGATTTTCAGGGTCGTGCCGAGGGCGTACAACTGAGCCGGCTCTTCGCCTTGACCAGTCGGCCTGGAGTTACATCTGTCACCGGTACAGCCGACTTCAACGCGCATATCGCCGGCAACTTTTCTGAATCGAATTTCTCGGCATATCAAATTACATTTGATGGGACAGGGAGAGATGTTGTCATCAATGGCCGTCCTGCCGGCACATTGGCCCTGGTCGGAAGAACGGAGAACAAACAGCTAAACATCACCCTTACCACAGGCGTTTTTGGTTCTACGCCGCAAGTGATTTCCGCACAGGTCAACCTCGGCAGCGACAGGCTGGCTGCCAACGTCGAAACCACGCTTAACAATGCGGACCTCACGAGCCTCTTGAAGATGATTCTGCCGCAAACCACGGTGAATATCTC
The DNA here is from genome assembly GCA_036506215.1 of Pyrinomonadaceae bacterium. Lineage (GTDB taxonomy): Bacteria > Acidobacteriota > Blastocatellia > Pyrinomonadales > Pyrinomonadaceae > PSRF01. Next base: position 82,559 of record DASXSC010000213.1, on the reverse strand, counting down.
CGGACTGGCAACCGGCACGCTCAAGCTAAGCGGCAACCTGCTGGACGAGGATGAATATTTCTCGACGGCCGGTTTGCAGGGAACGGCAAACTTTACGAATCTCAGTTTCAGAGTTGAAGATGTTCAACTCAACGCCACCTCGCCCCTCGTCGTGCGCTTCTCGCCCAACGAATTAACCTTCGAACAGACTCAATTTACTGGTCCCGGTACGAACATCGCGCTCGGTGGGACACTCGCCATCGGCCCCGACGGGCGGCAAAGTATGACGGCTGAAGGCCAGCTTAACCTGAGAGTTTTGAATGGACTGAGTCCCGACGCGTTTTTGTCGGGCACTGCTGAAGTCGCGATGCGAGTCACGGGCACGTACGAACGACCGCGACTCAACGGCACTGCTTCAGTCGCCGGAGGCTCGATTTCTCTGCTGATTGGAAACGAACGTTGGACAGTTACGAACGTGAAGTCGTTGGTCAGGTTCACCTCCAACCAGGCCCAAATTGACGCGCTGACCGGAACGATGGGCGGTGGTCATGTCTCGGTTACCGGCGGCGCATTGCTCGAGGGCTTTACGCTCTCGCGCTTCTTATTCAACGTCCACGGCGACAACGTCACTGTTCCTTATCCGGAGAACTTCCGCACGACAGCCGACCTTGATCTCGAAGTCAAAGGTACTTCGCGCGAGCAACTGATTGGTGGTCTCGTCAATGTGCGCCGCAGTGAATATACGGAGGACATCGAGCTCGCAGATCTGATTAATTTCAAGGCCGGTGAATCGATCGAAGAAGGCTCTGAAATTGAATTGGTGCGCACCGCCGTGTTTAGCGACTTGCGTGTTGAAGGGCGCAACGCGCTTGTCGTCAGAAACAATCTTGCGGATTTGGTGGGTTCAGTGTCTTTGTTGGTCAATGGTCCGGTGAAAGACCCGGTGGTCTCAGGACGGGTCACAGCCAGCAGCGGCACACTGAACTTCCGCCACGATCGTTATGAGTTAACCCGTGCTTTGGTGGATTTGCCTCCGCAGCGCCAGGCCGATCCAATCATAAACATTCAGGGCGAAAGCCAGATTCGTGGTTATCGCGTAACCGTTGGTCTTACCGGCCCGCTTTCCCAGCCCCAGGCCATCATCAGTTCTGAACCGGCCTTGCCACAGGCTGATGTTGTTTCTTTGATTACGACCGGCCAGCTGGCCTCCGGAGACACCAGCTCCTCGATACTTTCGCAATCGGGTTTAGGAACGGCCACCAGCCTTTTGACTGACGCACTCATCAATGCCCCCGCGCAACGCGCGACCAGCAAGCTTTTCGGGTTGAGCCGATTTGAAATCAATCCGGTCATCGGTGGCAGCGGCTCGACACCGGTGGCGCGTTTGACATTAGGCAAGAGAATTAGCAAGGACGTTTCGGTTACCTATTCGACCAATGTCACGTCGGACCCCAATCAAATCCTGGCCGTCGAATATCGCGTTTCCGACCGGCTGTTTTTCATCGCGCAGTATGAACAGGCCTCGACGCGGCAGTTAACTGCGCGCAACAACAATTTCAGTTTTGAGATTCGGTTCAGAAGGCGGTTTTGAGAGCGGTCCCGCGCGCGCAGCCCGCGTGGGTTCAAGTTATGGGCCAGGCAGAAGCACGGACTGACAATCAGTGCCAACTAAAACAGCGCAGGCGTCGAACGCCAGGCGCTCGACTAGGTCGTCGAACCCTGCCCTCCGGGGCCGAGCCTTGGCGCGTCTCGGGGATAGACGGAGACAAGGGAACGACTGGATCGCAAAGGACGCCAGGACCCTGGCAAAGGGGCGCGAATGTCCTGAGGCAATCTCTTTCCGTAGTCGTTCTGGCTATCACTCTGTTTCTCATTCAGGTTGATGTCCGGGCTGGTTCTACCTTCGCGGAGTATGAAGGCCGGCTAATCACCTCAGTTGAAATTACTCTTGAAGGTTCGCTTCCTGATCCCGCAGCCGAAGCGGAATTCCTATCGATTGTGAGGGTGCTGCCTAACACCCAATTCTCCGCCGTTGCCGTACGCGACTCGCTGCAAGCTTTATTCGATTCTGAAAGAGTAGCCAACGCGCGAGTTGAGGTTTTCGAGGCAGGCCCGGCCCCGAGCGGTTCATCACGCGGACCTATTCGTCTGCGCTTTGTAATTCAACGCCAGGTGCAGATCGGCGATGTCAAGTTTCAGTTGACCCCTGCTACCGGCACGCCGATTTCCGAAGATGAACTGCGCGCTCGCGTAAACCTGAGCCAACCTGGCACGCGTCTCTCCCGGCAAATAGTCCTGCGCAACGCTGATGAGCTTCAGGTCTATCTGCGGGATCGCGGTTACTTCAATGCGGTCGTTGAACCTGTTGAGCAACTGGATCCAAGCGGGACGCGAGCTATCGTCACTTACCGCATTAACCCCGGCGAGCAGGCGCGGGTTGACGCGTTTGATATCAATGTCACTGGATTTGATCCGGCAGCCATTAGGACTTCTTTGCACCTTCAACCGCAGGCGCCATTCACGCGTGAGGCACTCGGGTCGGATCTGAAGACAATACGGCAGGCCCTAATCGACCTCGGTTACCTCTCTCCATTGCTTGATGAACCCAGAGTGGAACGTGAAGCGGACCGTAATCTGATTGCGATCAAGCTGACTGGCGCCGTTGGCCCAAAGGTTAACGTCATCGTTCCGGATTATCCGATGCGCGAAAAAACGGCCCGCGAACTGTTACCGGTGAAGCGTGAAGGCAACATCGATCAATCGGCAATCATCGAGGGTTCGCGCCGGCTACGTAACAAATTGCAGGAGCAGGGCTATTTCTTTACGGAAGTCACCCCCGTGTGCACCGTCACGCCGCCAACGCCGCAGTCAGGCAAGAACGGAACTTCCGCCACCTGTGAAACGCTAAATCCTGAAGCCCTCAGTGGCCACACGGTTGAAATCCGTTACGACATCGAACGCGGACGCCGTTTCAAACTCACTGATATTCGCATCACCGGCACAAACAAGCTTACGCCCGATGACGTTGCCGCCGATCTGAAAACCCGGAAGGCGAGTGCGCTGGGGCTTATCCCATTCTTTGGTTATGGCCGCGGCTTCACAAGTCTCACCTTGCTTGAGCAGGACAAGCGAACCATAAGAGCCTATATGCGGGACATGGGTTATCGCCGCGCCGATGTCGATGTGCTTCAGGGCGTGTCAATCAACGGCGAGAGTCTGATTATCACTTTTCAGGTTCGCGAAGGGCCGCTGACACGCATCGCGGGCGTTGAAGTCCGCGGCAACAAGATTTACACCGACCAACGACTGCGCGATGAGTTGAAAACTGTCATTGGCTCTCCTTACTCGCGCTCCCAGGCCCGGGCGGACGGCGAGCGTATGCTCGCACTTTATGCGCACGAAGGCTATGTAAGCGCGCAGATGGACTATTCGATTGTCGAGCTCCCAAAGAAAGGCGAAGAAGAGCAGGTAAGGCTCATCTATTCAATCACCAATGAAGGCGACAAAGTCTACATCAACCGGATTATTGTTAACGGAGTAACCGGCGATGCTAAGACACAGCGCACCAAGCGCGACGCGATCGTGCGTGCTATTCCCATTGCCGAGGGTGATGTGTTGCGCTCGGATCGAATCGCCGATAGCGAGCGAGAACTCTATCTGACAGATGCTTACCGGCAAGTGATTATTCGTACGGAAGCCGCGGGAGAAACGACTTCGGGCTTCAAGCGGCGTGATGTCCTGATCGATGTCGAAGAAAAGAAGCCGCGCGTGATGGATTATGGCGGCGGATTTTCAACCGACACTGGTCCTTTGGGTCTGTTTGAGCTCAGCAACGTTAATTTGATGAATAAGCTGCGGCAGGGGGCGATGCGCCTCAGAGTCAGCACAAAGCAACAGATCCTGAGATTTGAATATATCGACCCGCGTTTTAAGCGTTACGGCGAAAATCGATTTGCGCCGCTGGCGTTATCGCTCGAGTACAAGCGCGATTCGACCGTGACGCGGTTTTTCCGTTCGGCGATTGACCGCGGCACAATGGGCATCGTGCAGCGACTTGATATCGACGGAAACCCGATTGACGAGTTTGGCAATAAAGTCGGCGAGCCTACAATCAATCGCTTCACCGCGGCGATTGAAACGCAGAAGGTCCTTAGTCGGAAAACTCATTCGATAATATTTGGACGTTATAGTTATGAAGACGTTCGTCTATTCAATCTTGAGAGTTTGATCCTCAAGCCGATCCTGCAACCGGATCGAGCGATTCGACTGTCGCGGTTTGGAGTGTCGTATGTTCGTGACACCAGGGAAAGATGCGAGCGCGGCCTGCTGGGAACAGTTCGCAATCCGGATGAGGAGACGGGGGCCCCGGGTGAAATCTGTCGTTACAACCAGTTAGATGCCACCCGCGGCGGCTTCTTCAACATTGATTACGCGGTTGCGTTGCGACAACTAGGCGGAAACGTCTCTTTCAACCGGCTGCAGGCGACTTATCGCCGTTATTACAAAATGAACGCTCTGCGCGGGACCGTACTTGCCGGTAACGCCACGTTGGGCCTGGCAAACCTCTTCAATCCTCGCGATCGTGACGACAATGGCAAAATCGATGAAATTGATCTTACTTTGCCCATCAGCGAGCGGTTCTTTTCCGGCGGCTCGACTACGCTCCGCGGTTTCAATTTTGAGGAAGCAGGTCCCCGACAGGCGATAATTCCGGAGGGGACCTTCATCGATCAAAACAAGCAGCCGGTAATTTTGAACCCGTTTACAGTTCCGATTGGTGGCAACGCGCTCGCAATTGTCAATCTTGAGGCCCGCATACCGTTGACACGGTCGCTTCAGGCGGTCCCTTTTTATGATGGCGGCAACGTGTTTCGGCGGATTGGTGATTTGTTTGGCCGACACGTGGACAGAACCGTCCCTCCTGGCGACATCCTGGCGGCGATAGACGCTGCAAACCTGCGCTCCCACTGGGCCAACACTGTGGGCCTCGGTTTCAGAATTCAAACTCCGTTCGGGGGTGCGCTCGCGGTGGATTATGGCTTCCTGCTCAACCCGCCGGAGTTTCTAATTCCCCAGCGTGGTCCCAGTGGTGCAGCTGACGACTTCACCGGCACGCCGGCAATCTATCGGCTGAAGCGAACGCAGCTTCATTTCAGATTTACGCAAACGTTCTAAAAGACAGAAGGCAGAATGCAGAATGCAGAAAGCAGAAGAAAAGAAACAGAAGGCAGAAACCAGTTTGGAAAGCGGTGGGCGGCGGGCAGTGGGCGGGGAGTACAACGCCCCGCGTCCATTGTCCCTCCGATGCATTGTTCTCTGCCTTCTGCTTACTGCTTTCTGCCTACTGCCTTCCGTGGCGCAGGCTCAGCAGGTGGTCGACAAAATGGTGGCCACTGTAAACGCCGGCGTCCTGCCGGAGTGTCATCAGATTTGCCTCATAACGTATTCCGACCTGCTGTGGCAATTGGCGCTGCAACCGAATACGGCTCTGGACAATCCCACTTCAGTCGACCTCAACCGGGCGTTGAGTTTGGTTATTGACCAGAGACTAATCCTTCAGGAGGCCGAGAAGCTGCCCTCGATCGCGCCAACTTCAGACGAGGTAAAGACCGCGCGCGATGAACTGGTGAAGGCGTTTCCTTCCCCGGCAGAATTTCAACAACGACTTCAGCAGGTGGGATTAACTGCCGAGAAACTGGACGAAATTCTGGAGCAGCGCCTCAGGATTGAAAAGTACCTTGATTTCCGTTTTCGCAACTTTGTCGTGATTACCCAAAAAGAAATCGCTGATTACTACAAGGATACTTACGTGCCCCGTCTCAAGGCGCGCGCCCCGGGTCAAATCGTGCCCACGCTCGAAGAAGCTCGCGTTGAAATAGAGAGAATACTCACCGAAGCGAAGATTGAGTCAGATACGGATGCTTTTCTCGATAATGCCCGCGAGCGCGCCGAGATTGTCACACTGAATGCAGTTTGAGTATCGCAGTGAAATCTGTTTCTCACTAACCCTCTGCAAGCACCGCGACAACCTTGTCAAGTTCTTCAATTGTGCCTCCGCGGGCACTTAGGGTGTCGCGAATAATCTTTAAGTTGTTGAGGGTTGTTTCTAGTCCGAAGGTCGGCGCTTTAAGGATGGCAAGCTTCTGGGCGGCGCGTTGCGCATAAGCCCAATCTTCTCCCAGTACGGCCGCTTCCAGCACTGTGGCAACGTCCCAGTAGTCACGCGAGTTGATGCCGCCGCGCCGCGCGACCGCAAATGAAACTGCGGGCGTGATTTGCTTTACCTCGGCGAGCGATACCTCATCTCCCTTTTTGAAAAGCAGAGTAGCGGCATTGATGCCGGGATAGTATTCCCGCGGATCGGCTTCAAACCCGCGACGGTACCAATTGATTGCCTCATCAAGGTAGGCAGCGGCCCGCGTCGGTTTTCCGTCTTTCTCGGCGTCAGCAGCGTAATCCTTATAAACTCGCCCTAAAATGCCGCAGGTCTCCGGCGAGGCGCCAAACTTGTTAATGACTTCTTCGAGAATACGCACAGCGCTTTCCCGATCGCCCTCCGCATTTCTGCGGTTAAGCGCGAAAGCCAGTTGCTCGCGAACCGTAATGGCGTTTGCAACAGTCGTCGGCAGACTGGCAACCAGCCGGATCATTTCATCCCAGCATTTTACGTCGCGATAGGAGAGCAATAGGTCGACAAGGATCTCGGTCGGAATCTTTCTGATATTACCGAGCGACACTTCAATATCTTTGATTTTTTTTGCGCCCGCCGCGAGCGGCAAGCGGCGCGCGTCCGATAGACTCTCGCAGATGCTGTCGATTCTTCGCGCGCGGTCGCGGAAGTTTTCGGTCACTTCGTCCGGCAGATTGATGCCTGGATACTGGGAGATGAGCTGGAAAAGCGGGCTGTCTTTCGTTTCCAAATCGGCCACCGCGTCGCGCAGTTTTTGCGTGAGGTTGTTGCACAGTTCCGTCGCCGCATCGGCGCCGAGCACACCTTCGGTCAACGTGTAGGGAAGCGCACGCATCAACTGCACGTCAAAAGGCAATTGGTTGCCGCCTGCTTCCTGTCCAAATATGAGGACAGTGGCGCGGGGCCGGGCAGCGTGTCGTACGCCGAGCTCGTAGAAGACGTTTGGATTTGGGATGCTCAAATCGGCGATTACCACCTCGGAGAGTAACAGCCGCTCAAACATCGGGACATGAATGACCCCGCCGGTGCGTTCCTCATCGGCCCGGATAACCTCGAGATCAGCCGCTTCACCCGCGGGCTTAATGGCCTGCTGGTAAACACGATCGAAGTCGATCTCGTAACCGCCCGGCGACTTTTTCTTGCCAAACGGCATCGCAACGAACAGCAAAGGCTGAAACTTATCTGTGGGTTGACTAACCTCATTCATGGTTTAGATAACTGTTCTGCGAGCAGGCGAAGGTGTCGAAGGAAACGAGCGCAGCTTATTCCGTCGCCCCACTGATGTCAATCAGGCGGGCCGGCGTAGGTAAGAGCGCAGTTGGGGTGGGGTCGCTTTACGCATCAGCGCGCTCTTGGCTTTCCATTCCATGGTCCGACTCAGCTCGACGAGGAAGCGCGTCTCACCAGATTCCAGAACCGTGATTGGTTCGCCGTTACGATAGAGCACGCGGTTTGAGGTGTGGGCGGTGACACGACCGCCTGGAGTTATGATGCCGATCAGATTCAAAGGATCCGCGGCGCTCACCGAGATCAAACTCTCCTGACTTGTTCCTGCTGAAGTCTCCGCGGCGGTGTCGTCGGCTAGCTGCGAGGGTGATCGAAGCCCAAAATCCATCGCTCCAGTGCGAGTGCGACGAATCGCTCGCAACATCCCGACGGCTTCTGCAAGCGCAAACTGCTCGCCGGAAATTCCTGCTACGAAACGTCCACCACGAATCTCGCCGCGCGCTTCCAATCGATGATAGATGCGCAGCAGCACACGCCATGGCAGCGCAATGCCTTCTCGTTCGAGTAACCGCTTGAAAACTACGCCATAGCGTTTGAGGAGGATGCGGGCAATCTCTTCGGCGGCTTCAGGATTGGCAACACCTTCGGCCAGGCTGCGCCTCGCCGTTGCGGACGAGAAGCTCGCGCTCCCAGCATTACGTTGCAGCAACGACCAGCGTCCGGCGCTCGACATTTCGTAAGCAGGCTGCCGGTGTTTGCGCCGGGAGGCGGCCTGAGTTTTCCGGCTGCCGGGAGTCAGCAGAGCACGAAGTCCCGCGAAGCTGTCAGAAATAACCAATCCGTTAGCGACCAACTCACCCAGCGACTCCTCTACCTGACTGCGCAACAGTCTTGTTCCTTCGACGATGTCACTGAAGAACGAGGCGCCGTGTGTCGTCAGGTAGTCGTGAACAGCGCGTGTCGTGGTGGAGAATTCAACTTCACTCAACGATGGCTGGGGAAACACTGAGTTCCAGATGGCAAAATTCTTGCGCCGCAGCAGTGCGATGGGAGTGTTGCGCACGGGAGCGGAGCCACGCGCTCGCTCTACACCGTTTTCGGAACTTGCCGCGCGTGACGAAGCTGATGGCGGCGCCGGCGGAGTTAGCCGGGCCCAGACAACTTCACCGGAGAGGCACAAGGCATCGAGCCAGGTTGGATCGTAGTCCGCCAGCCGGCTGGGCAATAACTCCCCTTCCCAGGCCGCAGCCGGGGCTTCGAAGCCTTCCAACTGCTCGATGATGGCCTTTACGCTTTCCGGCCCTTCCATCTGATGATCGGGCGCGACTTTTTGCCACGCAAGGAGATAGCGCATGAAATCCGCGGTAGAGACAGGCTCGATCTCCTGCCGCAAACGATTGAGCGTGTAACGGTGAATACGCGCCAGCAGACGGCGCGCCGACCATTCGGTTTCTGTGCCGCCGGGTGTGAATTGCCCGCGGATCACGAAGCCCTCCGCTTCCAGTTTGAGCAGACCGGATTCGATCTCGCTGGTGCTAAGGCCTGACGATGTTGCAAGAGCGTTCACGGTTACCGGGCCCAGGCCTTCTAAACGTCCGCGCAGGACTTCTACGAGCGCGTCTTCAGCTATCCAGGTGACCTGCGCAAGACTTTCCGGTGCGACTATGGGTGGTTCGAGCGATCCTGTTGGATAGAGGGCTTGTAATTGCGGGAGGCGTTCCGCGGCAACCCAAACGCTCAACTCCTTTGCTGGGACCGCGGGCGTCTCGCCCGCATTCGTCTGAATTAGGTCTTCTGGGGGAGGAATCTGCCCCGCCGCTGCGGGCGGGACGCCCGCGGTCCCGGCCTTCACTTGAAGCACGGCGGCGCGTCGATCATCCTTCAATTCAGCAAAAAACTCCGGCCACTCTACGCCTTCGGCTGCAGTGATAAACCCCAATTCAACCAGGGCATCGTGCAATTCATCGGCATTCTCAACCCGAGGCCAGGCTTCATCGCGCACACGGTCAATCGCGTCCTGATCGAGTTTGCCCATGTCCCTGGCAGTTTGCGGATCCAGCCAACGTCGCTGCTGCACTGCTCGCGTCCGGCGCTCTTCGAGCGGGGCATCGTCGAGATATGCATACGGCCGAGCGTTGAGTATCTCCTGCGCGAGTGGCGAAGCTTCGATCACATCGCGCGCAAACAGGTTCTTTTCGTTGCGCTCAATTGAGATCAACAGCTTTTCCAGACTGTCGACATCCATCGCCTCTTCCAAACAATCCTTAACGGTCTGGTCAATCAGCGGATGTGCCGGAATCTCGCGTTCACCGCCGCCAAGATTCTCTGCGCAGGCCACCTGATCAGGGAAGACCGCGGTCAGCAGATCCTCTGCATCCATGCGCTGCAACTGGGCTGGAATCTTCTTGCCGCCGCGGCGACGCAAAACCGCCAGCGCACGCGTCACGTTCCAGCGCCAGCGGATGTTCCACATTGGTGCGTCAAGGAGCGCCTGACACAAAAGCTGGCGCACGGTTTTGGAGTTGAGATAGTGAAACACCTCATCGAGCGGGAAACTATGTGTCGGACCAAGCGAAAGGACCACGGCGTCTTCCGTGGCTGCGGCCTGCAACTCAAAATTAAACTTGCGGCAAAAACGCTTGCGCAGCGCCAGACCCCAGGCGCGATTGAGGCGGCTGCCAAACGGCGCATGAACCACCAACTGCATGCTGCCGCTGTCGTCAAAGAAGCGTTCCAGCACGAGGTTGTCCTGTGACGGCATGATGCCCAGCACGGCCTTCGCGCCGGCGAGATATTCAACAATCTGTTCGGCTGCTGCGCGCGAGATGCCAATGTCGTCCACCAGATAGTTAATCGCCGGCTCGAGATTGATGGTTCCGCCAATACCGCCGGCGCCAGCGGATGGATCTTCCTCAACAACCCCCTCGAAAACCGCGGGAGTACTCACATCAACCCGGTTTGCTACCTCTTCGCGCAAACGAGATACGGAAACTGAGAGCTCGTGTGTGCGTGCCGGAGCTTCGCCTAACCAGAAGGGAATCGACGGCGGCTGTCCGTGCGCGTCTTCAACTCTCACTTTGCCCTGCTCGACTCGCAACACGCGCCAGGAAGTGTTTCCCAGTTGAAAGATGTCGCCCTGCAAACTCTCAATCGCGAAGTCTTCGTTCACCGAACCGATCACCAGATCGCTTGGCTCGAGTACAACCGCATAATCCGCTGTATCAGGAATTGCGCCCCCGGATGTGATTGCTGAGATCCGCGCATTTCGTCGCCCGCGAATTCGTTGGTTGACCGCGTCGTGGTGAAGGTAAGCCGAGCGTCGTCCGCGCTTGGTGGAGAATCCTTCCGCAAGCATGCGAACGACCGAATCAAATCTTTCTCGCGACAGATTGCGATAGGGGTAGGCGCGCCGGATCATCTGGAAGAGCGCCTCCTCCGTCCATTCTTCAGCCGCCGAGGCGGCGACAATCTGTTGCGCAAGAATATCGAGCGGTTGTTCCGGGAGTTCCAAACGGTCGAGTTCGCCACGGCGCACGGAATCAATTATCGCCGCGCATTCAACCAACTCGTCGCGCGAGAGCGGGAAAATCCGGCCCTTGGGAAAGCCGGCCACCGTATGGTTTGATCGCCCCACACGTTGCAGGAAGCTGGCGATCGAACGAGTAGAACTGAGTTGGCAAACCAGATTAACGTCGCCGATATCGATGCCGAGTTCGAGGGAAGCCGTAGCGACAAGGGCGCTTAGTTCGCCGGCTTTCAACCTTTGCTCCGCGGCCAGACGTTGTTCGCGCGCCAGACTGCCGTGGTGCGCGGCAATGTTTTCGTCGCCGATGCGCTCGCCCAGATGGCGAGAAACACGTTCGGCCAGTCTTCTGGTGTTAACAAAAACGAGCGTCGTTTTGTGTTGCCGGATTAGCTGAGCGAGTCGGTCGTAAACCTCCTCCCAAACTTCTCCAGACATCACAGCTTGCAGGGGCGACTCCGGGAGTTCGATGGCCAGGTCGAGCCGGCGCGTGTGCCCGCTGTCGATGATCGTGCAGTTTGGCGTGCCTTCGGAGTCGATGTTTCCAGTGCCCACGAGAAAGCGCGCAACTTCTTCGATGGGACGCTGCGTGGCAGACAAACCGATCCGAATCAGTTTCGATTTTCGATTTTCGATTTTCGAGTTCTCGATTTGATATTGATGGACCAAATGCTCGAGGCGCTCGATAGAAAGCGCCAGGTGCGAACCACGCTTGTCGCCGACAACCGCATGAATTTCGTCAAGGATTATCGTGCGGGTCGTCTGTAGCATGCGACGGCCGCCTTCGCTGGTCAGCAGAATGTAGAGCGACTCCGGTGTGGTCACCACGATATGCGGCGGCCGCTTAGTCATGGCCGTGCGTTCTCCCGCCGGCGTGTCACCTGTCCTGACAAATGTCCGGATATTCACCTCGGGTAAACCCATTGCTTGCAGTTCGCCCTGAATACCGGCCAGCGGAAACTGGAGATTGCGTTGGATGTCGTTGCTGAGAGCTTTCAGTGGGGATACGTAAACGACGTGAGTGGTGTCGTCAAGGTTTCCTTCAACTCCGAGACGCACCAGATCATCTATGGCGGCGAGAAAAGCTGCGAGAGTTTTTCCGGAACCGGTCGGCGCGGCAATCAAAGTGTTGCGATGCTCTTTGATGGCCGGCCATGCCTGTTCTTGTGGCAGCGTCGGGGCGGGAAAACTCTTCGCAAACCAGCGCGCAACCGCTGGATGAAATATTTCGAGATTCATTGGGAAGGAAATTATAACCCAAAACAAGCCGAATTGCACACATGAAACACTGGCCTAGACGTGCAATCACCAGCCAGGAGCTAATCAGCTCATCCGCAGATTACATAACGCGGCAGAGCCGCAACCAAACGATGTCGTGGCCCCAGAGGAGCCGAATGTTTATAGGCCAATTGCTACACCTACAACTCACGCTCCAGCGGAGCGCAATGTTTCTGCGGTGATTACGTTCCGCTCCGCCGGAGCGGGAGCACTCTTTTAGGCTTGCGTTCTATAAACATTAGGTCCCTCCGGGACGATGGACTTGATTAGAAAAACCCATCGCCTCCCCAATCTCTTCTTCCGCGATTGCCTCGTTAGGTCTGTGACCTCCGATACGCGGTAAGTCTCTGACTTATCGGATTACCACCCAGATACTCTTTTCCGGTCTTCGACCGGAAATTTGAAGATCAGAGACCCAAGCAAAAAATATGAGAGTGAACGGTAAGTCAGAGACTTACCGCACATCGGAGGTCACAGACCAGGTGCAGCTCGCGCATAGTTTGGGCGACGAATTCGAGATCAGAAAAACAGGAACCTACGGTCTTGTTTCACAGATTAGAAGGGGACACAAACGCATGCACCAAAACCCGCTGTCTAATCTGGTTTGTGGTTCTTATTCTAAATCTGCGTAATCTGTGGATAAACCCGGCTATTCGAATTGTCTTTTGAAGCCTTCGAACTGCTCGCGAAGTTTTTCAACCTGCGTTTTGAGAGTTTCAACTTCGCTCTCCAGTTTCGAAACCCGGTCGAATTGGCTCGAACGAGAAGATATTACAAGGGGGCGGTCTTCCTGGGAAACAGTCTCGCTAAAAACTTCTCCTGAAAGCAGATGGGCGAAGCGGGCTTCTTTTTGACCGGGCTGACGCGGCAGGCGCGTAACGAGTGGGTCCGGCTCGCGAGAAATTAAGGAATTCAAAGTAGCCTCAACCTCTTCCAATCCGGAAAACTCATGCAGCCTGAGGGCTCTTGTCGCCAGTTCGCCGGTTGTCTGCGGGCCTCTAAGCATCAGCACGCACATTAGCGCCAACTCCGGTTGGTTCAAATGCATTACCTCCGGCAGGACGTGTTTGTATTTGGGCACGCGACTAGTGCTGCCATAAAACACGTAGGCGAGGTTCTTCTCGCGCAAACTTTCCACCGCCTGCGCCACCGTTGTCTCGTCGAAGGACGTGACCGGATTGCGGTTGTTCTTCTGATTACAGGCAAGCGTCAGGGCGTTTAGGGTAAGCGGGTAGTATTCGGGCGTGGTTACCTGTTTTTCGATAAGCGAACCCAGCACGCGAACTTCAATATCAGTTAGTATTGTTGCCACGAAATTTTTCGGTCCCCGGTCGTAGTCCCGCCTAAATAGCAGCGAAATTGAAACTTCTTACGAGCGATGAATCGTAACGCAAACTGTTAGTTTGCGGAAACAGAGGGTGAGCGCCACTCGTAACGCAAACTGTTAGTTTGCGGAGTTTGGATTGCCGCTCAAATGTGAGGATTCGTGACTGACACAAACAAAAAAATCGCTCCCAACGGCAGACGCAAACTAACAGTTTACGTTACGTCTTTCGCGCAGCGAAAACCAGAAACCATCCAACGCTCGTGCGCATGGAAGAAGTTGCGGTAGGTTGAGCGGATGTGGAGTTGGGGCGTCGCGTATGAACCGCCGCGCAGGACTTTCTGATTAACGAACCACTTGTCGTTATATTCATCAAACTCGGATTTGAATCCTGGGTAGGGTACGTAATCTGACGTTGTCCACTCCCACACGTCACCAATCATCTGCTGACAGCCAGAAGAGTTTTGTCCTTCGGGAAAAGCACTGATCGGTGCCGGAGCCCAGATGCCGTTCTCGAACAAATTGGCTTTTGACGAGTCGATCGGCTCGTCGCCCCAGGGGAAATCCCGGCGCACGCCAGTGTTGGAATCAAAGGTGGCGGCCTTTTCCCATTCGCCTTCCGTGGGCAGCCGCTTGCCTGCCCATTTCGCAAAAGCGGAAGCCTCGTAAAAGCTGACGTGTGAAACAGGCTCGTTCGCCTTGTCGGCCGCGGCAGGCAAACCCGAAAAGTCACGAATCATCCATTCGCCGTCGTGCAGTTCCCAGTAGAGTGGCGCCTGCCATTTTTCCTGGTTTACAACCTCCCAGCCTTCAGAGTACCACCAGTGAAAGTTTTGGTAACCACCGTCGCGCATAAACTCAAGAAAACTGCCATTGGTGACCAGCGGACGGTCGAGGGCGTAGTCTTGCAGGAATATCTGGTGCGCGGGCTTTTCGTTGTCGAAAGCGAAATCATTTCCGGCGTAACCGATCGTGAAAAGTCCCCCGGCAATCTCCGCCATTCCTTCTACTTTCGCAGCTGGTGCAGGCGCGGGTTTCATCGGCGCCTTATACTGGTCATTCAGCAGATGCTTGATGTCGTAAACCAGCAATTCCTGGTGTTGCATCTCGTGCTCGAGACCAAGCCGGACGAGCGCTAAAACGGCGTCGGCGTTACCATCCAAGCCAGATCTCCCATCGAGCGATTCGAGATACGCGATCATCTGCTTATCAACGTGTCGGCGATACGCGACTGTTTCCTCGACTGTCGGCCGCGATCGGGTGCCCCGCCGGGGCCGCGCTATTCGCTCACCGAAGCCCTCATAGTAGGAATTGAAATAAAAAAGATAATCGTCGGAGTAAACTTTGTAGCCGGGCTGGTGTGTACGCAGCACCGTCTCAAAAAACCAGGAGGTGTGGCCGATGTGCCAGCGCGGCGGACTCATAAACTCCGCCGTCTGAATCACGTAGTCTTCAATCTCCAAAGGCGCGACAATCTGCATTGTGCGCTCGCGGACATGACGATAGAGGTCAACAAGGGCGTAGACCTTTGAATAAAAGATTTGCGACATCATCGAAGCCATGTTCTTGTCTATCTGCGTCAGGTGTGAAAAGAATACCCTGTCATACATCTTAAACAAAATGGCGTTCATTCATGCCGGTTCTGGCGGGAAGCGAACGCGAAGATTGGCACGCTTGCGAAACTATCTTCCGGTATTGACATTTCCCGGCCGCGCGTATTTACTTAGGTCCTCAACGTCCCGACAGTCCGGTTACCATCAACAATTCAATTTTAAGGAGAACCCTCAATGAAAACGCGGATAGCTCTCTTAGTCGCAATTCTCTGTTTGGCGGGAGGACTAATTTTCACTATTCACAAAGCAAAAGCATCTGCATCTCCAAAGCCAAAGCCGGATTTGATTGTCGATCAAAAGCGACTCCTGCAAAACTGGGTGGTGCGTGTGGAGAATCTACCGGCAAGCTTTTGTAGTGTTGAAGAAGGCGGGATTACACCCGGTGAGCACACACTTCTACGATTTACGGTGTCAACTCCTAATATCGGCACAGCCGACGTCAACCTGGGCGATCCGAACGATCACATCGCCGCAAATGATGGGCTCTATGAATATGCTACTTGCCACCGCCACTTCCACTTTCGCCACTACACGCTTTATGAATTGATCGATCCGGCGACCGGTTACGTCTGGCGCGCAGCTAAGCGCGGCTTTTGCATGATTGATGTTGAGAAATATCAAGCATATCCAGGTCCGGCAAACAACGCTCGCAACTATCTCTCCTGCGGGGCACCTCCAACGGCGACAGAGCCGGCCATCCCCGGCAATCAGGGCATCAGCATCGGCTGGGCAGATACCTACGTTTGGCAGCTCGGCGGTCAGTATTTCGTGCTTGACGGCGGAGATGGCCAGGCTCCCGTGCCTCCCGGCACCTACATTATTCGCATCACGGTGAACCCACCGTTTACCGCTGTGTCAGGTGAGCCTTGCCCCTCCACGGATTCGAACGGCTTCTGTCATCAACTTCCGGAATTGAACTACGGCAATAACATTAGCGAGATTGAGATCACGATTCCCGATCACCCGGGCAAGCAGGGTGTCGGTCCTCTCAAGAATCAACCACAAATCACGTCTGAGCCAATTGACTAACCAAGCTTCGAGCCTGAAGCTCAGTAGTTCAATCATTTACCAGGGAAGCCCGCGAAACTCTCGCGGGCTTCCTCATTTCTTGCTGCCGGTTGCGACGGCGAGGTACTAATCAACCACTATCGAGCACTGCTGCGGTTCCTGGACGCGTCCGATTGTAGCGGCGTTGGGGTACGCTTCGTGAAGCCGCATCAGCAAGTCACCCGCGCGATCAGGTGCAACCGAAATCAAAATCCCACCAGCGGTTTGTGGATCGTAGAGCAATTTCACCAAGGTCTCGTCTACCGAGTCATTGATTTCAATCTCTGCGCCAATATATTCGCGGTTAGTCTTGTCGCCGCTGGTCAACATTCCCGCGGCCGCAAGCTCAAACGCGCCATCAAGCAACGGCACTGTGCTCGAATCGATCTCAATCGTCACCCCACTGGCCTTCGCCATCTCCCAGGCGTGACCAAGCAGGGCAAAGCCTGTCACATCAGTGGCGCCCTTGACCTCAAATTCGCGCATTGTCTCAGCCGCATGTCTGCCAGGTGTCAACATCGTTGCGACCGAGGACGCGGCAACTTCGGGCGACGTCTTTTCAAACTTTATTCCTGTCGAGATCACACCAGTGCCGATTGGTTTCGTCAGGATTACTACGTCGCCGGGGCGCGCGCCCGAATTAGTGGCGATCTTCTTCGGATCGATTACGCCGGTTACTGAATAACCAAACATGATCTGCTGGTTGTCGACACTGTGGCCGCCGATCAGTGTGACACCATACTTGTTCAGTGTCTCCATTCCACCGCGCATGATCTCGCCGAGAATCACCGGATCCACGCCCTTTTTGGGGAAACAGGTAATCGCCAGCGCGGTAAGCGGCGTGCCGGCCATCGCCCAAACGTCGTTGATCGAGTTGAGTGCCGCGATTTGGCCGTACACAAAAGGGTCGTCCACGATCGGTGTGAAAAAATCGAGTGTCTGCACCAGCGCGAGATCGTCGCGCAGTCGATACACTCCGGCGTCGTCGGCCGTGTCAAAGCCAACTAAAACATTCTCGTCTTTGGGCTGTGGTGGTAGCCCGCTCAACACCTGAGCGAGTAAGCTCGGTGACAGCTTAGCCGCTCAACCGGAGCACGAAACCATTTCAGTCAGACGCATGAAGGTTCTCCTCTCTGTCAGATTGAAGACAATTTCGAAGGCACTGAGACTCGCACCCACGCTATGATATTGTCAATTTTGATAAATTGCAGTATGCAGCAATCGAGGAGCAACCAAAATGCGGCTAACAGCATGCCTCATTAAGTTTATCTTGCTGGCAGGAATTCTTCTTTTCAATGCGGCGTCAGTATTCGCTCAGGATGCGGAGTTGATTCGGCATTTTGACTACGATCAAAATGCTCGGCTTGGAATTAAAGAAATTGGCGTTGAGCACAGAGGGGACGTTCGCGTCTATGACATCACCTATGCGAGTCCGAAAGGTGGCGTTGTACCCGCTTACCTCGTCTTACCGAAAGGGAAGGGACCATTCGCCGCGGTAGTTTGGGGACACTGGTATTGGGCAAACTCGCCGATGCGTAACCGAAGAGAGTTTCTCGATGAAGCGGTGGCGCTGGCGCAAGCGGGCGCCGTGTCTTTGTTAACTGATGGGCCGATTGCGCGCCCTGGGCATGTGCAAAACAACGACCCCCTGAATGAACAAGATCCCATCGATCTGGTGCAGCAGGTCACCGATATGCGGCGGGGCGTTGATCTTTTGCTATCGCGCAAAGATGTCGACTCAAAGCGCCTTGCTTACGTAGGCCACAGCTACAATGCCGTCGTCGGCGCGATCCTCAGCGGAGTGGAGCGGCGTTTTAAGGCCTTTGTCCTCATGGCCGCAACCATGTCGGATGAGATTAGTAGGAAGACACCCGAATACCAACAATATCGACAGGAAGTCGGACCGGAGAAATTCGATGTGTATATGGCGAAGTATGCCTGGACGGATCAGGGCAAGTATGTATCTCGCGCGGCCCCGGCGGTCGTGTTTCTTCAATATGGCTCACAGGAGAAATTTTTAACGCCAGAGCGAGCGCGACTGTATGCGGCGGTGGTGAGCGAGCCGAAACGTTTTGAGTTGTATGACGCGCCCCATGCGCTCAATGCCGCGGCACGGCGGGATCGGCTTGCTTTTCTGATCGAGCAACTCAGGCTCAAACCATTACCCGCAGCGACGATTGCCAGTATCCCGGATCTCTTTCAACCGGCTACGCAGAATTAGGTGCTTCAGGCTCGCAATGGCAGGCAAACGAAATATTAGAGTCGGCCCTGCCGGCTGGTCTTACAAAGACTGGGAAGGCATCGTCTACCCAAGGAAGCCGGGCGCGAAGTTTGATCCGCTCGAATATCTTGCACAATTCTTTAGCACGATTGAGATTAATAGCAGCTTCTACCGGCCCTTCACCGCTTCCACCGCAGAGGCCTGGGTCAGTCGCGTCGCTGAGGCGCGGGATTTTATGTTTACCGCAAAACTCCACCGCGTTTTCACACACGAGCGCGGCAAAGCAACTGCGGAAGATGAGCAGGCGGTGCGCGAGGGAATGGACGTCCTGGCAAGCCGGCGAAAGCTCGGCGCCATGCTGCTTCAGTTTCCCTGGTCGTTCAAAAATACCGACGACGATCGTCTTTACCTGGCCAGACTACTCGATCGGTTCAAAGATTATCCGCTAGTCCTCGAGATCAGGCATTCGTCATGGAACAATCCGCAGATTTATGAATGGCTGGAGGAATTGGGCGTCGGAATCTGCAATGTAGATCAACCGCTATTCGCGAGATCTATCAAACCTGCCGCCCTCACGACGGCTCAAGTCGGCTATGTGCGGCTTCACGGAAGGAATTATCAGGACTGGTTCAGGGAAAAGGCGCCACGCGATGACCGGTACAACTATCTTTACTCAATCGATGAGTTAGAGCCTTGGATTACGCGGATTAAAGAGATTGCGGCCAGGACGAAGGAGGCTTACGTAATCACGAACAACCATTTTCGCGGCCAGGCAGTGGTAAATGCGCTTGAGATAAAGTCTACGCTGATGGAACAACCCGTTCCGGCTCCGGCGCCACTATTTGAAAAATATCCGGCGCTGAAGGATTCAGCCATGCCCGTGGGTGAAGTCTCTGAAGCTGAGCCCAGGCTTTTTAGTTGACCGCGGTGAAGCGGCGAGAAGTCTTTGACCTCCGATGCGCGGTAAGTCCCGTAATGTCTGTGACCTCCGATGCGCGGCAAGTCCCGTAATGTCTGTGACCTCCGGTGCGCGGTAAGTCCCGTATGGTCTGTGATCTCCGATGCGCGGCAAGTCTCGTTAGGTCTTTGACCTCCGATGCGCGGCAAGTCTCTGACTTGCCGGCGACCTCAGTGGAATTCTTCGGGTCTCCGACCCTGAGATTCCGGTCAGAGACCGGAAGGGTTTTGTATGTCGATCTGCGGTAAGTCAAAGACTTACCGCGCATCGGAGGTCACAGACCTTACGAGACTTGCCGCGCATCGGAGGTCTAGACCTACGAGACTTGCCGCGCATCGGAGGTCACAGACATTACGGGACTTGCCGCGCATTGGAGGTCAAAGACCTTACCTGCAAATTGAAAATCCCGAGGGAGACCCCACCGACTAGTAGCGACCGGCCAAGCACTCAATTTGAAAGATTAGTTCACAGTTCGCCGGTCGCTTGGGCTCTCGGTTCTGATACTCAACTTGTAGCCGTCTGGGCGATTGCCTGGGCAAACGCGATAGGCAATCCATCCGGGTCAATGCACACTGCCAACTTGATCCCCTCGCCCTCTCGTTGCGTTGGCGGCATTACAAATCGAATACCTTTGGCTTTCAACTCCTCATAAGTTTTGTCGACGTCTGCCACGTTAAAACCGATTGAGCAACTGCCCGCCTGCTTCGTAGGATCTCCGGCTGGAGGAGCGGTTGGAGCAACGCCACCTCCGTGAAGTGCAAGCGTGGTGGCTCCCGTTTGAAACTCAGTCCAATCGGGCGATTGAAACTTGAGAGGTATTCCCAAGCTGTCGCGATAAAATTCTACCGAGCGATCCATATCTGAAACTACCACCATCGTGTAGTCGATCTGCTTAAACATTTTTGGCCTCCTGTTTGTGCCAGATACCGAGTGCGAATTTTTCTCCGGCTATTTCTTCCTGCTCTTGCCCTCTCCCGTGGCCACCAGTATTTCAAACTCATCTTTGGTAAGCGACATCACGGAAAGTTGCGATTGCCTGATCAAAGGCAATTGGCTGAGTCGCTTGTCATAGCGGATCGCAGCCAGTGGTACCGGATTCTTCAGCGACTTAATCGGCTTGAGATCGACAGCCACCCATTGCTCGTCGTCCGCGGTGGGATCCGGGTAAGCGCTCTTGACTACTTCTGCCAGGCCGACGACCGCTTTATCTTTTCCCGAATGATAAAACAACACGCGCTCGCCTGTCTTCATTTCGCGTAAGTTGTTGCGTGCCTGATAATTTCTAACGCCGGTCCAGTCGGTTCCACCGTCGCTGACAAAATCGCTCCAGGAATAGGTTTCCGGTTCTTGCTTAACCAGCCAATAGCTGCCTTTCGGTTTGTTTTTCATCGCATTTAGCCTCATCGATTCTTGCGGGGTGCGCGGCCAGGGCCTAAAATGTGCAGCCTTTATGTAACGCTAATGTCAGCCTGCAGCTTACGTTACCAAATTGAAAAACTGGAGTAAGAACATGCTCAAAGAAGGAACTATTGCACCCAACTTCACTGCAAAAAACGCGAACGGTGAGACTCTACGACTCAAGGACCTGCGCGGCCGAAAAGTGGTGCTCTATTTTTACCCCAAAGATGATACGCCCGGATGCACTAAAGAAGCGTGCTCATTTCGCGATGCGTTCTCTGACTTCAAAAAACGCAGCATCGAGGTACTGGGCGTATCCGTAGATAGTGAGGCTTCTCACAAGAAGTTCACCGCCAAGTATAAACTTCCCTTCACACTCCTGGCTGACCCGGAACATTCAATCTCAGAAGCTTACGGAGTTTATGGCGAGAAGAAGTTTATGGGTCGAACTTACATGGGCGTGAAGCGGATAACTTTCCTTATCGATGAAAAAGGCAAAATCAAGAAGGTCTTTGAAAAGGTCAAACCGGAAGAGCATGCGCAAGAAGTTCTTGAGGCCTTCGACAATTAACAGAGGCTTGGCCCAACTATCGAAGGCGACTAGGCTGCCACCCAGCCGCCTATCTTTTCCGGTTCTTCTCCTTCCGGATTCCTGCCCGGCATTAGACCCTGGAGCGCGCTAAACGAACTGGGCATGTCTCCCTTACGTCGCGGAATGTTGAAGGCTTCTTCACGAATTGGCAACTCTGCCGACTCGTTTATGAAATATAGCCTGTTGTTATCGACTATCTGGGTTTTAATCTCGCGGGTCCATAGGAGCAGGTTTGCAAGGGCATCGCCAATTTCATCTTTGCCGAGCCGGGTTTCCTGAGCAATTTCCTTTTGAGTCCGCGCCCCCTTCCTAATCGCTTCCCTGACTCGTTCAACGGGGGACAGCTTGCTCAGGAGACGCGCATAACTTCCTGACGAACCGGAGTCAGTGTCGGACGGAGAGGTCGCGGATTGCTCAGAAAAAGGCTGGCTCACGTATCGCTTGCGGGCCGATCTATATTCTTTAAGAGCGCGGCGGCTTTCGGTAACTTTTTTGCGGATGCAACTCTTGCAGTAGAGATTTCTTCCATCTTTCCGGGCTCGGCAAACTCCAAATTCCGATAGAGGCAGATCCTGGGAACAAATCGGGCAGTTCTTCCCGGAAATATCAAGTTCTTCCATCATTTTCGACGCTCTCCAATCAAACTCTTAGCTTAGAGTCTTCGCTGGAAGAACACTGTTCCACAGTCCGGGGTTGAGAGAAATCCTCCCGACCGCAGATTCGGCGTTGAGTTGATTGTTGGCGAAGTGCCCCTAACGTGATAGGGAAATCGCCTGGGATGCCTGAGCTTTCTTCATCTGATGAAGAGGAGCTCACAAACACCTGATTAGGAATCGCGTAGCAGGTCAGCGGGGGCCGTGCAAAAAATTTATAAGAGCGAGTAACCTGCAAACACAATCAAAAATTCAGGTCCGACTTCAACGCTTCACTCAATCAATTCGCTTCCAGCGAGGGAGTCGCATTATAGTGATCGAAAATTTTTTTGCAACCCCTAATTCAATTTAATGTGGTCCAACTTCTACAACACGCAAATTCATTCCGTTTACTTGCCGTTATCGATCCTTTCGTAATGCAAACAACTCTACTGCGAGAGGATAGATGATCGCATAAAGAAGAATCTTAATCAGCAAACCAGTCTCTGCGCGTCGACTTCCTTTCCTGAGAGCTACAAATTCTCCTTAAAAACCGTAACCTTTATTCGTTGCTACAAACCGTTCGCCGGTTGTATCGCGCAACACTTTCCGCTCGGTCTCAGTTGGTCCTACCATAAGTAGTTGCCGATCACGAACTCATCCGCAAATCATCCCGACTGTACGAAAAAAAACTTTGTGATCGGGCGAGTTGTTTGATCGGTGACTGTGAGCAAATCCGATCCGCTCTCGTCACGCAACCGAAATGCAAAATCACGTTTACGGAAACACAAGACATCTCGTCGCTTCCAAGTGACCGCACCGTTAGCACGCCTTGCGATCTTTCAAACGATAAACAAACTTCAATCCTGACCAGATATCATTTACGGCGCACACTTTTACATCCACCAGTCCCGCGTCCAGTCCGATATTCCGCACGCTGTTGTCGGAAAGGTCAGTGGCGACGCCGGATGCTTTCTTTGGCCAGGCAATCCAAAGCATTCCATTCTTATTCAGTTTCTTCGCGAGCCGGGGAAATTCCCGCCTCAAAACCTGCTGAGACTCGGCGAAGAAAAGGATCAGATCGAGTGGTTTTGGCAAGCGCTCGGTGGAGATATTAACGCCGCCAGGCAAGACTCCAAGTTCTTGTGGGAATCCTTCGGGCGAATTTACCAATCCCACGCGAAAGCCTTCCTTGAAGCCAAGCTTCTTCTGGAGCGGGGTGCCTGAGTAACCTGCCATTTAGTGAATTCTCCGGTTAGGCTGGGCGCCGAGCTGGATTCCGCTACGGCGCAGATTCTTTAAACCGGTTTGGAGTTTGCTGCTCACTTCTCGGGCCACCCTCGGCGCCAGGTCGCCAGCGTGCTCGCGGAGGACGTCGCGCACAGATTCCGGATCGCGCTTTGAAAGTTCATAAGACTGAATGCGAGGTTCAATATGAAATCCGGTTCGGCGTGCAAAAGAAGTTTCGAGAACTCACGACGGGCATTCCTGATGCTGCTAGTCGTGGGCAAAGGCAAAGCCTGAATACGCGTCCTAAGCTCTGCGGCCAATCCCGTTACCGAACGTGGTTGAGATTTGTTAGTCGCAGCGTTTCCTTGATGTCGCGTGCAATTAAGCAAAATTCCTTGCTACGCAAAGCAAACCTGGTTAACTCCTACCACCAGCGCAGAATTTTCCACCACCCAAAACCAAATATCGTCCAGATCAAAATATTTGGCACAGAAACAAGCAGTCCTAACAGCCACCAGGTGCGTTGCTTCACATAACCTGCGCCAAAATAGATCGGCGCCGGAGTGGTCCCATAATGCGTAAGTGACGCATCAAGGTTGGAAAAGTATGCCAGCGATAGAACGGCCAGATATGGAGGCGCACCGGCGGCGAGAATGACAACCAGAAACGGCGTGTACATTGCTGTCGCATGGGCAGTAATACTGGCAAAACCATAATGTGCATAGAAATAAATTAACAGCAACACTCCCAGCGCCAACCACCAGCTCCATCCGGTAGTAAAACCTGCCGCCGCTTCTGCAAAACGCTTGGTAAGGCCGGTTTCACCCAATGCTTCGGCCATACGAACCAAACCACCGTACCAGATAAAAACATCCCAGGCCGCTCGCTCGCTAATCACATCATCCCAGCTCAAAACACCGGTAAGCAACAAGGCACAAACACCAATCAACGGTGGTATCGAGTAGTCCAGTTTTGACACAAAGGTCAAAAACGCGATGAATCGTTCGGAGGGGATCACGGTCGCTACCGAGGGAACGACTCCCGCGAGACCCCTGATCATCCACATGGTTGCCACCACGATGAACACCGCCAGCAGCAGTTTTTCTTCCCACTTCATGCGTCCCATGCGCCGCAATTCGTTACGGGCAAACTCTGCGGCGGCTGGAGTGCGTTTGATTTCTGGCGGAAAGACGCGGTAAAGCAACTGGGGCACGACTACAAGCGAAATCAATCCGGGAACGATCGCTCCCAACAACCAACTCGTGTAGGTCAATTCAATGCCCGCAACCTGCTGGGCAAATTTCGCAATTAAAACGTTTGACGCCTGGCCGGTTAGGAAGGTCGCACAGATAATCACGTCGCACTGGTAAAGCAGCACCATCAGGAAAGCGCCCAGACGGTTCGCTGTTGGGCCCGGCCTTGACTCATAAGCCTCTGAAAGACTCTTGGCTATGGGGAATACTACGCCACCGGAGCGCGCGCCGGTCGACGGGATAATGCTGGCCAGAAAAAAGTCAGTTGAGACCAGCGCGTAACCAAGGCCGAGCGAGTGATGGCCGATAGCGCGGATAAACTGAAACGCGATCCGGCGTCCCAATCCCGTTTTGATCATCGCGCGCGAGATGAAAAAAGCAGCCAACACCAGCCAAACTATGGGGTCGGCATAGCCCCCCAGGGCATCTCGAATGGGTAGTGCGCCCGAGATTGCAACGGCGGAGATACCAAGCAGAACCATCGCGCCGCCCGGAATCGGCCGCAGGATGCATCCCACGATCGTGGCTGCGAAAATAGCCAGCAATCGCCACGACTCCACCGTTATCCCATTAGGAACTGGAGTTCCCGCAATCGCGAAGCCCACCAACAGGATGATTCCCCAACGGACTAATTGGCCACGAAGTTTCGGTTCGGATCCAACTGCCGGCTGAGGAACCTCATCGCCAGGTTGCGCCTGCTCTGCGTCATCCATCTCTGGAAGACCTCCAGCGTTTCATGAAGGAAAAAGACCGTGGGATACTAGTCTCTCGCAGCCACGAGACTCAAGAAGGAAAGTAGGACAGACATTCCTGTCTGTCTGTGTGGGATAGCCGCTCGTGCGGGGGTGAGACAGAAGCGATTTTCCATTTGTCATTTCTCATAATTTCTCATTCTTCATTTGTGATTTAAACAATCCCCCTGTAACTGACGGTGGAGTGAACCCAAATGACAAATGAGAAATTATGAGAAAGGTCAAATGATATATGGAAAATCTCTTCCTTCTCACAGACATCGCTCACCCACAAGGACAAGCAGGAATGCCTATCCTACGAAAACGGAAACGTCGGACAGGCAAGATAAAACCGAAGCAAGCCGGCAGCCGTATCTTCAGTGAGCGAATCATAGAAAAGCAATGCTGACAAAGAAAGCTGACGACATTAAGTCCAGCGAAATAACGGACAAGAAGGTTTATCTCAACCGTCGCGTGTTTATGCGCGGGGCCGCACTGGTCGCCACCACGGGCGCTACCGCCCTGCTCTATCGCAAACTAAACCCGCCTCCGGTTGAAAAACCACCCGGCGATAAGCTGGTGACCGTTACAGAAAAGCCGAGCGCCAATCGGTTGCGTGAAGGTTTTACGGTGAACGAGAAGCTCACGGCTATCGAAGACATCGCCAACTACAACAATTTCTACGAATTCTCGACAAATAAGCAGTCTGTCGCCTCGGCAGCCCAGGGCTTTGTGACGAAACCCTGGATGGTGTCAGTTGGCGGACTGGTAAATAAGCCCACGACTTTCGATTTAGATGAGCTTTTGAAGTTTCCTCAGGAGGAACGCGTATACCGCTTGCGGTGCGTGGAAGGCTGGTCGATGGTTATCCCCTGGATAGGATTTCCATTGGCGAAGCTTCTCGAGAAGGTTGAGCCCGCTTCCCAGGCGAAATACGTCGCCTTCCAGACGCTTTACGATCCGAAGCGGATGCCCAACCAGACAACCGGTGTGCTCGACTGGCCTTACGTTGAAGGCCTTCGTCTTGATGAGGCTATGCATCCCCTGACCATACTGGCAACAGGCCTTTATGGCGAGACTCTGCCCCCGCAGGACGGTGCTCCCATTCGTTTGGTGGTGCCCTGGAAATACGGGTTCAAGAGTATTAAGTCAATTGCGAAGATAAGCCTGGTCGCCGACGAGCCACCCACTACCTGGAATATCCAGGCACCGAATGAGTATGGCTTTTATTCAAACGTGAATCCGAATGTTCCGCATCCGCGTTGGAGTCAGGCGACTGAGCATCGCATAGGGGAATCCAGCTTTCGCTCCCGGGATACGTTGCTCTTCAACGGTTACGCGGAACAGGTAGCGCACCTTTATGAGGGAATGGACTTACGCAAGTATTTCTGATTGATGGTTAGAGGTTAGGCACTCCGAAAACTTGCCCGGAACCTAAATTCGTTTAGAGAGCGGACTTGTCCGCCCTAGCAACGCGGGGCACAAGTGTCCGATCTAAACAGGCGAAAAGGAGGCGGAAGCTTCTAAGAAGATGAAAGATATTCGTTTCCCAAAGGCGCTTCTTTTTATCAACGCGCTGGTACCGCTGGGGATGCTGCTCTGGGACGTTTATCACAAACGTGTGGGCGCTAATCCTCTGGAGTTTGTCACGCGCACTACCGGTATGCTGACTTTGGTTTTTCTAACGGTCACTCTTGCGGTCACGCCGGTGCGGCAAATTACCGGACTAAACTGGTTGACGAAATTCCGGCGTCTGCTTGGCCTCTTCGCATTTTTCTATGGCTTTCTTCACCTGCTGACCTATCTTTGGTTTGATCGTTACTTCAATCTGAAAAGCGTGCCGGGCGACGTGGCTTTGCGACCCTTCATCGCCGTCGGCATGACGGCATTTTTCCTGATGTTCCCACTGGCAATTACTTCAACCAGCGGGATGGTCAGGCGGTTGGGCGGAAAGCGCTGGAAGAGGTTGCACCAGCTTGTCTACGTGGCGGGCATAGCGGGTGTGCTTCACTTTTGGCTGCTAGTCAAATCTGATACTCGCCTGCCGTTAACATTCGCCTTTATTCTCTTGCTTCTGCTTGGCCATCGTCTTTTGGTGAAGTTTTACCCACCCGGTAATCCCGTGCGTAAAGCCACCTTGCTACCTCGCGATTAAATACTGTCCGACAAACTTCATCAGTTTGTCTCGTAAGCTTGTAACGCAAACTGACAGGCTGCGTTAAACTAATCGCGCCATGAGTGATCCGGTTGCTCGCTTTTCAAGCAGAGCGGAAAACTATGCCAGGTATCGGCCCGGCTATCCCGCCAGCGTCATCGATATTCTCAAGTCATCTTGCGGGCTCGGGGAGACCTCAACGATCGCGGATGTCGGTTCCGGCACCGGTATTCTTTCTGAACTGTTCTTGAAAAACGGTAATGCCGTCATTGGTATTGAACCAAATGCGGCGATGCGCCTGGAGGCTGAGCGCTTATTGCACGCATTTACCAGGTTCATTAGCATTGATGCGACCGCCGAAGCGACAATGTTGGAACCCGCCAGTGTTGACTTCATCACTGCCGGCCAGGCGTTTCACTGGTTTGATCGCGCAAAAGCCAGAAAGGAATTTGCTCGAATTCTAAAGCCTGATGGCTGGGTTGTACTCATCTGGAATGAGCGCAAGCTGGATTCAACCCCTTTCTTACGCGAATATGAAAATTTGCTGCTTCGCTACAGCACGGATTACCAAAAGGTGAGGCACGAGAATGTGGCGGGGAAGATTGCTGAGTTTTTTGCGCCTGAGACTTTCCAGGTAAGGACCCTCGAAAACGCACAGCATTTTGATTTCGAGTCGCTCAAAGGTCGGACTCGATCGGCGTCATATACGCCGGAGCCCGGATCTCCTGGTTTCGAACCGATGTTTGCAAGACTTGAGGAGTTATTTAATGCCAATGAACGTGACGGAATTGTCACTTTCGAATATGAAACGAGAATTTATTGTGGGCACCTCACCGATTAGCTTCTGATAAGCGTGATAAATCGTACGGTCGCAAAGATTACTCCCAGAAGTTAGTCCAGGAAGAAGTGAAGAATGCCTCCAAACTGTTCTCTGTGCGGCCCTTGCGCCCAGGTGGGCGGGTTTTCATCGGAAGTCTAGTTTGGTATCTTAACCGCGCCTTCTAAACACGAAATGGCTTGCCCTCAGCGTGGCAACCACGCATCGCGACCGACTTTCGCATGACCCTCGGATGGAAATGAGCCTGACTAAAGCTGCCCAACATTACGGCAGTATCATTGAACTCACGCTGCAAAAGGTTAAGTACTCTCTCCGGGGGCGCTTTTCCCACGCTAATGAGCAAGATATTCTCGCCGAATACATCGAGGAGCTACTCCCCGAAGATCACCCTCGGACAGTGGTGGACATCGGAGCAGGAAATGGTGTGCGCTGGTCAAACAGTTATGCATTGTTGTTAGCTGGCTGGAAAGCCCTAGGTATCGAGGCTGACGCGGATAAATACGCTTTATTGTCGAGGGCTTATCGCAAGTTTCCAGTTGCTCGTGCGCTGCATTTGAGCGCGGAGCCAAATAACGTAGCCTCTCTGTTCAGAGACTTCGACATAGAAAGCAACTTTGGAGTTCTCTGCCTGGACATCGACGGAAATGATTTCTGGGTGCTTGACGCGATCCTATCGACTTTCCGGCCGGGTTTGGTGGTGACGGAGATCAATGAAAACATCCCGCCGCCGCTCAGGTTTGTGGTGAAGTTCGATCCCGATTTTCAGTTACGCTATCATTTCTACGGTTATTCCATCGCCGCCCTTGAAGATCTTTGCGCAAAATATGATTACGGCATCCTGGGACTGGAATATAACAATGCGTTTCTGGCCCCGGAGGAAATAGGCTCTGCCCGATTTTGCGATGCCGAATCTGCTTATAAAACCGGTTATCTTGATCGGATAGACCGACAGGAGCGATTTGTTTCTAATCTCGATATGGAAATTCTTCACTCCCTGGGTCCGGAAGCGGGAATTCAGTTTTTGCATGAGTTCTACGCTAATGACGCAGGAAACTATTTCCTGGCAGCGGATAAGGAATCATTTACCGAAAAGCTTTCGGTTGAAACCAGCGACGCCCAAACACTAACTCTCAATTGTTGAGAGACCTCGCAGGTTCTACAATCTTACCCGTTTAGAAAGCGGACTTGTCCGCCGTCGCAACGCGCCCGTTTAGAAAGCCGACTTGTCCGCCGTCGCAAGAGGGGGCACAAGTGCCCTATCTAAACAGACGATGTTTTGTTAGCAGATCCTTCCATACTGGGATTGGGTTTGGAGTTTCACGCTGAACGCCGTCTGCGCCGGTCATGACAATGCCATCAGCTCCGGTCATGACGATACCGTTAGGCAACGTTACTGTGACGGAATCGGCTCGATAGGTGGATCCATCAGCCCGGTCATCACAATGCCGTCAGCGCCCGTCATGACGATGCCGTCGTCCGCGGTCATGACAATGCCATTGGACGAACTGATGTTGAGCCCGGCCATCACTGGCGACACCAGTACCAGGACGACCATCGTCATGGCGATTGACTGCTTCAGTTTATCGACAAACGGAGCTAAACGGACCCTCATGCCTAGCACTATCACCTCAGTCGGGTGTATTGGCGCAGTAGCTAATTTTTCTGGCGAGGCAAGTAAAAAGATTACTGGGGGTCACTGGGGCGTTATCGGCGATGCCAATGCGGTAGCCCTGCCACCTGCCGCCTACCACCGGTTCGTCAGGCCGAGCTACCACCGAGCTTCCACAAAAAAGCGTATGGCATTCTAGAGTTACCAAGCGCCTGCTTTGTTGCGGTGATCTTGCGATTTTAGGATGAGTAGCGTTTGGTGGGGTGATTATGGCTGGAGCGTGAGTGAGGGGTTACGACATTAGAGGAAATCTACAGCGTGACATTGGCCAGGTGTGGCGCGACTAGTAAGCTCCTGAGGAACAAGACTAAGCCGCAACCACACCTTGACCCTGCGCATAACCACGACTGGAGTTCTTACGATGTCTTTCCGTCATGGGCTTTGGCGGCGGGAACCAGCGCCGAAAAAGCGTCTTTCGCCGGCAGCGCGACGCCTTCCTTCATCCGATACTCCGGCTGATCTGTGAGCGGGGTAAGCATCAGACCAGCAGCGGCTCCTTCCTCCTGGCGAGCAATGAAATAAACATTCAACGCCGGGACCTTAACAAAGATATTCGCAGAAGGTACTAGAGCATTCCTCACCTTTGTAATCTGTCTAATCAGCTTGGCGCCGCCAAATGCTGCAGCGGTCCATTTGCCACCTTCCTGCGTTAGAGTGATCGAGCATCGCGCCTGGCCGCCGGCTAGCACGGGATAGATCATCTCCGTCGTCCTGGTCAGCAATCTGCTGGGGTCGCTTTCGGGTTGAAACTCGCGCAACTGATCGAGCCTCACCAGAACCACGCGGAGAGGCTCGCCGAGCGTGGCACTTGCGGCCTCATTCTGTGACTCAAAGCCGAGGTCCCGATAGTTTTGCTCGTCAACCAAAGCGCGAAGGGCTTGAAGACCCTGTTCCGCAGCAGCCTTTGGATCACCGGCTTGATCCGTCGGGCTGGGTTTCTGGTTTGGCGGTGTTGGCGATGTAGTTGTTGGCTGCGCCATAACAACAATCAGTATAAGCAAAAACACAACAAGGCATGACATTACGTAGCGCATCTCGTCTCCCTCCTTCAGGGTTTGGTGATGTTATAAAAGTCATCACCGTGAGTGTGATCCGAAGGATCACTTACGTAGAACGAGTAGGTTATGTAGTAGATATCTCCGACGTTGGGCGCCCAGGGATTATTCATGTAGACGTAATTCTGTCCGCTCACCGTCTTATACCCTCTAACAACCATAACGTGGCCACCGCCGCCAACCCACCACCAGACAAACGCTACTGGCTTTTTCTTGCAGTAGGTTTGGTCCTTAACCTGATCCCAGCTAATGGCCGTGCCACTTGTTTCGCTGAACGTAAAGCCATACTTGTCCATGACCGGCCACCCTGTAGTGACACAAGGTCCGGGTCTGGGGCTGTTACAGCAATCTGTGCGACCGGTGTACTTGTTTGCGCTATCGCACTGCGAAACGTTCACCCCCAGGAAGTCCATACACATCTCGCCGCTCGCCGCCCAGCACCAGACATTTGTCTCCTGGGGGCGTAAGGGAACGGCTAGATCGAAGCTTGCAGGCGGAGTGCACGTTGATGGTGCGGGCGTGCAACTACGACAACCTGACAGAAAGAGAGTTGCTGCCAGGGTACAAAAGAATGCTAGACGCCTCATTCTGAATCTCCTTTCGAAAGTATTGTGAAAACCATTGTGTAGTCCCCGGGATCGGAAAAATGCAGAAGAGCGGTTATGACGATGACCAGCGTTGATAACGAGCCTGGTTCGGCACCTGCCGCCGTGCGTATGAGTTAAGAGATGTACCTTTATTCTTCTAAAGCAAGACTTATTCCCACTGAATTAAACTGATATTTAAGTGGCTGATCAGAAGCGGCGCGAAAGTGATGTCTACGAATGCGCACACTCGTCCTTTTTCGGAGACAGAGGAACGCCAAACAAACCCAGCCGGTAAACCCTAAACCCTGATTCTAAGTCCAAAAAGTTTGCTGGATGTTTGCCCCGAGAGCTCATTTCTCAAAGTAAGCTGCTCAGAGAGTGAGGCATTACTCGACTGTTAAGGAAACCGTGATGTGTGCTCGCCGTTCTGCCTCCGCTGCTGTCTGCTGTCTGTTTGCTCAAAAGCGTAAGGACAGACAGCTCAAACCACCCTCCATTTTCTGAAATTCTGTCATCTCAAGGGCGATCGTTTGGTAGCCCAACTCTCGCAACGTCCGTTCAAAGCGGGGATAACCGGCCGCCACTAAAACATGATCGTTAACCCGTATACAGTTGGCGGCATATTCTTCTACAGGACTGACGCGCACAAGATCATGGTTGCGGAATTCCTTGTGGTCAGCCAAATCGTCTATTACCACCAGGCGGTGATCGCCTAAATAGGCAAGACCACTCTTCAAATGCAAAATGTTCCTGGTGCTTCTTATGTCGACGAAGCTTGCGGTGCGACCATAGGAAACCAGCCATTCAGCTAATTGCCGCGCACCCACCTCATTGGTGCGCTGGGAGATGCCGATGAAGAAATGTTTGCTCGCTTCACAGACGTCGCCACCATCAACCGTGCCCGGCTCGTAAATGGAATGCAATTCCAAGTAAAACTGGGAAAGCGTTTCCGCGATGCACTCGACTTCGCCCACGCGGCTGGCGGCACCTGGTCTCGTGAGTATCGCGCCCGGTGCAGCATCTCGCTTCGGGGTAGTATGCCGATCCCGGTGCTTTCGGCCGGGCAGCCGGGCTGAAGTGGCACGGTGAGGGAGGGCTGGGAGTAAAACTGCCGTATCTTCCACAAAGGTCGAATCGGGATAGCGCTCGTCAGCTGCTAAACGCGTCAACGTCAGCCCACACTGCTCGAGCGCCTCGCAATACGCTGCGTGCTGCTCAATCGCCAGGGCATAGTTCGGCGTCCCCAGGTTCATGGTCGTCAACGCTTCAGCATAATTGACGCCCGGCGGTTGGACTATTGCCTCAGTGAACATTGTCTTCAAACTGACGTCTGCACAGCTTTGGCGGAGCTCCGGAGGCGAGCGCAGTTTGATAGGTTCTCAGCGAGCGCGCCGCGTGGTGGACCCGAGTGTTATCGGGATCACCTGCTTGTAGATCGTAATCCTCAGCGTTTCTTGCGCGCCTTGACGTCGGTCATGATGATAGTGACAGCCAGTCCGATACCGGCGATGGCGGCGAGGAGAAAAAAGATCATGGCGAAGCCAGGATAGCCGAATATGCGGAACGAAGTTTCCACGCGCATTAACATCGACGCTCCCACGATTAGAGCCGCGAGAATGAGTCCAAGGCTGATCCGGTTCGCTACTTTCTGAAGGCCCTCGAGCACAATCTTTTCATCGATCGCATCAACATTCACTTTGAATTCGTTGTTGCCTACCGTGTCCAAAATCTTATTAATGCGACCCGGCAGTTTTTCCGCAAACTCCTTAAGCTCGACTACGCCGCCGATCAGGTTTACAGGAGACACGCTTTGCACCAGGTTGCGCTGCAGAATCTCAATGGCGCGCTGACGAATGGTCGTGGTTGGCTCAAAGTTTGGATCGAGAGTGAATACGACGCGGTCCAGATTCAGCAATGCCTTGGCGACCATGGTGAACTCCGATGGCAGACGAAACCAGCAGTCGGCCGAAATCCTGGTTATCTCGAGAACAACCTTGCCTGAGTTGAGCCTGGTGAGATTGGCATCCGCATTCTCGGCGACAAGTTCGGCGATACGTTTGCTAAACTCAGCCTTATCAAAACGTGGCTTTGGCTCGCCCATCCGAATCGTGACTTCAGCGGCCTCCTCGCCGCGACCCTCGGCAATGGCCAACAGAAGGCGCAGCACATTGTCACGCAAGCCGGGCAGCAATCGAGCCACCATACCGAGATCAAGCAACGCAATTTGATCGTCTTCAGTAAGAAAAACATTGCCCGGGTGTGGGTCAGCATGCAGAAAACCGTCGAGTAGTATTTGCTTCAGATAAGCGCGAAATAGCTCACGGGCTAGACCGGGACCGTCTATTTCCATCAAGCGCAGCGGGCTCAGCTCCGTAATCTTTTTGCCGGGGATATATTCCATCGTCAGGACGCGTGAGGTGCAAAAATCGTCGATAGGATCCGGAATAATTATGCGTTCAAACTCTCGTAGGTTTGCGCTGAAAGTGATGAGATTGTTGGCCTCGAGTTTGAAATCCAGTTCGCGCAACAGACTGCTACGGAGATCTTTGAGCATGTTTTCAAAATCGTAGCGCTTGCCCAGTTCTGTATGAGCATCCAGGAAGTGCGCGATCTCCCCCAACGCGTCGAGGTCCTCCACTATCTGTTCGCGGATGTTTGGACGCTGCACCTTGACTACCACTTCGCGCCCGTCACGCATACGCGCGAGATGCACCTGGGCCAGCGACGCAGCGGCAAGTGGTTGCGTATCAAATTCGGCAAAAGCTTTTGAGAGACGTACGCCGAGCTCCGCTGAGACGATTTGATCGACTTCCGCAAATGGGAATGGCTCAATCTGATCTTGTAAACGGGAAAGAGCTTCCAGGTAAGGAGCAGGCAATAGATCAGCACGCGTCGAGAGCAGTTGGCCCAGCTTGATGAAGGTGGGACCAAGCTTCTCGAGATCCGCAGCCAACTCTTCGGCCCTGGGCGCCGTTTCCGCCAGCATAGTTTCGTCGGCCTCGAGGCTGTCTTCCAGGCCGGCCTGCTTGACCAGATCCGAGCGCCCGTATTTCACGAGTAACAGCGCCACGTCTTTGTAGCGTTTCAGGCGTTCGGGTTTCAGCGAGACCATTCGATTAGTTTCCTTTGTGAACCAATTGTAAGTACTGATGCCGGTTCAAGCCAGAAGTTCAGGGTTCACGCCCGGGGAGCGCCGCCGGCCGCGTGGGCTGGTAGCCTTTAGACTGCCGCTTCGACAAGCAAGCTAAAGCTTGAAGTCTAAACTGCACTAGTGCCCAATTGTACTAAAACTTGCGTCCTCGAGCGCTAGAGTTTATGCTGCGCGCGTTCACCCCCGGAAGTTTGTAGGCGAGCTGCTTGTCGGGTTTGGGTCAGAAGTCTTACTTAACAATCACGCTCCTGGTTGATTCTTAGCTTCCGCACACTATGGTCCATTCTTAATACAAAGGAGTGTGTCAAATGATCAAGAGATTCGCCTTGTTGTTTTTGTTTCCGGCAATTCTCGCTGCCTGGTGCTTCGCCCAGCAAACCACCACGCCTGCACAGCAGCCGGCTGCTCCTGCTCAGCAGCCCGCTCCGCCCAGGACGCATTTGAAGGTGGGCCAACCAGCGCCCGAATTCTCGCTCACGGATACCGAGGGCAAGCAAGTCAAGCTTAGTGACTTTAAAGGCAAGAAGAACGTCGTGCTCGCCTTTTACGTTCTCGCCTTCACTGGTGGTTGAACGAAAGAACTGAAGGCGTATCAGGCTGATATCGCCAAATTCGAAGAGACGAATACACAGGTTTTGGGCATTAGCATGGACAGTTCGCCCGCCAACAAACGGTTTGCGGAGGACATCGGCGTGAAGTTTCCTTTGTTGAGTGATTGGCGGCGCAAAGCCGTTAAAGACTACGGAGTTTATAACGAGGTTTCAGGATACGGAACGAGAGCCACCTTCGTAGTCGACACAGAGGGAATTATCAAACACATCGAGGAGGGCCGCACCGCGGTCGATCCCACCGGCGCTTATCAGGCGTGCAACCTGTTTGATAAGAAGAAAGTTAACTGAAGAGAATTATTTGATTGGAAGTTTAGGGCTTGCGTTGCCGCCGGCGAGTCCGCGATCAATCAATGCGCGCAAGGCTTCGACACTCATTTCTGTAAGCGCTACCCCATTTACAAAAATAGCAGGTGTGCTGTCGATGCCGTAGAGCTGTCCGTCATCGATATCATGCTTGACCTCCGCCGCGTATTTGCCGCCATCCAACGCCGCGTCGAAACGCGCCCGATCCAAACCTAGTTCGCTCGCATACTTTTTCAGTGACGGAACGTCAAGCGCATTCTGTCGCTTCAGTAGCAATGCGGTGTATTCAAAAAACTTGCCTTGAGCATGAGCGGCATTAGCAGCCTCCGCCGCCTTACGGGCATTTGCATGCATGGCGAGCGGAAAATCCCTCACCACTAACCTTACTTTCGGGCCATATGACTTCAGCACATCTTCGAGGATCGGCTGCATTGCCGCGCAGGAAGGACATTGGAAGTCTGTAAATTCGACGATCGTGACTGGCGCGTTTGCATCGCCTC
Organism: Pyrinomonadaceae bacterium; assembly: GCA_036506215.1. Lineage (GTDB taxonomy): Bacteria > Acidobacteriota > Blastocatellia > Pyrinomonadales > Pyrinomonadaceae > PSRF01. Next base: position 46,494 of record DASXSC010000213.1, on the reverse strand, counting down.
GAACTGGATCGTCATCCACGCTTATCGATTGGACCGGAAGAGGCGGTGCAGAAATCAACATGCGAATGTCGGCCCCTTTCCGAAGTCTTTCGGAGAGCGCCTGTTCCAACCGCTGCCGGTCCTGCTCCTGTAAGTAGGAGGCGATTTGATTACTAACAGTAGCCAACGCTTCCGGGATTCTGGCCTTGTTATCGGCGTAGAATTTTGCGACCTCAGCTTCAGTAGGCGCACGTACCTTTTCACTTACTTCCTTGCGTACAATTTCTTCCGGCGGGAGGTTGCGACGGCTTGCTTCAGCAAGTAAGAGCAGATCATTAATGGTCAGGTCCAAACCCTGCTTGGCAAGCATATAACCGTTGAGTCGCAGCTTGTACGCGATCGGTTTGAGCCGCTCGTTTATCGTGCCCGCGGTAATGGGACGTCCTGCCACAGTAGCTATTACCGCAGACGGTCCAAGGCCCGCGGCGTTCACGTTAGCCACGTTTGCAACCGGAGTTGATGCGCGCAGACGCTTGATTAATTCTTCCGATATTCTCGCTTCGTGCTGACTTTTCAAAAAAGCCACCACCTGTTGGCGCATTGCAACCGGGTCTTGATCGAGCTGATCGCGGTTGTCCTCAACGAACTTTTTGATCTCAGTCTCGGCTGGCTCGGTTATCTTGCTGGCAACTTCCAAATTGTAGAGCTGCTGCGGAGTCATTCTTCTTTTGGCTGCTTCGCTCTCCAGCAGTAGCGTGTTGATTTGCATTTCTAAAACCTGCCGGCGCGCTTCGTCGATTCTAGCCTCAACAGCCTCCACTTCCTGGCGCACTTTAGGATCAATCTCGGCCGTTGTAATGATTTGACCATTGACGGTCGCTAACTTAATCGGATTGCTGGGGGCGGTAATTGAAGGCGTAATCGTCGAGGAAGTTTGCGCCGGTTGAGAGACTGGCTGACCACTAGCCGGATTGGCGACTACCGGCCGCCTTACACCTTTCCGCGGAGTCTGGGCCGAGGGTTCACCGGCAATAAAGAACAAAAGAAGAACTATGACGAGGGTCTTAACAGGATTCATCGAATTAATTGTCCGCGAGATTTAACGCTGATTGATATTTGAAACAACGTTTAGAGCTCAAAGCCATCGACTAAGTTGTCCTGACAAGACCATCTGGCAGGCGGGAAAACCAGGGGAGAACTGCGGCTGGATTAAGTTTAGCTCTCAATGATAGCGGATGATGCTTCGGCGGCGGCGCTTCGCAGGCTTACGCGACGGTAGTAGATTCTTTTGCCGGCCATTCAGAATGAAAGCGAGGCCCTGGTGGGTGACTCCAAGCAGCCTGGCCGCACGGGTGACACTACCGTCGGATGCCAGAAGAGCACGCTTGATTAGTTCACCCTCATAACGAAGCACTTGTTCATCCAGCGAACTGTTCGTAACGGTTGCCTCCGGCATGAATGGTGCCGGGTGTAAAGTATGTGCTTCAGAAGCAAGCAGGAAGCGAGCGCATTGGCCGAGACGGAATCGAATCGCAGTGTGTTGCGAGTGCGTTAATGCCGATTCGGCGGTTTTATAGTGCGCCTGCAGCTCAGACGGCGAAAGGATCGATCCCAGTTCTTCTATGATCGTAATGGAGGCAATACCTCCTGTCTCCAGATCACCGGCCCGGCCGGCAACACCAACAGCTTCGTTGAACATTGCCAGGGCACCGCTGTGGCGGCCAAGCCTGGCAAGCACGGTCGCGTGTGTCGTGAGAGCAGCGGCGAGATTGGATTGTTCGTCGCCTTCCCTGAGAATCTTCACCGCGCCGCTGGCGGTTTTTTCCGCCTGGTCCAAGTGTCCCTGACTAAGAAAAGCGCGCGCGCGGGTGTCTTCGAACTGGGCCCGAAGTCCTTTGTCATTCAACTTGGTAACTAGTGAAAGTGCCCGTCCAAGGTGATGGTGCGCCTCTTCAAATCTCTCCAGGTGTGTAAACAAGAAGCCAAGATTGTTTTCAACGATGGCGAGGAAACGACTTTCTCCGGCCTCCTCAAAATGGACCCCCGCAGCCGTATACTGCATCAGGGCTCGATCAATATAGTCTTCTCGACGTTCAGCAAGCCCAACATTTTTTAGCACCGTCGCATACTCATGGTGAAACTTAGCCTTGAGCGAACGGTTGCCGCTGCTTTCAAACAGCGACTCCGATTCGAAAAGGATTCGCAGCGCCTCCCTGGAGCGGGCGGATACTTGTTCCACAATAGCTTTATTCAAGAGGGCACGGAGTCTTTGTTGACTTTCAAGATCGCCCAGGCGTTGCAGAGCATCGTCGAAAGTTATTCTGGCTTCGTCAAGAGCTCCCTCGCGCCAGTAGCAGATACCCAGGTCGACACGCGCTTCGGCGATCTTTTCCGTCAAGTTTAACTCTTCAAATATTGCAGAGCTCTCCGATATCAAGTCCTTGGCAATTTCCTGGGCTCCGGGGATTTGACTCGCACTCCCGATCGCGCCTGACAAAGAGCCGACACGCAAAAGCAGCTCAGCGCGAACCAGTTGATCCAAGTCCTCAAGCTTTGGCCGATCCCCGATACGCTGCCAGAATTCACTCAAGGCCAACCTGGCATCCTCAAATTTCCCCGTTTCTTCTAGTTCTTTGGCTTTCGCGCAGACCAGCCGTGCCCGGTCGTTGCTGTATGTGGCCACTGCTTCTTGTTGCAACTCTATTTGATTCATTTTCATGTGAGGTCGTCCTTTTTATTGAAGTGTAAGAAACCTTGCAAGAAACCTTGCAAGAGAATAACCGGCCAGCTATTATGCGCCCCGTTGGAGATTATTGGCTGGTTCCCCTCTTCGTGCAACTGGTAATTTACAACCCAAACAATTATAGGAGACAAGATGAAACCCTTCAAAGCAATTTGCGCTGCCACAGTGATTGCGCTCTCGCTCAGTATTCCAGCCTATGCTGAAGACAACCCGCCACCACCTCCGGGGGATGTTCACATTCCTGGCCTTCCTAGCCCGACTTCTGGTGGCGTGGACGATCCAACAACAACACCAGTAGATAGCCCGTCAGTCGACGGCGACGTCAGTTTCTCGGCACTCGCGGACATGCTGTGGGCGATGGCTTCGATTTTCTAGGACAAGCCGCCTAACAGGGTTCAGATTTCAATCTGGCGTGACTGGCTCACGTTACTGCCTAAGTTAGTATGCGACTTGCCGGGTTGTAGCTTTTTATGCCCGGCAAGGGGGCCATGACAGGGCGCATGCTACCTTCATATTGCGCGGGAGGCAAGAGCAATTGTGGGAATCGGGCCTCGAGCAACTCCATCAAACACCAAATGGGAGCGTGTTGGGCGCAGTTCTGGGGTTGGAACGCTACGCGACCTCATTTTCGTTCGCTGCCACTAGTCTTTGAACCGTCTCCAGGGTATCAATCTCATTTGGTTTCTTATCTGGCCGCAATCTGAGAATTCTGGGAAAACGGAGGGCATAACCGCTTTTGTGCCTTTTTGATTCCTGGACGCGATCAAAAGTAACCTCAATCACCACCTCGGGTTTGACCAGCCGCACTCTTCCGTGCGCGAATTCTTTGACCGTGTGCTGTGTGAACCACTCCGTCATTTCGGCCAGCTCGGCATCGGTCAACCCTGAATAGGCTTTGCCGATGTTCAGTAACTCATCATCTTCCTCCGATCGGCGAACCGCAAAAGTGTAGTCAGAAAGCAGATTCCTCCGCTTGCCGTGACCTACCTCTACTGCCGTCACCACCACGTCGAGAGTCGCGATTGCCCGCTTTAGTTTCAGCCATTCCCGCCCCCGTCGGCCTGGTTTGTAGAAAGACGCGGGACTCTTGATCATCAGACCCTCGTTTCCACGAGCCCGAGCATCACTGAATTCTTCGTCAAGACCAGCCACCTCAGCGAAGCGTTTGGCCAGGGAAACCCGGACGGTGCCTTGAGTGGGAATCATTTGCTCCAGAAGCTTGCGGCGCTCTTCCAGAGGTTCGTCAGTTAGCACTCGTCCGGCGGCATATAAAAGATCGTAGGCCACAAGAATGACGGGCACCTCGACTAACAAATCTTCGCCGATGGTTTTTCTGCCGAGTCGCTTTTGCAGTTCGCTAAAAGGCAGGATTCGCTTTCCGCGAGCGGGCACAATTTCTCCGTCAATAACGGCGTCCGATTTGAGATCTCGGAGTGGCGAGGCCAGCTCAGGAAAGCGATGCGTGATCTCATCCATAGTGCGCGAGTAAATCGCCACGCGTCCGTCTTTCGTGTGTGCTTGCGCGCGAATGCCATCAAATTTGTCCTCTACAAAGAACTCGTCGGGCATCGTACGCGCGATGTCTGCCAGGTCGGCGGCGGGCGTGGCGAGCATAAATTTGATCGGATGAAACAGACGCATGTTAACGTCTTGCAAATCGTCGGCCCGGGCACGAACGGCGGTTTCACCGATGTCGCCAAGAAGCATGTTTACCTGGGCAACCGACGCCAGAGGCCGCTCGAAAGCCCTTGCGATGGCATCTTCCACAAGTCCTTCTTTTAGCCCAATTCGCAGGTCTCCGGCCAACAACTTGATGAGATACTTCGCCTCGAGCGGCGTAGCATGGCTCAACACGGCTGTTAGCAGGGACGTCTTGTTTTTGATTCCACGAGTTTCACTCAAGCGTGTGATGATAGATTCTGTTTCGGCAAGACTTATTGACGGCTCGTGGAAATGTTTAGCTGCCTCAATAGCTTCGTACGCCGTTTCACCGGCATCGCCGAGGCGCACATAAATTGGCCCGAGTTCCTCAAAACTTAGGCCGGTGGCCTCGCTCAAGGCGGTGGTAATGATGCTGCCGCCAACTTTGGTGGTGCGCGAATCGTTTTGAGGAAATTGGTGGCCCGAGAAGTAGCGGGCCGCGCGACCGAGGTCAACGTCGGTGAGTTCCTTGAGGTAGTTACCGACAAGTGCGGTTTTCTCGAGCTTCCTGGTTGTCGATGCGACTTGCTCCGCCACCTCGGCCAATCGCTGCAGGGAACCAGCCATGGCGCCGGTGGATGGTAAAGCCGCGACATCCTTTTCAACCAAAACGTTCATACGGCTTTCTACTGACGCCTTTCCAGGAAGCGAGATCTGAAGACTTCATCATAACGACAGTCGTCTCCCAAAAGGTTGCGGGACGGCTAGACAAGTGTCAAGCAATCAGAAAGAATCAAAACGCGATCGAACTGGGTCATACCGAGCAGGATCAAATGGCGACAGTGCGCTTGCGGCACCTGCTACCTTCTGGTTTGTCAGGCCACGGGTTACAATCTTTACCTTAAGGCCGTTTCCGAAAAGTATTAGCCGAAAGGTGTTTTGAAAGAGTGGTTTTACTGATCCTCGAGTCACTCGGCAGTACCGAGTTGCTTTTCATACTAGTGATGGCGCTGGTTTTTTTTGGCCCGCGCAAGCTCCCACAGCTGAGTCGTTCGCTGGGCAAAAATCTTGCAGAATTTCGGAAGGCCTCTGAAGACTTCAAACGCACCTGGGATAGAGAAGTGAGTCTTGAAGAGTTTGACAGGGACGGGCCGGCAGCCGCCAATCATGCAATCCTGCCTGAGGAGAATTCTATACTCGACGCTGAAAAACAAGCCGGCTTTCTAGAGCCGCCAAAGATCGGAGCCGTAACGCCGGACCGGGTAATAGCGCGGCACACGGCTGGGGCAGACGCGATTTCTACAACTGACAAAAGCAGTTTAGCCTCCGACCAAAGTGAGGTTGAAGGCACGACTGAGGAGTCTAAACCCTCGCCCAAGCACGAGTGGTTATGAGTTTAGTTAGACGATAAATATTAATGTCAACGTTTCAAAGAGCAATCGGAACAGGAAAGGGCAGGGAAGAGGAACTAGGCGGCCAGATGTCTTTCCTCGAACATCTGGACGAGCTGAGAAGCCGGCTGATTCGTTCACTCGCGTTTGTATTTCTCGCAGCCACTTTTTGCTGGTTTGTCTCCGATCGCATTTATCGTTTTCTTGCCGTGCCAGTCGAGCATGCGCTTGCCGAAGCGCAGCGACGCCAGGTGCCGATCAACGGATTGACGGGTAACGAGAAGATCCTGCCACTGAATTCAGTTAAGGAAAACGACGTTGGCCGTTACATCTTTCCCGAAGAAACAAAGATTGGAGCCAGTGTGATTCCCGCAGGCGTGTCGGTGACGGCGCGTGTCGCAAAAGACCTGAACGGCGTTTTGGGGCTTTTTACAGATGAGCCGTTGTATGCCGGCGCTACTATCATCCCGAAAGGCGTGCGCCTTCCGGTCGACTTCACTGCTTTGCCGGATGCCATTGCGGGCGTCAACGACAAGCTGATCGTCACCAGCGCCATTGAGCCATTTTCGCTGTACGTCAAGGTTTCGCTTTACGCGGCACTCTGCCTTTCCGTGCCATTCCTGTTGTGGCAAATCTGGGCGTTTGTTTCGCCCGGTCTGTACCCGCACGAACGCGCTTACGTGACCCCGTTCATCGCCCTTTCGTCCATCTCGTTTGTGCTCGGGGCGATGTTCGCCTACAAAATAATTTTTCCACCGGCGGCGAAATATTTGCTCGGGTTGGGTCAGGATTTCAGGCTGCTATTAAAAGCGGATGACTACTTCGATTTCATCATCATCGTAATGTTGGGTATGGGCATAGTGTTTCAGATGCCGGCGATTACTTATGTACTGGCACGGATAGGGCTGGTGACGGCGAAGTTTCTGATAAATATTTGGAAGACGGCGCTGATCGTAATCCTGATTGCCGCGGCGGTTCTGTCGCCAACTAACGACATTCCGAATATGCTCCTGTTTGCCGCGCCGATGATTGCTCTCTATATAGTGTCGATATTTGTGGCCTGGATATTTAGCCGTCCCAGAACGGCAGTTTGATCTTGCAGATCTGTGATCTCAATTTTCAGATTTCAGTTCTCAATCTCCGGTCTGGAGATTGTTTCGGAAGGTCAAAAGGCAACTTAAGGCCGCATTTGTGGCATCTTGACTGTGTCCCGGGGGAAACCTAGAATCCTTTAGATTCCGCATTTGAATCCGATTAATTACCGTGTTTCGTTCAGTTCCACACGAAGTTCTTATTTGTGATATTAGGAGTTTAGTTATGCCTTACCAGAAAGCCGCGCTTCGACTGGCCATCTTCTCCCTCGTTCTAGCCGCTGCCACCGTATCTGGCTTCGCGCAGGACCCTCGGCAAAGCCAGGACGATCCCATGAGCAAACCTCGCAATGTGAAGCCCGAGCTCAAGAAAGCTTACAAAGACTGGCTGGAGAAGGACGTCACTTACGTTATTACCGACGAAGAGCGAAAGGCATTCAAAAAACTCGCAACTGATGACGAGCGGGAACGGTTTATTGAAGAATTCTGGCGCCGGCGGGATCCGGATCCGGACACTGATGAGAATGAATTTAAAGAGGAATACTACGAGCGCATTGCCTATGCCAACGAGCATTTTGCGTCTGGAATACCGGGCTGGAAGTCTGATCGCGGTCGAATCTGGATTATGTATGGCAAGCCCGATGAGCGCGAGACTCATCCGATGGGAGGCAGCTACGAACGACCTTCCTACGAAGGTGGTGGCAACACGTCAACCTATCCGTTTGAAACCTGGTTCTATCGTTATCTTCCGGGAGTGGGTTCCGGCGTGGAAATCGAGTTTGTCGATCCCACGGGCAGCGGCGAGTATCGCATCGCGCGTAATCCGAACGAGAAAGACGCACTCCTGATGGTTCCGGGCGCCGGGTTAACGCTCTCAGAACAACTGGGTCTCTCTGACAAGGGCGATCGCATTAGCGGCATCGGAAGTGTCGGAACAACAAACTATCAACGCGAACAAGACAGTCCCTTCTCGCGCTTGCAGCTGCTTGCCGATCTCAGCCGGCCACCGCAAGTGAAGTTCAACGACCTCGCTTCAGCCGTCAATACCGGAGTCATCGAAGAGAATCCGCTCAACTTCGATATTCGCGCTGACTTCTTTCGCCAATCAGATGAGCGAGTAATCACCGCGATCACAATTCAGGTTGAGAACAAGGATCTGGTATTTCAGGACAGCGGCGGACTACAACAGGCGCGAATTAATATTTTTGGACGAATCACATCAGTTGCTGGTCGTCGTGCCGGTGTGTTTGAAGATCCTGTTATTACAACTGCTACAACCGCCGAGCTAACTGAGGCCAAGGACCGGAAATCTGCTTATCAGAAAGCCGTAGCCCTGGCGCCGGGAACTTACAAGATCGACGTAATCGTCCGCGATGTCGCATCCGGAGCAACTGGTGTCAAGCACATCGCCCTTCCTGTACCCAAGTATGATCCGCAAAAGCTTTCGACCTCTACTCTGGTGCTGGCCGCTAAGTTGGAAAGCTTGATCGATCAGCCAGCCGTCGGACAATTCGTCATTGGCCAGACAAAAGTGATTCCCAACGTTTCCGGTGTCTATCACCGTGGCCATCCAGTGGGAGTTTATCTCCAGGTTTATAACGCCGGAGTTGATCAAACGACACTGCGACCGTCCGTCGATGTCGAGTATGCACTCTTGAAAGATGGCAAAGAGATTGGCAAACAAGCAGAAGATTGGCGCGGCCTAAGCGACTCGGGCCAACGCCTGACGCTCGCTCGACTGATCGATACGCGACAGCTGGCGCCGGGTGAGTATGAGTTGGCGATTCGCATTCGCGATCGCGTTTCGGGCCAGTCGCTTGCGCCGGCGGCGAAGTTCACCGTGGTGCAGTAAAAATCTGGTAAATGATGAATGGTGAATGGTGAATGTTGAATCGTAGATCGTGAATATAACCATTCACGATTTACCATTTACCATTCACCGCCTCGCGTAGCTGGCCCTAACCGTATCCAGCTTAGTATTTCCCTGAACTGAATTTCCGCGCGCGTCCACGACATCGACTTCAAATCCGGGATACGACGGTCGAAACCTCGTCGTCTTCCACGTTTCCACCGTGATGTCGTTTTCAGCAGCGCGATGATAAGCATACTGCGGGAGTCCGGCGCGATCCCCGCGGACGTCCGCGCCGCTCAAGTGGAGGATGCGCACGCGGAACCCTTCAATGCGCTTGATCTTCCTCTCAACATTTGCAACCACTGAAGGCATTTATTTGCATCTGATTATAGCGGAACTTTGGTCCAATCAGCTTCTCGATAGAAGTGCGTGAATCCATCTAAATCAACAGGCTTTTCCAGGCTCGTTTCGCCATAATCAGCCGCATGCCATCGCCGGTACAGACAGAAGTAGTCGAATGTTAGAATGATTGAAATGGACAAGCGGATTCATGTGACTGGGTTGAACCAGGATGAGCTCGTCGAGTTTGTCGCCACACTCGGCGAGCCGGCATATCGTGGCCGGCAAATTTTTGCAGCGCTTCAGCATCGCCGCCTGCGAAGTTTTGATGAAATGAGCGATTTGCCGAAGGCCTTGCGCGAACGTTTGAATGAAACCGCCGCTGCTTCCACACTCAGCGTTGAATCTCGTTACCTCTCCGAAGACGGAACGCGGCGCTTCCTGATGAAGACCCATGACAATCTTCCGGTTGAAACAGTCTTCATTCCGGAAGAACGTCGCGACACGATCTGTTTCTCATCGCAATCCGGTTGTCCGCTCCAGTGCACTTTCTGTCTTACGGCGCAATTGGGTTTGCTGCGTTCGCTGACTGCGGGAGAAATTATCGAACAGGTAGTCATCGCGCTCAACGACGCTTACGGCCTCGGCGAAAAGCCTCCGCGCGGCATAAACCTGGTCGGCATGGGAGCAGGTGAACCATTTCTGAATTTCGACTCCCTGATCAAGGCGGTCCGGATCATGGCCGATCCACAGGGTTTGTTTATCGTGCCGCATCGCGTGACTGTTTCAACTGCTGGAGTGGTACCACGCATTCGCGAGCTGGCTGCGATTCCCGATCGCCCTAACCTGGCAGTCTCACTGGGAGCACCCACGAACGAAATGCGTGACGTGCTAATGCCAATTAACAAGAAATGGTCGCTGGAGGAATTGCTTGGGGCTTGCAAGGAGTTTGAGCAGACGCTAAAAGCGGGCGAACACTTTACCTTCGAATATGTAATGCTTGACGGCGTTAACGATTCCGATGAGCAGGCGCGACAACTCGCAAACCTGCTTAACCGGCACGATCTACACGCGAAGGTGAACTTAATTCCGCACAACCCCGCAGACCCGCTGCCCTATCGACCGTCTCCGGCCACACGAGTTGAGATGTTCAAGTCAATTCTCGAGTCGAAAGGAGTGCGGGCTTTCGTGCGCCGGCCACGAGGACGAGATATTTTTGCGGCGTGCGGCCAACTTGCTGCGGTAACGCAAAATCTAAGTTTCGCGCAAGCTAACAGTTTGCGAGAGCAACCCTAACTATTCTTAAAGTATTTGAGAAACCTGAAACAATATGCGATTCCTGACCCAACTAGCTCTTATAACCACGCTCCTTCTGGTACCGGCGAGTTTTCTCGCTACAGCCGCGCCCCAGTCAGCGCCGAATATTCCGGTCAACGGCTCGCTAGTGTCAGACAAGGCACAGCGCGGACGCACGGTCCAGGGCACAATCGTAATGGACATTCCCTCCGGCTATCATGCCAACTCCAATCGTCCGCTGGAAAAGTTTCTGATTGCGACGCAACTGCAGATCGAGGCGCCCAATGGAATTCGAGTGGGCCCCATAGTCTATCCTCGGCCGCTCCTGCGCTCGCTGAAGTTTTCCAAAAGCAAAGTGTCGGTCTTCGAGGGCCGCACGACTATGCGGTTCAGCCTAACAGTGCCCAGAAGTTTCAATGGAAACTCGGCGGAGCTAAAAGCGCGGTTGCGATTTCAGAGCTGCAATGATGACCTTTGTTTCCCACCGCAGACCCGCGAGGTTAAGTTGTGGTTGACACTTGAAGGATGAGGGATGAGGGATGAAGGATGAAGGATGATTTGACAAAAGACTTGGACAACTTGAGCTTGCATCCCAGTAACTCAGTTTGTTCTTGATCCCTCATCCTTCCGCCTTCATCCTTCCGATCACTGACATAAGCCGGCCCACCTTTCCCTGGACATTCTTTTCGCGTCGATAGGAGAAAAATAGATCGGTGCGGCACATCGTGCAGAATGGAGCTAAATAGATCTTGTCCGGATCCACCCCGGCGGAAATCAACCGGCTTCGATTCGCTTTTAGGAGATCGATGCAGCCGTGGGCGGGACGGGTTACCCTAAACAGCTCCTGATCGGGAAAACTGTTCGTGAATGCGTCGATAACGTCCGTACCCACTTCATAACAACAAGCTCCCGCTGCGGGACCAATCGCTATTCGCACCTCCGGCGGCTTTGTTTCGTATTCTGTAATCATGCGGTTCAGCGCCTTAGTCGCGACTTCGGCCAGCGTGCCGCGCCAGCCGGCATGGACGGCCGCGAACGCGCCCGTCTTCGGGTCACCAATCAGGATCGGTACGCAGTCGGCGGTCTTAACTCCGGCCAGAAGGCCTTGCGCGTTGCTGACAATCGCATCGCAGTAAATTGTGTCACCGCGCGCATCTTCAGCAGGCTTAGCTTCACTGAGATTATTTATGAGACGCACATCGGCGCCGTGGACCTGCCAGCAGCCGGCGAGCGCCCACTGGCCCGACGCGCTTGGGAAAAGCTTGAGAAAGCGGCGACGATTCTCCAGAATGTTCTCCGCAGTGTCTTCATTAAAGCCGGCAAGATTGAGCGCGTTCTCAGGCATCGGGCTAAGGCCGCCGACGCGCGTGGAAAAACCATTGGCAAAGCCTGCCTCTTCGAGTGGCTTGCAGACGAGCGCTTGCACGCCGTCTAGTTTGCGCCAGTAAAACCCGGCGCGCGTCAGTTCGGGTTCGACTGTGATTGTCTCCATTGGCATAGACATTATCGAAGTTGCACGGATTCGCGAAGTGTTGCAACGCACGCCGCGATTTCGCGAACGTGTATTCACGCCCTCGGAGCGAGCCTATTGTGACAGCCGCGGAGCGGTGGCGGCGCAACATTATGCCGCGCGCTTCGCCGCAAAAGAAGCGGCCTTGAAAGCACTACAAACCGGCTGGCGAGGTGGGATTAGTTGGCAGGACGTTGAGATCGGTTCACGGGACTCCGGCGCGCCCTATCTGATTCTTCACGCGACAGTAAAGGATTTGTTCAACTCGTCAGGCGCAACTGCCGCGCATCTGTCGCTATCACACACTATGGAGCACGCCATCGCGGAAGTAATCCTTGAAAAAAGCTGAGCCAGTAATCGGCCCCATCGGCTTCGCCGTTCCGATGTGCGGCAAGTCTCTGACTTGCCGGCTAGCTCGCCGTTTTTTTGGTCTCCGACCGGGATTTGACGGTCACAGACCGTCAATTTGCTATTGAGCTTTCGGCAAGTCAGAGACTTGCCGCGCATCGGGACGGCGGAGCCGCGGCAGAGGCTGGCAAGCGGGCGAATTAGTTAGAATGGGGCGCATCGGGACGGCGGAGCCGGGGCAGAGGCTGGCAAGCGGGCGAATTAGTTAGAATAGGGCGCATCGGGACGGCGGAGCCGGGGCAGAGGCTGTCTAGCGGGGGAAGTCATTCGAATAGGTGGTAGCTAGATTGTCAGGCTACCGCATGTCGTTAACCAGAGTTCGCTTGCCGCGCGCGTCAACCTCGACGCGGGTCACAGTCAGCGAAGATAAATTATTTGGCGGATAGGATCGATTGACTGTCCGGGAATGCTGGGCCAGGGCAGGTTCGTTTTGCTCCTCACCCTCGGCCACTTCACCATTTCCCACTCCAACAGAATCAGGCAGACTCCCATGTAGGAAGCATTCGACATGGGGCGCGAGTCTCTCCGTGACCGCGATCAATTCGCGATGCGGGCAGGAGAGAGTCGCAAGCGAACCATTATCAGGGTCAATCTCCATAAACTTTATTCCTTCCGGGCATTCAAAATTTCTGCCGCCCAATTCGGGTTTTACCTCTATCGCCGCCTTCACAAAATCTACCCACGCCGGTAGTGCTGCTTCCGCACCGGTAAGCCCCAGTTGCTGGTTGTTATCGAATCCTACCCAAACAACACAAACCAGATTGGGCGTGTAGCCGACGAACCAACCGTCGCGCGAAGTTCCGGTCTTGCCAGCTATCGCTGTTCCTTTTATCGCGTTGCCTGCCGCTCGCGCGGTCCCATGATCGATAACGGCCGCTAGCATGTTTGTGATCATATATGCCGTCGTGGGGCTAATGACCTGCGAATCGGTGTTGTCGTTGGTAAGGATGTGTGTAGCAGGCGGTTCGCCTACACTTGAAATTACCTTTGGCTCGACCCGACGGCCACCATTCACGAAAGCCGCATAAGCGCAAGCAAGTTCAAGCGGTGTTAGTTCTTTGGTTCCCAGGGCCAAAGACGGATAACGTTCCGGCCTGGGCAAGCCCAACCTTTCCGCAAGGTGAGCAATACGCGTCAAACCGGTTTTCAGGGCAATATCCACCGTGACGACGTTCAGCGATTTCACTAGTCCCGTGCGCATGGTCACATCGCTCATTGAGTAACCGCCACCGTAGTTTGCCGGCCGATAAACCTTGTCGCGGTCGTAAACAAATTCGCGTGGCGCGTCTGCAAACATCTGCACCGGTGACATACCGTCCTCGAGCGCCGCGGCATAGACAACAGGCTTGAAAGTGGAACCGGGCTGGCGTCGCGCGTCGGTTGCTCGATTAAGTTGCGACTCGGCGTAGTCGCGACCACCAACCATCGCCAAAACGTTACCGGTCTTCGGATCGAGCGCCACGAGAGCGGCCTGCGGTTTCTCACCACGATTTTTGTAGACGCTGTCGAGTGACTGCAATTGTCGCGCTAGCGCGGCTTCGGCGAGTTGCTGAAGGTCGAGATCGATGGTCGTGTAGATTCTTTGGTTGGCAGGTGAAGCATCAAATTGTGACTCCGAATTCCGGTTTACATAGTCAACGAAGTAAGGCGCCAGTGAATTGTCGGAGTTTGTACGAGCGGTCACCACGACGGGCTCCGGCATTATCGCTGCGGCCTGGTCCGCAGCAATCCAACCATCACGGACCATCGCTTCCAGCACCACATTTCTACGTGCTTGTGCGGCTTCGGCATGTTGCGCTGGCGAGTAACGGCCTGGGCCCTGGATCATTCCCGCCAGCGTCGCAGCTTCCGCGAGGGAAAGCGCTTTCAGTTCCTTGCCAAAGTAAGTCCTTGCCGCTTCTTCCACGCCACGCACAGCCACTGCGCCGCGCTGGCCCAGGTACACCTCGTTGCAATAGAGAGCGAAGATGTCTTCCTTTGACATTCGCCGCTCGAGAGCAAGGGATAACATCGCTTCGGCATACTTCCGTCCAATAGTGCGCTCTGGAGAAAGGTAAGTGTTCTTTACGAGCTGCTGGGTAATAGTTGATCCACCCTGCCCCACACGTTCGTCGCCGGCGTTACGCAACAGCGCGCGCGCGATTCCAAACAGATCCACTCCCGAGTGTTCAAAGAACCGGTGGTCTTCTATGGAGAGTATGGCGTGGGCGAGCACTGGAGGTATTTCAGAGTATTGAATGGTCGCGCGTTTTCCAGCTTTGGAGAGTGGGTCATTGGAGAGAGCTTCAGGCTCGAGCACAAACGAGTCGAGCGGAATGCCGTCCGCAGTCAATTCCGAGATTTTGTCGTGATCATCAGAATTGACGCGAATAACTGACGGGCCGTTCTGGTTGGCATGACTCGGCCGGATTTCAATACCCAACTCTGTTTCCCGAAAGCTTCCGTTCCATACGTTGCTGCGTTCCGAGGCTACGTAGCCTGCACGCCGCAAGGCTTGTATCAGATCCGCGCGTGATAGTTTCTGGCCCGGCTGGATCACTCGTGGCGCTGCGTAGAGACCGGGACGACTGGTCAGGTAGCCGCTTTCCAGTCGCGCATCAATGAGGCGCGAATAGTATCTGTAAGAACGCAAGAGACCGTCGCCCCCGATAATCAGCGCCATGGCGAATAAGCCAAACAGGAGGCGCCAGAAGAGGCGACGACCACTTAACGGCTCATCGTGAAAGAAGGAGTTAATCCCCCTCCAAGTCCTGCGTAGAGAGAGAGTTCGAGTGTGGTCGACAATAGATGTGACTTCTATGGCCATAAAGGCAAACAACAAGGTAAAAACAGACAGATCTCAGGCAAGGCGAATCGGGGGATTTTGCGCCGTTGCCCTTCAGTGCTCCACAGTTTTCCGAATGCTTTCTATATATTCCTAATGGAGGATGAATTCTTAAGTTAAGGCCCGCGGATAAGGGTCACTTTTAGAATTCACGGATTCAAAAAATGACGGAACTTCGTCTTTGCGCTAACCGTCTTGTTCTTTATAATGCGACGCACCGTTCGTAACGCAAACTCTTAGTTCGCGATGTGTCCGATAAACGTCGATTATTGATGCTGCGACGCGCAAAACTAACAGTTTGCCCTTAGATTTTGTCCGCGAATTAACTCGGAGTTCCCTATGCCTAAACTCAACCACGTCAGCGCCAATTCCGGCGATGTGCTTCTGCTTGCCGGCACGATGAAAGGCGCGTTTGTGCTTCGTTCAGATAAACAGCGTCAACAGTGGGAAGTCGGCGGACCGTATTTTCCCGGTCGAGCGATCTACGCTCTCGCTTACGACGACCGCAACGGTCGCCAGCGCCTGTGGGCGGCTGTCAATAGTTCCTACTGGGGTTCCTACCTGAGTTCGTCGGAAGACTTCGGGAAAACGTGGACCGAGCCGGAGACCTACGGCGTAAAGTTTCCCCAGAGTGAACCGGCCCCGGCGGCACCAATGCAGGACGCAAATCCTGCCACCAACGCCACTGCTAACGCTGATCTTTCCTTGAAACAGATCTGGCAAATCGCGTTGGGCCATCCTGATGAGCCCGACACGCTTTACGCCGGAGTCGAGCCGGCGGCGCTGTTTAAGTCAACGGACGCGGGTGCTACGTGGTCGCTAGTTAAAGGTCTCCACGATCATCCGCACCGCTCGCAGTGGATGCCGGGTGGTGGCGGGCTTTGCTTGCATACGATCCTGCCGGACCCATCAAATAACAAGCGCTTGTTTGTAGCAATCTCGACGGGCGGCGTTTATCGCACCGATGACGGCGGCGAAAATTGGCAGCCACGAAACCAAGGCGTGCGGGCGCAGTTTCTGCCCGAAGGTCAGCAATATCCGGAATGGGGTCAGTGCGTTCACAAGATCGTCAGTCACCCTTCAAATCCGCAGCGCCTGTTTCTCCAGAACCACTGGGGTTTGTACAAGACCGAGAACGGAGGCGATTCCTGGACCGACATTGCTAACGGCGTGCCTTCGGATTTTGGTTTCGCTATGGAAGTGGATCCTAATGACGCCAGCAGCGTTTACATAATTCCGCTCGAGTCAGATGAGTTTCGCTGCACACCGGAAGGAAAGTTGCGGCTCTATCGCACGCGGAACGCCGGCGCGTCCTGGGAAGCTGTAGAAAACGGACTGCCGCAGCAGAATGCGCTGGAGACAGTGTTGCGCGACGGTCTGTCGGCGGACAGCCTGCAGCCCACCGGACTCTATTTCGGCACGCGCAGTGGAAAGTTGTTTGGATCCTCAGACAGTGGCGAGTCGTGGAGCCCGATTCAGGAGAGTTTGCCGCCGGTGGTTTGCGTGAAAACGGCAGTAGTACACTGAGGCATCTTTATCCATGGCTCAAGCAGTTTAGAGTACAAGCTTCAGCTTGTGGCCCTGCCGAACGAACAACCTAAAGGTTGAACTCTAAACTGCTTGAAGACACTGCACCAATAGGAACAAAACTCATGAAAAGAATTACGGCCGTTGCTGCCATCCTGCTTTCGTTTGTTGCTGCAGTCACGTTTTGCAAGCTTGTCGGCGTGGACCTGCGCGTTTGCCCGAATGTGTACGCACAGGAAAAGCAAGAGCCCCAACACAAGCTGATCGAGTTTCATATGGCATTGCTGAAACGCGGCCCGAAGTACGACGCCTCGGGAATGCCAAAACAATTAAAGTCGGAGCATATGGCAAATGTCCTGTCGCAGCTTGAATCCGGGAAGGCGGTCATCGCAGGGCCGCTTGCAGACAACGGCGACATTGTCGGCATTTTCGTTTTTCGCGCGAAGTCGGCAGAGGAGGCGCGGGCTTTGGCCGAGAGTGACCCGGCGGTCAAGGCCGGATTCTTTGTCGCCGAGATGCATCCATGGTGGTCGGAAGATGTGATGAAGAAACCCTCTTCTCCAATCAAACTCACAACCGCTTACCTCGCCTTGCTAACACGCGGCACCAAGTGGACACCGGAAAAGACTCCGGCGACCGAACAACTGCAAAAGGCGCATATGGCAAACATCCATCGCCTGGCTGACATGAAAAAGTTGGTGGTTGCCGGGCCGTTTGGCGATGATACGCCTCTTCGCGGTATCTTTGTTTTCAAGGTGGCATCGATTGATGAAGCACGCGCCCTAACCGAAACAGACCCAGCCGTACAGGCGGGACGACTGGCAATCGATCTCCACCCCTGGCTGGTCCCCGACGGAATTCTTCCCTAGACTGTCTTATCTGGAGAGAAGCGGACTTCGTAGAACTGCCTCCTGGTGTCCGATTATGATCACTTTCAATGTGGCGGGTTTCTTAACCGACTTTACGAATGGGCAGCGCCAGATCGTGGTGGACTCTTCGGCCAGGACTGTTGCTGAAGCGCTGGATGGTTTGTGGCAACAACATCTTGGCTTGCGCGACCGGGTGCTGAATGAACAGGGTAATCTGAGACCGCATGTGAACATTTTTCTCAACGACGACAACGTCCGGCGCCAACAACTGCTCGAAACAACCCTGCCGGAGAATTGCGAGATTACAATTCTGCCTTCGGTCACCGGAGGAACATAACTAGCAAATGGTAAGTGGTGAATCGTAAATGGTGGAAACCGATTTGCGAAACGCATTGCGGGGTCAAACGGACGCAAACTAACACTTTGCGTTACAACGACCGGAACTTCATTCTCAACGCGCCGTATAATGCAGTATGTATTGTCCAACCTGCGGTTCAGAAGAACGACAAGTTAGCCAGTACTGCCGCGCCTGCGGTACGGACTTGCGCGTTGTGCGTATGGGTTTAGAGAGGCCTGACACAATTACTGCGTCGGCTGTTTCCGCGCGCGAACAGATCAGCCAGGCACTGGCCGATAAGATTCGCCAAATGGAAACGGCCAAGGATCTGGAGCACGTAGCCGAGGATGTGCTCCCGCAGATTGAAAAGTTTCTGGAGTCGCCGGAGGAAAAACGATTGCGACGCGTGCGCGCCGGAGTGATTACGGCGCTGGTTGGTATTGGTGCATCCCTGGGGATTTTCCTGGCGAGTCTCGAAGCTCAGGATCTTATTCCGTTTATCGCCGTCGGCCTGCTCGCTTTTTTTGTTGGTCTTGGTATTGTCATAAACGGGTTGGTTTTCACCATTCCTCGTAAAAAGATTGCCGATCGTTCAGACGAAGCACAGTCGCAAAAGGAACTCGAATCGCGAGCACAGGTTAACCAACTTTCACCCTCTTCCCAAACAACTAACGACCTGCCATCTTCTGCCGATCATCTCGTGGGTCGGTCTTCAGTAACGGAGCACACGACGCACCAACTCAGACCAAACAAATATTAGACATAGGTGTAGGGTCGGCCGAAAATGCAGTTCTTCTTAATTATTAAGTTGAAGTCTAGCGGAACCAGCGGGGGCAAGCCCACCGGTAGTGGGTCAGTTTGATAAATAAGAGCCGCAGGCCATGCAGAACCGAGCGCGGTAGCGCCGGATGCTAGAGTCAACTTCAAACATTTGCCCAGTGGCAGCATCCTCACAAGCGAAGGCTGGAAATTAATAGGTGCTGCCTGTAACAAGTCTCTTCCGCCAATCCTCGTATATTCACTACGCTAAAGTTGACCTTAGCATCCGGCGCTACCGCGCTCGGTTCTGCATTATTACACTGAAATTGAAATCCCTGATGTCCTTGAACGGAGTTTGGCGATTATTGAAATCGGGGCGGTAGTAGTAGGCGGCGCCATCAAACTCCTGCATCCAGCCTTCTTCCATTCCCAATTCATCCAGCGCCGTAAGCGCGCGCAGCCATTCTGTTTCTGTTATGCGTCGGGAAAGTAGAATGTGGCGTTTGTTCGTTGCAGCCTGATTCGTGGGGTAGTACTGGGCCATCATTGAAACAGCCACTCGCGGACTAAGCTCGTCTCTTATCCATTCCAGCGACTCTCGCACTCCGCCAATATCATTTGGCAAAACCAGCAGTCGAATAATCAGTCCACGCTGAAGCAAGCCATCCTCGCTAAAAACCAGTTCATCGCCCAGTTGCTGGTACATCTCGGCGATGGCCAGGCGCGAATGTTCCTTGTAGCTACCGACCTTGGAATAAAGATAACCGCATTCGTCGTCAGCGTATTTGAGATCAGGCAAATAGATGTCCACAATCCCTTCCAACAGGCGCAACACTGCAACGGAGTCGTAGGCGTTTGTGTTGTAGACAATGGGGAGCTGCAGTCCCGCGCCGGCCGCCAGCAAAATGCTGCGCGCCAGCTGCGGCGCGAAGTGAGTAGGCGAAACAAAATTGATGTTGTGACAACCTTTGGCTTGTAGTTCCAGCATTATCTCTGCGAGGCGCTCGTGCGTTATCTCATTCTTGAGCTGCTCTTTGTGAGTTTGTGAAATCTGATAGTTCTGACAGTAAACACAACGCAGATTGCAGTTGCCAAAGAAAACATTGCCGGCGCCGTGCGTACCTACCAGTGCGGGCTCCTCGCCGAAGTGAGCAGTGTAGGAAGAAACTATAGGCAGCCGACCCGAATAGCAGGCGGCCACCTCATTCTTCAGGCGATTGTTGAGACAGTCTCGTGGGCAAACGGTGCAGCGTTCGAGCAGAGCTTCGAGAGCTTCCACGCGCTGCGCTAACCCTCCTGCCTCGAGTAATCTTAGATAGGAGGGCCGGCGTTTTATCTGATCGCTGATCTCCGACATCTTACCTCTGTCTTATTTGTGACTGCGAAAGTGGACAAAATGCGGTTTGTGATGTTCCACCAGGTCGGCAGGCGCAACCCTCGTGCTTTGTCGCCAAATGAAATCCATCTCCGCATGTATGGTGCCAAGCGCCAGCCGCGCTTCGAAGATTAACAGCATGCTCCCGTAAAAAAGAAAACATGCGCCCAGCAGACCAACAATCACAGGAACCAGGTTGTAACGTGGGCTGCTGGGTATGACGCCCACCACGCCGATGGCCACGCTGGTGGCGACAAACATGCCAGTAGCCAGATAAAAAGCCACCATTGAACGTTGCAGAATGCGCGCGCGGCTGGTCAGCTTATCCAACTGCGCGAAGATTACGCCCTGCCGTTCTTTGGTGTCATCTGAACGACTCCGGGCGAGGTCTTCCAGTTTGTCCGATAATGCTCGGACACGATCGACAACGCGGCCCAGCCGAGACGAAGTGGAGAGAATCATGCTGCCGCAGGCAGAGATCAACACTGCCGGCGTAATCATCGCCGTCAGCACCGCAACTGCTGAAGACATCGGATCCACGTTACCCTAGCGACTAACCGCGGCGTCTGGCCCTTCTTCGCTTGACGGCCGGTTTAGTAGGCGGCGTGGGTGGCGCAACTACTCCTACATCGGTCGTCTTTGGTTTCATCTTCTGTTGGATTAGGTCGATGACGATCTGTTGCGGGAAGTCGGCTCGCAGCAACACTTCATCACCCTCTGCCATAATTCCGAAACCTTTCAACAGCGACTGTGCAGACGGATCCGGTATCGAGCTGGTCGCATAACGCAGCAGACCGGAATACAAGTTGGCGAGGATCTTTGCGGTGTCCGGGTTGTCAGCGTTAGTCACGCCACGAATCATGAAGTTTGTGGCGTCCATCGTTAGGGCCGCGTAGAAGTCTCCCATGTTCGTTTCGCAACGTGGCGCGCGTGCATTCGCTTCCGTGCCCAACATGCCGAAGCTCTTTGCAAACGAATGCCATGGCTTACCCGCAATGCTTATGAGCGCATTCGGATCGCGCACAAGGGAATTCAGTGTCTCGGTGCTGATGCGGCCCTTGCCTCCGCCGGCGTCGATCGCGACCCTCAAATATCCGGGGGTGCCGGCAGCGATCGTATTGGCATTGAGCGAAACTATGCCCACTTCCGAAAACCCCTTCAGAAACGGGTTCTTTTCCGCTTCCTTTACAATCGGATCAATTGTCATTAACCCAAGCGTCTTGTCGGCATACTTTTCATCCCGCAGTTTTCCCTGGGAGGCCATTCGTGCCAGCCCCAGCAGTGAGTCGGCGCTGAAATCACCACCCGATACCAACATGTATTCGGGTGACTGGAAGTTGAGATCGGCGGTCGGCTTTTTAAAACGGAACGCGATAACGAGGTAATCAATCTTCGTCGGGTCAATGCCGGCCTGCTTTCTGGCTTCTTCAAAACCCTTGCGCATGCCCTCGACATCTTTGGCGGGCAGGATCCTCGGTACGAGCTCATTGAGAATGCGCGGGGGATTGATGTAAATCAGCATGTCAGCTTCAGGCAGGTTCGACAGGGAATTGAGGACAGCCTGAGTAACCGGCGAGATTGTGGGGATTCCTGTGGTGACCGCAGCAGAACTCGGCTCAGCCAATCGCGTGTTAGCGGCGCTGGGTTGACCCAGCTTGTTCTGCGCCGATGTGTTTACCGCCGCAGTCGTGAGAACAAAGAGAAGCACCATGGGGAGTTTGTAAAATTTTTTCACAGCCTAAGCCTCCGTTCAGAGTTTTGCTTATCTTCACACAAGTTGGTGGTTCCCGACAGCTTTTTAGATCCACTCGAGTTTTGGGACCGTAAACTCGTCCCGCACATTCCCGGTATTCAGCGTTGATGCCGGTTCAAAAAGTAGAACCTCAGCTTCTTCATCAGCAACCGGCCGGTGCTCTACTCCGCGAGGAACAATAATGAACTCGCCTTCTTCCACCCAGACGTCGCGCTGCTCACCAGGTTCGGAAGAATTGCCGCCGCTCTCGCGGATCTCCATCCTAAATCTTCCCTTCACAACCAAAAACATTTCATCTTCCGTTTCGTGATGATGCCAGGTGAATGCTCCCTCAAACTTGACCAGCTTGAGGTATTGTCCGTTTAGCTCGCCAACGATGCGCGGGTTCCAGTGGTCCGTAATCAGCGAAAGTTTCTGGCTAAGGTTTATTTTGTTCATGAACTTTACCAACCGGGTTCAGCTCAAGCCTGAATTGTTTAGAGATACGTAGCCGGCAATTTATCGGTTCCACTACCAATTTCCTTGCCACTCAGTTTGTCGAATAGATTGCATCGAGTAATCGCGCCAGGCGAAAGCCTGCCTTTGCGAGTTGCTGGCGCACTACTTCGCGATTGAGCGTTTCGTAGTTGCCCGGGCGCCTAATGTCCCAGACGATATCGGTAACCGGCTTGCCATCGCGCATCACTGGTTGCCCGTTGCGCGAGATAACCGTGATTGTCCTTTGGCCGGTAATGCTCAACCCCTGGTAGACGTGCTTTCGCGATTGCTTAAGAGAATCGGTGGCCCACTGCTCTCCCCAGCTATTAATGGGCCCGCGGGGATTCCAACTTGATTGGGGTCGCACGGTCTCTTTCAAAAACAATCCCAACGTCTCGGAAGTTTGTCTGTCAGTAGCCAGCATCAACGATGAAACCAAATCAAAGTCCCAGAAGCCATGAAGCCTCTTCTTATCGTTGTCGATGATCAACTGATTGGCGCCATTGTCGCTTGGTAGATTCTTCTGTCTGATCACCCGGGGATCTCTGACGATTAGGATGGTTCTGTTGGGACCATTGATATCAATATAGCCACATCCGATATGCAGCGGCTGGTGCATGTCGCCGATAAAATGGACCAGCAGTTTCAGGGCATTGCGCTGGCTCAGGGGATGGTTTGGATCTGGATCTCCCTGCAACGTGCGTATGCAAACGTTGAGCATGTGTACGATGTCGTTATCCAGAGTGAAGCCGGTGCAAGTTTGGTAATTCCTGCATTTGAGGGCCAAGTCGACGTAATGCCATTCGCGATTTTTCTCGTTATGCGCGAGGTCCTGAAGGAATGCGTTTGTGTCGGGATCCGGATCAGTTTTACCCATGCGCTCCTTCACAGTGTCGGCCCAGGACGCGATGTTGGCGAGAGTTTCACCGGGTTGCAAAATCTGCGCGATCCGTTGGGCTGTGTGTTGCTTGATTCGCAGTGAAGCAATTTTGCCGACTGTTTGATGACCATCGTCTCCCCATGCGAAAACCGAACCGGCAGGGGCGAGGAATATGACCACACTGAGCACGAGGGAAATTGATCTTTTCATATGAGGTCGCGCTCCCTTAAACCTGTTTTCCGCTGAAGAATTCAAAGCTCACTGCACTGATTGTAAAAAGGTAGGATAACCACACTAGGTTTTATGTCAATGTTAGGATCATGGCAACTGAACAATAACTCCGTCTCTCAACTGATTTGCGACAACATGGATGTCACGACAAGTTTTAGTCAGCAGTACAAACTGCCGGCCCGTGGTCCATCCTTAAAAGCCACATTCGCAAGTAACCTAACATTTGATATATCCTGAGAACGTTCAGCACATCCAGTATGAAGAGAGAGAAAATTGCTCAACTTTGCGATTCAAACAGCTCGAGATGCGGGCGCCATTCTTGCCGATCGTTTGGGACGAGCCCTGCAAGTGTCGAATAAAGGTGATATCGATCTGGTTACCGAAGCCGATCTTGCTGCAGAGAAGCTGATCATCGAACGGATCAAATCTCATTACCCGCGTCATGCGATTCTCGCTGAAGAATCAGGGGCAACCGCCGGAGCGGAGCTGATTTCCGGAACTAGCGATTGGAAGTGGATCATTGATCCGCTTGACGGCACGACGAACTATGCTCACGGCTATCCCTGCTTTTGCGTTTCCATTGCGCTGGAACGCGCCGGCGCAATCGAAGTGGCCGCGATTTATGATCCCACGCGCGATGAGATGTTTGCTGCTGAAAGGGGTCACGGCGCAACGTTAAATGAACGCCCCATGCGCGTGTCGACGGTGGATGATCTAAATAGAGCCATGTTGTGTACCGGCTTTCCTTACAACGTTCGTGAGCGGCCAAACTTTGCGCGCCATTTTGCAAGTTTCACGATGGAGGCGCAGGCCGTCAGACGCGACGGCTCGGCGGCAATCGATCTCGCCTATATCGCTTGCGGGCGTTTCGATGGCTTTTGGGAAGATGGCCTTAACCCCTGGGATGTCGCTGCCGGCGTCCTCCTGATTGAAGAAGCCGGCGGCCGGGTAACGGATTTCACCGGCGAAGCGTTGGATATCTACACGCCAAAGGTGCTCGTCAGCAATGGTCTTATTCACGACGCCATGATGCGGGTTTTGAAAGCCAGCTAATTGGCAGGCAATAATTGGCTTGCACTCACCAATTGAGAGTTGGGTTACAGAGCAGACTCGATGATCTCAGCTAATCGTTCCGTCTCGCGGCGTGCGCAAGCGCGCGGCTCCTCTCCCGGTCGCTGTTCGACCTTGAAGATTGGATGATAAATGATTTCAACTCTCCCTGGCCGAGGGAAGAGTCTGCTCGCTGGCCAAACGCGATTCGCGCCGCGAATCGTTACCGGCAGAATTGGGACTCCGGCCTCTAAAGCCATGCGCACGGCGCCGCCTTTCATGCGCCCCATTGAGCCATCAGGCAGTCCGCGCCCGCCTTCGGGAAAAATAACTACCACGCCAGAGTCACGGAGCCATGTTAGGGAACGACGAATCGCTTCCGGGTTTCCCTCCACCTGAAGTGGCCAGGCACCTAGTGACGTGATGGCCTTACCAATCACTGGCCAGGAAAAAGCCTCGCTCCAGGCGAGGAAGCGAATGGGCCGTCTCACCGGTATCGCCAACCAAAAAGGATCGCCATAACTTTGATGATTCGCGGCTATGATTAGCCCCTTATTCGGAGGAATGTTTTCGACGCCCTTGAGTTCAAGTCGCCAAATGACGCGGCTACCGAAACGCACTATCGGACGTAAAAAGTTGATGAACCATTGCGGCGCCGTCCTGTCCACTCGGTTTGATGCGGCAGCAGGTTTCTCTTTTAATACTGTTTCTGGCTTGCTCAAATGCTTTGGGAAGATAATGTAGATAAGAGCGAAAGTTTTCGTTAACAACGAAGCCCAAGGTAAACTGCCGGCCGGTCAGCCGTGACGTCTAATCTTAGAGCGGCCACTCCCGATCGATGAATTCCACATGAAGGCGTCGCACGCCCTCCGGCCCCATACTTTGACCGCGGACGGCGGCGTATACGGTGACCTTGTATTGCACACTGGACAATCGAATCAATCGACCTACTGGTAAGGAAAGCGTCGTATAAATTGCTGCGCCCTTCTCGTTGATGTTTTCCGTTACCGTTTGTTCGCTGAGTTCGACTTCTCCTTTTTCGTTGAAACTTTCAACTAACATGTCAACGGGAATGTTGTGGCGGGTTTGAACCCGGTTATCTAACGAAGTCAACTCAGTCGGCGTCCACTCTTCAATTGTATTCAGATGTTCGGATGTTGGACCATCAATCTCGTAGCGCCGCGCCGGGTTTTCTTCATAGCCCCTCGGTGGGTGTTTCCCGATAAAGGCGACCCCAAGATCGAAGATTGGCGTTGTGCTGCCGGTGGCGGCGGCAGATTTCACGTAGCGCACTATCGCCCAAACTTTGTACTGGTCCTCGACGTGATCGAAAACTCGCAACTGCCGCGGCATCGGCATCGTCATATGTACCAGCCGGCCCTTTTCGATCGGTCTTTTCAGCTTGAAGCCGGCGCCAAACGGGGTGACATCGATGAGGCGTGTGATCTCATTCCACTCATTGCCATCCGCCTCACGAAATCGTATGCGAACAGGTAACGTAAGCGGTAATCGCTCGCGAATACGCTTCGGGTTTTGTTGTTCAGACATCTGAAGATTGCAGGTCCTGCGTCACAGATTTCTGCGGGAATTGACAGGCGCCCAGACCGGCTTGCGCAGAAGCAGTTCTGAGCGCCTCGCTTATCACCGAAGCTATTGATTTTACTAGGGTTTCGTGGACCTTTGCGTTTGCCAAAAACCTCCTCTTCGGGCTACAATAACACTTACTTTTTGAGTCCTTTGAGTTACCCTTCAGGACCATTTTGCGTGACTAAATCCGGCGCGAAGAAACTCACTTCAAGACAACATTATCGACAGCAAGTGCATGATGAAACTGGGTCCGGAGCGCGCCGGCGCGCAAAATTTAACAACCAAAATAACTGCGGGCGGATTGTACTGGAAAGGTCAGTGGGATGGAAACAACTTCTGAACGGAATCATATAAATATCGAAGACGAGATGCGGCGTTCGTATCTCGACTATGCGATGTCCGTGATCATCGGGCGCGCTTTGCCCGACGTGCGCGACGGACTCAAACCGGTTCACCGCCGCATTCTCTACGCGATGCACACCGAAGGTCTGCATTACAACAGGCGTTACTCAAAATGCGCCGGCGTCGTAGGGGAAGTGCTTAAGAAGTATCATCCCCACGGCGATACTGCCGTTTATGACGCGCTGGTGCGGCTCGCTCAGCCGTGGAACCTTCGCTACCCTCTTATTGATGGTCAGGGCAATTTTGGTTCGGTAGATGGAGATAGCGCGGCGGCGTACCGCTATACAGAATGCCGGCTTGAGCGAGTCAGTGATTTTTTGCTTGCTGATATAGAGAAAGAGACAGTTGATTGGGAACCAAACTTTGACGAGTCAACCAAAGAGCCGCTTATTCTACCGACAAGGTTTCCCAGTTTGCTCGTTAACGGTTCGGCTGGTATCGCGGTTGGGATGGCTACCAACATTCCTCCGCATAATCTGACCGAAGTAGTAGAAGCCTCTTTGGCGTTGCTCCGAGATCCCGACATCGAAATCGACAGCCTGCTGAAGATTGTCAAGGGACCCGATTTTCCCACCGCTGGATTCATCTGTGGCCGGGACGAGATCCGCAGATCTTACGTCGAAGGGCGTGGGGTGATACAGATGCGCGCCAAGGCTCTAATCGACCGCATTGGCCGGGGCACTCAGGAGCGTGATGCAGTGATCATCACCGAGATCCCCTTTCAGGTTAATAAATCCAAACTCATCGAGCGCATTGCGGAACTCGTCGTTGAGAAGAAGATCGAAGGCATTTCAGACGTCCGAGATGAATCGGATCGTCACGGCATGCGCATAGTTGTGGAACTCAAACGGGATGCAGTGCCGCAGGTAGTGCTCAATAAGTTGTACAAGCTGACGCCAATGCAGTCGTCGTTTGGCGTCATCAACCTGGCAATCGTAAACGGCCAGCCTCGTGTTCTAAACCTGAAGCAGATGTTGGAGTGCTTCATAGATTTCCGTCGCGAAGTGGTGCGGCGGCGGACGGAATACGAGTTGCGCAAAGCCAGGGCGCGCGCTCACATTCTGGAAGGTTTGACAAAAGCGATCGACGCGCTGGATTCCATCGTCACACTGATTCGCAACTCTCGCTCAGTAGAGGAAGCACGGCAGTGGCTCTGCGGCCAGACAAAGACAATGAGCGAAGTGAAGACCTGGAAAGGGGTTCCTGCCGATACTGCACTCAAAACCTATTTGGGAAAACTTCAAAAGACGATGGAGCGGCTTGGGTTTTCTGAGATACAGGCGCAGGCCATCCTCGATCTGCAGTTGCGCCGTTTGTCGGCATTGGAACGCCAGAAGATCACCGATGAGTATGAAGGAATCATTAAGTTGATCGCGGAGCTGGAAGAAATCCTGGCGAACGAGAGTTCGCTGCGTCGCGTGATCGGAAATGAACTTGAAGAGGTCAAGAAAGAGTTTGGCGACAAGCGCCGAACTGAGATCATCGACGAAGGCGTTGAGTTTTCAATCGAGGACTTGATTGCCGACGAAGATGTGGCGATCACGGTCACCAATAGCGGCTACATTAAGCGCACGCCGATTACGACTTACCAGCGTCAGGGTCGCGGTGGCAAGGGACGTTTTGGCGCGGCCGCGAAGGGCAGTGACTACGTCGAGCATCTCTTCATTGCTTCGACTCATGCCTACATCATGATCTTTACCGACGACGGCATGGTCTACAAGTTGAAAGTTCACGAGGTCCCCGATGCCGCAGCCTCGGCACGCGGCAAAGCAGTGGTTAACCTGATAAACATTCCCTCGGATCGCAAGCTTGCGGGCGTTGTCCCGGTGCGCGATTTTGCGGCCGGACGATATGTGGTAATGGTCACGCGCAAGGGTGTCATCAAGAAAACATCACTGGCGGACTTCCAAAACATTCGCTCAAACGGAATCATCGCTATCAATGTAGACGACGGCGATCAGTTGCTGGACGTTGTCTTGACTGATGGGACCAAGCGAATCTTTATCGCCACTCACAATGGCCTGGCAATCCGTTTTGATGAGAAAAACGTCAGGCCGATGGGCCGTGCCACGCGCGGAGTGCGCGGCATCGATCTTCGAGCGGACGATTACGTCGTTTCAGTTTGTCCGGTCTCTGCCGATGACACGGAAAAGATGCTTTCAGTGTCAGAGCAGGGATATGGTAAGCAAACACCAATCACGACTTACCGTTTACAGTCTCGCGGCGGCAAAGGCGTGATCAACATGAAAACGACGGAGAAGACCGGCAAGGTGGTCGCAGTTTTTCCAGTTGACGAGGATTCGGAGATCATGATCATTACCCAGCAAGCTAAGCTAATCCGGCTGGAAGCGGGACATATCCGCAAGACTGGCCGCAGCGCCCAGGGCGTCAGGCTAATAAAAACGGACGAGGGCGATAGAGTGACAAGCGCTTCATTGGTTGAAGCGGCCGCGGATGAGGAGTCTGAAGAGACGCCGGCTGAATAAATTAACTATATTCTGTGACGTGGCATAACCGATGTTTCAGCGACCGCAAGGCCATCAAAACGACTGACTTTTGATCTCTTGCCCTGCGATTGGGTTTGGCGATCACGACGTCTAACCCTCTGGCTTTGTTTTTTTGCAGCTACGTTTGCAGTTGGCTCTCGCCTTCTACCCAAACCTCGCCGTCCTCGAAAATCTCTTTTTTCCAGATCGGCACGGTGCGCTTTAGTTCGCGAATGGCCCACTCGCAGGCTTCAAACGCCGCTCGTCGATGTGGCGCGCTGACGGCAATCACTACACTCGTCTCGCCAATTTCAAGCCGTCCCGTCCGGTGCACTATTCCGATATGCGCAATCTCGAAACGCTGATGGGCTTCACAGCCCAGGCGCTCCAGTTCGCGAAGAGCCATTGGGGCGTAAGCGTCATAGATCAAATGAAGCGTGCGGCGTCCTCTGGTCCACTCACGCGCGTAACCATCCAGGGTCACCGTTGCACCGCATTCAGGTAGGACAACCCGACGGGCTATCACTCCAACATCGATTGGTTCCGTTGTTAATTCGAAGAAGTCTTTCCGATCTTGCGTTTCCGTGGGCAAGGGCGAGGCTCCGCCACTCACCGGTGGAAAAACAGCCAGCTCGTCGCCGTCCTCAACTACCCGATCCGCCAAGGCATATTCCTGATTCACTGCCAGCAGCAGCGAGCGTCCGAAGCGACGCAGGTCGGGAAACTTTTCCACCACCTGCTCGAAGGCGTTTGCGGCAGTTGAATTTCCTTTCAAGCTAAAATCGACTTCACCATGACCGACGGCATCTCGTGCCGCACCAAAGAACAGCACACGAACTGTTATTTCATTGTTAGTGGTCTGCGGCAAATCTACCATTGCCTCCAAAAGTAATTTCATCTACGCGGTCGTTTTTATTCCGATATTCCATTTTCGGGCACTGATGCAGTTTAGAGTTCAAGCTTTAGCTTGCGTATCAAATGGAAAATGCTCTACTACACCTCCATGATGCCTGCTCTCTCACTCAACTCGCGCGCCGCTCGTCACTCAATTTCAATTTTCCTGCCACTGTGCCCATTGCCCTTCGCAAGCTCGTGCACTCGAGCCCGTTCTTCGTAACCAGAGACAGCGCGTGCAAGTATGTCGCGCAATCGTCGCAGGCGCTCTGAAGTGATGCGCAGCTCAAGCAGCTCCTGCTTTATCTCAGTATCCATTTCCATCGCCGCCGCGACCAGGAAAGAAAGGCGTTGCGGCTCAGTATCGGTGATGTTTGGCAAGTTCGCGCGCTCATCGTTGATCGTGCGCACTGCGCGCGCAATGCGGGTGAACGTTTCCGCGACCTCACGGGAACTCTCCCCGATTGTTTCGCTATCGTCGGTCTCATCCTCAAAATAGCTGACGCGTGCTACGAGGTAAGGAGCCCCTCGGTCCACATACTCTTCGATCAGGTATCTGATCACGCCGACAGTCAGAATGTTTGAGCGCCCATCAGGGAAGGCTTGCGTGTCAGTCACTTTCGCCACACAGCCGATACTGCCTACCGGCGGAAACTGCCGCTCTGACGTGGAAGCGTCAAAATATGAAAGTCCGAACAGACTATTGCCGGCCCGAATGTCATCCAGCATCTGCCGGTAGCGTGGCTCAAATATGTGCAACGGCAGAGGCACACCGGGAAATAAGACTACCGACAGCGGGAAGAGTGGAAGTTCACTTACCCCGCTTACTATGTCACTTGCTTCGCTCATCGATCATCAATAAGAAAGCTACTCCAACTAAAAACAAAGCAAAAGCAGCCAGGTTGCAATATTGAGCTTTGGAAATCGCGAGGCGATTATTATCGCAGACAGGCAGAGAGAAGTCAGTAACTATGCTGGCGAGGTTTCCAATAGCAGGAAAATAGGCGGTGAGCGAACTCTAGACAATATCCAGCGAAGGCGGCGCCATGCGGCGCATCGTCGCCAGCAGCTTTTCTGTATCGAAAGGCTTATCGAGAAACTCGTCAGCGCCCACAGCGTAGCAGGCATTGCGAGTTTCGACGCCGCTCGCCGAAGTCATGACGAGGACCTTGGACTCCGGCAGGTGCGCCTTTAAGTATTCGAGAATCCGCAGGCCAACTTCGGGTGAATCAGATTCGGGGGGTAAATGTAAATCGAGGATTGAAACCGCGGGTTCGTAAACCGTTGCGCGCCGCACGGCCGTCTGCATATCGTTTGCCGTCACGACGTCGTAGTCGTCGCTGAGCGTCCAAAAGAGCTGCTGCGTGATGGATTCATCGTCGTCAACTATAAGTATTCTGGGCTTCATTTTGGGAGGTTCTCCTTAAAATCCAGGAACTCGGAGTTAACTCTGTTTAAAGCAATGTTCATGCCTCATTCATTGGGCGTCAATCATTTGAAGGACAATAGCGAGATCTGCTAATTGCAAGAAGCCTTTCGTGTAGACATCTGGAAACAAATGGATAGAGAGGTGTCTACATATGTGAACATAAATTGACAATCCTGCGGAAAGGTTCTGCTGCGCCAGGTCCGGCGGAAACCTATGATTGCTTGGATGTTGCGGTTTGGAATTCCTTAACGATTACCTCGCCGGTTCCATGCGAAGAAAATCTATTCCGGCTGCTTCCTCCGGAACGTCCAGACTCGCGACGATCTTGAGGGCGGCGAGATCGATTATCTCCACCGTGCCCGGTTCTGAACCGACACCCTCCACTGAAACAAACGCATAACGATCGTCCGGGGAAACAACCACCCCGTGGAGCACTTTTCGTCTCGTCGGAATCCGCGCCGATTCGTGACCGCTCTTTAGATCGATGATAGACACCGACTGATCACGCTTGTTCGTGGTCAACAGCCGCGTGCCATCTTTAGTAACCGCGAGGTTGTAAACCCCCGCGCGTGCCGGGATGCGCCGCTTCATTCTCCAACCCGCCGTGTCAACTTCAACAACCTCATCAGACTTATTACAAGCTACGAAAATGGACGAACCTGTTATCGACGGCTGGGCCCAGGTAGGGGAACAGGAAATGTCGCCAGGTTTCGGGGCTTCCATTCCATGACCGCTCATGTCCATGTGTCGGGCGCCGCCGGTCGGCTGCTTTTGTGGAGATCCAGACTTCATACCGGTCATACCGGCTGCCTTCATCCCGGCAGACACGGGCGAGCCTTTCATACCCATCTCGCGGCCTTTGGTCAGCAGGAAGTGTCGCGAAACCTTCAACGTTTGAGTGTCGATCTCCACCAGCATGTCGTCCATCATGCAGGCTGAATAATGTTTCGTCCCCTCGGGATTCAGGCGCGAACCATGCGGCATCGCGCACGTCGTAATGCGCGCGACTTCCAGCATCGGCTCCGTTGCAACTACGGATACTGACGACGGCACCATGTCGCCGTGCAAGTTAAAATTCACGACCCAAAGCAGGCTGCCGTCGGCCGAGAGGTCCATGGTTGCGGGAAACAAGCCGAGTGTTGTTTGCCCGATAACATGATCGTCTTGGGTCGAATACTTCCAAACTGAGCCAAACGGCCGGCCGTGGGCAAGTGAAACGTAGTAAAACTGCTTGTCACGAGAGATGGCAATTCCATGTGGTCCATCGATATCGATTGGCATATCGCCCGTGGACAGTTCGTGCTCAACACGCGCGCCCACCGGTCCAAAACGAATCAAAGAAATCTTGTCGGCGGCTTCGGACAAGACGTAAAAGAGATAGTCTTTGTCAGGCTTTGATTGAGCAAAGGCGGCGGGAGCGAACCCTCCGAGGCAGGTTGTTAGGAAGAGAAGCACAATTAGCCTGGTGTCTGGCCACAGGAGTCTGGGAAGGACGAAACGCTTATCGTCGGCGGTTCCATAGAAGTTTTGCAACTTCGGACAAGCGGAATATTGCTTAGCGGAACCCGCGGTTGCGACATTTCGCTCCTCTGGAGCTTTTGTCGTTGGACAACGTTCCGTATCTATAAACATTCGGCTCCTCCGGGAGCTGAAGCGTTTGGTGGCAGCCCGCCACAGTTTGCAGCCACCTGCCGTTGACGGGCTTCGCTGCGTCTCTCTGGGTTGATAGGTTTCGCTATGGCTTCTCGGGCTTCTCGGGCGGAAAATCTTTTTCATCGATTTCATCGATCACCTTCAGCTCGGCTCCAAACTTCTGGTAACCGCGGAAGCGAATTTCATTTCGGCTCTGGACCGTCATACTTCTCGCCACAGTTGTGAGCAAAATCTCCGAATGACTGGGCAGCAAGTACTTGTTTTCGTTGATTGAAACCCAATCGTAATCGATGACGGTGCTGGCGGCAGTAATCGGGAAGTCGCCGGGTATTTCCGTGGCAATTTGCTCAAAACGCAACACCCGACTCGTTTCTCGATCGATCCAGACGCGTCCACGCGAGCCCACTGTGGCGGTTGACCCACTACTGGAAAGATCACTGGTAACGGTCAGGTTGAGATGCGAAAAAGGCCTTTCGATTTGATATTCGAAAACCAACGTGCGTCGACCCTGGATCAAGTCAGTATCAGCCAACCGGAATTCAGTTTTTGACTCCGGCTTAAAAACATCCGCCACGGCGGATATGTATTCAACGCCGCTGGACGTTGCACCAGGCGCGACGTCTTTGGTGTAGTCTCTACCTTCTTTTGCTTGCTGGCCCAACGGCATGCCATTCACGGCCAGCACCTTGTATTGCTCGCCGGCGTTGGCTCGATAGGCGACGGCAATCGTCAGATTGTCCTGAGGCAGCCAATTGTTAGTCGAACCGTAGGCTCGCGAACGCCTTATTAATTGTTTGACTAGAAAATCAGGCATGGCAGCCGCAGCGCCAAGAGTCGCTGTGCGTGTGCGGTCCAAAAGTTCATTGGCTTCCGCATCTGGCGGCCGCGCCGAAGCCGTAGGGTTCACTCTTCTGCGCTCGGCTTCTTCGAGGGTGCGACGCAGCAATGCGTCGCTGCCGCTCTTGGTCGCCACCAACGAACGCATGCCATCAGTTAGAGGAAAGCCGATGCCGCGTTTGCGGATCTCCTCGACGATTTCATCGCGCCGCTCGGGATGTTTTGGCAACTCGTAAACGAGAGCAACAACCTCACGGCTGGTGAGCGGCGACTGGGGCGTTTGCGCTTTGCCCACGGCACAGAGAACTACGACCAACAAAAGGTACTTGATTGCCTTACGATTCATATTATTACTGGATTGGAAGCCTTCGAATTAGTTGTTCATTAATCATCTGCTCCCAGCTCACGGGACAAGGAGTGGCAATACGCAGGTGATCGATGGTTGCAGACTTTGATGAATGAGTGCGCATGCAATTGACCGGGGACACGAAAACACCGAAAGTGGACAGCTTTTCGATGTATTTCAGGCGGGAGAGTTGCCCCGAGGATTGAAATGGTTGAACTTCAGGCGCAAAGCCGCTCGATTGCCTGCCGCAAAATCAGAACGCAAGCTTCGAGTTCGGTATTCGGAACAAATTCGCCCGTTCGATGAGCGACGCGAATGTCGCCCGGCCCCAGCACCACCGCTTCGGCGCCCAGCTGGGTCATCTGAGCCGCTTCAGTGCCGAAGGCCACAGTTCCCGCCTGCTGGCCAGATAATTCTTCGAGGATCGTAACGAGTTTGGAGTCCTGCGCTGTTTCAAAACCCTCATCGGCGCGCGCTGCGTCGACTTCGCAGACGAATTCGGGATCGAGTCTTTTTTCTTCGTCGATTGCTTCGTCAAGCAAATCAAGCAAACGCTTCGGATCTTGTCGCGGGATGGGACGCCACTCGAGCGTGAAGCGACACTCCCCGGGAATTACGTTCTTTGCTGAGCCACCTTTGATTAGGCCGACGTTTAGAGTGGTGTATGAGGGATCAAACGCCGGGTGTTCTTCGCTCTCCAGTTCGCGGGCAATCTTTTCGAGGTGCGCGATGAGACGCGCTGCCGCAAACACTGCCGACGTTCCCAAGCCGGGATAGGCGCTGTGTGCTTCGCGGCCTTTAATCTTGATTTCAGCCAGGCAGTAGCCCTTGCCGGCGCGCATTGGCCGCAGCGAGGTGGGCTCGCCCACGATCGCATACCGGGAATGGATGGCATGAGCTTCAGCCAAGCGCTTAGCGCCTATCAATCCAATCTCTTCGTCTGCGGTAAAGATTAGTGCTACCGGCCGGCGCAGTGTTTTCAAGTCAACCAGTTCGATGGCTGCAAGGGCCGCCGCGATAAACGCTTTTGTATCACATGCACCGCGCCCGTAAAGTTTTCCTTCGCATTCAGTAAGTTGAAGGGCCTCATTCCAGGTCGGATCGTATGGCACGGTGTCGGTATGACCGACGAGCGCCAGCTCGACTTCCGGCGAGCCTTCAGTAAACACCGTGCCTGCGAGAGCGATCAAGTTTACTTTTTCGACACCACTGTCACCCTTGTAAGTAAAGCTCTTGACGCGCAGACCAATCGCTTCGCAGTGATGCGAAAGGTAATCGACGATCTTGGCATTCGAGCACGCTGAGACTGAATCGATCGCAACTAGTTGGGAGAGTGCCTTCTGGACAGTCATAATTATTTCAGTTTACGGGGAAGAAGAGCGGGGGCAAGCCCGCCTTCCTTACCTAAGACTCTTCACTTGAACTTACAAAGCTGGAGTTATGAGTCGTCCCATCTTTGTTAATCCTGTAGCTACGCTGTAAGTTCGACTGAGAAAGGCTGCAGGTCAGGAAGGTGGGCTTACCCCCCGCTCCTTCGTCCTCCATTGGCCAGATCAAGCCCACAGTTTCTTCTGCAAGGCCTTGAATCTCTTAACAATTTCGTCCTGTTGAGAGTGCCTTCCAGCCTCAACAATCCGCTTCCCATCAACCACCACGTCTCTAATAGCTGTCTTTGAAAGAGAGAAAACGATACCCGAGAGAAGATCGTCCGGCGAGGCTCCCGCGATCGAAGGATCGTTAAGGTCAACGGTGAAGAAATCTGCCGGACGTCCGGGTTCGAGAGCTCCGCCCGGCATGCCAATGCTTTCAGCGCCGTTGATTGTGGCACAGTCGAAAAGGCGCGCGGCAAGCGCCGACTTTCGCTCATCGTCAACAGAACCCAAAACTGCACGCCCCATCTTTTGTAGCCGCAGGTGATATTCAAGCTCACGTGCATCTTCGAGCAGGTCGATTTCTACATGGCTGTCGGTTCCCAGTGACACGCGCACGCCCTGTTTGAAATAGTTATCCACTGGAACAATGCCGTCGCCAAGATTTCGCTCCGTGGTGGGACACGCGCAAATCATTGCACGCGCCTCGGCGAGCATGCGCACCGCTTTCGGAGAGACATGAATCGAATGCACAGCGGTGAAGCGCTCACTAAGCAAGCCCTCTGTAGCTAATAATGCGACTGGCGATCGGCCGTACTCTTCAATGCAAGCAGAAACTTCGGCAGGCTGTTCCGCCACGTGCATGTGAACGGGAAGCTGGCGCTGGTTGGCGAAGTTGATAATCTCTTTCAAATAATTGAGTGGGACAGCACGCACACTGTGGGGCGCAATGCCAACCCAAGCCATTCTTTCCGCGCCATCCAGCTTGCCGACATCTTTGCTGAGTTGTTCCAGGTTCCTTAGGTAAACTTCAGGATCTTTTTCAATAAAGCGAAGCTGTTGCGGATCTGCTTCAGTCTCATAACCGGAGCGCGCGTAGGCTACTCGCAACAGCGCGATGCGCAAGCCGACATCATTAGCCGCGCGCACAACTTCCTTCGCCATCAGATTCTGATCGTTATAAGCGCTTCCGTCCGCCGCATGGTGAAGGTAGTGAAATTCGCCCACGGCCGTAATTCCGCTCAGCGCCATTTCCAGAAACGCCATGCGCGAGGCATCGTAAACATCTTCCGGCGTCAGGCGTACCGCGGCGCTGTACATCATTTCGCGCCAGGTCCAAAAGCTGTCCTGTTTTGCGGTGCGGTATTCGGTGCGACCGCGAATTGCGCGCTGGAAGGCGTGTGAATGCGCATTGATAAGACCGGGAAGAAGGGCATGGTCTTTGAGGCGAATCGCATCTCCGGTTTCACTATCAGCCGCGACGCTGACGATTTGCGCGGCATCGTTGCAGACCAGTGCAGATTCGCGCTGAAAGCGGCCATTTGCGTACACCAAATCAGGCCGCCAAGCTGTTAGATTCGAACTCCTCAAGTTTATTAGGCTCGGTGTAGGGAAGGGGGGCTTGCCCCCTCTCCTGGATTTGCTCCCAGCACTGACGTTAGCGAATGGAACTCAGCAAAAAAGGATTAAGAGCGGGGCAAGCCCGCTTTCCTGACCTGGAGACCACTCAACTTGAGATCGTGACTTGGGAGTTAAAGCTAACCCCCTTTCTTCTTTGCAATCCACTCATCGACATTCCGCTCGAGCACGTCAAGCGGCACTGCGCCAGAACTCAGCACGACATCGTGAAACTCACGCAGGTCAAACCTTCCACCTAACTCGCGGTTAGCGCGCTCTCGTAGTTCCTTGATCTTCAGTTGCCCGGTTTTGTAGGCCAAGGCCTGGCCGGGCCAGGCAATGTAGCGATCGATCTCGTTGATGATGTCGAGTTCCTGCTTGGGTGCGTTCTCCATGAAATAGTCGATCGCCTGTTTGCGAGTCCAGTGCATCTGATGAATGCCCGTATCAACCACCAGCCTCACCGCGCGCCACATCTCATAAGTGAGTTGGCCAAATTTCGCATAAGGATCGTCATACAAACCCATCTCTTCACCGAGCGACTCCGCATACAGACCCCAGCCTTCGACAAAAGCTGTGTAGCCGCCGTAGCGCCGGAAGTTTGGAATAGCTCCCTGCTCCTGGGCCAACGCAATCTGCAAATGATGCCCCGGAACGGATTCATGCAGCGACAATGCCATCATCTCCCACTTCGGCCTCGTCTCCGGCTTATATAGATTCACAAAGTAAGTACCCGCACGCGAGCCGTCGGCGGCAGGTTGGCGGTAATACGCGGTGGTCGTGTCGGGAGCTATCGCGGCGGGAATCGGCTCTACGCCATAAGGCATGCGCGGCAGAGTCCTGAAAACCTTCACGAGATTCGGATCGATCCTTTTTGCGAGCGCCTGATAGGCGGCAAACAACTCTTCCGGAGTATTGTAATAAAAGCGCTTGTCGGTCCTGAGAAACGTAAAGAACTCCGGCAACGTGCCCTTGAAGCCAACCTGATTCATCACCTCCAACATCTCGGCGCGAATACGTTTGACTTCACTCAGACCCTTTTCGTGAATCTCGCGTGGCGTCACATTTGTCGTGGTGTACTGGCGCACAAAAAAGGCATACATCGCTTCGCCCTGTGGCGCTTGCCAGGCACCGACTTCATCGTATGCAGCCGGCAAATACTCTTCGACGAAAAATTTCTTGAAGCCCCGATATGAAGGAATGATGTGGGTTCGAATGGCAGCCAGCGCGTCGCGCATCAATCGTTCCTGATCGCCAACGGGAACGCTCGCCGGGAAATGTTTGAAAGGTTTGTAGAAGAGACTTTGATCCGCACTGGCAACGATCTGCTTGTCAATCTGCGCCGGTATGCGCTGCATGATCACCTTCGGCAGGACCATCTGTGCGGCGATTCCTTCGCGCATCAGCGCGATTGTTTGCTCCAGATAAAGAGGAAAAGCTTTGAGGCGCGCAATCCAGTCTTCGTAATCCTTCAACGTTTCGAAGCGCAGCGAATCGGCGAGTTCGTTTTCAGTCTGAATGCCGCCTCGCTGGTTGAGAGGCACCAAAAACCAGCGATACTGATATTCTTCGATATTGTTTTCGTAGTCTTTCTTAAACAGGTCGTAGTTCAACTGATCGGCGGTAGAGAGCTGGCTGCGATTGATCTTTACGAGTTGACTGAGTACCTCGAGGTCGTGTTCATGTCGCGACTTGATTGCGGCGAGGCTGACGTCAGGCCAGCGATCGTTCCAGCGGCGATCACCGAGCCGTGATGCGCGGGTGGGATTCTCCTGCAAGTCGTGTTGCCATTCGCGATCAAACAAATCGTGGAGAGCTTTCGTGTTAGCGGTGTCCTGGGCTAAGCCTGCCGTAGGACCAAATGAAAGGAGCAGAAAAGTTACAATTAGAAACCGCATGAAAGCCTCCGGACGAAAGTTCAAAGTCTTCCTCTAAAGCGTCGGATTCATCCCGCTGCCAGCAAGTCTAATTCGAT
Source organism: Pyrinomonadaceae bacterium (assembly GCA_036506215.1). Taxonomy (GTDB): domain Bacteria; phylum Acidobacteriota; class Blastocatellia; order Pyrinomonadales; family Pyrinomonadaceae; genus PSRF01. The sequence goes on along the minus strand of DASXSC010000213.1, from coordinate 7,566 downwards.
CAATCTGCAGGAAACGGGCTGGCCCTACGCATTCAGGCTTTTCGTCGCTAAAACCTCTTTGGCGACTGAGCGGTCGCCCGTGCAACTGATTCGCCGGGGGCCCGCGAGATACGTAATCTGAAATCCCAGCTTCTCATAAAGTTCAACAATACGCGCCGTAGCCTGATTTGAGAGCACCACTGGTCCCGGATGACTCGCAAGCCACTCCGCCGTGCGAACTTGATCATCCCAGGTAAAACCTCCAGCACTGTAGGTTGTGAATTCAACATCGTACGGCGGGTCAGCGTAGATGAAATCCTCAGTCTCAACTGGCAGCTCGCCAATATCACGATTGGTAAAGACCCAATGCCTAAACAGCTCTGTGAAGTGAGAGAACTCGGTAGCATAGGTAATCGACTTATGCGTGCCGAAGGGCACATTAAACTCGCCGCTCCGGTTGAAACGACAGAGTCCGTTGAAGCAAGTGCGATTCAGATAATAGAAGAGCTGCGCTGCTTCCGCGCTTTGCCATTCTGCCTCCTTGATGAGCTGATTGAAACGACTGCGGCATCCATAGAAACTCTGTTCGTCGTTCTTCATCTCGATTGTTATTTTTAGGCCACGCTGCAGGTGATTGTAAAAATTTATCAGGTGTGGATTGATATCATTTAGCAAGGCGCGCTGTGGTTGTATTCCGAGCGGCGCGGCGAGTCCGCCGCAAAAAGGCTCAACGTAGCGTCTGGATGAATGCGACTGCCAAAGTGGCGCGAGGTATGGCAGCAACCAACGCTTTCCACCTGCCCATTTGAGGGGAGGTTTCACATTTGATGGGGAAGCTTCCTTTTGAACGGCAAATGTTTTCAAAGCCGGAGATGTATTCAAAGTATGCCAATCCCACTACTTAATCACAAGGTTCGCGTACATGCGCTTTGCGAAATCTCTAATCGGCCAATAAGGACCTAAACAAAGTCGACTCTCTGAGGGATTCAGCAAGCGCAGGAATCCTGGTAATAAGTTCTTTCGCACTCTCAGGCGGGTACTCCGCAGTCGCTCGCTTATTGACTTCCTCCCCGGCAAGTCCCCGGAGTAAACACTCAAGCACAAAAACATAAGAGTCATCAAATTCCGGCATTCCTAACGCGTTCGTCTCTTTTGAGCCCAGCACTCTCGTTCGCCCGAGTTCTTCCACCCAATCAAGAATGGTCTCCACCGGATCTTGATCCGGATAGCGCTGCTTTACTAACTGCAAGATCTTCTCGCGGCTTGGTACGTTCAAGAGCAGCGCCAGGAAAAAACGGTGCTCATCGCTGGTGATAGTGCTGCGGCGCTGAATGATGCTCATTTGCCTTTCCTGTTCTTCGAGGACAGGCAGAACCAAATCCGCAAGTTTGCCATGAGTGGTCTTGCATCTTTCCAGGATGGCGTTGAAACGGTCCTTGCCGGTCGACAAACCAAACAGCGCGTCCATCTCATTGTTCTTTAGCTGTTGAAACGTTTCTGCCAGCGCAAAGTAAGCCGTGTGAAAATCTGAGGCGCAGACAAGATCGCCAATCATCGCGTCCGCATCTTTATGCTTCATTCCCAACAGCAGCCCGATAGTTTGCAGCTTTTTGATCAGAACAGAATTTTTGAAAAAGGGATCCAAAGCGAAATGAGGCTTGCGGTAGTCGTATTGTAAGGCGGCCGAAGGCGTGTGTTCGGTTCTAATCGTGATGGTCGCTGAGGGCCGATCCAGGTGAAACAAGGAATGAATAAAGTCTCTTCCGGCGCGAATCATTCGTACGTCCTTAAGCTTCAACAACTGGACTTCTTCGAGTGTTAACTCGCCCGCAGAAAAATGTTCGTTGATAACCTTGTCTTCACGAAACGAGTAGCGACTGTGAATACTCGAGCCAAGCAAGACCTGGAAGGCGCCCGTGAAGGAATGTTGATGAATGCTGGTGGTGCCGTCGAGCCAGTAATAAACGTCGATATAAAACCGCGCGCCGGAATAGAGTGTGATGGGGGGATTCCCGAATCGGCCTTCAACATCATACTGCTGAGGGAGCGACCCGGCAGTGTGAACCCAACGGATGATTTCCCAGGGGTCAACGCGCGCAGGCAAGTCTGACTCGGTGAGCGCTTGCGCAGCAATCTCCGGAAAGAGTTGCTCACTATAGTTCTCGGCTTTCCAGCGGCTTTCTACCAACACGCCGAGTTTTTGAAATTCCTCCATATGTCTTCTTTCCAATCTCTAATTTGGCTAGCGAGGATAGGAGTCAGCTTCGAATTTCGCAAGAGGGCTTAAATCTTTTTCGAGTACCGCCGCTTGTCAACTCTCTGGTCGTGAAACTCATAGCAACTCACTTGCGCAGCCTTGGTCGAGCGCACGAGATATCAGCTCCCATGTTAGCTTTAAACGTTGAGTTTTGAATTGAAGAGTGCTAATTTCCTCTCGGTTTTTACAGTTGACTGCAAGCTTCCGAAGCACTTTTGCGCTCGATCGTTGCCATTGGCTAAACCGCGCACGATCGCAAAGTATTCCGCAAACGAAAAGAATTTCGCTCGGTCCAGGTTCTCATTAGGTAAGTTTCTTCTTCCGGCTCAGGTAGTAAATCCATCAGAGAAGTGTGCCGTTGAGTGTTCTCATATTTTGAGCAAGCGTTGAAACTCAGGCAGGGCGACTCACGCAGGAGCTGTTTATGAACCGGCTAGAAACTTCAGCGGAGGATTCATGAAAGCAACAACACGGGCAAAGCGCAGACTGCGGCTTGCGATTGGAATGGGCACACTGACTTTTCTTGCGGTGCTCCTGACTGTTTCCGCCTACACCCGAAGGCTAAATAGCAATCGGAGCGAGCAACGAAGCGTCGCTGCAGTGTCTGCAGAATCTCATAAAAAGCAAATCGTACAGAACGAAGAGTCACTATTTGTTACAAGGCATGAAACCATAAGTCCACTGTCACCGGGGAGTGATGACTCCCTGCTCGAAGGCCTGGAGAGAATTTCGTCTTTCAACCTCCCCGGCAGTTTATTTGCGAACGCGAGTGGCGGGAATAGTAATGGAAGTGGGAACAGTCGGAACAAAGTCGATAGCAAGCCTAAAGAGTTAAGGATGGAACGGGCACAACCTTTCCATGGCGACCTTCGTGATCTTCCATATAGAAAACCTGTAAAGAAAGAACGGCCCGAGCGCGAAGAGCCCGAGAGAATCCTGGGCACGCTTGAAACGCCCACAGGCGGCAAGAGAATCTCACCTGCAATCGGCCCGAGTGTGGGAACCATTAGCCCAGCCGCTCCCGCACCCGGCACGATCGCTAACTTTGATGGACTCGACTTTGCCACTTGGGGCAATGGACATCCACCAGATACCAATGGCGACGTCGGCCCAACTTACTACATTCAGACCGTCAATACCTCGATCGGTATCTACAACAAGACCGGCGGTGCACCGGTAGCGGCGTTCACCTTCGACAACTTCATGAGCCAGGGCAACTTCGGCAACCTGTGCGATACCGACAACTTTGGAGATCCAGTTGTTGTCTATGACACCTTTGAAGATCGCTGGATCATTTCTGACTTTGCCTTCCAGCTTGATATCCAGAACAACGTCATCAATCCACCTGGCGCCTTCCAGTGCTTTGCGGTTTCCAAGACGGGCGATCCCGTCAGCGGCGGATGGAACTTCTACTCGATCAATACGACTGGCGGACTGGGCGATTATCCGAAGCTTGGCATCTGGCCGGACGGTCTCTACATGTCAGTCAATATGTTTGACTACGCTGCCGCCGGTTCGTTCCAGAACGTTCGGTTGTACGCATTCAATAAGCTTCAGATGTATGCGGGTTATCCGACCATACAGGTTGTGTCGTTCGACCTTCCATCAAGCGAATTCACTCTTCTTCCCAGCAATGCCCGGCTCCAAACAGGCACGCCACCAACCGGAACGCCGAACTACTTCAGCACCGTGGATTTTTTCAATGCGCTGACGGTCTGGAAGTTTCACGTAGACTGGAACAGCATTTCTCTTTCCACGTTCACCGGACCGTTCGACTCCGCAACGGGCGCGAGCTTTGCGCTGGCGCCGGACACCGTGCCGTCGAATGGCGGCAATCCCCTCGACACGCTGCAACCACGAATGATGGTGCAGAACCAATACTCTAATATCAGCGGAGTCGAGTCGCTTTGGAACAGTCATACTGTTCAGGGCGGCTCAGCCTCGCAGGCCGCGGTGCGCTACTACCAGTTGGGTGTCACCGGTGGCACTGTCGCCGCGAACACAACGCAGGCCTTCACACATAATCCGGACACCACGAACCGTTTCATGCCCAGCGTCGCCGTGGATCGCGCTGGTGATATGGCCCTCGGCTATAGCACTTCAAGCAGCACATTATTCCCCGCAATTAAATATGCCGGACGCCTGTCTGTCGATGCCGTAAACAGCCTTCCACAAACTGAGACATCGCTCATCAATGGTACGGGCACGCAATCAGGAAGCTGCGGCGGCAGTACCTGTACTCGGTGGGGTGATTACAGCGCCATGTCGCTCGACCCTGATGGTTGTACTTTCTGGTATACAAATGAGTACTACGCAGTCACCGGTTTGAATGACCTCACCAGGATCGGGTCGTTCAAATTCCCATCATGTACGCCGGTAACTAGTGGAACTGTGTCTGGGACAGTGACGGCGACTTTAGGGGGCGCTCCAATTAGCTTCGCAACCGTTGCCCTCGGCAGCAGAACCACTTCTACCGATGGGAGCGGCTTCTACTCCTTCACCGGCGTCCCGTCGGGCATATACCCAACCGAAACCGCAAGTGCAAATGGTTACAACTCCAGTACGACGACTAATATCGTGGTAACTGATGGTCTGACGACGACTCAAAACTTCTCGCTGGCCACAGCGCCAACCAGTGGTTGTTTCTTAGACACAACACAGGCTGACTTTCAAACAGGTGTGCCAACGACTGTTGACCTGACCACCAGCGCCGGAAACGTCACGCTGTTGCGGCCTATTACTGTTGACCAACAGAACACGTCGCTCAGCAATTCTGGCTTCGGCTTTAGCACTACGACTTGGGCGGGGCAGACCTTTACCGTCGGCGTCACCGGCACCTTGGAAAGGGCCGACATCAACCTGTTTTGCAGCGGCTGCACGGGCACGGCCCCGAACCTCACGCTCTCGGTCAGGGCCACGAGCGGCGGCTTGCCCACCGGTGCTGACCTCGCATCGACGACGCTCACCGGTAACCCGAGTGGCGCCGCTTCCTATTTCAGCGGGACCTTCAGCATTCCGCCGTCGCTGACGGCCGGTACGCAGTACGCGTTGGTGGTGCGCCCGGTGTCGAACCCTTCGGCAGGGACCTACGCGATTACCGTGAGCAGCTCCGGCAGCAACCCATACGCGAACGGCGAGCGGGTCGCTTCGAACAACAGCGGCACGAGCTGGTCGGCGCCGAACCCGTCGAGGGACGTGGGCTTCCACACTTATATGAAAACCGGGTTCGCCGCCGCAGGTGATCAGGTCTCTTCGCTAAAGGATGCAAACCCTGATGTGCATAGCATCGCTAATTGGACCACGCTTTCGTGGACTGCCACTACTCCGCCGAACACAACCCTTCGCTTCCAGGTAGCCGGCAGTCTTGTTCCTTCCGGACCATTCAATTTTGTCGGCCCGGACGGTACAGCTGCGACCTTCTTCACCACGAGCGGCGCATCGCTGAGCCAATTTAACGGGCTGCGATATTTGAAGTACAAAGCTTTTCTCAGTACGACTGATAGCGCTGTCACCCCAACTCTGAACGACGTCACAGTATGTTTTTCAACTTCGGCGAATCCCACAGCCGTCAAGCTTACGGGTTTTACTGCCGCGAGTTTTTCAGATGGTGTGCAGTTGAATTGGGAGAGTGGCTATGAAGTCAACAACCTTGGTTACCATCTCTATCGGGAGCAGCAGGGCCAGCGTACGCGGGTGACGCCGGCGGTGGTTGCAGGTTCGGCTTTGTCGGTTGGCCCGGGCAGCCGGCTGACGGCGGGCAGTTCCTATTCATGGTTTGATCAGAGGGGAACAGCAGAGACCGCCTACTACCTGGAAGCAATCGATCTCAATGGCGCGCGACAGTGGACTGGGCCGCTCTATCCGTATGGCGGCACGAGTAATGGCAAGTCGCCGAAGCGGCAACGAGCGCTGCTCTTGAATGAACTGGCTGAGTCATCCACCGCCAGCGGCGCCAATGCTGAGAGCGCATGGCCGGTGGCAATGAAAGCCGAGGCGCGCCGTGAGACATTGAACCTCGAGGCCGCCGGGTTGGCAGTGCAGCAGTCGATAGCTGCCGGCAAGGCGGTAAAGATACAGGTGAACCGGACGGGCTGGTATCGGCTCAGTCAGGCAGAGCTGGTCGCTGCCGGGTTGGATCCCTCATCAGACGCGCGACTGTTGCAGTTGTACGTAGACGGCGCAGAAGTGCCTATTGAGCTGAGCAGCAATGGCGTACGACTCGACGCCAGCGACACGCTGGAGTTTTATGGGGTGGCCCTGGATACACCGACCACCGATACCAGAACCTATTGGCTGATCACTGGCGAGAGCGCCGGCAAGCGCATCAGCGGCAAGCGCGGCAAGGCGCACTATCAGAATTGGACGGAGCAGCCGGCGCCGGGCAGCTTCCTTTACACCACGGAGCGGCGCGAGAAGCTGATCTATTCATCGCACCTGCTCAACGGCGACGCGGAAAACATCTTCGGGGCGCCGATCTTCGGGGCTCCGCTGAAGCAAACGGTGACAGTCAATAACCTTGATGGGGAAGCGAGTTCCCCGGCGCAGCTGGAGCTGGCGTTGCAGGGACTCACCACGCAAGGACACGAAGTGCAGGTGCAGTTCAATGGTGGTGACGTAGGCACAGTAAGCTTTAGCGGGTCGGAGCATAAGGTAGCGAAGTTTAATCTCAATCGTGCGTTGCTGCACAACGGCGATAATGAAGTTTCGCTGGTGGCGCGAAACGGCGATTTAGATATCAGCTTCGTCGATGCGATCCGGCTGACTTACGCGCACAAATATCGCGCCGACAATAATGCGCTCGGGTTTAGTGTGCCGGCAGGCCAGCGAGTGCGCGTGGACGGTTTTAGCAGCGCGGAGGTGAGGGTGATAGACGTAACGGATCCAGCATCGCCGCTGGAAGTGGCGACAAGCGCCGCACCTTCGGCAGACGGGTTTGCGGTGCTGGTGCCGGTGTTTGGTAGCGAAGCCCGGACGCTGGTGGCCTTCACGGATGATCTGAGCCGCCATCCGGCATCGGTGGCGGCAAATAATCCCTCCAGTTGGAATGCGAGCACGAATGGTGCGGACTTGGTGATCATCACCCATCAGGCCTTCCGTCAGGCGATAGAACCACTGGCGGCATTACGACAGAGTCAAGGCCTGAGTGTGGCGGTGGTTGATGTGGAAGACGTTTATGACGAATTCAGCTATGGCGCGCACACGCCGGCAGCGTTGAAGAGCTTCCTGTGGTGGACGGCAAGCCACTGGAGCCGGGCGCCACATTATCTGTTGTTAGTAGGAGACAGCAGTTGGGATCCGCGCAACTACTTCGATCAGGGCGCCAACGACTT
>DASXSC010000212.1:0-7031 GCA_036506215.1 Pyrinomonadaceae bacterium | reverse complement strand
GGCACACTTTCCGTCCCTGGGCAAAGAGTGGCACCCGCTGAACCTCCCGAGCCGACGCGTCCAATCGAGTTTCCGGTTCACGAGCAGGTAGAAATTTCAATCGTCGTTCCAGTGTTCAATCAGTTTCGCTTTACCCAAGCCTGCCTGGCCGCACTTCAGGAGCGTCAGGGAACGGAGCGCTTTGAGGTTATCGTGGTGGATGATTGCTCTACGGATAAGACTGCAGAGGCTCTCCCGCGAATACCAGGGGCCGTTTATGTGCGCAACGAGACGAATTCGGGTTTCATTGCTTCGTGCAATCGCGGTGGCGAAAAGGCAACCGGCCAATATCTCGTCTTCCTTAACAACGACACGCTTGTCAGGGCTGGCTGGTTAAAGGCACTCATGGATACATTTGTCGAAGATCCGTACGCTGGCATCGTTGGGTCAAAGCTTATTTATCCCGATGGTCGCTTGCAGGAAGCAGGGGGAGTCATCTGGCGAGACGCATCGGGCTGGAACTACGGCAAGTTCGATGACCCTGCGAAACCGGAATACAATTATCTGCGCGAAGTGGATTATTGCTCAGCGGCAGCGTTGATGATTCCGAAATCACTGTTTCGGAGCGTGGGCGGGTTCGATCCGCGCTACGCGCCTGCCTACTACGAGGATACTGATTTGGCGTTCAAAGTTCGCAAAGCCGGCTACAAGGTCTTATATCAGCCGCTGAGCGAGGTTATTCACTACGAGGGATCAACTGGCGGAACCGACATAACAACAGGGACCAAGAAGTACCAGGATATTAACCGCTCGACGTTTGCAAAAGCATGGGCTGCACAACTGGTAACAAAACCAGCCAACGGCAATGCAGAATTCCTCCGGCAGGCGCCCGCGGGCCGAAAGAACATTCTGGTGATTGATCATTATGTTCCAAGCCCCGACCGAGATTCAGGATCGCTGCGGATGTTCCAAGTCCTCAAACTTCTCCGGCAACTTGGTCATCACGTCACCTTCATTCCCGACAATCTTGCGAACGTTGCCCCTTATACGTGGGAGTTGCAAAAGCGTGGGATTGAGGTGATCTATCATCCTTACGTCAAGAACGTGCGTGACTACCTCATTTCGCACGGCTCCGATTTCGACGCCGTGGTGTTAAGCAGGTGTGATTTTGCTCGTAAACACATTGCGGATGTCAGGCGGCACACCCCGCGAAGCCGCATCATCTTTGACACTGTCGATTTACACTCGGTTCGTGCGCACAGAGAGGCTCAGATCACCTTCAATCCGGAGGCACGAGAAAAAGCGCGGCAGAAAGAAGAACTGGAATATGATTTGATCCGCGAGGCTGATGAGACCTGGGTAACGAGCAGAGTTGAACAGAAGCTCCTCCAGGAGAAGTGGCCCGAAAAGTCCATTCAGCTCGTTTCAAACATTGTGGATATTCCGGGCTCCAGCACTCCGTTTGAACTGCGGCGGGACTTTCTCTTCATTGGCGGCTTCCAGCACACGCCCAATACGGATGCCGTTCTCTTTTTTCTGAAGAAGATTTATCCCATAGTAAAGGCACGCTTGGACGACGCCAAGTTCTACATTATCGGCGATAAGGCGCCGCCTGACATCGTTGCTTTAGCCGGCGAAAATATTGTGATCACGGGACTGCAACGTGATGTCCGTCCCTTCTTTGAGAGCGTTAGATTATCGATTGCGCCATTGCGATTTGGTGCGGGTGTAAAAGGCAAAATCAATCATAGTATGGCGTGGGGGGTGCCAGTCGTCGCAACCTCCGTGGCCGTGGAAGGCATGGAGCTTACTTTCGGCGAAGATGTTCTCGTCGCGGATGAACCGGAAGAATTTGCCCGGGCCTTAGTGACGCTCTACGAGTCCCCTGAACTTTGGAACCGGCTCTCCCAAAACGGGATCGAGAAAACTCGCTCATTATACTCGGCTGAGGTCGCCCGCGAGAGGTTGGAGCGCTTATTCAATAATCAACACGTCCAGCCTGCGGAAGTGTTGTCTCAGGGCCTGAAACAACGCGACCCCGTTGTTGGGATGAGTGCGTGAGACCCGCGAGGGTTTTCGCTTCCAAACGAGTGTGATTATGGCCCCTCAACCAAAGACGATCACGGGCAAGATCGCGGCCACGCCCAACCCCGTGCCCTCTGAGGAAGAGTCGCCCGTTGTGATTGCATGGGAAACAAACGATCCTAGTGGCAGCGAGATTCGGGTTACGACGTCCGCCGGTGAAGAGAAGCTGGTGACCCGGGGAGCAAAATGTGGGCAGGTTGAGATAGATTGGATCGCGGACTCGACAGAATACGAGTTCCGCCTTTTTCCGGCCAGCCAGCCTGACAGACAGCTAGATTCGATAAAGGTGAGGCGCGACAGGAACTCGTTGCAACCGCTTCTGGATGAAGTCGTGCTAGAGGCGACGCGCGGAAACATCGGCATGAGTCTGCTATCGCGCTCTCTCGCCAAAATCGTGCCGCGTTGCCTCCACAGTGCAAGGTTTCGCGACATTTTTCGATTCTGGGAGCGACACCGTTTTCATGTAACACCGGTCCATTTCTATCAACCGATTCCTGATACGCAGTCCTTGCCTGAAACTCTTTGGGAACGGGCCAGCGAATTGGTCGGCATTGACATGAACGACGCGATGCAGCTCGAACTACTACGGAATCACTTTCCAAAATTTCGTCACGAATACGATCAGTTCCCGGTCCAGCCAACCGGTAAACCAGGCCGCTTTCATTTTAATAACGGACTCTTTGACGGCACCGACGCATTGGTCGCTTATTGTATAATACGCCACTTTCAACCACGATTGATCATCGAGGTCGGCGGCGGATTTTCTTCTCTCCTCGCAGCCGAGGCCATTGCAAGGAATAAGAACTCAGCCCTGATCTGCATCGAGCCGTTTCCGCCTGATTTTCTCCGGGACGGATTCCCCGGGCTACATTCCTTGATAGAGAAGAAGGTGGAAGACATCGACATAGGATTTTTCTCGCAACTTGATTCGGGCGATATTCTGTTCATCGATAGTTCTCATACCGTAAAGATCGGCGGAGACGTGAATTATCTTTTCCTGGAAGTCCTGCCGCGTCTCAAACCAGGCGTGATCGTACACATCCACGACATCTTTTTGCCTTTTGATTATCGGCGCGACTGGGTGATGGACGAGCTTCGTTTTTGGACAGAGCAATATATACTCCAAGCATTTCTGAGCTTTAATTCCGAATTCGAAGTGTTGATGGCCAATGCATACTTGGTTCACCGCTATATCGAAGAACTCAACGCCACCTTTACCAATTCACCACGGCCGCGCGGAGGTAGTTTTTGGATGCGCCGGCGACCTGCAAAAACACATTCATCATCTGCGCCGCAAGAATGATAGTTTCTGAAAGCCGGAGCGCACCGGACGCTTTTGTAAGCCTTGATGTTACAGAGGAAAGGCGGAAAAGTCATAAAGTGAAAGGGCTTCCGAACAGGGAGGACTTCTGCGTGAAATGCAGGATCAGATAAACAAGCCGGTCTTTGTCGTGGGGTCACCCCGCTCCGGAACTAGCATTCTAACCTGGTGTCTGGGTCAGCACCCGAATATGTTTCCCGTGCCAGAGTCAAATTGGATGGGAGACTTCGCGGTCAGCTTGGCTATTGGCTACCAAATTGGCGCCGCGCGCGGCGAGCGCTCCATCTTGAGCGCGATGGAAATTCGAGAAGACGAATTGTTCGCTACCGTCGGTCAAGGCGTCAACGAGTTGATCCTGCGCCACCGCAAGGACATAGAGAGAAAACGCCAGGCAACGACTAAAAGTTCGGAACCTAAAGGGCGTTGGGTCGACGGGACGCCCGAATATTCTCACCACATCTGTGGTTTACGCAGGCTGTTTCCTGATGCTCTCTTCGTCCACATCTGCCGTGACGTCCGTGCTGTCGTACGTTCGATGCTCAATTTTCATCGGGTAGCGGGGATTCAGTTGGTTCCTAATGAAGAAAAGGCATACAAGTATTGGCTTCGAACTGTCAAGGCGTGCATCAAAGCCGAGGAAGCCTATGGACCGGAGGTAGTTTATCGCCTGCGATATGCGGACTTGATCAGTAATCCGGAACCGGCGATGCGTTCGTTGCTCGATTTCCTCCAGGAACCCTACACAGGCAAATGCCTTGAACCGCTTGGACAACGGATTAATAGCTCGAACGTCCCAGGCGATTTTGTCGCTGACGATCCGGCTACCGACCCGGCGCTGGTCGAGCAAGCAACAACACTTTGGGCTGAATTGCAAACAACTCCCCAGTTGAGCGAACCATCGCCTGCTGCAGCAGATGCACTCGAGACCGAATTTCAACAACGGACGCAGTACGTGGCCGCGTTGGACGAAAGCTACAAAGAAGCTCAGCGGCGTATTCGGGCTCTTGAGAAACAAAACCGCGGCTATGATTGAAATCTTCCAACAGGCTCAAGTTTCCGATTAGTCTTCGCCTAGCTGTGCGCTTTGGGGTGATCAAATTGCCAATGAAGACGGCTCCACGCCGGATTGAACTTCATAAGATTAAAACCAACGTAAAGAACCTTTCCCGCTTTTTATCATCTTGGAAGACCTTGGTCATCACGTGTCTCTTTCTCGTCGGCGTCGTAGGATACGTGGATTATGTAACTGGATATGAGCGCCCGCTGCTTCTCTTCTACCTTCTGCCGATTTCTTTAGCCGCCTGGTTTGGCACCTTCTTTATGGCTCTGGGATTTGCCGTTGTCAGTATTGCGGTATCGATGCTGTCAGACGTTGCCGCCGGAAGCCCTGCTCTCGGCTTCTGGAATGCGGGAATGGCCTTTGTATCCTATGCCCTGTTTGCTGGAGTCTTATCCAAGCTGCGGATACTCGTGGCTGAGCTGGATCGACGCGTTCAGGAACGAACAGCCGCTCTACAGCGCGAGATGGCTGAGCGCCAGCGGCTGGACCGGGAAATCGCGCAAGTGGCAGATCGTGAACGACGGCGTTTGGGACAGGACCTGCACGACCGGCTTGGCCAACACCTGACAGGAACCGCTCTGGCGGCTCAAGTATTAAAGGAGAAACTCGCCACAAAATCCGCGCCAGAGGTAACCGAGGCCGAGAAGCTTGTGCGCTACGTCGAGGAAGGGATTGATCTCACCCGTAATTTGGCTCGGGGTTTCTTTTCGCCGGAACTCGAAGCGGACGGCTTAAGGATAGCCCTGGAATGTTTGGCGGAAAACATAAGCGAGCGATTCACGATCAACTGCATTTTTCACGGAGAAGAGTCAATTCCATTACGCGATTCTGCCGTTGCTACGCAACTCTACCGGATTGCTCAGGAGGCGGCCACGAACGCCGCGAAACACGCTGCCGCTGAGAATATCGACATTCGCGTTACTGTGGATGGTTCCGAACTTACTCTCGCGATCATAGATGATGGAGTTGGGTTCCCGGATAGGCTGTCAAATTCAAAAGGGCTGGGACTTCGCTTGATGCGCCACGGCGCGGCGCTGATCGATGCAGCGTTAAGCGTCCAGCGAAACGGCGGCAGCGGAACGGTTGCGACTTGCAAGGTAAAGATTCCGAGCGAGGGCGAATTTGATTTTGCGATATGAGCTCAAGCCCTTCTATCACCGTACCACGCAAGCGTCGGATTTTTTTGGTCGACGATCATCCTCTGGTCCGTGAGGGGCTTACTAACCTTATCAATGGCCAGACCGACCTCATAGTCTGTGGCGAAGCGGAAGATTGGGCTGGAGCTCTCAACGGCATTGCAAAAACACGGCCGGATGTCGCCCTTATCGATATCTCTCTGAAAAACGAGTCCGGATTGGAACTAGTCAAGAATCTGGACAATCAATTCCCGCTGGTTGCATTAATCGTCCTCTCAATGCATGACGAGGCGTTGTATGCGGAGCGGGCGCTCCGAGCTGGGGCACGTGGTTATGTAATGAAACGCGAGACTACCAAGAGCGTCCTAACTTGCATCCGCCGGGTGGTGGACGGCGGTGTTTACGTGAGTGAAAGGGTCGTTAACACAATGGCCCGCCGACTCAGCGCTTCTCCCAAAACCGCAGGGGTTTCTCCTGTGGAACGGTTAAGCGATCGTGAATTGGAAATATTCCGGCTCCTCGGCCAGGGGCGGACGACTTCGGAGATCGCGGAGGACCTGCACCTGAGTCTAAAAACCGTGCAAGCCTACTGCGCGCGCGCAAAAGAAAAATTCGGCGTCAGCTCCCTGGGCGAGCTGCTCCGCGCAGCCATCCGCTGGGAAGAAACTACCAATGTAAAGTGAACATTTACTTTCTGATGTTAGGTACAACCGGACGCCTGTAGTACTCAGTACTACAAAAACATTCGGCTACGTCCATCTGTCGCTAGCCGTTCGCGGCGCCAGATTATGGCGTGACACTGAAGCAGCTTTTTGCCGTTGGGCACGGTAACGCCTCCGGAACAACGCAGTCGGGAGCGTTCCGCCGATTTTTTGACTGCCCTCCGCGCACAGCCCGCAATCGCACACAACGCGACTGTGCCGCCCTTCTCGACTCAAAACGGCAACGAAGAACTTGTGAACGCACTAAGCCTCCGCTTCACCAAGTCGCAATAAAAACTGAGCGTAATTTTTGGGAAATCAAATTGTCGCACCGGCCCAAGCCATTCTGGTATCCCTACCACACTTTGCGAAATGTCGGCGTCGTAGAGCAGCTTTTGGCGAGTGCGGGGCTTGATTTGTTGCAGTTATGCCGAGGTCGGCATAGGAAAATCGCGGATATTGGAGCCGCGGACGGCGACCTTGCATTTTTTTGGAGAAGATGGGCCTATCGGTCGACATAATCGACAATGAACCCACCAATTTTAACCACCTGGAGGGCGCGCGGATTCTTAAGGAAGCTCTGCACTCAAATGTTACAATCCGAACAGTTGATTTGGACTCCCAATTCACCCTGTCTGGGGAAAAATACGACGCCATCTTTCTCCTTGGAGTTCTCTATCATTTAAAAAATCCTTTCTTCGTGCTGGAGAAGCTCGCTGCGATCGCGAGATATTGCTTCCTCAGCACGC
>DASXSC010000211.1:0-44875 GCA_036506215.1 Pyrinomonadaceae bacterium | reverse complement strand
CCTATTAATTTCCAGCGTTCGCTTGCGCGGATGCTGCCACCCGGCAAGTATTTGAAGTTGACTTTAGCATCCGGCGCTACCGCGCACGGTTCTCCAAAGAATCCGACCTTCCTACGCTAAACTGACCCACTACAGTGCCTGGGTTCTCGTTCTTGACAGGATAAAACGTCTGAGATAAATTGCCGCTGCAATTCTCCGGAAGTCTCGTTAGCGTGCGACTCACACCCCTCGCGGCCTCACGTCAACGAAATTCATACCAGGACAATGCCAGGATTACACCTTCTACACAGATGGTTTAGTCCAGCAGTATCTTGCTCATTTGTGTTTGTTGAATGAGGAGTAAGATCATGCCAAAAAATTTTGAAGTTCACCCAAGCATCGGTATCGCGCGGGTTGGGAATAGCCCCAGCGAGAGCGAGTTTTTCCTGGGGCCAGAACCGGGTGTAGCGCCACCAGAAAAATATCGGGATAGTAGCGGTCAGTATAAACGACAGGCCGCGCGCTTCCGCGTTTTCGATTGTGAGCGCGACAGAAAGGGAAAACTTCTCAGGGCGACCGAAGTTGACCCGACAATAGCCCGCATCACCTGGACCGTTCACATGGTTAACCGCAAAGGTGCGGCACCCCGTTTCACGGGCACGGGGAATCGCAACCAAGCTACCGGTGATGATTCCAAAGACCAGAACTTAATTATTGATCCCGGGGAGAAGAGTGTGATCGGTTCTAATCAGGGACCAGTATTACTTGATGCCGGTAAGTTCATGGGCGTCGCCGTGCCGTTGGGCAGTATCCGCACAGACGAAGCGGGCCGGTTGATTGTGCTCGGCGGTTTCGGCACTTCTGATTCTGTTCCCCCACAGCCGAATCCCTCGCTCCCAATTCAAAACTTTGCCGACAGTGACGGCTGGCACGATGACGTCTCGGATGGACCAGTAAGGGCAAAGGTTACTTTGATTAAGACCGGCAAGGTTGCGGAAGCGAAACCGGCGTGGGTGATCGTAACGCCGCCAGACTTTGCGCCAGATATTCAAAACCTGATTACTCTCTACGATGCAGCCTATCAGGTGGCGGTGGAGCGAGGACTTCGCACGGTTCCCAGGAAACCCTCCTTTACTGGCGATATTCAACCAATCCTCAACCGTGCCGTCGGCTATCAGTGGGTCAACAAATACAATCGTAGGGGGCATGGAGGAGGCACTTCCGGCGATTTCTCAGTTGATTGGTCCCAACTCGCGGACCCCGCCACGTCGCGGCCTTTTGCAAAAAATATCCTTGCGCAAATGCGGAATCCAAATAAGCCCGAACCCCCTGCGCCGGTACCGCATTCTGTAATGCCGCGTCTTCATGATGAGACCAACTCAACTCAAGTCTTGCCGTTGACGAAAACTCAGTATGCGGTCCTTCAGAAATGGGCGGACGGAAATTACATTAACGACCTCGGCCAGGCTCCTCCGCCGATGTTACTTCCCGATGCGCTGGATCGTGCTGCTTTGGAGGCTTGCGCTGGCGGCGCCTTCTTCCCCGGTATTGAAGCGGGAAGAATCATGAAGAAGAAGGAGAGTTACAGTGAAGCTCTCCGGCTCGATGCGAATAAGCTGAAGCCGGGACAGATTACGCAAGGTAACGCGCTGCCCTGGCAGGCAGACTTTTATGAGTGCAGATGGGAAGGACAGTCCTTCATCGGCTGGTGGCCCGCGCAACGTCCCGATCATATTCGGCCTGAAGCCGACCCGACGAAGACCAAGGACTGGATGCGCGGCATTGGTAGCGATCTGGCGATGACAAGGGATTGGCATCATCTCGGCATTGTCGTTAGAAAGGCAGGCCCTCCGGAGATTTTCGTGGAAACCGAGCGCGACCCGGTATTCCTACCGAAGTAAGCGATGGCAGGTCTCTGTTTGTGTGTTAAGACCGAGATGCCTCCTCCTGGAATAGAGAAACACTGAATGCGAGCGGACGTGGTGGTCATCGGTGGTGGCCCGGCGGGAACCTCGTGTGCGATCGCTCTGGCGAAGGCCGGGCGCAGTGTTGTCGTGTTGGAGCGTTCGCGCTACGAAATGACCCGCGTGGGAGAGACCCTGCCTCCGGCAATCCGCACTTTGTTACGTGAACTGGGGGTGTGGGAGTGGTTCCTCGCCGACAAGCACACACCCTCGCCTGGAATCCTCTCTGTTTGGGGCGACAGTGAAGTTTACGAGAACGATTTTATTCTTAGTCCTTACGGCTCTGGCTGGCACATCAATCGTCAGCGATTCGATCAAATGTTGGCGGAGGCCGCAGAAGATGCTGGTGCTGCTGTGTATCGCTCGGCAGCCGTCGCTTCATGCATCCAGCAAGCGTCAGGCGATTGGCTGATCAAAACAAAATGCGATAAGAAAGCAATCAGCTTTCAGGCGGACTTTCTGGTGAATGCCGCTGGACGCTGCGGGTTGTCTACCTCTCCTATCGGAAAGGAAAGGATCTTCTATGACAAGCTTGTCGCTGCAGTGAAACTCCTGAGCGTCAAATCAATTGAAGTTGAACGTGATGCTCGCGCACTGGTTGAAGCATGCGACAACGGGTGGTGGTATTCCGCGTTTCTTCCTCAAGCTTGCCTCATTGTGGCGTACATGACTGACGCCGACCAGATTCCCAAAGGTGACGTGAAGCTCGCGAAGACCTGGCAACAGCAACTTGAAAGGGTTCCACATACACGTAAGCGAGTCGCCAGTTGTGTGCAAAATGCCGAACTCAGAATTGTCGCGGCCAATAGTTATCGAAGAGTCTCTATCAAAGACATCAACTGCCTGATGATTGGCGATGCGGCGGTCGCTTTCGATCCGCTTTCAGCTCAAGGCATTTACAAAGCGCTCGAAGCCGGACTCGCGGCCGGCGTTGCTATTGCGAGACATTGGCAGGGACAGCCGAATGCCCTTGATAACTATCAACAGCAGGTGATGAAGGGCTTTGCTCAATATTTGCAAGCCAGAACGGACTACTATGAACGGGAAAACCGCTGGCCTGACAGTGTGTTCTGGAGACGAAGGCATCTCTCTACCGTCGCCTCTACCATTTAACGTAGGGTAGTGATGCAGTTAGAATTTTTGAGAAACTTATTGCTGGGAGCGCGGGCGACCCGCCCGCACCGCGTCCCAAGCGCTCAATCCTTCGTAACTCGTTTTATCGAGTCCATTTTCGCGCTTCGCGCTCATTGCGGGCGGGACGCCCGCGCTCCCAGTAATCAGTTGAGTGTCTATACTAAAATTCAAACTGCATCACTATCTAACGTAGCTTTAGCTCTATTTGTCCCACGGGCAACTCGATCGGTTGCGCTATAATGCCTCAATGCCCGTTTCCCAGGACAGCAAACTCAACAGTCACCGTCCAACGTGGGCTGAGATCGATAGCAATGCGCTCGCCGCGAATTACCATATCGTCAAAGACCGGGTTGGTCCCAATGTAAAAGTGATGGCAGTCGTAAAGGCCAACGCTTACGGACATGGTGCGGTGAAGTGCGCCCAGCGGCTGGAGAAGGAAGGCGCTGACTGGTTTGGCGTGGCGCTGCCAGAAGAGGGAATTGAACTCAGAAACGCCGGAATTACCAGGCCCATCCTTTGTCTTGCCGGGTTCTGGGGTGAACAAGCAACTGCTTGCATCCTGCATAGCCTCGTTCCGGTAGTCTATCGCCTTGAGTTGATCGAAGCATTCGATCGCGCGGCACGCGAAGGCGGCATCGTCGCCGATGTCCATATCAAAGTTGATACTGGCATGGGAAGGCTTGGCGTGCGCTACGACGAAGTTTCAGAATTTGCAGTTGCTTTGAAGCGTTTTCCAAACATTCGGGTAGACGGTTTGATGACCCACTTCGCAGCTGCGGACGAACCATCATGTGGACCGCTCACCAAAGATCAGATTCAGCGCTTTGAAAACACACGCGAGGCTTTTCGCTCACACGGTCATAAGCCGACATATCACCATCTCGCGAATTCTGCCGGAATCTTTGCTCAGCCCGACGCCTGGGGAAACATGGTGCGGCCCGGTGGCGTGCTCTATGGACTCTGGCGCGACATCCTCGCTCCGTCGGATCGCGATGAAAAATTCCAGCCTGTCATGTCTCTTCATACGCGTATCATACTGCTCAAGTGGGTGCCGCTGGGAGAGACCGTCGGCTATGGCTGCACCTTCGAAGCTTCGCGCAAGACGCTCGTGGCGACAATTCCGATTGGCTATGACGATGGTTACATGCGCGCATTGTCCAATCGCGGCCACGCAATCATCCGAGGTGTTTATGCCACGGTCATCGGCAGGATTTCCATGGATCTCACCATAATTGATGTTACAAACGTGCCTGATGTGCAACTGGACGATGAAGTAATACTCATGGGCCATGATGCCGGGTTATCGATAACTGCTGAGGACCTCGCGAAGACTGCGGGAACGCTTTCGTACGAAGTCACTTGCGGAATAAGTGAACGGGTGCCGCGAATCCATGGGTAAACTTCAAGAGAAGATTGTGTAGTTGCCAGAACGTCCATTTCATGTCAATGGAACCAGCAAAACTAATCATCAGCGTCAATGAACGCGATAACGTTACGGCACTTCTCTATCCCGCCCCGGAGAAACTTCGGGTTGGCGCTACCGTGATTCTGGGCCACGGCGCCGGCTCCCCTCAACTACATCCATTCATGCGTCTCTTCGCGAGCGGTATGGCCGAGCGTGGCTTTGACGCGATGACTTTCAATTTCGTGTACATGGAGCAGGGTCGTCACGTGCCCGACCCGAACGCGAAACTCGAGACTTGCTATCGTGCCGTAATCGACGCGGCGAGGCAGCACAAAAAGTTGAAGGGGAACAATCTGGTAATCGGCGGCAAGTCAATGGGCGGCCGCATCGCATCGCAAGTTGCTGCCGGCCCGGAGAGTGCGGATAAGATCGCAGCCCTCGTCTTTCTTGGCTATCCCCTTCATCCACCGGGTCGGCCTGACAAGCTTCGCGACGCTCACCTCCCACAGATCACGGCGCCCATGCTCTTCGTGCAAGGCTCACGCGACTCCTTTGGCACACCTGACGAGTTGCGCGGCGTGATAAAAAGGCTTCACTTGCCGGCAACGCTCTTGGCGATCGAAGGTGGTGATCATTCCTTCAAGGTTTCCAAAAGCTCCGGCTTTACTCAACAGCAAGTGTATGAGAACGTGATGGACGAAATCGTCCGCCGCCTGGGATCTGATGAAATTAGCGGCGTCCGCTAGAAATAATAAAGAACGCCTCCGATATCAGGTCATTTGTTCAGAGCGCTGTTCCGCTGTGCGATACCATTCGCTTCAGCAGCATAGCGCAGCAATACTGTCCCATCGCCGTTGCCGATGGCGAGGATCTTTCCGTCGTCTGGCTTGAATGCTACTGACACGGCCGCCACTAATGAAACGCCTTCTTGTCCTTTCAGTGTGACCAGCGCATGGCGCGTATTCTTGTCGTCCAACTCATAACTCGTATCCCACAATTTTACGCCGCCATCCTGGCTGCCGGTGGCAAGCCTTGCACCGTCGGGAGAGAAGGAAACCGAGAGGACGGCCAGGGAATGCCCCTCCAGAGTTGCCAGCGGCAAGCCGGTACGAGAATCCCATAACCTCGCGGTCGTATCCCAACTGCCGGTAGCAACGGTACGACCATCAGGCGAGAAAGCCACGGATGAAACGGCATCCGTATGGCCGTGTAAACTCGCAGCTTCAATGTCTCGATTCAGATCCCAAATTCTCACACTGGTATCAGCCATTCCGATCGCGAGAGTTGTGCCGTCAGGTGAAAAGGTTAATGACAAAACCTGGCTGGGTTGATCCATTTGTTTGAGCGGCTCCCTCTTATTCACGTCCCAGAGTCTTATGGTTTTGTCGGCACCTCCGGTAGCTAAGATTTTACCGTTCGGCGAAAAGGCTATTGCTAGAACTGACTTGGAGTGGCCGGTCAATTCTGCCAGTTTCTGTTTACTGCTCACGTCCCAGAGCGTAATGCGGTTGTCCCAACTTGCAGTCGCAAGAACGCTGGCATCGGGTGAAAACGCCACCGCTGAGACTGGAGGTGAACCTTTTCGTTGTAGTTGCTTGCCTTTATCGATGTCCGATAGCTTCACATCTGTATTCCATAGCTCAGCGCTTCCGTCATAGCTCCCGGTTGCGAGCAGCTTGCCATCATTTGAAAATGCCAATGATGAAAGCCCGTGGGCGGATTTTCCACCCAGGCGAACAGTTGCCTTGTTAGGCTTATCGATAGTTACCGACCAGAGCTTCACCGTCCTATCCTGGCTGCCGCTGACAAAGCGACGGCAATCAGGCATAAATGCCACAGATTTGACGGGCCCGGCGTGACCATTCAACGTACCAAGTAGTAGGTTCTTGCTTACTTCGCTTCGAAGATCGCGTTGTATGTTTGAGGTCTCAATCTCGGTCCCTGTATTGAGCTTTGCGCGGGACGTTGACTGGGAAGGCTTTTCCAGGGCCGAGTTCCGCGCGATCAGAACCCTTCGATAATCATCGTCTAACAAGCTTTCCAGATCCCAGAGCTTTATGCTTCCGTCTCCACTTCCGGAGGCGAGAATTTCCTCCCTAGAGAATGCTACCGTCAGAACCTCCATAGAGTGCCCTACAAGCTTCAGCAGGTATTTGTTTTCGGCTAGATCCCATAAGACTATGGTGCTGTCAGCTCTTCCCATAACAAGAATCTTACCGTTAGCCGAAAATGCCAAGGCGTTAATAGGAACGGCCTCTAACTTTGCAGTAAGGAGGTCCGCACCGGAGGAAGCATCAAGCAGCGTGACTCTTCCAGTTCTGCCGACCGCGAGACTCTTACCATCGGGTGAGAATGCAATCGATGCAGCAGGACCAGTATCAGGCTTCGGCTCGGGAGAGATGTCCGACGCGGCCTGAACTTTAGGTATTTCTTTTTCAGAAGTTGTATCCCAAAGCCTTACCTCTCCATTTTGCATACCTACAGCAAGACGCGTGCTGTCAGGAGAAAATGTGAGTGAGACAACAGGTGGCGAGTCAGCGGTTTGTTGCTTTACGAGTTCGGTCCGGCGAGCTATATGCTTTCGGTCCTCGCCGATGTTCCAGAGTTCTACGCTCCCGTCCTTCCTTCCTATGCTTACTCGCCTACCGTCGGGCGAGGTGCCCACCGTCGATACGTTTGCAGACTTTTTACCCAGTGTTGGCAGGATCTCTCCAGTGTTTAGATCTTCCAATTCGACCGTACCATCCTCTTTACCAGTGGCAAGGATGCTGGAGTTGTTAGGGAAGGCAACGGACAGCACAGGCGAGTCATACTCCCTAAGAGTCCTGAGTTCGTTATGTGAAAGCCGCCAAAGGTGGTACCACTCAAAGCCCCGTAACGAAGCATCCTGCGCCAGTATGTCTGTGGGGTCTTGCAGGAAATGATTTACTTTTGCAAAGTTGCTATCCTCAAATTCTCGCTGGGCAAGATTCATTTCGGCGCCATAGATTAGGTGCGCCTTTATCTTATTTGCCTTTCTAACGTCCCGCCATTGCCAGAAAATTACGCCGGCGGCCATCATTAGAACAATGAAGGCTGCGGTAAGAATGGCGGCGAACTTGCGAATTTGAGCCTGGCGAATCTCCTTTCGGCGCATGCTTTCCTTCGCTTTAACCGCCTTTTCGTGCTCTATTCGACTCTCTTCCAGGAAAGCCATTGCGCCCTCAAATATTTCCTTGTCGCGCATCCTACCGGCTGTGTCTGAAATCGCTTCGCTTTGACCCTTCACCTCCAGATCGCAGTGGTAACGCGAGGCCCAGGACTCATTGGGCCTTTCGCGCTCGAGCCATTTCATCGCATAGTCAACCTCCAGACCGGTGAGCAATCCGGCTCCTCCTTCAGCATGCAGTTTGGCGGTTTCGACCAGTCGCCGGTAAGTATTCGCCGAGCGCGCCTCCTCTTCTACCCACACCTTCAGTTTGGTCCAGTTTCGAATTAAGCTTTCGTGGGAGATGTCGATGGAGGTTTCCTCTTTTAAGGACTTCCTCGCGGGAGGGATTAAGAATGACCTGTCTTCTTGACGGAAAACATCAATGACGCCGACGACTTCTTTGATTTCCCGCTCGGTAATTGCGCATATGTGTTTTAGTTCCGTCGGGCGGCGGGTTTCACGATTACTAGCTCCCTTTTCAGTGAGACACTTGAAGAGCTTTTCAGCAATATCCTGATTTCGTTCTGTCTTTAGATCGACGAAAGCCTCGTCCGCGTGGCGAGACAACGCCTCGGCCATTGTTCCAATCGCTTCGTAATGACGAGTACTTATAGGCTCGTTTTCGCGCTTGTCTTTTTCCCAATTGTCCCACGTTCGCATTAGGGCGTGCTGCAGAATGGGAAGTTGATCCGGGTTATCCCCCATGTCATTGAGGAGCTGATTTACCAACTTAGGTGTGATTTCGGCACCGCGGACCTGAATTGGCCCTCGAATGGCCTCACGACGTTGGTCGCGCGTCAGACGTGGAATAAGGTATTGGCCGTCATTTATCGCTTCCGGGAGATCCCAGAATGCCGCGCAATCCCCCAGGTAATCCGACCGCATAGTTAAGACAACATAGATCGGAATTTCTCTCTGACCCTTGGCTGCCAGAAGCAATTTCACAAAGGCCGCTGCCTGATTACCACGGGGACGCACTTCCGAGATTCTCGCGTAACGAAAGAGTTCTTCAAATTGATCTACCACTACCAGCAGGTTTTCACCGGCTGACATTTTTGCCTCACGCGCTGCTTCGACGAGTCCAAGATCGCCGCGCCGCAGTGTCACTTCCGTGATCTGCGTCTGAATCTCCCCGTTCTTCGCTATTACCTGCGGATAGGCCGCCTCGAGTATCAGGCGATTGAATCTTTCTATTTCCGAATCTGAAAGATTGTTCCGACCTCTATTCAAGAGCATTTCGGCGTCGCCCTTAATTAGAACTCTTTCGAAATTCCTCGCCTGATAGAGATTGCGATCTTTTAGAACTTCGTTGAATGTCTGTACAAACTCAGACTTTCGCTCATCAACATCCGCTCCTCGTGCGACACTCAGAATGACTTCCCGCTTCTCCTGAGGCAAAACCTCCAGGACCCTCTCGCTCGGATTGGGTGAATGTTCTTTGGCTTCATCGCTCAGGCGCGCGCAGAGATTCGGCCAGTCGATCGCTTCAGTCATTTTGAAAAGCGACGAACCGTTCTCTTTAGACCGGTCCCCAAAGACCCGACGGTGGTTTAGGGCTAAAGCCAGCTCACGGATCGGATCCTCTTTCGGACGAAGCAGCGCTACCCGCCAGTTGGATCCCGCAGACATCATCCCACCATACAAGGCGGGCAGCAGTCCCGCTTTTACAAGCGATGACTTTCCGCTGCCGGATGTGCCAACCACAGCCAGAAAACGCATTTCGCTAAGTTTGGCGATCATTTGCTCGTACTGTTCCTCGCGTCCGAAAAACAGCTCGTGTTCGTCAAACTCGAAAGGTCGTAAGCCGGGAAAAGGGTTGCGTTGGCTCATACTGGCGCTCCTTTGGCAAACGGCGCAATCGTCTCGACCTGCTTCAGAAAAGGGCTAAGGGACTCGAGGGAGAATTCGCCAAAATTTTTCATCACCAGCGCTTCAATGGTATCGAATGCCCTTTTCTGATCTGTCTCCGGCCCGGCAACGTAGATACCCTTGGCGAGTAGAGGCCGGTTATCACGAAAGACATCAATTCGTCGTAGATCTTTAAGTTTCCATTCCATGGTGTTGGTGCTTCCGTAAAAGATCAGTACAGCATCACACAGCCGCAGGTTCTCTTTGTGGCCGCTGACGACCTGGCCTCCCGCTTTGAAGGGAAGCATGACTTCAAATTTCTGACGCGTAAGGAAAGTTTGAAGCGGCAAGGCTGCCTCCATGTCTTGCTTATCACATATCAAGTACACACGTTTGCCTTTACCCTTTCCGATATTTTCTTCGCGGCTAAACTTGAGCCTTTTTTGGACTATGGTTTTCAAGTCTTCCAGGTTTGCGCCGTAGAGCACTTCCGCGTTTTCATAAACCGCGGGATCGTTCTGCAGATATTCGATGAACTCCTGATAGCTTGGGTCCTGTCCGGTTAGTCCCGCAGGCATCCAGATCAACCGGGAGTACTCGGGATCATTATCGGCGCGGCTCATCGCGAGCTCATGCTGCTTGCGCACTCTTACGCCCGCCAGTTGATGCTGGAAATTCAAGCTTACCTGGGTTTGCGGGTCGCAAGCCGCGATGCTTGTATGATCCGAGCCAATCAGATGAATAGAGAGCGCGGATTGCTCCAAATAACTACGCACCTTCTCATCAAATGCTGGGCTTTCGAAAGGAAGATTCTCGTCAGGAAGGACGTGGTAGTTGTGCTGTTGCAAGGTGCGCTTGATTTCATTGCGATCCTCGAAAAGCTCAGGCGTAGTCTCAGCCAGATATATCCTGTTCTTCTTACAATCCTGGTCGCTGGCTACGGACTGTTCGCCGGGTACTAATTGATCACAAGCTGGTTTCTGGCATTTAAAAATAAATTCCTTAATGTCTTGAGCGAGGTCCTCCAACCTGGTCAGGAATTTCTGGCGAAACTCTTTGCCCAGTTCGGGCCAAAACTCGATCGGCCTGCCTTTATCATCGAGTTCGAAGAAGTTATACCCCAGCGATTCCTGTAATAGTGCTCGCAGTTCAGGAGGAAGATCGCTTCCCTCCAGGGGATCTATACGAGGATCATTGTCCCCAATAGGAGTCTTCACCACTTTGAAGATGCGGGACTTATTGTTTAGTTTAATTCCGCCATTCAGACTGGCGCGCAAATAAAACTCATTTAGCTCCCGCTTACACCATGGGGAGTTTATGTAACTGGGCGAAAGCACAGACACGAGAAAGGCCGTCTTCGAAAGTCGAACGACAATGGTGTCAGTGAGCAGCTGATTGCCCGTCATCAGGTTATCGCGCCAGATCTTGGGCTTTTCACCGACAAGCATGGCCAAGCGTGTTTCCAGGCTTTCATGCATCAAGTCAACCCACCCGCGGAGGTCCGTCAGAGCCTTATTATCATCATGGTCGTAGTTGATGAATATATCTTCTTCAAAATCTGGCAGTAGACCCTTTGGTGTGTTCATTTTTTGTTTACCTTCCGGCTGATACAAATTGGTGAGCCTCAACAGTCTGTGAATTAATACCAAGGGATACCTCAACATCTTCCAACACGATGTCTATTGGCGTCTTGATCGTATAGCGACAGAACATAGTCTCCGCGGAAGCGAAAGAACCGTTCTCATAGTATTTGTTTGACGGGGCGCCCCCGCCGCAAAACGGGAAGTACTCACACCCGTCAGCGCACAGGCGAACTCCAGCCTGGATATCCCTCAGCACATTTTGAAATTTGCCGTCGGCCGCGACATCGCTAAGGGCATCCGTCATCACATTGCCGAAGTAGAAGTCTCCATACTCTGAGCTTTTCATGCCTAACAATTCGGGGGAAAAAGTTGAAATACTCCCATCAGAGGCGACGCTGATTATTGCGAAGGGCGCGACTTGATCGTTTGGCGGGAAAGTTAACTGCTCATCGTCGATTTTTGCCTGGGCAATTGCCTGGTAAGCGCGATCGAATTCCCGAATTTTCACGATCCCGTCAGATTCCTTTTGTAAGTAATAGATCCTACGAAAGAAGTCCTTGACCCTCTGATCGACGGCTCCGTTCATCAACGTCGAGGTCTGGTTTACTCCTTCCAGTTCCTCGATATTAAATCCCACCTGATGAATATCGTTGTCTAAGAAAAATTGGAAAATTTCGTCAGGAAAATCCAGCGCTTGTTCGGTGACAACTGCAATGACATGAAAATCTATTTGGTGCCGGCGCAAAGCTTCGACGCCTTTCATGACCTGTGCATGTGTTCCTTTGCCGCCTCGCGTTTTCCTATGGGCGTCGTGAATAAAGGATGGTCCATCAATGCTCAATCCAAGCCTGATATCGTGGGCCCGGATGAACGAGCACCATTGATCGTTAATCAACATCCCATTGGATTGCATCGAATGACTGATCTTCTCTTTACCAATCGGGAGGGAGGCAATTGCCTGAAAGGCCTCGCAGTAAAATGATATGGGCAGCGCAAGAGGTTCACCGGCGTGCCAAACGATACTGAGCTTGTCTCTGACAAGGCCGGCGACAAACAATCTTTCGATTGTTTGCTTTAGAACAGAAGTCGACATCCTCTTATGCGAGGTTCTTTCCGGGAGGTAGCAGTAGTCACAATTGATATTGCAAAACGGAGAAGGCTGGATGATTAGGAGTTCCACGCCTCCCGGGGGAACTGCAAGACTCGTAACATCTGATATCTTTTCGTTAGCCACCATGGCGAGACACCTGCTGCCTGCAGTTGAGGTGTGGCTGAGAATCTATTTACGGAGCTTGCTGGTCTCAGAGCCACACAAAGAGGCCGGCTCGAAAACAACCGTTAGAAATGTAACTTGGCGGGCAATGGACTCAATTGCAATTTTTACCCCTTTCATCTCGATGCGCGATCCCGAAGAACGGATTGCGTATTTATTGCTGCGGTACCGATGCACGTCTCAGACGTTGCCCCAGTTACCCCAATTACCCCAGTTTCTCCAGTTATTCCAATTGTTCCAATTAAGCCAGTTGTTCCAGTTACGCCAATTACCCCAATTGCCCCACTGAGCCAGGGTGCTTTCAGAAAATGATAGGTTACTCCCGGAAGTTTGGTCGTTGGCAACTCTCTGCTTGAGCGTTTGTCTGACCAGGTAGACGCGTTCCCGAATGGACCTGGCACTCGGAGGAACACCGGCAGCCTTAGCAGGAAAATTGGGAAGCAGTAACGTAGACGTCAAGATCGCAGCTCTCGTCAAAGCCTTTAAGGATGACTTCAGCTTTTTCATTACCGTTCTCTTTTCATCTGAGCTGCTCTTCATTTTGGACCTTCCCGAATCGCTCTACTCGAACGTGAGGAAATCACGTCTAGTGGCTGGATTAACCTCTCGAATGCTGAGGGATACCGCAATGGCCGTGCCAATGAGAGTAGCAAAAGAGTACGGGCGTTTTTCGCATTGGGGGCCTAAAGGAGTCTAACCAAAAAGATAGGAGTGTCCTCTCGAGAAGACACGCTGTGAAAGTCATTCTCTAACGATCTAGCTGCCTGGTTTTCCTCGGCTGTCCGCTTCATCCAGCCGGCAGCGGCCAAACAACTTCGCGACAGCATACCCAGGACTTCCGTGCTCCGGTCTCTTCGTCCAGGACTCACGCGACGCCTTTGGTACGCCCGATGAGTTGCGCGAGGTGATCAATAGGATTCCACACTTCACCCCATTAAAGGCGGGTATCATTCATGCAAAGTGCCGAAGAGTTTGGGAATCCCGCCTGCACAAGTCGGTGAGAATGGCATGGAGAAGATTGCGAGCTGGCTGTGTTTGACTGCGCGGGTAATGCTTGCTTTTTGTTGATTCTTCGCATATAAATCCTGCCCACCAAGGCGCCTCAAGCTTTTGTCCTCGTCATAACAAGTCTCTTTCTTGATAGCAAGTCTCTTTCCTGCGCCTTAGATTGGAATCTCAGTTGCCTCCGAAAAATACTTTCAAGGATAAGTTATTCAATCTGTTGACGCGTCCCGGTTTGCTGCGGCCGATTTTTACGTTTCTGCGCAGCATGTTTCCTATCCTCGTGCTCGGCAAGCGCGCGATAGTCACACGTCACCCCGACGTTATCGAAGTACTCAATCGCGACACTGATTTTACAATTGCTGAAGTCAACGAGGCTCGCATCAACGCGAGCGACGGTCCTTTCATACTGGGCATGGACCGGTCGCCGCAATACGATACTGAAGCGGCTACTTTGCGCGAAGCTGTGCGGCCCGCTGATCTCGAACACGTTCGTCAGCTTGTCAAACAAAACGCCGATGAGCTCATCGCAGCCGCCAGTCCTTACGGAAAGATCGACGTGGTGAATGGATTAGCGCGCGTTGTAGCGACCAGAATCGTCGGCTCCTATTTCGGCATCCCGGCGCCCGATGACCCTACGATGATGCGCTGGATGCGCGACGTTTTTCATGACATCTTCGCGAATCCCACGTCTGACGTCGAGGTTCATCGTAAGGCGCAGGCCTCTGGCGCGGAGCTGCGCCAATACATGGACCAGGTGATCGCGGATCGCAAGTCCCGTCTCAACGAACCCGGTCAGCCCGACGACGTCCTGGGGCGTTTGCTGCGGCTGCAGGATGCAGAACACGCCTGGCTGGACAATCGCTCTGTGCGGCGCAATCTCGCCGGCATGATCGTCGGCGCGGTGGATACCACTTCGAAGTTTGTCACCCTTGCAGTTGATGAGTTATTGCGCCGTCCCGTGGCGCTCGCCGGCGCGCGGACAGCAGCGATGGCAAATGAAATTCAGCTGGTACGAAACTACGTTTACGAAGCAGTGCGTTTTAATCCGCACCATCCTCTGCAAGTGAGATTCTGCAAACGGGAAACCGAAGTTGCGTCAGGAACTCCGCGCGCCCGCAAGATACCTGCGGGTTCGTCGGTTTTCGTGGTCACGCTGTCAGCCATGTTCGACGCGGAAGTATTTATTGAACCCAAAGCTTTTCGCGCGGACCGCGAGGTTGAGTATCTCCACTTTGGCTACGGTATGCATCGTTGCTTTGGCCAGGCGATAAACGGTGTGCAAATCCCTGAAATAGCGGCCACCCTCTTGCGGTTGCCTAATTTGCGCCGGGCGAAGGGAAGTGAGGGACGTATCGCTTACGACGGGCCTTTTCCAGACCGCTTGATTCTCGAATTCGACCGTAATTGAGATAGGCCGGCAGGAGACTCCCAAAGATGAAACAAACAATTCTGACGTTCCTTACTAAGGTAAACTCTGACAGAGTCTCCGAGCTCACGATGCACCTCGAAGTTATGGCCCGCGACGTGGAGAACAACACCTACATTCCTTTCACCGACTTGAAGCTGCTCCACTTCGCCAGCCTGGTGCTCAACGACGATCCCGACTATGGCGCCTATTTCGCGTTTGAAAACAACTTCGATGGCCCGCTCGATCCGTATCTTGAAGATCTTTACGCTCATGCCTCCGAAGGTCTTCATAAGATCTACAGTTGCTGTCTGGATTATTCGGCCGCGAGTGCTGCCGATAAGGCCGCGATGCTTTCCTACCTCCGGGCACGCGTAGTTCGTCCCAACGCCTATCACATCGGCAACGTCGGCCGAAGTGTTGAACGCACCCATCGTGAAGATGTCCTCCGCGATTCACTCGAAGACTTTCTTGACGGCCTCGTCCGGCAGGGAGACAGCGGATCGCCAGCCTCAATCAGGCAAAAGGTCCAGGCATTTGTCCGGAGCCAGCCAAACCTGGCGTGGGCAGCCAACGTTGAGCCGCGTCAGACCACGATGGAGCATTTCCTTCCACGGCTAAAGATCGTTATCGCGGCAATCATAGCAGTATTGCTGTTGCCGTTATTGATTCCCCTAGCCATCATCTGGCTGATCATGTTGCGCTGGACAGAAACCCATGAACCGCCGCCGCCTGATCTCGACGTAAACGTTCACGTGAGAAATCTGGTGGCACGGGAAGATCGCACGCATATCGTCCAAAATCACATGGCCAGTATCACCACCGTCAAACCGGGTGCCTTCCGAAGGAGAACGCTGTGGGGAGTGCTCTGGCTCGTTAACTTCATCGCGCGCACCGCCGACAAGGGAAAGCTGAGCGGCATTCCCAGTATCCACTTCGCCCACTGGTCTATGATCGATAAAGGACGGCGACTTTTCTTCGTGAGTAACTTCGACGGCAGTTGGGAAAATTACCTTGACGACTTTATTGATAAAGCGAGTACCGGGCTGACCGCTGTCTGGACCAATACAGTGGGCTTTCCCAAAACAAGCTGGCTAGTGCGCGAAGGCGCCCGCGATGGCTCCCGCTTCAAGGCGAATGCCCGCGATAAACAGACCTATACGAATGTTTGGTACAGCGCCTACACGCAGTTAACCGTGCAAACTATCGACAACAACAGCGCTATCCGTGAGGACCTGTTCACGTCGCTCGATGAGGCGGCGACGCGCGACTGGGTGCGGCGTTTTTAGCTAAGGAGACACCTCGTGGTCGAACTGCAACCGGAAGACATGAAGGACATACAGGGCTTCGTAATGAGTGGTTATGCTCACCTGCCCTGTGTTAGTTACCTCTTACTCAGCGTGAACGATGCGCCGGCCGCACGTGTTTGGATAGGGCAGATTCTTAACGAGGTTACCACCAGCGAGGGCAAGGAATTTATTTCCTGTCTGAACGTGGCACTTACGCATCACGGGCTGAAACGTCTTGGTCTGAATGCGGATACTCTCGATTCTTTTTCCCGTCCCTTTATTGAGGGGATGGCCACGCCGCACCGATCGCGAATACTGGGCGACAGCGATGAGAATTCGCCTGAAAACTGGGATTGGGGCTTCCCTAAGGACTCTGATGATAGCGAAGCAGTTGATATCCTGTTACTGCTTTTCGGAAAAGACGAGCTCACGCTCGAGGAAGTAATTAACGAGCACCGGGCCCGTTTTGACCAGGGCGGGCTTATTCTGCGGCGCGCGCTGGGAGCCGGACGTCAACCCGATATCCACGAACATTTCGGTTTCGCTGACGGCATGGGCCAACCAGCCATCGAAGGTACTATTCAGACGAGAGACGCCGCACCGCGAAACGTCATCAGGACAGGCGAGATTCTGCTTGGCTACATCAATGACTATGGCAAACCGGCTGATAGCCCGTCAGTCAGTCCCGCCCTCGACCCACTGCACGCTCTACTCGATGTTCCTGCAATGGACGGCGCGGGAAAAGGTCAGCCGGCGAATTCTGGCGTAGATCGGCCAGCAAAGCGAGACTTCGGTCGCAACGGCTCGTATTTGGTCTTTCGCCAGATGGCGCAGCATGTCGCGAAGTTTTGCCACTTTCTTGACGAAGCAACCCGGACGCCCGATGGGCAACTCGATCCCAAGGCTGGCGATCGACTGGCAGCCAAGTTTGTCGGGCGTTGGCAAAACGGCGCCCCACTGGTTTTGTCACCCGACGCAGACGATCCCGCGTTGAGCCAGGCAGACGATTTTGGCTTTCGCGAGACGGACGAACACGGTTTTAAGTGTCCGATCGGGTCGCACATTCGCCGTTCCAATCCGCGCGACAGCGTCGGTCCTGATGCGGGAACTGCGCTGGCCACCGCAAACCGGCACCGCATCCTTCGGCGAGGCCGATCATACGGAGTCCGACCAGAGAATCGACGGATTGATGACGGCGTGCCACGAGGACTTCACTTCCTCTGTCTGAATGCAGATATAGAACGACAGTTCGAGTTTGTTCAGCAAACCTGGATTAACAATCCGGTATTCAGCGGCCTCGACGGCGAGGTCGATCCACTCGTTGGAAATCTCAGCAAGGGTGACGAAATATTCACCGTGCAAGCCGATCCGTTGCGTAGGCGCGTCCACAACCTGGAACGCTTTGTAACGGTAAAAGGCGGCGCCTATTTCTTCCTGCCCAGCATCCGGGCGCTGCGCTATCTCGCCAGTCTCTAGAGCCGATCTCATCAAAACAAAGAAATGTATTTCTCAACGGGCGCTTCAGCGCGTTGACTTGAGGTCGATTAACCAGAATCAACCGCAACAGAATTGTTCATTCCCTTGCGTGAAGTGCGTCCCTCTTGACAATGATTTAGTAAAGCGTATCGGATTCGCAACTTACTGATTATCCCCGGGGGGCTGTTCCTCTTCGGTTTCCTCGTCAGTTGTCGTTTGGTCAGTCGTTAGAACCGGTTCGCCCGTACCCTCGCCGGTCTCTCCTTCTCCGACAATTTCTTCGCCGGCAGTCGACTGATCGGTTGTAGTCTCATCCGCTGGAGTTTCCCCTTCGCCGACAATCTGGCCACCGGCAGTCTCTTCCGCTGTTGGGGCAATGCCTGGCTCCCTCTCAATCGCCTGCGCCTGACCCTTACGCAGTTCGGCAAGCGTGTTCTGCATCTGCTGCACCCAACCCTCCAACTCCGACTGCAGAACTTGTTCGGTGTGGTCAACCAACGCGTCGACGTTGGCTTGTTTCGCTTGTTCCTCACGAGGCAGCGCTGTCCACCATGCCTTGATGTTACCGAGATCAGTGGCGGCCTGGTTATATTTCGTCAACGTAATCTCGGTTTGCTCCAAATTCAAATACGCTGTCAGAGCAGCAGCCATAGCGGTTGTTAACGCAATCCACACTTGTCGATTTATCGCCGCCAGAAGACTTCCCAAGCCGCCAATAACAAAGGTGGACCACTGAATCACCTTCAATCGTCGTTCATGTTTGACTGCTCTCGTCCGAAAGTAGTTAAGCTGATCGCCCAGCCGAATTTCAATGTATCGATCAGCAGTCAGGACGCTAAAACCATCATCTCCTCCCTGCGTTGCATAAATGTATGGAGGCAGGCCTTTGTCCCTGTCATATGGTTTGAGAGCCGATGCGTTTACCTCAGTGCGCATTAAACGACGCGTAATATCCTCAACCCTTTGCGCCAATACCTGTTCAGGGTTAGGTTCAGGCGGTTGAGACAGATCAGGTGCTGGAGGCGCCGCGGGCGTTCCCGGCGCCGGAGGTGGCGGCTCTTTGTAATCGCCCGACCTGGTTCTATATCTAAAGATCTCACGTTTTATTGCTTCGGCACTGTCACGCAACAAAAGCCACTTGTTGCCCTGCTTGAACCGATTGGCGACAGTTATGAGGAGTGTTATTAAGATCGGTATGATTAAGAGCAGATAGTAACTCAGCCACCATCCTACCCAATGATCGGTTCGTACGGTCCAGGGCCAGGGCCGAAATAACCACCAGTTTCTCAAGCCTGTTTGTACGCCCCCAGGATTAAAAACCTGCTTTGTCAACGCCAATGCGGTACCCAAAACTCCGATGACAATAATCGCGATGTGTAGTCGATGAAATCGCTTCTGCTGAAGGATGGCGTTTAAATCGTAGTCAGCGAAATGCCCCCAGGATTGTAGCAACACGTTGTCGCCACCCAGGGCACGGAAGAGGAGACGTTCTGCGGCTCGTACTAATTTATCCAGGCGGTAAAGCTCAATCCTGCCGTCCGTGATGATCTCTGCCAGTACCCGGTCATCTGGTAGCGCTGGCCTCGCTTTCCACGCCGCGGCGATCTCGTCCGCCACTCCGCCGCTGCCTTCCACGACAAACAATGGAAGATTTTGACGAACAGCCTGTAATGCTTCTCTCCTGGTTACTGTTCCGCCACCAACCAGCAGTACCACGGCCGGCACTTTACTACTCCGCAAAGCGTTTACGAGTTTGAAGATGACGTTAGTTTCGCTGCCCCAGGCGTGGCCTTTGACGAGGACGAAGTGAGTGTGGTTGGGGTCGAGGGGAGTTTCGCCTTTTCCATCACTACCGGGAAAATGAACCATTGCGAGAGGGGCCACGCCGACCAATGGAGATTTAAATCCACGATCGGCGACCCCCTGGCCCATCATCGCCATCACTCCTGCCTGTGTTCCGCCGTCAATAATGACAGCGTTTATGGTAGCAGTAGCGCGCGCGACCCCATGCTCAAACAATTTAGTCAGCTGGGGATTTAGCTTCTCGTCAAGGCTATCCGCGCCGCCGATGAGTAGAAGGACGGCTTTGTAGCCTGTGATCCCCAAAGTGCTAATAATGTCCGCGCCTTTGGCGCCTGGCGCTGGAACAACGGCGATCGCTTCGTGGTTGTTTTCGAAAGCGATAGATTTCTTCTCGATCCCTGTCGGCATCATTTGATCCTCTGAGGCTCCGTGAAGACTAACCTGGTGCGATGACCCTCCAGTTGAGCATGCGGCTGGTTTATAAGTGAGAATCTAGTGGGAGTCAACATCGGGATAATAAAAAGAGGTTGGGCACCGAAAGTGGTCGCCGGTTAGGCAATAGCCGCTGACATACCTAAATCTTCAGCAGCACTAACGCTTCACGTGGTGATCATTTTTAGGCCCTTGTCTCTACAAACTGCAGGAAGCGCTGATCAAGTGTGAGCAGTCTCATGGGCCTCATGTTTTCAGTGTGGGCAGCCTGCTTACCAGGCGCCTGGTAGATCAAAGCACCGCCGTTTCGTTGAGCAAACGCCCGGCGGCGAAGCGCTCAACATTGAGCTGAGAAGCGTCGATAAGATCGGAGTGGCCGTGGAGGATCAAATCGGCGGTGATGCGACCCGAGGCAGGGGAATGCATTACGCCATGACCACTGAACCCGTTGACAAAATACAAACCTGCAACGTTTGGCGCCGGACCAATAACGGCGTGGTGATCCGGTGTCATCTCGTAGAGTCCCGCCCAGGCGCGACGCGGATTTACTTCGGCTTCCGCAAGTCGCGGCACCCGTGACGCCGCGCGCGTCAAAATCTTTTCAATAAACCCAGGATCGAAGTCTGTTTTGAACCCGGGAGTCTCCTCAGGGTCGTTCCAGGCCAACAGAATTCCTTTTCCTTCGCGACGGAAATGAAAGCCGGTTGACATATCGATAACCATAGGAAAGCGTTGCGGTAAACCATCAAAGGGCTCCGTGGGCACAAGCTGGCGTCGCAGCGGTTGTACCGGCAATTCTGCTCCCGCCAAACGCGCCACTGCCGCCGCCCATGGTCCAGCCGCATTGACGACAATAGAGGTTGAGACGCTACCACGTGTTGTTGTCACGCCCGTGATGCGACCTGCTACTGGGACCGCGGGCGTCTCGCCCGCTGTTGCCGTGGACGGGGCTTTTCTGGCGCGATTGGCCGGCGGGACACCCGCAGTCCCAGCGTCAGACTCGACTTCAATCCCGGTGACTTGTGTATCCAACCATAATTTCACGCCGCGTTCACGCGCTTTTAGCATGAAGCCCATCATTACGCTGTGGGGATCGACGAAGCCGTCGGTCTGACAGAACGTGCCGCCGACAATGTCGTCCACGCGAAGTTGTGGGACAAACTTCGCGATGTCGTCGCGAGAGACTAACTCTACATCCTTAACCCCCAGTGCTATCTGCCGTTCACGATTTGATTTGAGATATTGCAGATGTCGTTCGTTTGTGGCGCAGAAGAGATAGCCATGGGCGCGATAGTCTGCCGGATGACCCATAACCTCGTCGAAGCGGGAGAAGAAATCGATCGAATAGCGCGACATCTGGATGTTGACCGGGGTAGAAAACTGCGCGCGCACGCCGCCCATGCTCTTTCCAGTTGACCCTTTGCCCTGGTGTGCTTCGCGCTCGATCACCAACACATTGGTGCAACCCTGTTCGGCAAGATGGTAGGCCACACTTGAGCCAACGATGCCGCTGCCGATGATCACGACGTCCGCTGTTTCGGTCATAGTTGTCGCAACCAAGATCTCCGCCGTAGAATAAGTGGATTAGCTGAAAACATATTGCAACTGCGCGAGCATAAGCCGAACCCAGATAAGACACAACATACGAAGGAAGGCAAAAATGGATCTGCGATATCCGGTTGGACCATTTGAGTTTGCAGGAACCCTCTCGAATGGACAGCGACAGACTCTGATTGATCAAATAGCGGAGACGCCTGAAAAAATGCGGGCGGCCGTCGAGGGGCTTTCTGATGAGCAACTCAATACACCTTATCGTCCTGAAGGATGGACGGTTCGTCAGGTAGTCCATCATGTACCAGAAAGTCACATGAATAGTTATGTGCGATTCAAACTTGCGGTGACCGAAGAGGAACCGACGATCAAGCCTTACTTCGAAGATCGCTGGGCCCAACTGGACGACGCAAACGCGGCCCCTGTCGGGCTATCTCTGAATTTGCTGGATGCTCTCCATGAACGTTGGGTGTGGTTCTTACGATCGCTGAAGGAGGCAGATTTTCAGCGCACTTTTCGGCATCCGGAGTTGGGAGTGGTGAGCCTGGACAAGAACCTCGCGCTCTATGGCTGGCACGGTCGTCACCACGTGGCGCACATTACTTCGCTGCGCGAACGCATGGGATGGTAGGACAGAAGGCAGGAGCAAGAGGCAGGAGGCAGAAGCACCCGGCGGCAGCATGTTGGATAAACCCTAGTTGGCGTCGAGCTCATGGCGATTTTTCCGCTGGGTTAGGGCGATTAAACTTTGTCACACACAGAGAATCAGACAATGCTTAAGACTTTCGATTGCCCCAAATGTGGCGCGCCGGTTAGTTATGAGAAAGACGTGATCGGCGCGAACCTTACCGCGCGTTGTTCCTATTGCAATAGTTCGTTGTCGGTGCCCGATGAAATGCGGGGCCGTCCCGCGCAGATTATTTCCCACGTTAATATTGACCTGCGCAATGCTGTCCCGGGCGCAAAACCTCTCAAGTGGATTTTATTGATTGTGATAGGTGTACCGCTGTTCGCCCTGCTCATTGGTGCTATCGCCATGGGCGGATTTCTTGCTCCGCTGCTCCGCGGTAGTATTTCAACCCACGATAACAAAGTGACTCCCTCAACCCGGCCGGGCCCTACTGGTTTAGGAGACAAAGGGAACCGCAATGCATTTGCTACGCCGATCCTAAACTTTGGTTCGGAGGGAATCGGGCCGGGCATGTTTAAGGACGCGCGCAGCATTGCGGTGGATGGCTCGGGAAAGATCTACGTAGGCGAATACAGCGGCGGGCGCATTCAGGTTTTCGATCCGGGAGGCAAGTTCATAACACAATGGACCGTCGATCCGAAGATGCCACTCACCGGAATGGCTGCTGACCGCGGCGGCATTGTCTACATCGTGCAGAGTGGCGCCATTTCTCGTTATGAGGGAGCCACTGGTACTCTGCTGGGCCAACTGGCATATGCGGACGGTTGGGGTTTTGATGACGTAAGAGTTGCAGCCGATGGAGGATTGGTGACCTCGTGGTACAAGAATCGCGACGATATAGTGCGTTTCAATTCGTCCGGCCACGCCGTTCGCGCAATTCGCGCCGCAATCAGTTCGGTAACTGACGACTCAGAACTCGATACTCACGTGGCCGTAGACGGATTAGGAAATATCTATGCGCTCGGCTCTTTCAACAACGCTGTCTTCAAGTTTTCGCCGGAGGGAAAGTACTTAACGCGCTTTGGCAGCGATGGCGACCAACCGGGGCAATTTCGCGCGCCCTCAGCTATTGCCGTTGACGGAAAAGGCCGCGTCTACGTGAGCGATTTCAAAGGCATCCAGGTGTTTGATGGAAACGGCCGTTATCTGGCAGTGTTCGATCCGGGCGGCACCGCGTCGGGTATGGTTTTCAATGACAAGGACGAACTCTTTGTCGCAGCCCGCAAACACGTGGTGAAGCTGGCACTGAAAGAGCCTTAGGTGGATCAGGAGCAGGTCAGCCTGCACTAGCAGCGAGTCGGGTCGTTGCATAAAAAGTCATACAACCAGGTGTGGAGCGCACGCATGAACAATTGCTCCGCGGCTTTGCCGCCACACAGTGCGGAAAGGCTCCGCCTTACCGCAGGTAGCCTTTAATAATTAGGGAGGCTACGCCTCCGGATTCATGAGGCATAGCCTCATAAAAGAAACAATATCGCCCGCCGGAAAGGCACAGCCTTTCCGCACTGTGCGGCGGCAAAGCCGCAGGCGCTTGTCGGTGGTCTGCTTCGCGGGCGGGGTTTCTGCTACTTTTTGTGCAAAGCGGTCGATTGGTAACCAGGAGTAGACATGACAGAAAAGAATGATTTCCCGGTTACTTTCGAAAAGCTCAAGGCAATACTGAAGCCTTATGAATCTAAACTTGTCGTCGTTCACGACACAGACAGGAACTATTATCTCGACACCAACTACGTCATGAAAAATAAGCACCGGCTCTTTTTCGCCGCGGTGCGAATAGGCAAAGCGTATGTCAGTTTTCACCTGATGCCGGTCTACGCCAGTTCAGACTTGCTTCAGGCCATGTCTCCGGAGTTGCGGAGACGCATGCAAGGCAAGTCATGCTTTAATTTCAAGACAGTTGATGAAAAACTTTTAGAAGAGTTGGAAAAGATCACAAAGGCAGGCTTTAAGAAATTCCACAATCCGGAGTTCCTGCAGAAACTCACCCAGAGATGAATAACAGCACCTCTACTGAAGTGGTTGATCGGTATCGTCGCTGGTTTGAATACGAGAAAGACAGCCAGGAATAGAGCAATGGCAAAAACCAGGAAAGTTTCATCAAAGTTGAAGTCTGGTAAACCTCGCGCAAACGCCAGATCTGGCAAGGCAAAGTCGAAGTCCCGCAAGCGCGGGACAACGCCAGAAGAATCTACTACAAAATCTACAAAGGCTGTGCGGCTAACCTTTTCGTACGAGGGCGACAAGGTGAAATTGATCTCCCAGCAAGTTGTGGAGATGACGGTTCCACCGTCAGATCCTGTGAAAGGCTTTGAAAAGCACAAGGGCTTCTGGGCGGAGCTCAAAAGCGACCAGGACAAAACCCTCTATCGTCGCGTTATGCATAATCCCACTAGTAATGACGCCGAGGTTTTTTCAGACGATCCCGAACAAAGCATATCGCGCGAGCCGGCACCAAAGCGAAAGGGCGTATTCGTGGTTGTCGTTCCGGATACAATCGAAGGTCAGGAGGTGACGCTGTCCGGGAGTTCCCCAGACCGCAGAGGCCCGATGCGTGGAATACGTGCATTGGCCGGCAAGCCCGCCAGAGAGATTGCCCGTTTTAAGCTTAAGAAATGACAAACCTCATCTCACTTAACTAGAAGGAACGGATCATGGGCACAGATGGCAAAGTCCTGGGAGCGACGCGAATTGTCGACGCGGGTTCTCCTGCCCAGCGCTGGAATCTTGCGGTCGTTTCTGAAGGCTATCGCAGCAGCGAGATGAGCCAGTTCGCCATGGACGCCCAGCAGCTCGCCGATACCTTATTAGCAACGGCACCGTTCGATCGCTTGCGCCGGGCAATCAATGTCTACCGAGTGGATGTAACGTCAACAGACAGCGGCGCAAAAGATCCCACCAAATGCGGTGGGATAGGAGTGAAGCCGAAGACCTACTTCGATGCCTCGTTTTGCACTAATAGCATCCGGCGTCTGCTGGTAGGGAATAGCGGCCGGGTTGTGAAAGTCTTAAACAAGGAGGTGCCGCAATGGCACATGGCAATGCTCGCCGTGAACAGCCCTGTCTACGGCGGTTCGGGTGGAGCGGTGGCTACGTTTTCAAAAGCTCCGGGCGCCGTCGAGGTAGCATTACATGAGATGGGCCATACTGCTTTCGGTTTTGCCGACGAGTATGAATACTATTCGGGATGCGCCAGCGACAGCGGACACGATAAACATTCCGGAAGCGAGCCGAGTCAGCCCAATATCACTACAAACAAAAACCGCGCCACTGTCAAATGGCGAGGTCTGATACAGGCCACCACTCCCGTGCCGACGACTAAGAATGCAAACTGCGCCGCCTGCGATCCTCAACCTGCGCCGGTCCCTTCCGGAACAGTTGGGCTCTTCGAGGGTGCGGATTACTACCACTGCGGCGTCTATCGGGCAGAATTTAACTGCCGCATGCGCAACCTCAGTAATCCATTTTGCGCCGTTTGCCAGCAGGTGATTGTAAAGAAACTGACGCCGTTCCTGCCGGCCTAGACTCTCGTTAGATTCTATCGAGACTGGACAATGCAAATCGGTGATGTAATCTCGTGGCAACGCACTTTCACGGATGAAGATATTCGTCTGTTTGCAAAATTATCCGGAGACGAAGGTGAACATCATCTCATGCCTGATGAGCATGGCCGCTTGATGGCCCACGGTCTGCTTACGGCGACCCTGCCGACCAAGATTGGCGGCGATCTCAATTTTATTGCACGCGAAATGACGTTCCAGTTTCATCGGCCGGTGTTTGCCGGCGACACAATTTCCTGTGACGTGATGTTGGTCGAGTTGCAAACCGAAGAAGAATTCGTCCGCGTAATATCAAGGTGGGTCTGCCGCAACCAGTACGCGAAAGAAGTGATGACGGGAGAAGCGCGGGGAGTGATCCGCATGAAAATCAAAGACTAGATGTGGCGATAGTTTCGCGTCAAACACTCATGTTGCACATCAACGCGGAGTCCACCTTTTTCAGATTGAGTGCATTGGCGTTAATTCGCGGTTAATGATCCCGTTCTCGGGTACTAATGCAGTTTGAATACTACCGCCTGGTGGTACTGACCTCATCGCATCGCATGTTGCTAATGTGCGCATCGCTCAAACTGCATCACCCGTTCTCGCTAACCATTGACTTGAGATTCAAAGTGGGATAAAAGCCTCTCGCTTGTCAGTAGCCTTACTAC
This sequence comes from Pyrinomonadaceae bacterium, assembly GCA_036506215.1. Classification (GTDB taxonomy): domain Bacteria; phylum Acidobacteriota; class Blastocatellia; order Pyrinomonadales; family Pyrinomonadaceae; genus PSRF01. The sequence continues at coordinate 18,640 of DASXSC010000211.1, read as the reverse complement.
TAAGGCCGGGGCCTTGCAGTCTGGCAATTGCGCCACTATTCCATCATCGAAACGTGCTTCATCTCCAGGCAACGTCTCGTTGAAGAGGTCGAAACCTTACGACATCATGACAAAGAGAACCACGAGATCATTCACCTTCACCGTCCTCGTGCCTGCGGTCTTGCTCGCAACGGCATTCACTGCAAACGCCCAGGAGAATAATTCTCAACCGGCAGCGACGCCAGCCTTAACTCCTGCGCGTGCAGGCGTGGCTGGCTCAACGGCAGCCGCGGACGCGCCGTCACCCACGCCCGCTCCATCTCCGAAGGTTACCGGGATTGAAGGCCACCTCGAGCTTGATGACATTCTACGCGTTGAGGTTGAGCATTTCACCGAATGGGCGGCCACACACGACCCTACCAAACTCGTTCCTTTCATTAATGGCCGGGCTATACGCGGCAATTATCCAGAAGAGATTCACCCGGACAGCAGCCGTCTCCATTTCCATTTGGAGATAAAGCCGGAAAGCAAAGAGGTATGGACTGATTTGCTCGGGGAGCCACAAGGCATGCGACGCCCCGTGACGTTTAGCATTGGTCTTGAAAATGAATCGCCCTTCGACAGCGTGTTTGGTGAGAGTAATCGAGTCCCGCTGACGGTTATTTCGCCAACGTATGGGGTAATCGCGTTGATGGTCGTTCTGTTTACGTTAGTGCTGTTCCTTTGGCTGTCCCGTAAGACCAACATCATACGCGAACCTGGACCCAATCCCGGCGGCGGCAAGTTAAAGCCTTATAACCTGGGGCGCACGCAGATGGCATTCTGGTTTTTTCTGGTTTACGTCTCGTATCTGGTGATCTGGCTCATCACTGGCGCGCTCGATACGATTACAGCGTCGTTGCTCGGACTGATGGGCATTAGCGCGGGCACGGCCTTAAGCGAAGCACTGATCGACTCCGGCAAGGATACAGCGCAGGAAGGACAGCTTCAGGATCTTACTGCAGAGAAGCAGTCACTTGAGCAGACCATCGAGCAACTCCAATCCGAGTTAGCAGATTTAAACTCGAAATCTTCTCCCGCGCCCGAAGACATTGCGAACCGTGACAGTTTGAATAAACAACTCCAGGACACCCGAACACGCCTTGCCCAGGTTAACCAACAAATTGTGACTATCACGCCTGCGTCGTCCTCAGGTGTGTCACGCGGCTTCCTTCAGGACATTCTCGCTAATCCTAGCGGCTATAGTTTTCATCGTTTTCAGATTTTCGCCTGGACTATTGTGCTGGGAATCATGTTTGTTTCGTCAGTCTACAACCGTTTGACCATGCCCGAATTCAGCGCCACGCTGTTGGGCTTGATGGGCCTCAGCTCGGGCACCTATATTGGCTTCAAGTTTCCCGAGCAGAAATAGTAGTTAATGTTGGAAGCCGGTGCCGATGATTAGACGGCGGGAGAGGCACGCGGGCAACTGACTCACGTGCCTCTTTGTTTCGGTAGGAATATCAAGCGATAACAAAAGCCGAAACTAGTGGCAGAATCACAACGCCCGATAACGCCCCATTTCTATTGCAGCAGGAAGTTGTAAGTGATCACACCTGAAACCTTCACCGCCTGATCGCCGAGTTTAGTAGGTGAAAAGCGTGCTCCATAAGCTGCCTGTTGGGCCGCGGCCATCAGCAGCGGATGGCCCTTAACGGCTTTTGCCGAAATCACTTTCCCCGTCTCATCAATCAACACCTGCACGTTTACCGGGCCATGTGCTCCGGCCTGCTTGGCTATCGGAGGATAGGGTGGCTTTGGCAGTAGGAGGGCGAGGCCAGTGATAGCTCCTTTGCTCACAACTCGCGGAGGAGACATATGAATTGGAGCCATAGCCGGAGGTGGTGCACCGACTTCGATGGCGGCCGCAACAGGTCCCCGCACTTCATTGCCGCCACCGTTATTTGAGGCACTAGATCCGCCAGGCACTCCAGGATCGAAGTCACGACCAGTAACGCGATACAGGCCGGTATCCGGAAGGGGAAGGTGCGTGTTCGGCTGTGCAGAAGCCTTATTGGGTACGATGTCAGGCCGGTTGACGCTAACCATTGCCGTCGCCCGCTCGACATAGTTCTGTTTGCTGGTGTTGCCCTTCGGCGGCGTGGTTTTGGGCGTAGTGGCGACGGGTTTTGGTGCCTCTAATTCCACCGGACTCAGCATCGTCACGATGTCGGTGTTTTGGTCTTCCAGGCGAGCGTCGTAGGCATAGATGCTTATCACGCCCGCGATAATGAAGAGCAACACATAGGTTGCGGTGGTAAAGAGAACGAACGAACCGCGGCGTTTGAATTCGCGTGCGTGCGAACTGGATTCAATCAGGTTATTAAACATCTCTTCTCCCTTGCCGGTGCCGTTCGGGTCGCAGGAGCCCACTCGGTGACATTAGACTCCGTCCGCGCGAGGAAGTTCCGCATTTCGAGTTCTGGACTTTCACAGATCCGTCTGCATGGGAGGTCTCGAGCAGTTAGAGTTCAACCTTCAGGTTGTTCGGTGAAACGCACTCAAGCTGAAGCTTGTACTCTCAACTGCTTGAGCTTTCGCGTTTGGATCTAACTGAGGACGCTTGAACTGAAACGCGCTCCCTCGAACTCAGAACTCTAAACTCGGAAGCCAAAACTTGAGACTTTGGACTTCAGACGCGCGGCTGATAGGATTGCTCTGCTCTGTAAACCGCATTTTCAGGAGAAGAACAAATGGCGACCAGGGAGGCTCTTTCGGAAGAACTTAATCCGTTTCAGATTGCCCGGCAGCAGTTTGATCGCGCTGCCGACTATCTCGAGCTCGATGATTCGACGCGGCATGTTCTGAGTACCCCAAAGCGGCAGTTGATAGTCTCTATTCCGGTGAAAATGGACGGTGGCGATGTACAAGTTTTCGAGGGCTACCGCGTGCAACACAACATTGCCCGCGGACCTTGCAAGGGTGGCATACGCTATCACCCGAGCGTGACGCTGGATGAAGTGAAAGCGCTCGCGACGTGGATGACCTGGAAGTGTGCGACGGTGGGGATTCCTTATGGCGGTGGCAAAGGAGGCGTAATCTGCGATCCCAAAAGCCTTTCGATCAATGAATTGGAACGCTTGACGCGTCGTTACGCGTTTGAGATCGCACCTATCATCGGCCCTGATCGCGATATCCCCGCGCCCGATGTCTACACCGACGAACAAACGATGGCCTGGATCATGGACACCATCTCAATGGTGCGCGGCCACACTGAACTTGGCGTAGTTACCGGAAAACCAATCTCACTCGGCGGCTCACAGGGTCGCGCAGAAGCTACGGCGCGCGGCTGCCTCTACGCGCTCCGCGAGGCCTGCAAAGTGAAGGGCATCAATCTCAAGGGAGCGCGCGTGGCTGTGCACGGCTTTGGCAACGCCGGAGCAAACATCGCGCGACTGGTCGCCGAGGATGGCGCGAGAGTAGTAGCGGCCTGTGATTCTAAAGCAGGCCTTTACGCGGAGACGGGCATCGACATCCCGGCAGCGTTGAGACACAAGGCCGAAACTAAATCACTGGCGGGGCTGCCCGGTCCGAAGGCGATTTCACCGGAAGAGATCATCGGGGTTGACTGCGACATCCTGTTGCCTGCGGCGCTGGAAAATGCGATTACCCTTGCGAATGTAGGTCAGGTAAAGGCGAAGATCATTGCCGAGCTGGCTAACGGCCCGACTACGCCGGGCGCCGATCGAGTGTTGGCCGATCATGGCATTTTCCTGGTTCCCGATATTCTTGCTAACGCAGGTGGCGTTACGGTGAGTTATTACGAATGGGTGCAGGATCAGTACTCGTTCTTCTGGTCGGAGAAGCAGATCAATGAGACGTTGGAACAGACTATGCGAACCGCATTCAATTCAGTGCATGAAACCGCACAACGTTATGACACTGACATGCGCACCGGCGCCTACATCCTGGCAGTAGATCGCGTCGCGGAAGCAACACGCGTACGTGGAATATTTCCGTAAAAGAATTGAAGTTTGTATTTTGAACTTTGAACTTGGAGCTTTGTAGTTGAGCCTACCCTCTCGGTTTCAAACTCCAAAGTACAAAGCGCAAATTCAACTCGGAAGTGCAACAGCTCGCAGAATCGTCACAATAATTGAGACGCGAGAGAGTTACAGTCGAACCAACATTGGCGTTTATCCGAATCAGAACCGGGAGCGGTAGCGACCGGCCAAGGAGTCAACCGTACTTGTTAGTACTGAGTGACCGCGATCAGCGATTGAAATACTCGACTGGTAAAGTTGAGTCCCTGGCCGGTCGCTACCACCACCCCAGCCGGGCTGCGGGCTTCCCCGGTCCGCTCCCGGTTCTGATTCGGGCTGTTTCACACGCCGTCGCTGTTTATTCGGGTCTGATAAAAGCACAAAGCACAAAGCACAAAGCACGTTTATGAAGATTGTAATTTACGAAAAACCGACTTGAACGAAGTGTCGTGAAATGGACAAGCTGCTCCGGGAGAGTGGTGTTTCATTTGAGAAGGTCAATTACTACACGGCGCCCTTGAGCAAGAAAAAGCTCAACGAACTGCTGGGCAAAATGAAAATGAAGCCGCGCGATCTGTTGCGCACAAGCGAACCAATCTATCGCGAGCTGGGGTTGGGCAAGGGCGAATTTACCGACGATGAGATCGTTTCGCTTATGATCAAGCATCCCGATCTGATTCAGCGGCCCATCGTCGAGCGCGGCAATCGCGCCGTACTGGGCCGCCCAACCGAGAATGTGAAATCGTTGTTGTAGGTTCTGCGGCTTTGCCGCCCGATGTGCGGTGGCGGCTGTGCCCCACCGTCTCGCTTCGAATTGCACCGGGGGCTACGCCCCAATAGAAATGGGCAGCCCTGATGAATTGTCGACCGGTCCGGTGGGGCGGAGCCACCACCGCACATCAGGCGGCAAAGCCGCCACTGAATCTATGACGAGGTTCAATTGAAAAAACCTGAAACCATCTTTGTCTGCCAGACTTGCGGCCATCAATCGCGCAAGTGGCTGGGAAAGTGTCCTGAATGCGGCGAGTGGAATTCGCTCGTTGAAGAACGCGAGCGTACGCCAAAGAAAGGCACCCGCCGCAGTGGATTCAAACTCCGCGAGGTCGCGGCAGTCGCATATTCTGAAATCGAATCGCAGGATGAAGCACGCGTTTCCTCAGGTGTGACCGAGTTTGATCGCGTGCTTGGTGGCGGCATTGTACCGGGAACGCTGGTGCTGATTGGCGGCGATCCCGGTATCGGAAAGAGCACGCTGATGCTGCAAGTTGCGGATCGCTTAAGCGCGAACAGAGAAACGGTGCTCTACATTTCCGGTGAAGAATCCGAACGGCAGATCAAACTGCGCGGCGAAAGACTGCGCATCGAAGCGAAGAATCTTTTCCTGTTGCCGGAAACAAATCTGGAAAATATTTTTCATGAGGTTGAACGGCTCAGCCCGACAGCCATAGTTATTGATTCCATCCAGACCGTTTTTTCCGCGATGATCGAATCCGCGCCGGGCTCAGTGTCGCAGGTGAGGGAAGCAGCCCATCAGTTTCTCCTGCTGGCAAAGAATCGCACGATTCCAGTTTTCCTGATTGGCCACATCACCAAAGATGGATCGATTGCCGGGCCAAAAGCCCTTGAACACATCGTTGATACGGTGTTGTATTTTGAAGGCGAGCGGCATCACAACCATCGCATTGTCCGGGCCGTCAAAAACCGTTTCGGGGCCGCCAACGAAATTGGAGTCTTTGAAATGACTGGCGCCGGACTCGTGCCCGTTGCAAATCCTTCGCAAATGTTTTTGCAGGAACGGCCACAGAACGTTGCGGGTTCGGTCGTCACGGCCTGCATGGAGGGAACACGACCACTGCTGGTTGAGATTCAAGCGCTGGTTTCCGAAACAAAATATGGCACCGGTCGGCGGATGACGCAGGGCGTGGATCAGAATCGAGTGGCGCTCTTGATGGCCATGCTGGAGAAGCGACTTGGCTTACAGATGTTGGGAGACGATGTGTTCGTCAATATCGCCGGCGGTCTGGAGGTAGACGAACCGGCGGTCGACCTGGGCGTGGTGGCGGCGATTACCTCGAGTTTCAAGAACATTCCGATTGATGCGCACACGACAGTCTTTGGCGAAGTGGGCCTGACCGGCGAGGTGCGCGGTACAACGCAGGCCGCGGTACGTGCGCGCGAAGCGCAGGCTCTGGGCTTCAAGAAGATTGTAATGCCGGGCTCGAACAAGTCAGGCCTGGAACGACTGCTGGGCGTGCACGTTGTGGGAGTGAGATCGGTTGAAGAAGCGCTGGCGGAATTATTCTAGATTTTAGGCCGTACACAATGAGCGGGGGCAAGCCCACCTTCCCGACTACGAGCTCCTCAAAGTTGAGTTTTGATTTCTGATTGAAAGCCTTCCGACCCAATTTCTATGGAGCCAATTAGAGAACCTCTCGGTTGGGAGGGCGGGCTTGCCCCCGCTGGTTTCATTAAATATTCCGACCTTTGGAATTCCGGTCATAGACCGAAAAAAGGTAAGACTTGGCTTACGGTAAGTCCGAGACTTACCGCACGTCGGAGGTCAAAGACCTGGTCCAACTAGAGCAGTTCTACGCGATCACCTTCAGACACTTGTCCTTCGGTTACCACGTTGGCATATACACCAAGGTTTTGCGCAGCGTCTTTCACAATTGTTCGCAACACCGAAGGATCTTTTGGCAATCCTGTTTGCGCGTTAGTTGTCATCCCACAACGCACCGCAGGCATTTCACATTTCAGCTCGGCAGAGCCAATTCGCAAAGTCTTTCCCACCCAGTCAGATTCGACAAGTCCTTCAATACCTTCAACTGTTTCGACAAGGAAGTTTGGGCGAAACCTTCGCACGTCCCAATTCGCCGCCGGGTTCGATTGCGACATTACAGCCAACGAAGCGCTAGTCAACACATGGATTGGAAAGGCATCAAAATAAGTGCCGAGTGGCGACGTGAACTCGAAGAGCTCCTTTGGCAGTCTTGAGATGTCAGGAATTGGCTCCTCAGGAGCGCGACTGAAGGCGGCCCGCAAAGTGGCGTCGAGATTGGGAAGCTTTGTTATCGTCGGAAGCAGGGCGCGAAAGCCGGGAAGGTTTGTCAGCGGCGCAATGACTCGCGCGGCTGTACCGTGGCGACGATAGTGGTCCTTGTTGCTCGCCGGCTGGCGCGGCCACAACTTAACTCGTCTTCCGAGAACAGCGGACAGCCTGGCATCGACTTCAGGGTCAGCACTCGCGACGGTGGAACCATCTGGAAAAATGATATCTACGTGTGGAATGTTTTCGTGGCTTGGCGGTTCCCGATACCGCGAAGCACATTGCATCAAGAGCGGAATGCGCGTCCCAGTTTTGATCTCGCTCTTAATTTCATCCCTGACAGCCCAGCCACGGTCCCCCGGCAAGCCCAGCGATCCGACGATGCAGCCGGCTAGTCGTTCACCGGCCATGGACTTTACCGGGTAGCGCCAGATGTGTTGAATTGTCCCGATGAGCAAATTATCGCCTGATTAGCAGCCGATTGAGGTCGCGCCAATCATCCCCGAGTTCACTTGTCAGATGAATCGCTCTTACTCTTACGCTTGTCACGATCGAGCTCTCGCATTCTGCGATGGACAAACTCCCTTGGGCTTTCATCCAGGGGAGCTGTCTTCTCGCCTGGTTTCTGACCGGTAACAGAGTCTCGGCTTTCCGCATCATCCTCCGAATCCTTAGGACTCGTTTGATCCGACTTGAGCGCCGCGATTCTTTGTCTTAAGGCATTAGCTCTTGCTCGCCTCGCTGCTTCGTCGTCCTTTGCCATGTTTCCCCCAAATCCTGAACTCAGTCTAATTTGCGTTGAGTCGTCGGGGCAAGTTTGAAACCTTCAACAAAGCGGCACTACTTTTTCAAATTCTTACTTTTGATTACATCCGCAATTCGGGACCGCAGGGATCCGGCTCTGGCCACGGCAGCCTGAGCATGGGCATCCATGGACGCCCGCGCCTGGGTTACGTCAGAGGGCGCAAAACGCTTCGGTGCATAGCGTTCCGGCGTGTGGCCATAAAGCAGGGCGCGAAGGTTTTCACCTAATTGAGCTGTAATCTGTCCCAGGTCGCGGAACTTTGCCTCGTTACCGCCGAAAAAGGTTTCCTGAAACCAATGGTCCGAGATGGGCTCGTGCCAACTCAAATATCCGTTTTTCAGCACCTGCCGAGGCGCCTTGATGGCGCCTGTGAAGCTATACCTGACGCCGGTTGCTACGACGGGGTCGAAGTAGTTTGGCGTGTAGAAATCTGAGACCACTATGCCGTTGACCCGATATGCGAAAGGAGTGTCTTCGCTCGGATCACAAACCTCGACCAGGAATTCGACGCGGCCCTGATCCATCATCGGCGACGGCCCAGCGATGATGCGATTGCCAAACGGATCAACAAGCATCTCAAGACACTCGTGGCTGGCGGTAAGCGACCACCCGTTATCAAACTTGACTAGAGCAAAGGGCTGGCCCTCTTTGTCTTCGTGTATGCCCGCTGCGTTCCCCAGATCCTCTTCCGTAATGATGATGGGCCAATAACCCACTGGAACATCGTCGAGCGTGGCAAAGGAATCTACTGTCGCTTTCACCTCCCAGATGGGCGCAAGATCTCGGGTTGCCTGTTTTTGCAGAGCGGCGCCGACGCGCGACACCGCGGAAAAAGATACTCTTGGAGTGTCAGTGACTAAAGCAACTTGACGTATCAACATTTTCCTCTCCTTTTCAGTTGGGGCTCCATAGTGGGATCATGGAGGGATGGTGGAAGAACTTATTTTCCAAGCGGCCATTGGACTTTCTTCCGTTGTTGCTCCCAACAATAATCAATCGAGAGCTCACCATCAGTTTAGAAACGGAAAGACGTGAGATCATTCAAACCTGGGCAATGACCTGGAATGGCAGGGCAAGGAATTGAGTTCAAGTGAGAAATAACTAGCAACAGAGCTTTGAGTGGCGGAAGACTATGTCAGATGGCCCGCTCGTGTCAATGACGATTTAGTCCACGCTGTGTGAGATGACTGGTTGAGACTTAGTCATATCAGAACCGGAAGTGGTAGCGACCGGCCGAAGACTCAACTGTATGTGGTGATTGTTAGTGCGGGACCCAATCCCTTGCGCGATGATAATTAATGTTGAGTCTTCGACCGGTCGCTACCGCTCTCGGTTCTGATGTGCGTGTGAATACGAATATTGAAACAACCCACGCGGGATTGTTTACTTTCGTGAAGAGCAGCTAGTCTTTTATCGAAACCTTTTCCAATCCGCGTGCTTGTAACAAAACGTTCAGCAAAGGCATCTCCTTTTCCTTCAATACAGTCCATTTTGCCACTTGCTGGTCCAGCAATTGCCGGTAGGTGGCGAATGCTGCTACGGCGGGAGCTGTCGGCGCAGCGTCTGAGCTTTCGACTGCCAGCAACAATGAGCCAAGCGCGCCGTTTAGTGATGCTACTGACAAAATGCCGATTGGCGGATACGTCTGCTCCACCGCTATTAGCTCGGCCGCCTTCTTGTCGAGCGCGGCGACGGCATCGAGTATCGGTTTCGCGCTGGAATCGGAATTCAGTTTCGTTTGCAGTTCCTTCAACTGACTGCGCAAGTCCGTGATCTTTTGTACCACGCCATAACTTTGTTTCATCGCCTCGACGATCTTCATCTCCAGCGCAAGTTGTTGGCTTAGAGCCAATGGAGCCACTCTGACGCGCGGATCCATCTTGACCTCGAGGGGCGCGGTGTAGGTCCGGCCATCGCTCGTTAGTTTCACTTGATACGTGCCCGGCGAAGCCAGCGGACCCTCCGGTATCATGATTGCATCTTCGCCATAAACCGCGGCGATACTGTAGAAGTAGCGCCTGAATGGGGGCCGCTCATAACGCAAATCCCAGACGAAGCGATTCAGTCCTGGCTTCTTGGATAACGGCGCCGGCGGATTGAACCAATAAGTCGGGAAAGCCTGCGTCTCATCAATCTTCCTGGGTTGATCGTTGCTCGAATACTTTCTGACGCTCACTCCCGCGCTGTCGACGATTTCAAGCGTCACTTCTCCCGCGGGTACTGATTGCAAACTGTAATCAATGATTGCACCCGCCGGAGGATTCTTCCCTGCGGGTGTTTCCGGCGGCAGCGGCGTATCGCGAGCAGCGTTCTTGCGAATTCGAATTGCTGTGGCCGGCTGAAACAGATGCACGCTCGCCGCGATAGTTTGAGAAGACAATTCGCGCAGCGGCGAAATGTTGTCAAGAATCCAGAAGGAACGTCCGTGTGTGGCAACAACAAGATCCTGGCCCTTAACCACCAGGTCGCGAACCGCAGTGACCGGGAGGTTGAGTTGCAAGGGTTGCCAGAGTTCACCATCGTTGAAGGAAACATAAACACCCGTTTCGGTGCCTGCGAACAACAAACCTTTGCGAATGGGATCTTCGCGCACCACGTGCACGTAAGCAGTCGCGGGAATACCGTTTGTTATCTTCGTCCAGGTCTTGCCGAAATCGTGAGTGCGGTAAATATGTGGCGTTATGTCATCCATCTGGTGGCGATCGATGGCCGCGTAGGCCGTAGCCACGTCATGTGCGGAGGCGTCGATCAAACTGATCATGCTCCATGGTGGTAAACCTCGAGGTGAAACGTCGCTCCAGGTCAGTCCGTCGTTTCGGGTCAACTGAACCAAGCCATTGTCAGTGCCGATCCAAATTGTTCCGGCGGCGAGTGGCGAAGGCCCGATCGTATAGATGACGCCTTTAGCTGCTTCTTCTTTTTCACCCGCCAGCAACGTGAGATCCGGACTGATAGTTTTCCAACTCTTGCCGCTATCGACCGTCTTCATAAGAAACTGCGATGCCTGGTAGAGCGCGTGAGGCGCCTGTAACGAAAAGGCAATCGGCGTGGTCCAGGGATAACGATGCCGCACTTTCACCCCTATCTCGGCGGGCGTGGGTGATACATCCTGGACCTGTCCTGTCTTCGTGTCGAAACGATAGAGTTCGCCGCCCGTACTGCCGCCATAAACAATCTGGGGATTTACTGGATCGGGAAGAATATATCCGCTCTCACCCGCGCCGATGGGATGCCAATCGCGATAGGTTATTTGTCCATAATCACTGCGGCTCACTACCGCCGCGGTGCCGCTGTCTTGTTGCGCGCCGTAGACCCAATAAGGAAACTGATTATCCACGGCGACGTGATAAAACTGCGCCGTCGGCTGGTTGTACCAACTGCTCCAGGTCTTGCCGCCATTCACAGTGACAATGGTGCCTTGATCGACGCCTGCAATCATGCGTTTCGGATCTGCCGGATCGATCCAAAGCGAGTGATAGTCGTCGCCCCCGGGCGCGCCTCTAATCGCTTTGAAGTTTTTGCCGCCATCGGTAGAGCGATAAAGTGAGACGTTTGAAACATAAACTACATCGGGGTTCTTCGGATCGCTTCTAACCTCACCGAAATACCAACCGCGACTGAGGATGCGCGGTTCAGTGCTCACTAAATTCCAATTTTCACCACCGTCATCAGAACGATAAAGTCCGCTTGCCCTTCCCGGTGGGAGTAGCGGACCGGGTGTTGTTCCCGAGTCGATCAATGCGTACACGCGTTTGCCATGCTGACCCGCGACCACATCTAGGCCGATGCGTCCAAGCGTTCCGGTGGGCAATCCGTGACCGGCAATGTCCTTCCAGGTCGCGCCGCCATCGTTGGATTTGTAAAGTCCGCCGCCCGGGCCGGTGATTGGCGGGTAGGAGTTGTAGGGAGGGCGGCGCGCGTTCCAGAGCGAGGCGTACACCGTCCGCGAGTTGTCAGGATCGTAAGCAAGATCAATCGCGCCGGTGTTTTCATCTTTGTAGAGGACACGGGTCCAGGTTTTGCCGCCATCAGTCGTGCGATATACACCGCGCTCTGAATTTGGACCAAAGCCGTGACCAAGCGCGGCAACCAGAACGACGTCCGGGTTTTTAGGATCAACTAGCACGCGGCCAATCTGGCGCGTATCTGAAAGTCCAAGATATGACCAACTTCGCCCAGCGTCGACCGACTTGTAAACGCCGGCGCCGAAAGAAATATCGGAGCGCATGTCGGCTTCGCCGGTGCCAACATAGATGATGTTTGGATCAGAAGTGGAAACAGCCAGCGCGCCGATCGAAGCGATCGGTTGGCTATCAAAGATCGGCGTCCACGTGCGCCCCGCGTCGATTGTCTTCCAAACACCACCGGCAACCGCGCCGAAGTAGAAAGTATCTGGTTCGCCGCGAACACCTGATACTGCTAGCACCCGGCCGCCACGATGCGGACCAATGCAACGCCATTGCATTGCCGAAAAGAAGTTGTCGGGAACCAGAAGCGCGGTGTTTCCGGCTTGCCCGTAAGTGACGGAAGCAAGAGCAGAGAAGACCACGATAGCCGTCAGCGTCAAACAGAAAATTCGCGCTTTGCGAGACATAGGGGTTCCCCTTGAGCTAGTTCTCGATCATGAATAATAGGTAAACAGCAAAGGGCGCAAGGTCTTTGACCGCCGGTGCGCGGCAAGTCTTCGACTTGCCGACTGACTTCTCATCTATCTTTAGGTCTCCGACCTTTGGGATTGCGGTCATAGACCGAAAAGTCTTGGTGGAGCAATTAACGGTGAGTCTGAGACTCACCGCTCATCGGCGGTCAAAGACCTTGTGTTCTTTACGGCTAGTAGTTTCCTGAACCGATTCCACAGTAGTCGGACCTGAACGCGACAGAACACGAGTCGAATTGATATATTCGCGCCGTTCCGGCAGTTCCCAAACGTTTTTCAAATGCGCCAAAGTTAAAGGAGTCTACGATAATGTTCAAGACCTCGCCCGGCAAAGGTCGCGCGTCTCGCTGTCTACTAATCTTATTCCTGCTCGCAGCTCTTACCGCTTTCAATTGCACCTGGGCCCAGGCACAGAACAGGCCAACTCCAACCACTACTCCGGCGGCGAGCGACTCTGATCCGTTCAAGACGCTTCAGTGGCGATTGATTGGTCCGTTTCGCGGCGGGCGATCGACGGCTGTGACGGGCGTCGCTTCTCAACCACTCGTCTATTATTTTGGAGGCACCGGTGGCGGCCTGTGGAAAACAGTAGATGGCGGCATTAATTGGGAACCCATCACGGATAATTCTGTATTCGGCACGGGCTCAGTAGGTGCAATTGGTCTGTCGGATTCCGATCCCAACACAATTTACGTGGGCATGGGGGAATCGCCGATTCGGGGTAATGTCTCGCATGGCGACGGCGTCTACAAATCGACCGACGCTGGTAAGACCTGGAAACGTGTGGGACTCGAAGATACGCGTCAGATTTCCCGTATTCGAGTGCACCCAAAAAATCCGGACGTTGTTTACGTTGCAGCGCAGGGACACGTTTGGGCGCCTAACGAGCAGCGCGGCGTGTTTCGTTCAAAGGACGGCGGCAAAACGTGGCAGAAGGTTTTCTATCGCAGCGATAAGGCCGGCGCCAGCGACCTCATAATCGATCCTACTAATGCAAACATTCTCTACGCCGGCTTTTGGGAAGTTTATCGAAAACCCTGGACGCTGGAGAGCGGCGGCCCCGGTAGTGGGATATTCAAATCTACCGATGGCGGCGATACCTGGACCGAGATCACGCGTAATCCCGGCTTGCCGAAGAGTATGATCGGGATCGTCGGGATCACCGTTTCGCCCGCAAATCCTGATCGTCTGTGGGCGATTGTCGAGGCGGAAGATGGCGGCGTGTTCCGTTCAGATAATGCCGGCAAAACCTGGACGAAGACTAACGAGCAGCGCAATCTGCGGCAGCGCGCCTGGTACTACTCTCGCATCTACGCGGATCCGAAAAACGCCGATACGGTTTACGTTTTGAACACGGGCTTCTACAAGTCAAACGACGCCGGCAAGACATTCACGCCGATTTCAGTGCCGCACGGCGACAATCATGATTTGTGGATCGCTCCGGATGATCCCAATCGAATGATCAACAGCAATGACGGCGGCGCGAACGTTTCGTTCAATGGTGGGAAAAGCTGGACGGAGCAAGACCAGGCGACGGCGCAGTTTTATCGTGTCGCGCTTGACAACGATTTCCCTTACAACATCTATGGCGCGCAGCAAGACAATTCAACCGTGCGCATTGCCAGTCGCACAACCGACTCTGGCATCACGCGGACGGATTGGTATGACGTCGGCGGCGGTGAGTCTGGCTGGATTGCTCCGTCGCCGAAGGATTCGGAAATTGTTTTTGCCGGTTCGTATGGTGGGTTGATTACCCGCTACGATCGTCATACCGGTCAGCTGCGCAACGTGTCGCCCTATCCGAATAATCCGATGGGCGCCGGTGCAGATGTTTTGAAATACAGGTTCCAGTGGAACTTTCCCATCCTTTTTTCGCCTCACGATCAAAGCGCCTTATACGCGGCAGGCAATGTGCTCTTCCGATCATTGAACGACGGAGAAACCTGGGAAGTGATTAGTCCTGACCTCACTCGGAACGATAAGTCGAAACAGGGCGCATCGGGCGGCCCGATCACGAAGGACAACACCAGTGTTGAGTACTACGCCACCATCTTTACGGTGATGGAGTCGCCAATTCAGAAAGGCGTTATCTGGACGGGCTCGGATGATGGCCTGGTGCAGGTGACGCGCGATGCTGGGAAAACCTGGAGCAACGTGACGCCGCCAAAAGACCTCATGCCGGATTGGATACAAATTAATTCTATCGAAGCCTCGCCACACGATCCGGCTACTGCTTACCTCGCCGCAACGATGTATAAGTGGGACGATAATAGGCCGTACCTTTATAAGACCAGCGACTACGGAAAGAGCTGGAAAAAGATCACCAACGGCATTCCGAACACGGCCTTTACTCGGGTCATACGCGAGGATCCGAACAAACGTGGCCTGCTATACGCGGGAACCGAAACCGGTCTCTATGTTTCATTCGATGACGGCGCCAATTGGCAGTCGATGCAGTTTAATCTTCCCCTGGTCCCCATCACCGACCTGGCAATCCACAAACGCGAACAGGATTTGGTGGCCGCGACGCAGGGCCGCTCGTTCTGGGTGTTGGACGATCTGCCTTTAATTCATCAGATGATGGATGCCGGCGGCATGAATGCGGTGAAGCAGACGAAACTTTTTCGCCCAGAGAATCCTTACCGCATGGATGGTGGTAGCCCTCAGCTTCCCGCTACCGCGACAATTGGAAAGAATCCACCCAACGGAGCAGTTGTTTATTATTCACTAAAGTCTAAGCCCACGACTGATGTGGTGTTGGAATTTCTCGATTCCTCAGGCAAGTCAATCCAGAAGTTTACTGCCAAGGCGCCCTCAGCAACTAAGCCCGGGGCCACACCGGAACCGTCGCCGGACGCTTCACCCGGAGCCGCTGCGCAGGCTTCGCCGGCTGCTGGACCAACTCCAGCTTCGACACCTACGCCGGGCGCCGCACAAGTGACAACGCCTCCCGAGGAACCGCAGGCCCCTTCGGGGGAAGAGTCGGAAGGGTTCGGTGTTGCAAGGCAGCCACGCGTGACCACCGACGTCGGACTCAATCGTTTTGTGTGGGACTTACGTTATGCCGAGTCGGTTCGTTTTCCGGGCATGATTTTGTGGGCAGGCGAGATGCGCGGCCCACGCGTCGCACCGGGAATGTATCAAGTCAGGCTTACTGTCGATGGTAAAACAAGCAGTGAGAGTTTTGAGGTGAAACCCGACCCCCGTTTGCGGACTTCTGCCGCCGACTATGCGAAACAACTTGAGTTCGGTTTAAGGATTCGCGACAAAGTTTCGGAAATGCACAATGCGATCCTTCAAATTCGCGATGTGCGTAAACAAGTCGACGACCTGTTGAAGCGTGTTGCTGGTCAGCCGGGCTACAAGGTCATTAATGACGCGGCGACGGGGCTGAAGAAAAATCTGGCTGGCGTCGAGGAGAGTTTGTATCAAACTAAAAATCAGAGCAGTCAGGATCCTTTAAACTATCCCATCCGCCTCAACAACAAGTTGGCGGCGTTGGCCGGTGTAGTGCAGAGCGCGGACGCCGCGCCGACTGATCAATCGTATGCCGTTTACGATGAGCTGGTAGTACAAATTGATGCGCAGTTGACAAAGTTTGCGCAGATCATGAAGACAGACGTTCCGGCCTTTAATCAAGTCGTACGCGACCAGAACATCCCGGCAGTGACGGTAAAGCCTCCCGCAACTGCTGCGGGAACAACACCGCCCTAGACCCTGTCAGAAGTGCTCCTTCATAAGTAATCAAAGAGCGCGGGCAAGCCCACCTTTGATCTGACTAACACCCACGCTCAGCGTGTGATGACAGGATTGTAACGCTACTTGCCTCTGCTTTATCTTGGGTGTACCCTTCTTAGTGGTCCCAAACAAATAGCAGCGCCTTCTGCTATCATTGCTCTCCCAGTACAACGCCCCCTGAAGATAACCTACTAGTTCAACAGGAACTTTCACGAAAGGTCTCGTTTGTGTAGTGCGCCAGCCCCGGTTGGCGAATGAAGCTTAAGAGGGTTTTGACACTTTCGGTCATGCCCGGGAGGAAACGAAGATGAAAAAACTAGTACTTGTTCTGTTGCTTATTCTGGGTTCTGTTTCGATTGCTGTTGCAGACACGATCTACCTGCGCGGGGGTACTACCCTGCGCGGCAATGTGCTCGGCTTCGTTAACGGCCGCTTTGCGATCCAGTTGACCAATAGCGCAACTCTGTCCATCAATCCTGTAAACAACCGCAACCAGCCCAGCACCACGACGGGCACTACTCGTACTGTCAGCGCCGGCGAAGTGATTTTCCTGCGGCCGCGCGACATCGAACGCATCGAGATTGACGGCCGTTCACTCGATGAAGCTCGTTATCAAACTCGCACAGTTGATGTCTCGCTAGGCTCAAATTGGATTGACACTGGAGTTGATGTTAGACGCGGCGAGCGAATAAGAGTTGATGCGACGGGAACGATCTATGCAGGCCGCACCAGAATCACGCCCGCAGGCTTGAGCACGACCGATCCGAATGCACCCTTGCCGCGAGCCGCAGAAGGTGAACTTATCGGCGTTGTCGGTAACGATTACGATGCCCCGATCCTTGAGATTGGTTCCAGCCGCGAATTCGCCGCGGACCGCGATGGCCGCCTCTACTTGACGATCAACCGCGGCAACTACACCGACGCGCGGGGCGCCTTCAACGTCCGGATACGAAAAGAAGTCGATCTATCGGCATTGGCCAGAGCTGATGAAAATCGGAATCCGAACGATAACAGCTACGATCCGTTTGGACTGCCGGAGGGATCAGGAACTGGTCCGGCCCCCATACGTTCACGGCAATCCGGAGACTACAACCCAACCGCGAGCAACCGCCGGACCAATCGAACGTTGGAGCGCGTTATTACAGTGCCTGGTAATCAGTCGGGTGGGGTAGATACCGGGATCGATCTGCGCTCAGGGGATCAGGTAACAATCACCGCTACCGGGAACATAACCGCAGGTCAGCGAGTTGGAGTCGTGTCTGCTGATGGCAGCCGCGTAGGTGTCAGCAGCATCCTTGGCACCAGCCGGCGCCCCGTGCCGAACGCTGGAGTGGGTGCCCTGGTGGGTTACATACTTCAGACCAACGGCCAGCCGTCGCAATACTTCCTGGTTGGCAGCCAGGCGACACTTACCACCCCGGTTGACGGACGACTGTACCTGCTGGTCAACGACGACAACTATAGCGATAACAGCGGCAGCTTCAGCGTCCGCGTCATTTATCCCGACTACCGGTGACCAGATAGATCGGTCCGGGCAGCGAACTTGCTCGGAAAGGGTGAAGCGGTAAGAAGTCTTTGACCTCCGATGCGCGGTAAGTCTCCGACTTACCGAGGACTGTACCCGAATTTTCCGGTCTTTGACCGGAGTCTCAAAGGTCGGAGACCTTAAAGAATTTAGAAAGGTCGCCGGCAAGTCGGAGACTTGCCGCGCATCAGAGGTCAAAGACCTTTACCTGCAAATTGAAAATCCCGGGGGAGACACCACCCGCCACCCGCGTGGCGGGTTGGTCTCCCGGGGATAGGTCGGTCCGCGCACCGAACTTGCTCGGAAGGGTGGGGTGAAGCGGCGAGAAGTCTTTGACCTCCGATGCGCGGTAAGTCTACGACTTACCGAAGACCGTACTCAGTTTTCCGGTCTGGGACCGGAGTCTCAAAGGTCAGAGACCTTAAAGAATTATAGAAAGGTCGCCGGCAAGTCGGAGACTTGCCGCGCATCGGAGGTCCCTTACCTGCAAATTGAAAAACCCGAGGGAGACCCCACCCGCCACCCGCGTGGCGGGTTGGTCTGCCGGGGATAGATCGGTCAGCGCACCGAACTGCTCAGGAAGGGTTGGGTGAAGCAACGACAAGTCTTTGACCTCCGATGCGCGGTAAGTCTCCGACTTACCGAAGACCGTACCCCAATTTTCCGGTCTTTGACCGGAGTCTCAAAGGTCGGAGACCTTAAAGAATTTTAGAAAGGTTGCCGGCAAGTCGGAGACTTGCCGCGCATCGGAGGTCAAAGACCTTACCTGCAAATTGAAAATCCCGAGGGAGACACCACCCGCTACCCGCGAAGTGGCCACTAAATCGTCGCATTGCAGCGGTTTTTGGTGACGGGCAGGATAGGCCGT
>DASXSC010000210.1:0-29657 GCA_036506215.1 Pyrinomonadaceae bacterium | reverse complement strand
GGAGCCTATCTGCAATAGGGGAACAGTTGATGAAGCTGCATAACATGAAGGGATCACCGGGAATGCAACCAGATCTTGGCAAATCAGGAGTCGCGGGCTTTTCACTTTTTGAATTATTGATCGCGATGACAATTACGCTCGTGCTTTTGGGTATAGCTAGTGCAATTCTTGCCAGCTCCTTTAAGATTCGCAGCCGGGAGAACCAGAAAACTGAAGCGCTCGCCGATGCCCAACGCGGTCTAAACCTCATTACACGCGAGGTTGCAAACTCCGGTTACGGTCTTACGGATAACGGGATAGTTAGTCCGGACTCAGGTTTAACTTCCATTCGTGTTCGAGCAAACCTAAATGCTTCAGAAGGGGAAACCACGAGCAACTCCGCATCCGACAAGGATGAAGACATAAAGTTCATGCTTTATACGGAGGGCGGAAATAGTTATATCGTCCGACTCGACGTTAACGTGGCAGCGCAAGAGATGGTGTTGGCAAACAGGGTCGATTCCTTAAAGATCCGATATTACCCAGACAGAGTTTATTACACCGTCGGCGTATGCGATATCACCAACGTAGTTGACGCCGCTGGCAATCCAATCTCCGAAGTCGCTCTAAAAAGCAATGCCAAATACATAGTCATTTCAATCTGCGTAACACTTCCCGCGGTCGGCACCCCAAATTCGGATGGCTACCAACCACCATCAAGCGTGCAGTTGGTTTCCGATGCCACGCTCAGAAACTCCGATCTAGTCAATTATTAGCCAATCTAATGGATTCCGTGAGGTTAAGACTATCCATGATAACGATCTCTCAACCAACCATTGAAAATCCAAAATGGTCCGGTCAGCGTGGAGCGGCGTTAATTACCATGCTCCTCGTCAGCCTATTAATTTTGACAGCTGGTGGCGCATTGATAATGACTACTACGATGTCCGCGACAAATACCGTGGAAGCCACTGCCGAGATACAAGCCTATTATGCCGCTGAAGCCGGCAACCAGGCGGTTTTGAATATCCTTAGAGGAAATGTTGCCCCCAACCCGGTCTTTGTCACAGACCCCGTCGGAGGAGTAGCTCCTCAGAATAAAATTAGCTTCCGCAAAGCCGTAACCGTCTCAAGCTCGAACGTAAGCGGAGACACTGCAACACCGCGCTTGTCCCGCTGGATGACCTACGATACTTCGTATAACCCTGCTCGCGTCATTCTCAGCTCAGACTACACGCCGATTACTGGTATGGCGTTTAACGCTACGGTTAGCGATCCCGACAATTCCGCGGTCGTGACCTTTTCCACTTCGGGCCTCTTTGACAACAATTCAGACACTAAATTGTTTCAATCGGGAGGCGACAGGGCGACTGTGCGGTACGACGCTCAAGCGAGTACAACGATCAATACGAGTGGGACCAGCACGTTGGGAAGATTCACGGTTATAAGCGTTGACCATGCCGGATACACAATTTCAAATGTGCCCTTCAAACTTACCATTACTCAGACCGCTCCGTGGCCTGCAACCTACACCATTAACTGCACCCTCTCCGGATCCATTACAAGCACGACGACAAGTCTTGTAACAGTTGACTTTCAGGATTCTGCGCCCTTTTCAAACAACCTTCAAGGCGTTCTCTATACCAGAGCATCCAATTCAATTAATAGCAACGGTACGACGCCTATTTCAGTCGCTATTACTGCGCCCGAACCTAATCGTATCATTGCGAACGTTACAGGATTCGGCCCGCGCAACGCCAGGAAACAAATGCGGATGTTGCTAAGCAGATTTGCTTTTGATGTCACTACGCCAAGCGCCATCACGCTTCGTAGCGCCGACGATAATTCCCTACTGACGTTCAACGCCGGGGACAGCGCGAGGTATCACTATATCGGAAACGACAAGGCAGGCGGTTCAGATGTTTCTGCCTTCGGTGTAACTGGGACTGCCGATTACACCTACCTCACCGCACTCAGTCTTCCGGGTTCGCAAGTCTTTGGTAATCCAAGCGGAGTCAAACAGGTGCCGGTCGCCGACCTGCCTGTATGGTTGCAGACAGCGGACGCAGCTCGTGCTTTTGTAATTGACCTTCGCAACGCCGCGCAGAACGAAGGCCGTTATTTTACGACCGGATCGCAACCGGCCGACTTCGGTACGACATCCAGACCACTCCTGACATTTGTTGATGGCGATACTGATCTTTCTCCGGCAGGAGGATCCGGTCTGCTAGTAGTCACTGGCACGCTCACACTAAATGGATCCTCCGCCTTCAGCGGACTAATACTCGTGCTTGGAGGCGGACAATTACTCCGTACGGGCGGCGGCAATGGCGATAGTTTAGGAGCAATACTGGTTGCGCGTTTCGGAAACACTGGAAACTTTTTGGCGCCGACTTTTAACAGCAGTGGCAGCGGCACCTCAGCAATTCAATATGATTCGGAATGGGTACGTAAGGGGCTTGCTTCAACTGGTCCGCGTGTAATGGCAATCGGGGAATTCTAGGAACGGGCTTGTACCTGAACCGCCACTGCCGCTAGCAGGCTGCCTGACCGATTTGAAGTTCGCAGCTAAACACTCATCAACAGGCGCGGATAGTTAACTGCTGTTCGCGCCTTTGAGTTGTGCGTGGCTGCATTGTTAAGTTGATCAAGATATGCTGTTCGTGAGGTCCACTGCGCTGGGCCGACGTTAAGTTGTGCTCACGGTGCGAGCCTACATGCTACCGCCGATGCTCCTGACAACCTGCTTCATGTTCCTCGTGCCAAGTTCTGCCAGTCACCTTTTGCTGCCATTGCTCGCTATCACTCTCAATTGTTGTACAATTCCTGACGTTGCCGCGAGCCTTAGACAACAACAATGCCGGACATCTTACTTGTCGAAGACAAAGACAGCTTACGCCGCGTTTTGCGTTTGACTCTGGAGAACGCCGGTTACACCGTCACCGAAGCTGCCGATGCGCGCGCTGCTTTGAATGAAATCGCCAGCGGCCCACACAAATTAGTCCTCACCGACCTGCGAATGCCAAACGGATCAGGCCTCGACGTCTTGCGTGCCGCGCGAGCCGCCGATGGCAGTATTCCTGTCATTGTTATGACTGCTTTCGGATCGATTGACGAAGCAGTCCAAGCTATGAAAGATGGCGCCCACGAGTTTCTGCAAAAGCCGGTTGACTCGAATCACCTTCTCCTGATCGTTGAGCGCGCGCTCGAGCAGGAAAGACTCCGAACTGAAAACATCCTGCTGCGCGAAGAATGGTCGCGGCGCTACGGCTTCCCACGCATCATTGGTGAATCGGAAGCAATCAAGCGTGCCGTTTCAGAGACTCAACGGGTCGCGCAAACAGAAGCGACGGTCCTGTTGCTTGGTGAATCAGGCACCGGCAAAGAACTGTTTGCGCGTGCGGTCCATCATCTCTCCGGCAGGCGCGACCGGCCTTTCGTAGCCATCAACTGCGCTGCGATTCCGGAGACGCTCATCGAGAATGAATTGTTTGGACACGAGCGCGGTGCCTTTACCGGCGCGGCCGACAGACGACTCGGAAAGTTTGAACTTGCATCAAGCGGTACGGTCTTCCTCGATGAGATTGGAGAATTGCCGCTGACCGTGCAGGGGAAACTCTTGCGCGTAATCGAGGAGAAGGTAGTAGACAGAATCGGGGGGCGCGCGCCCGTTCCAGTTGATGTTCGAGTTGTGGCGGCGACAAACCGCGATCTGAAAGCGGCGGTTGAGAGTGGCGAGTTTCGCCGTGATCTGTTTTTTCGTTTGGCCGTTTTCCCTCTTGAGATTCCACCGTTGCGCGAACGCGAAAGCGACATTGTTTTACTAGCCAAACACTTCGCAATCCAACTTGGCAAAGAATTGCGCGGGCGCGAGACTATCTTGAGTGACGAAGCGTTAGCAGCATTGCGCGCGCATAGCTGGCCGGGAAATGTCCGCGAGTTGGAAAACGCCATCGAACGCGCTTGCATACTGTCCGACACGATGGTCCTCGAACCGAAGGATCTCGGCTTGGCGACGGAACCGGCCGGCAATGCTGAAGCGCTAAAGTTGTTTGACTTGACGGGGAGTCTCTCCGAGGCATCTCAACGGGCGTTGCGCTTTGTGGAGCGCCATAAGATTCTTGAAACTCTCGCGGCAAACGACGGCAATAAGATGCAGACGGCAGAAGACCTGGGCGTTAGTTACAAAACACTTCTCACGAAAATAAAAGACTACAATCTCTGATAAAGATGAACGACCTGCCCAATGACGGTCTTCCTGACGGCCAGCCTTCCGACGAAGGCCTTTCAAACACCGATTCTCATAGCTACCAGCCTTCCTTACAGGTGGAATCGCAAACCATGCCTCGCGAAATGCCCGAAGTTCCCGAGGTGCCTGGCAACGTCCACGATGAAGCGAGTTCAATCGCTGGTGAAACCATTGAGCAGGTCGGCGCGGCTGGTGGTGAGACCCCGCCCGCAACTCCTGGCGCTAAAATCGAAAAGAGCACGGGGCGATCTGCCTTTCTGGTAGGGACGGGTATCCTCATTAGTCGAATCGTCGGCTTGATTCGACAAAGAGTGTTCGCTCACTACTTTGGCACGTCCGCTGCCGGCGATGCGTTTAGCGCCGCCTTCCGTATTCCTAATTTCCTGCAAAACGTATTTGGCGAAGGTGCGCTCTCCGCGTCTTTCATTCCGGTATACGCAAAACTACTAGCGGAGAACGACGATAAGGAAGCGAGGCATGTTGCTGGTGCGGTTTTCGGTCTGCTCGCGCTGGTAACTTCATTAATTGTTCTAATCGGAGTGCTCGCGACTCCATACTTCGTTACAGTAATTGCTGCAGGCTTCCAGGACGAGCGGCGTGAGCTCACCATTAAGCTCGTCAGAATTTTCTTTCCCGGAGCTGGCCTTCTCGTTCTTTCGGCTTGGTGTTTGGGCGTTCTTAATAGTCACCATCGTTTCTTTATTTCTTACACCGCACCGGTCGCCTGGAATCTGGCGATAATCGCGGCGCTGATTCTGTTTGGGAGGCGCGTCGATCTATTTCCGCTGGCTGAGGCCACCGCCTGGGGATCTGTAATTGGCAGCGCCTTGCAATTCGCAGTTCAACTGCCAACGGTCCTGCAGCTTGTCAAACGCCTTCGTCCGGTCATTGACATAACAAACATCCATGTTCGCACGGTGATCCACAGCTTCTTTCCAGTTTTCATGAGCCGAGGTGTAGTCCAGATCAGTGCTTTCGTCGACGCTGCGCTTGCCAGCTTTTTGGGCCAGGGGGCGGTAGTCGCACTCAGCTATGCTCAAAGTCTTTATACACTTCCGGTAAGTCTTTTCGGGATGTCGGTTTCGGCAGCAGAGCTTCCGACAATGTCAAAAGCAATTGGCAACACAAATGTCGTTGCCGACGTGCTGCGAAATCGCCTCGATGGGGGACTTCGCCGCATAGCTTTTTTCATTGTTCCATCGTCGATGGCGTTTGTCGCCTTGGGTGATGTGATCGCGGCCGTACTTTATCAGACCGGCAAGTTTACACATGCGGACGCAACCTACGTTTGGGCAATCCTTGCGGGGTCAACAGTCGGCCTGCTAGCGTCAACCTTGGGCCGACTGTATTCATCGACTTATTACGCACTCAGAGACACGCGCACTCCTCTGCGTTACGCGATCATCCGCGTAATCCTGACGACAGCGCTCGGTTATTTGTGCGCGCTGCCCCTTCCGCGATTGCTGGGGATTGATCCGAAGTGGGGAGTTGCTGGGCTTACCGCTTCGGCGGGGATCGCGGGTTGGATCGAGTTTGCTTTGCTCAGACACTCCCTGAATCAGAGAATTGGTCGGACGGGTTTGTCAGCGTCTTATGTGATTAAACTCTGGATCGCAGCCCTTATTAGCGCGGGGATAGGGTGGGCTTTCAAATTGTTGCTGGGCTCGCTGCATCCGATCCCTTTGGCGGCTGCCGTCCTTGGTAGTTATGGTGTTGTCTATTTCGGCCTGACTTACTTCTTGGGCATGGCAGAATCTCGAGCCGTAATTGGCCGGATTTTCCGCCTGGCGGCCCCCGGGAAATAGCCAGACTTCCGTAAAGACCAAGCACTTGCCGGAACAAACCTCGTTGTTTGGTTCCCGTTGCCGCAATTCCAAACCTTCGTTTGAGGCTCGCTGGCAGCGTTAATGGTTGTAATGAAGACCCGCTAGCGCCCGGCTCTTGGCGCTGTTTCCGGAGTCCCGGCAAGCAAAAAACTCCCGGACTTTTTTGCAGGACTTTTCTGGAGATCCCTGAGCATTGATTATTTACTTAGTTATCCTGGAAAAACGGACTGGTTAGCGCAGCGGCAAGGCGGTGGGCGGCTCTGAAGCCGCCATTTTTTGTGTTTACCCGCGCTTTCCTTTTGACCACCATTCAGATTCTGGAACGCCTTTTTAGTCTTTCCCAAAACCCAGGAGCCGACGCCTGTTCGAATTGACCGCGCTCCGTCTCATCCTTATTATCCCAAGCGTGCAGCCCGTTATCTCAACCGAGCAGGCGAGGGAAATCGACCGCCTCACGTGCAATACCTTTAAAACACCCTCCCTTCTATTGATGCAGGCCGCAGCCGAGGCTTGTTTCAATGCAATCGCAGCCCATTTCTCGGGCAGTCTCAAGGGCAAGAAGGCACAGGTCCTTTGCGGACAAGGCAACAATGGCGGGGATGGCGCCGCCCTTGCGCTCGAACTCTATCGCGCCGGTGTTCATGCTGATGTGGTGTTGTTCGGAAGCATCGACGATTCCAGGGGTGATGCGCTCACTAACTTCGAAAGCGTGGCCCGGCGCGCCGGCTTCGCAGCTGGCTCCGACGATCGACCCTCAATTTTGAGTTTTGTCGAATGCGGAGATGTAGCAACCTGGGAGAACCTCGCGAAGCCACGTCGTACTTACGATGTCATTGTTGATGCGCTTTTCGGAACTGGTCTCAGTCGCCCGCTCGAAGGAATTTTCCTCCAGGTCGTTCAGCATCTGGCGATCATGCGACGAGCCCGAGAGAGATCTTCTACTCGCCGCCCCTTGATCGTGTCCGTCGACCTTCCGTCGGGTCTGAATGCCGATCTGGCGAAGCCCATCGGCGAATCTGTGCAGGCTGACTTAACGGTCACATTCACCGCGCCCAAGCCTGCCAACGTCTTGCCCCCCGCGGCTCACCTAAACGGAAAACTGGTGATTGCAAACATCGGCTCGCCGGCAGCTTTAATCGATGCTGCAAATCCGAAACTCTTCGTGACTGAGGAGGACGATGTACGCCAGTGGCTCATCAGCACACGCTACACACCCGACTCGTTCAAGAATTTACACGGACATGTACTGGTAATCGCGGGTTCGCGTGGTTATACGGGCGCCGCGGTACTTTGTGGCAATGCGGCAATTCGATCAGGAGCGGGTTTGGTCACCATAGCCACTCCTGCTTCAGCCCAATCTGCCATCGCTGCCAGTGTGATGCCGGAAGTGATGACGACCGCGCTTGCTGAGACTGATCGCGGCGCCGTCAGCGATGAAGCCGTAGATCACGTAGTGCACTTAGCTGCCAGGGCCAACGTCATCGCAATTGGACCGGGACTGTCAGCCGAAGACGAGCGTACGCGCCATTTTGTTTTTTCAGTCGTCAAGCAACGTCATACTCCCCTCGTGATCGATGCCGACGCCTTGAACTGCCTCGCGAGCTACTCTTCCAACGGCTGGCCCGATGAGTTGAAAGGATCAGACAACTTAAACGAAGCTCCGCTGATTCTTACACCCCATCCGGGAGAGATGTTGCGATTGCTCGGAACAAGTGACAAGACCGCGCTCGACGATCGCGTCAAGGCAGCACGAGAGTTTGCCGCGAGACACAAATTGATTCTTGTTCTTAAAGGCGCGCGCTCGTTAGTCGCAGCCCCTGATGGACGGGTGTTTATCAACCCCACGGGCAATGCCGGACTCGGTACCGCCGGCGCCGGCGACACCTTGACCGGCATCATAGCCGGGTTCATCGCTCAGACTGGCGTCAGGTCTAATGACAATGCGGAAGCGCTTAACGCGACAATCGCAGCGCTTTATATTGGAGGCCTGGCAGGAGATTTCGCGGCCCGCAAATTAGGTATGCGTACGATGGTCGCTTCCGATATTCGTGAGCATCTTAGCGAGGCTATCCGTTCACTCGATCCCAGAGGTGAACTACCCTAAGTGGAAGTGCCGCGGTCTTGCCTGCCACTCTTGTCGTTACTAATGACTACGACTGCGCGACATATCCCCACCGGCGAGTGGCAATCTCGGGACGTAGCGGACACCTTCATTCTCGGTCAGCAGATTGGCACACATCTTAGAGGTGGCGAGATAATGTTGCTCGATGGGTCGCTAGGCGCGGGCAAGACTGTTTTTGTTAAAGGACTGGCCTCCGCCCTGGGTATTGATCCGGAAGAGGTGACCAGTCCCTCGTTCACTTTGGTAAATCCCTATGCGGGGCGACTCCCGCTTTTCCATATCGACCTTTATCGTTTAGAGAAAGGAGCGACCGCAGCACACGCGGTTGATCTCGAGGAATTGCTCACTGATACCCGCGCTGTGGTAGTTATTGAGTGGGCTGAGCGGCTCGGCCACTATCCGCTGCCTGCGAATGTCTGGCGCATTACGATATCGGGCGATGGCGAAAGCCCTCGCCGTATTTCTATTTCCGAGTGAGTCTTCGCGCTTCATCACTGTTTTCGGAAAGTATTCCAACGTCTTGACTCCATCCCGGCGAGAGCATATAACCACAACGCGACACGAGGTCTCCATTGTCGCTCTAATCACCGAAGGAACCACACTTTGTCCACACACCTCGAAACAACTGATAGTGGCCGTGACGAAATGAAGCGGCATTCGCTTTCACTCAAGTCATTAGTAAAAGCGCTTCAATCAGTCACGTCCCTGCCTAGCCTCGAACAGATCTACGAGTGGCTGGAAACCGCGCAGATATCCTCGGAAGAATTGCAACCTTATCTCGGTTTCAAAGAAGGCAACTATTGGCGGCATCGGGTTTGTCGCAACGATTTTGTCGAGATGCTGGTACTGTGTTGGCGTCCCGGTCAAAGAACTCCCATCCATGATCACAACGGTTCCCACGGCGGCGTTAAAATCCACCGCGGGATGTTGTGGGAAACCACATTCAGTTACAACCCAACAAGCGGCTTGAAATATAAATCTGCGCGTGAATACTCACCAGGCTTAGTTACTGGTTCCGACGTTCCCGATATCCATCAGCTTGGTAACCCCGACGTCAGTGGCCAGGATCTCGTTACCATTCACGTCTATGCTCCACCGCTCGGCGTGCTACATACTTACAAACCTGGCAGCGCCAAGATCGATCTGTACCTTCCCGACGATACCGACGCGTGATCGAAGTAAGTCCTCAAATGGACTAGTGCGGGATCTGTTTAGAGGACATCTCCAAAGTTTTCAGCCGACTCACCAGCAGTTCATATGCGGAGACGCTAGCACGACTACTTGCACGCGCAAATCTTCCTCTGGGTTGTTTTGGCAGCGTTTGCTTGGTTGGTTCGAGGCATGCCGCTAATTCTTATTTGCGAGGAAGGTCTTCACCTCCAAATTCCGTCCATCGGTCGTCACCGTTATTGTTCCACTGGTTCCAGTAGTCAAAAGTTGCGCGCCGCTCGCCTTCCATCTCTCAACTACGCCTTTGTTCGGGTGGCCAAAGATTGAAGTTTGACCAACGGAGATTATTGCGAAGGATGGTTGGGCGGCAGCGATAAAGCTTTCAATGGAGGAAGTCTTGCTGCCATGATGTGCAACTTTAACAACATCGGCATGTACATTTTGTTGACTGTCTAAAATCGCTTTCTCGCCTGCCATTTCAATGTCGCCGGTAAGCAGCAGCGCTCGATTATCCATTTGCAGACGAAGCACAATCGAATCGTTGTTGCGGGAAGCAGCGTTGGGATTGACTGAAGCTGGCGGCCACAAAACGGTCGCCGTCACTTCTCCGAAACGCAATACATCTCCAGCGCCAACGAGGCGAAGTGGAATTTGTTCTGCAAATAGAGTTTCTGAAAATCTCTCGTATTCGCGATCCTGAGCGGGGGTTCGCGCGACCAGCGCGCCCCGCACCTCGAAATTCCGAGCCACATCATTCAATCCATCGATGTGGTCGGCGTCAGCATGTGTCGCCAAAAGGTAGTCTATGTGATCCAGGCCTCGCCACCAGAGGTACTCCGAAACTACCGCCTCGCCAATACTCCGAGATTCAGGCTCCAACGTCTCCTCCCCTTCAGGCTCACTCTCGCCAGACAAACTTTCCCTGTTGAATGGACCGGGTCGTCCACCGCCATCAATAAGCAGTGTCGTGTTATCCGGAAAAGTCACTAGCGCTGAATCACCCTGTCCGACGTCCAGAAAATCTATGCGCAGTCTTCCCTGCGGCCCGCCTGCGCTCCATGGATGAAAGACAATCAAGGTTATAGCTAACAGTTGTCCAAACACAGCCGAGCTTTTGAAACACCGTTTGCTTTCTGTCACTACCCGGGGAAGATCCAGGGGCTTCCAACCGGATAGCGAGACCGCCAACATCGTGAGCGGCAGGTAATACAAAACATAGATTACGCCGGACCAGCCTGTATATTCGGGCAGACGAATAGACGCCACGTGGACTCTCGTGAATGGATCAACGCTATGAACCATCATCCAATTCAACGTATTCGCAGTGTTGATTAAAGGCGCAGCTAGGGTGTTGCTGACCTGGGCTACGACGATCGCGATACCTGCCGTAACAGCGAAGGCCGCCATCATGAGACTGACGCCGATGTTGAGCAGGAATGAAGCCAATGAGAGTCGATGAAAGTAAACGACCAGCAAAGGAAACATCACCATTTGCACACAGGCAGAAACGAGAATTGCCGCAAAGGCGTAACGCACCAGGCGCTGGATATGCAGGCGTTCCAGTCTGTCTGCCAGCGGCACTTTAAGAAGTTTATAACTGTAGTTCATTCGCCGGAGTTCGCGCTGGGCTTCCTGTTCACTCCAGTAGAGGCTCTCACAAAACTCGCGCAGCCAGGGTGCGCACACCGGCGGGTATGGTGTTCCGCGCGTCGGCCTCCATGAGCCAACCGCCGACATTTTTTCGAGCAGTGGCCAGGCGAACATGACGATAGCCAATACCGATAAAAACGTCAGTTGAAACGAAGGATCCAGCAGATCGTTCGGTCGAAACGTCAGCAACACAAGCGCCGCCCCGCCGAGTGCGTTGAGTGAAGAGGCACGACGCGAAACGAGAGGACCCAACAAGACGAAGGTAAACATCAAAGCAGCTCGGACGACGGACGACTCGGCGCCGACAGCAAGCGAGTAGGACCATAGCACGGTGACTGAGACCAGAAATTGCAGTGTCCTGTTTTTAGTAAATCGTCTCGCGATAAGGAAGACCAGGCCGCCGAGAAAAGTGATATGCAATCCGCTGATGACAAGCACGTGAAAGGTGCCACCCTCGCGAAACCTTTCTGAGCTTGAGCGCGAGAGTTTATAGCGGTTCCCTAACAACGCCGCATCAAGTACCCCCGCCGCGTCCTTTGTGAATCGCGAGTCGATCTCCGCTTGCAACTTGCGCCGCCATTCGTAAAGCCACGCCAGCGGTAGGAAGACACGTTCGTTCTCCAAACGTTCGATTAGCAATGGGCTCTTTACAAACCCTGTCGCGTCGTAGCCTTTCCGGTCGAGATACTCCGTGAAAGAGGAGACGCCCGGATTGCGGAAACTATCGGCGCGCTCAAGCATCGTCATCACGCGGATGCGCGCGCCATAGCGAAGGTCAAGTTGATCGTATTCTTGTTGAATTGAGGTTGTTGAAACAGGAGCAAACAGCAAGACCTCACCCGACACGTTGCGGTCCGCCTGGTTCAACGTGACTTTTTGAACTCTCAGGAACAGGTACAAGCGCTCAGAACCAACTTCCGGATCCCGTTCCAACACTCCGGTGAGTTCGACGGGCTGGCCCACTACTATCGTTCCTTCAGTGATCAAACGCCTCAGTTGATTAGCCGGAATGGCTTTCCTTTCGATGGCTGCTAATAACGAACCAGGCAACAGCATGGCGACTGTCACAAATACCGTGGCAAGTCTCATCCGCTTCCACCACAGCAGAGCCATCAAAGCAAGGGTTGTTGCGAGGGCAGCTATTAAGCTGAGAAGAATAAGTGGAGTTGCGATCCAGACGGCGCTGAGAATTCCCAACGCAAACGCCACTGCAAGCTGCGCCAACGGATGAGCAGTGAAAGCTTCACCGTTAGACTTTTCTGTAAGCGGACGCACGTCGGCACTGTCCTGCATTGTTGTGATCCAGAACGCAGCGGAGGGTGATTAGCGGTTTGCAGTAGCCAGGCGACTAAGGGGTGACTAGTTTCGTCCAGTTATGGGGTTTCTACCCTACAAGCGGAGCACGGTTTCGATGTGATATGTCTCGAGGGAAACATATCAAATGCAACGACAGAGTCAAGAGAATATCGGGTAGTGGGTCAGCTTGGTGTCCGATAAGCTTTATTAGCTTGTCGCTGAGTCGCGACAAACTAAAGTTTATCGGACTTCAACGAAACTGACCCACAGGTCTTCCCGACGTAAAAAGGAAGATGGCGGCATGCTATCGCTCATGGTTGCGCAGGCACACAGGTTGGTTGAAGCTTCTCACCGGAGAAGTATCGCTTCCACTCGTCGAGAGTCAGATCACGTCGGCGCAAGCGTTCGCAAGCTGCGTTAATCATGTCGGTTGGTTTTAGAGGCCAGAGTGTCAGTGAGTCATCATCTGCGATCACTAGCCAGCGGCTGTCACGGCTAAAGGTCATAGCTTCTACGGAAGCGCCTGGCATCAGAGTAGCAACCTGTCGAGAGGTCTTCCCATCTACCTCACTCAACTTGACGCCTCCTTCAGATTCTACCAACCAATGGCCATCCAGACTGGCGCTCGTTAGTCCGGCGAATCTCAGTACCTCTTTCCAGTTTGGTACTTGTGAGAGTAGGGCCCGCTGTTGGTTTCCACTGATCTCAGGACAAACAGCGGCCGGTGCATTTGAAGACGTGGTTAAAGTTTCATCCTTATCGGTTCTGCAAGCCATCGGCAAGCCAGTGTTTGTGTCCCACACATAGGTTCTCTCGCGCTCAACCGGGATATGACGCCCGGAACCCCCTAGATAGTGACCGAAGGTCCGAACACCCATCCACCGTCCATCAGGACTGAAAAATACCTCGCTTACGCGGTCGCTATGCTGCATAGGTTGACGTTCACGCCATGAGCCATACTCAAGGAGTTTCACGAGGATGCCGGTCCTGAGGACTAACCACCGGCCATCGGGACTAAAGCTAACGTCCAGTGCTTCGTCCGAATTGAAGGACCCGGGCAGGTGCGTCAATTCGTCGGGAACGATAACTACCTTGAGCTCTTTCCAGAGATTGGTATCAAACACTCTCAGCTTGTCTTTACTTGCTGTGGTAAGCCACCGGCCATCGGAACTGAACGTCAGATTCGCGATGTCATCACCGGACCCCAGCGTCTTAATTTGCGACCAGTCAGACGTTTGAAACACCCTGGCGCCATCGCTGCTACCTGTGACTAGCCATTCACCTCCGGGACTGATAGCTAGAGTGCTCAACTTCTCCTCCGATTTATCGTGAACCGCTATGCGCTTGGCCCCGCTTCCAAACTCCATCTTCCAGTAGTTAACCTCCTCGCTGGCGGTCACAAGCAAATGTCCATCCGGGCTGAAGGCAATGGCCTCGACGGGCTTTCCATGACCTATTCGGGATATTTCACGTCCAGTACGCACTTCCCAAACGCGAGCCGTATCGTTCCGTGCTGTTGCGATGTAATCTTCGCCTCGGCTGAACACGACAGGCGATTTGTTAAGACCACGTGTGCTTACCCCCGGCATCTGAGAAGACTTTGATAGTTGCAGCGTTGCGCCATCAGCCGATATCTCCCAAATACCTACGCCTCCGTTATTATCCAACGCAGCAAGGTAGTGTCCTTCTGAGCTGAAGATAATCGAGTGAATAAGAGCCGTATCGGCGGCTGAAGCTGCCGGCTCCCGGGTGGCCTCTATCCCCTTAGCGAAACTAGTTACATCCCAAAGTCCTATCCTTCCAGGGATACAACCGATAGCCAAGAGTTTACTATCAGTGCTGAACGCGACGCTCATCACATAGCCAGCGCCATCGACTCTCGGCTGGGCCACCAGGGATCCATTCGCAAGATCAATCACCCGCGCGCTTGCCTCTCGATCTGCCATTGCCAGGTAGCGCCCGTCTGGGCTGAAAGCAATGGACTCAGCTTCAGAAATTCGCGGTAAGTTGTGCAGGTCAAGCCTGATTGGCTGGAATGTCTTAAGATCCCAAATTCTGATTTCGCCCCTACTCTGGCCAGTTGGTCCGCCCCTACTCGCCGCGGCAATCCACCTGCCGTCGCGGCCAAAGGTAATAACACTTGCCGCAGAGTTAAGTTTATTAGGCAATGGCACGAGCTCCCTTCTCTTGCTTGTTTGAAACAATGTGACAGTGCCGTCGCTGGCGCCCATTGCGAGCAAGCTTCCATCCGGGTTGTAGGCAAGCGCGGTAACATTGCTACCGTTTTGGTCGAACTCCATTTTTGCCCGCTGCGGGAGCAGTTCCATTCCCCGCTCCCACGAGATATAACCCTCTGGAGTCAATGCCCGCTTCAGCGATTCAACCGACAACAAGACGCTCCCTTCCAAGTCGTTACCTGTATCCCGAGCGATATCAGCCTGAACACCCATTTGTTGAGCGAGAACGTAGCGTGTTCGCTCTTCGGCTCTCGCCTGCTCCGCTTTCGCTTTCTTTGCATTAGCTAGTGCCATTGTCTCTTGCTTTCTGGCTTCTCTCGTTGCATCGCCTGCGGCCTTCTCGGCGATCGTGGCTTTTTTCTGCGACTCCTCAGCCTTGCCCGTGGCAATCGCTGCTTTATTGGTAGCCATATCGGCAGCTATTCTCTGTTTTGTCGCTTCAGCGGAAGCCGTGTCAGCAACCGCCTTTTGGTTTTTTGCCTCAATCTTCTGGCGCTCAGCTTCGGCTGAGGCGCGGGTCGCGGCACTTACCTGTTGGCGAATCAGGAAGATTGAAGCCGCGACCACCACGACGAAGAGAATTATCGTGGAGAGCACTTGCGCCCTTACACGCGAGTTTCGCCTCGTGTACTTGAATAACTTATCGATACTGTCGGCGACGGTGGGCGATGGCACACCTTTGGCGAGAGCACCCTTGATCTCATCTATCCAGACAATGTCTCGCTCCTTAATTACGCGCCATGGAGTTTCAGCCAGCGTTCCCTCAATATCAATCGGGATAATCGCACGGCCGGTGTTGGCAAACTCACCCACCTCCAACTCAACGTAGCGCGACTTGACTGCCCGTTCAGTACCCACGATGACCAGCGTGGCGCTCTTTCTGATCGCCCGCTTGAGAGTATTGTTAAGCGAGTTTCCGGGCGGAAGCTCGTCGAAGTCCAGGAAGCATGAAA
The DNA here is from genome assembly GCA_036506215.1 of Pyrinomonadaceae bacterium. Classification (GTDB taxonomy): domain Bacteria; phylum Acidobacteriota; class Blastocatellia; order Pyrinomonadales; family Pyrinomonadaceae; genus PSRF01. The sequence continues at coordinate 14,175 of DASXSC010000210.1, read as the reverse complement.
AGTCCAGTTGTTTTAGTTGATCTCTTAGTTTGATCGCATAGTCTTTTCCATCCCCGCGCGCGTACGAGATGAAAATGTCGTACCTGAATAGGAGTCGAAATAGAGATTTGAAAAGAGAATCGGACAGCGAAGTTAATTTAAGCCCAGGCCACATGTCGGCACCTCCAACTCTTACGTAAGGTCTCGCCGCCAACTCCAGCATCGCCTCGATCTACAATCGTAGTTTTGCAAGTGTGTGAATGAACGAATGAGGTTGGCGAAAGTGAAAACTTGTTAAGGAAAACGAGGCTGTAACGCGGGCAAGATAAGCTTGTGAGTTGCTACTGTCAATAGCGGATGAACGCAGCAACACTCTTCTTAATCAGAAAGGAGATGGTCGCTGGTCAAACGAGCCACAGTCTCAACGTGGTGAGTCTGTGGGAACAAATCAAATGCGGCGACGGAGTCAAGAGTGTATCCGGCGGCAATTAGCTTTTTTAAATCGCGGGCAAGAGTGGCCGGGTCGCACGAAACGTATGAGATTTTCGTTGGACGCAACGTGAGTATGCCCGCGATGTCTCGGTTCTCGCAGCCTGTGCGCGGTGGGTCCAGCAGCAGAAAGTCGACCGGCCCAAGTGAGCGCGCATGCTGATTCAACCAGTCACCGACGCGCGCTGTAACAACTTTAGCATTCAGCAGTTTGGCAGCTTCGATATTGCGCCGTGCAAACTCGCTAGCTTTTGGATGTGCTTCGACACCCGTGACTCGTTCAAACCGCCGTGCCAGCGGAAGTGTGAATAGCCCAACGCCGCAATAGAGATCGACCGCGGTTTGTGCTTTTGCATTACCCAGCGATTCAGTGAGCAATGGCTCGAGCAGTTCATGGTTCACTTGAAAGAAAGCATCCGCACTGAAGTAATAAGTTTCATTTCCGATGCGGCGGCTGACAATGCTTGTTTTGAAACCGGCAAGAGGCGGAACAACTGACATGCCTTCATCGCCGACGACCGCGTCAATATTCCTGAGTTGCAACGTGCCACTGCCGCCGAGAATCTCCTGTCTCACCTTTTCCAGTGCTTCCTGTAGCTCAGGAACCAGGACGGCGCAATATTCCACATCACAAACTCGATTTGAGCCACGTTCACAATAGCCCAGCAGTTTGGCGACGGAATCAACTTGCCAGTTGGCGCGAGCGCGGTAATGCCATTGGCTCGGTGAAGCGCTTATAGGAATTTCCAGAGGAGTTTCAATCTTCGCGATGCGACGCAAACAATCGCGAACGATTTCAACTTTGGTACCCAGCTGCGCCTCGTAAGTCAGCTGTTGAAAATCGCAGCCGCCGCAGCGGCCGAAATAAGGGCATGGCGGTTCCACTCGAACCGGTGAAGGTTTGAGAACTTCCAGAATCGAAGCGAAGCTACTCTTCCCCTGAACCCGATCGATTCTTGCGCGGACAATATCGCCAGGCGCGGCGAGTGAAACGAAAACTGTCAAGCCTTCGGCGTGCGCCAGGCCTACGCCGCCCGGTAGAATCCGCTCGATCTCCACTTCGAGAGTTTTCTCTCCCCCTTTTTCGTTAACCGGTTTCATATTGATCGAAAGAAATTTTGGCAGGGGATGCACGCAGATGTTTGCGGATCGTAAGAGACAAACGTGAAAATAAGAACTGTTGTTTTCCCTCTTTCCTGATCCGCGCCTATCTGCGTGCATCCGCGGCAAAATCTTTCTTAAGCGGGGGCGCGCCATTGTTGAGGCGGAGGCGGAGGGGCGTAATCTGGAGCTATGCTTTCAAGCTCAAATCGGACTCCACCCACGACTCCAGCAGCGAGATTGTAGACCAGCGATCCGATGGCTCCGAAAATGAAACCCAGAATTCCGTAGAGGACTGGGATCACAACCATTATTACGAGACCGCCAATTACTGACCCGATGCCTCCCATCGCCTGCCCTTCATTTTGAGGCATCATCGACGCCATGGCCGCGCCAAATAGCATGAAGAAGAGCCCGTAAATCACTCCAATGATCAGCCCGATCACAAACATCAGCAGCCCCTGCATCTTGGCCACTGAAAAAACACCAAAGCGCCTGATAGTCATTTCAGCCATTAATGTATTCTCCTTTGGGTTTGGGTTTGCAGTGCGCCGGTAGATTGGAGCTTGCCAACGCACTCCAAGGTTAAAGATAAAACAAGCTCAGACGCGGCACGCCAAACTGCTCGCGCAGGCGTTTCAGCAGAAGGTTATCAAATGTCTGTCGGTAGACGGCGGACTCCATGTGTTTGCGATAAGGCTTCAACTGTTCTTTTACTTCAACCTCTATCGCCGTGATTTGTTCAGAGTTTGCCACCAAACGTATTGCATCGCTCAACATTCTTTCCAGGCCTGAAAGCGACTGCTCCAGCTTCTGGGCATCGGGCGCGGCGGTTGCCGCAAAGTCCTGCTCCAGTTCTGAAAGCAGAACCACTGCTCTCTCAAGCGCATCCGAGAGGTCGTCCTCGCTTACTCTCTTACGAACGGTGCAAACTTCTAATAGACTCGATTGACTTCGTTGTAGATGTTCAAGAATTGCCATTCGAGAAAACGGCAGGCTCTCACTCTTGCCGGCCCGCCGCACGCCGTTCTCCGTGTCTTCATTCGGTTCATCGCTCGCGCCCACACGCGATTCGCGCCACTCAGCGAATTGAGCCTCTACCTCTTCCTGGCAATAAAGCAAACTCTTAACCGAACGTTTGCGCGGCTTAGCCTCCCATGAATCGAAAGCCTTTTCAATACCGCGCAAAGCGACGTGCAGCGGAACATGCATCTCTTTCCAACTCTCGATGAGCGCCCAGTCCAGCGGACTGAGCAGCAGATGCCTGGCGCGCCGTCGAATAAAAGCGTCTTCGATTTCGGTAAAGTAGTTGAAGTAGTTCAATTAAGAATGTCCAACCCAAACGTCCAATGTCTAACGTCACCCGTCTTACAGAACAAAAAACTTGAATTCAGGATTTTGGAATTTGGACCCTGGACCTTGGACTACTGGTGCGCTCGTAAACCAATCGTAAACCCTCGAGCGTTAGCGTGTCGTCAACCAGCTCGATGAATTCTGAACCAGTGGCGATCAACGAAGCGAGTCCGCCCGTAGCGATTATTCTGGGCGCGCGCGGTGAACTGCCAACCTCTCCAATCATTTTCCGCAACACTCCATCTACCAAACCGACAAAGCCGTAGTAGAGGCCCGACTGCATCGCAGTAATCGTTGACGATCCAATTATCTTTTGCGGACGTCTGATGTCCACTCGAGGCAATTTTGCGGTTCGCTCAAATAGTGCATCAGACGAAATCATGATACCGGGCGTAATTACGCCGCCAACATATTGCCCCTCACGGTTAATCGCATTGAAAGTTGTGGCGGTGCCAAAATCAACAACTATGCATGGCGCACCATACTTCTCAATTGCCGCCACGGCGTCCACAATTCTGTCCGCTCCCACATCCGAGGCGGGCTCATAAAGAATGGTGAGCCCGGTATCTGTGCTGTGGTCCACAAAGAGCGGGGTCAGATGGAAATACGTCTCCGCCATTGTTTTCAGCGTATAGTTTAACGGCGGTACAACCGAAGCGATCGCGATCGCGTTGATAGTCTTAAAATCGAGGTTGGCCAACTCAAACAAGTTGCGAGCATGCACGCCATACTCATCTACGGTGCGTGAGCGCGCGGTGGTCAACCGCCAGTGGGCCACGAGTTCTGTCCCGTTAAAAACGCCGAGCGAAGTGTTTGTGTTTCCCGCGTCAATAACTAGCAGCATAATCGAGTTCCGGTTTGGCTTGGGCAGACAGCACTCCTTCAATGGCATCCGCGGCCGCTCCGGCTCCGTTTTCATGTCGCACCTGGCGGCCGACTTCCGCCGCCTTAGTCAAATAATCCTGGCTTCCCAGTAATGCTTCCAGCTCCTTTGCAGCGTTCCGCGCATTGTAACGCGGGCGCGCAAGCAAACGCCCGCATCCGAGCCGCTCAACACGCGCCGCATTGTCGAATTGATCGTGTGCGTGAGGCACAACCAGGACTGGTCGACAGGAGCGCAGCCCTTGTCCAGTTGTGCCGACGCCGCCCTGATGAACGATCGCCTGCGCCCGAGGCAACACCTGGCTAAAAGGAGCATACTCAAAAGCAGCGACACCTCTTGGCAGATCTTCATGGGGCCGGTTGCGCTCGTGACCAATCAGCAGCAACGCTCTTTGGCCCAGCGCCTGGGCAGCCTTAATGGAATCGCGATAAAACTCTTTCGCCACCCAGAACGCGGAAGAGCCAAGCGTGAAAACAAGTGGTGGCGGTCCATCATCAAGGAAGTTTTTTAGCTCCTGCTTCATCTCGGTCTCACCAAAATAGTCTCGACGATCGTAAAACGCGAAGCCTGTCACCCGCGTGTTTGCCGGCCAGTCTGGCTGCGGTTTGGCAAGCACAGATGAAAACAATGCCAGCACGAGCGCCGGCGAGTGTTGGCCGGCGAGCAATGGTTGCGCGCCGCGTGGCAATCCCAACTCCGCGCGTAGACGGTAGACCGGCTCTATGAGCTTTTCCAATTTGTACGATGCAATGCGATATAGCAGGCGACTTAGCGCAACGCTTCGGCGTTGAAGATGATAAAGCGCGGGCATTTGAGCCAGGACTGGCGGATCATACGCGGAGAAAAACGAAATGGGCGCCAGCACACTCGAAACCCACGGCAAACCGCGCTTCTGAGCGACGATGGGTCCAACCAGCGGAAGCGGATGCGTCAACAGCAAATCCGCATCCGCAACAGCAGCATCCAGATCCTGGTAAACATCTCGTAAGTTCGGCGTAAATATCTCTATAACTTTTTCGGTGCCGCCTTTTGCCTCCATCAACTCGGCCACGAAGCTGCTCAGCTCCTCGGGCTGATCGTACGCGGGAAGGTCCGGACGTACGGGACGTAACTCTAGTCCCAAGGCATCCATCTTTTCCCGATAGACTTCCGACGTCGCAATCACCACGGAATGTCCCCGTGCCTTCAGTTCGAGACCGATAGCAATGTACGGATGAATATCCCCGAACGAGCCGAACGTTGATAGCACGATTTTCTTAGCGGCGGCCATTATTTTTCTAGGTTATGGCTTCTCATCTTTGGTCGCAGCGGGGGCAAAAGCTTTCCCAGCCTTAGAGATTTTCTATGCGCTCGATAACTCCAACCCTGAAAGCCCTTCAAGGAAGATCAGCAACCCAAGTCCGATTAGCTCAAGGTTGGAAAGGTGGGCTTTGCCGCCGCTGTTTAGTAAGGCCCACGCTTGTTCGAGCCTCCTCTATCCGAAGGTCGCACACTTGACACGTCGGCTGCCCTGATTGTTTTTATTTCGCCGTCGTCGGTTTCGACTCGCAACGCTCCATCGCGTTCGAGCCCGCGTGTAATACCGACAAAACCCTCCTCGGCGTCAATCACTCGAACGCGTCGGGCCTGCGCATACGAAGACCGCGCGCACCAATTGCGGACAATTTCCTCTGGTCCACCCGGTTGTTGCAGTGCCTGATAGTACTTGGTTAGTGACTGGACCAGAGCTTCTAGCAGATGCTCGAGATCAGGCGTTTGGCTTGCTGCAACTTCTACCGACGTTGCTATCTCCGCTAGCTCTGCCGGAAACGAACTGTTCGTCAAATTAACCCCGATGCCCACTACAACGGCCCGCCCGAGGCCCGTCTCAACCGTTTCCGCCAAAATGCCGCACACTTTTTTGTCATCGGCCAGGAGGTCGTTCGGCCACTTTATATCAGTCTGAAGCGCGCACGAATCGAGCAGGGCATCGTGCACAGCAATGGCTGCCATCAGCGTAAGCAGCGGCCAAACCCTTTGCTCAAACGGTGGACGAAGAACGATACTAAAATAGAGTCCAGCACCTTTCGGCGAAACCCACCCTCGCTGCAGCCGCCCGCGACCTGATGTCTGCTCACCAGAAACAACACAGAGACCTTCTGCGGCGCCGTTAACTGCCCGCCTGGCCGCCTCGAGATTTGTCGAAGAAAGCGAATCGAACCGTAAAATCCGTGGGACAAACATTTGCATCTCAGGATGTTTGATTAGCTCAAGGCTAGGAAGGTTGGGCTTATCTTTAAGCCGTTCGGCATTCTGCGGGTCAAATTCGCGATTTCTCTGCCGACTCGAGTGCCGCCGTTACCAGTTCTCGCACCAAGCCATCAAAATTGCGAAAGCGCTCGTCACGCGTCTGCCCCCGGACGTAACGAAAATAGATTTGCTGAATTACTACGGCAACCTTGAAGCGCGCGAAGGTTTCGTAGAAGACGATGCGAGAAAGGTCGCGGCCCGTCTTCGTTTCATAACGCTCAATGATCTCTTCACGTGTCATCCAGCCGGGACCGTTGGTGACTGCACGCAATGAACTGTTGGGATCTGCTTCGCTATCCGCTCCCTTCATCGTCCAATAACTGAGGAACAAGCCCACGTCAATGAGCGGGTCGCCCACGCTGCACATCTCCCAATCGAGGACCGCTACGACCCGAGACAGATCATCTACGTCGAGCATGATGTTGTCGAGTTTGAAATCGTTGTGGACAACGGTTGCCCCACTATCGGCCTCGGGAGGAATTCGATCTGTTAGCCACTCGATGACCTGATCCATCTCAGCAAGTTCACCCGTCTTCGAGCGATTCCAGCGATCAGTCCAGCCGCGCACCTGGCGCTGAACAAACCCGGACGGCTTCCCAATTTGAACGATGCCGGTAGACTGAATATCCACAGCATGAAGCGCGACGAGCGTGTCAACCACGGCTTCGCTCACGCGACTTCGCAAGTTCAGATCGTCACCGATCTCTCGTGGAACCCGTTGGCGCACGATCATGCCGCGGCGGCGCTCCATCAAGTAAAACGGAACGCCAATGACGGATGTATCGTCGCAGAGCAGAATCGGTTTGGGAGCCAGGGGAAATGCCGGATTGATCACGGAAAGCAGCTTAAACTCGCGCGGCATGTCGTGAGCGGTCGGTGCTACCGGGCCCACCGGTGGACGGCGCAATACAAACTCCTGATCACCATAACTAACCAGGTAAGTGAGATTGGAATGCCCGCCAGGAAACTGTGCAATCTCAATGGTTGACGTTGGATCAAATTCCGAAACTTGTGCAGGCAGACGTTCACGCAAATAACAATCGAGCGTCCTGGGAGCCAACTCCTCCCCAGCCCTCACCGCGGTGCTGTCTTTACTCAATGACATTGCCGGTTAGCCCAGTTGAGTTGTCCAAAGTCAACGTCTTCAATAGGAACGCGGGCGTCTTGCCCACCGGTGAGCGCGCAGCTCTCGCGGCGGGCCGTCAAGTCGATGGGCCGCGAAGCTGCTCGCGCTGACGCGCTCATTGCGGGCGAGACGCCCGCGCTACCAGGTGACGAGGTTGAGCTAGTCGAAGCGCCCAACCCTTCAAACGGTCTCTGAACTCTCACGCTGGAAAGTCTTGAGTAAGCGTTGGGCCACCACCTGGCGATGCACTTCATCAGGCCCGTCGTAAATCCGCGCGGCGCGCGCATCGCGGTAGAACATTTCCAGGGGTGTATCCTTGGAATAGCCGAGCGCACCGTGGACTTGGATCGCCCTGTCGACCACATCATGCAATACCCGCGCACCGAAAAACTTGATAAGCGAAATCTCGGTGCGCGCATCGTCGCCGCGATCGAGCTTCCAGGCTGCGTTGAGTGTCATCAGTCGGGCGGCGTTGATCTCCGCTGCGGAGTCAGCAATCCAGTTTTGCACAGTTTGCTTTTTGGCCAGCGGCTCGCTAAATGATCGTCGTTTGAGCGCATACGCGCACATCATTTCGAAACTGCGCTGGGCGGCGCCAATCCAGCGCATGCAATGCTGAATCCTGCCAGGCCCGAGGCGTGCCTGGGCCAGCTTAAAGCCTTGCCCCAATTCGCCGAGCAGGTTGGTGACCGGAACCCGGCAGTCTTCAAAGCGAATCTCGCAATGGCCGCCAACACCTCCGGACCCCATTACGGGCACGGCGCGCACGATGTTGAAACCCGGCGTGTCTGTGGGGACAAGTATCATGCTGGCACGGGCGTGAGGGTCGGCCGTTGGATCAGTGACTGCCATCACGATTGCGAATGACGAACCGATGGCGCCGCTGATGAACCACTTATGCCCGTTGATGACCCACTCCTCACCATCTCGCTTGGCGGTAGTGCGCAGGCCCGTTGGGTCGGAGCCCGCAACTTCCGGTTCTGTCATTGCAAAGCAGGATCGCACTTCACCAGCAGCAAGCGGGCGAAGATATTTCTCCTTCTGTTCGGGTGTCGCAGCGATGAGCAATAATTCCGCATTGCCCGCATCAGGGGCGGCGTTGCCAAAGAGGCGCGGCGCGATTACTGATCTCCCGGCAACCTCATTAATCAGAGCCTGGCCTATAAAACCGATGCCCATGCCGCCCCATTCACGCGGGAGATTTGGCGCCCAAAGATCCAACGCCTTCACGCGTTGTTGCAGATCGATTTCAAGATCAGCCGGAAGGCCCTCGTCCTCAATCAGCTTGCTTTCATTGGGATAGACAAACTCCTCCATAAAGGCGGTGGCGCGTTGTCGCGCGGCTTCGAGATCAGGAGGAATGCTGAAGTCAATCATCGGGTTAACCTAAAGTTTGACAAACTTTCCAACTGTTTAATAGAAACTCAGTTGCCGAAAAGCGACAAACTAAGTTTGTGTGACTGTCATTCAAAACGGATGACGGTAGAGCAGCGGGATTGTAACTGTAAGACGACGCCTTAACCAGAAGGCTATTCGTAACTGGGAGCGCGGGCGTCCCGTCCGCAAATGCGCTGAAGGAGCGCAGTTCCTATGCAGCCCAAATCTTGTCTCATGTTTTCGCACTTCGCGCTCATTGCGGGCGCGACGCCCGCGCTTCCAGCAATAAGTCGACTTGCTCCACCAAGCCGTCTGCTTGTTTCAGATTTGCATGTTTGTTTCGGATTGGCATGCGCCGATTAGGCGCTCTGCGCTAACATGCCCACTGCAATCTTGCGAAACGATGCCTGCTAAGAGGAGGATTCGCGATGAGACCGCTCGGCCTTTTGCTTTCATTCGCTTTGGTAACTTGCTTTGCAACCGGCTTTGTCGATGCTCAACGTCGAACCGCCGGCCTCGCAGCCGGAACGATTGTTGATCTTTCCTACCCATTCGATTCCTCGACTGTTTACTGGCCCACTGCCGAGACGTTTCAACTGGAAAAGGATTTTGAGGGCACTACCGAACAGGGATACTACTATTCAGCGTACAGATATTCAGCGGCGGAACACGGTGGCACTCATATCGATGCGCCCGTCCATTTTGCAAAAGGGCGAAACACAGTTGATGAAATTCCGCTCGAACAACTTATGGGGCCGGGAATCGTGGTGGATGTAACAAAGCAGTGCGAGAAGAATCCGGATTATCTGATCACAGCCAATGATTTTAAGAATTGGGAACAACGAAATGGGAAGATAGCGGCTGGAACAATTGTGCTGCTGCGCACTGGGTTCGGAAAGTTCTATCCCGATCGTAAACGATACCTGGGTACAGACCAGCGCGGCGCTGGCGCGGTCGCAAGTCTTCACTTCCCTGGTTTACATCCCGATGCGGCGCGCTGGATAACTCAAAACAGAAAAGTTAAAGCTATCGGTCTCGACACCGCCAGCATTGATTACGGACAATCGAAGCTCTTTGAAAGTCATCGCACTCTTTTCGCCAGGGACATTCCAGCATTCGAAAACCTCGCCAACCTGAACCACCTCCCCGCCCGAGGATTCTCGGTAGTAGCGCTGCCGATGAAGATTAAAGGAGGTAGCGGTGGACCGTTGCGAATCATTGCCGTCATCGCGGATCGAAAATAGTTAATGGATTTCGGCAGCAACATCGACTGGTTTCCTATCAAGTTATCGTTTGCTGTTGCAAGCGCAGCTACGTTGATCGCGTTGGTCGCGGGTTCGGCGCTGGCGTGGCTGCTCGCGCGCAAACGCTTTCCTGGCCGCAATCTGATCGACTCGCTAATTACCCTGCCGCTGGTTTTGCCGCCAACCGTGCTTGGTTATTACTTGCTGGTTTTATTGGGTACCCGTTCGTCCCTGGGCGGATTTCTTTACCACCGGTTGGGCATTCGACTTACTTTTACGGTGGGTGCGGCGATCATCGCTGCGACGATTCATGCATTGCCGCTGGTCACCAAGAGTCTTCGCGCGGCATTTGAAGGCGTTGACACCCAACTCGAGGCTGCTGCCCGCACGCTGGGTCTCGGGAGCCGGATGATCTTCTTTCGCGTTACCTTACCCCTCGCTTCCCGTGGGGTACTCGCCGCCACCGCCCTCGCCTTTGCAAGGGCCCTGGGTGACTTCGGCGTCACCATTATGATTGCCGGAAACATCCCCGGCAGAACACAGACTGCTTCAGTCGCTATCTATGACGCCGTCCAGGCAGGACGCGATAACGAGGCGTTCACACTCGCCGTGATCGTATCGCTACTCGCCGTAGTGATGCTCTACTTCATTAATCGCTTTGGCAGGTTGAGATGGTGACGAAAGTGATGAGTGCTGAGTACTGAGTGATGGGTCCGTGAAAAGGGGGTTGCACTCATCACTCAGTACTCATTACCCATCGCTCACTCTTTTCTTATCCAAGAAATCCCTTAAACTTTGTTTCGCTTGTGGCATAACCGGGAAAGATGCTTTGCAGGTTCGACGTTCCCAGGTGATGCCGCGCGATCTCACCAAAGACGTCACGGAAGTCTGTCGTCAACGCCAGATCGCGTCCCTCATACAATTGATCACCATTCAGCCCCGGCCACTGACCATAGACCTTTCCCCCGCGCACGGAATTGCCCACAACAAACATCGCGTTAGCGTGACCATGGTCGGTTCCACGGTTCCCATTCTCGCGAGCCGTGCGGCCAAATTCCGACATAGTCAAAACCACAACATCGTCCATTCGTTGGCCAAGGTCTGTATACAGCGCAGCGATCCCGCCGCTGAACTGTTGTAACAGATTCCCCAGTTGTCCCCGTGCGCTGCCCTCGTTCACGTGCGTGTCCCAACCGCCGGTGTCCGTGAAAGCTATTTCGAGACCAACGCCAGCCTTGATCAACTGCGCGATCTGCAATAACGAGTTTCCAAACGGCGTACGCGGATACTGCGCGCCGTTCTGCGGCTGATACTGCGCCGGCTTAACTTTTTTCAGATAGTTGACCGCTTCGAAGGTTTCCTTGCCGGTACCACCCAGCACGTCGTTGACCGTCTGGTTGTAGATTGCTTCAAACCCGCCCTGCACACTGTCGGAACTCTGCCCGGCGCGAATCGTGAAGTCGCTTAGATTTGAAATCGCCAGCGCCGGCGACTTGCCTTGCAGGACTCGTGGCATATTCTGCGTCATCGAGACCGCACGGAAGAGACTGCGCTCTGGATCAGCTTTGCTTTGCAGGTAACGATTCAGCCAACCATCCGCTGTCGACTTCACGCCCGGCGTTGCCGACTCCATGTAATCCTGCGCGTCAAAATGGGAACGCGTATTGTCTGGCGAACCCGCGGCATGAACAATCGCCAGGCGCTTCGAGTCCCACAAAGGCTTAAACGGCGAGAGCGAAGGATGCAAACCAAAGAATCCATCGAGATTTAGTGCGGATTCCGCATTTCCTGATTCCGGCTTCGCGATCGCGATCGATGGACGCAAATCGTAGTAGGCGCGCTCGCCGTGGGGTACGACCATGTTCAAGCCGTCGACCGCGCCCCGCTGGAAAATAGCTATCAATGTCTTGCGACGGCCCCCCGTGATTCGCTCACGCGATTGAGCCAGCACGACACGCTGCAGGAATGAAGGCGCAACATTCATCAAGCCAAAGCTGGCTAACGCGACGCCTCCTGATGTAATAAAAAATCTTCGATTCATGTTCGTAAAACCTCTGATTTCCAGTTTCGAGTTCCGAGTTCCGAATTTCGCTTTCTGCTCTTGCGATTGGCTTTTCGATTCCGTCGGCCGAATTCCGAGAGTTCGGATAAACTCGAAACTCGGAACCCTAAACTTTCTTATTGTCTTTGAAACTCCGGCGAACCTAAGATTAATCCTACAACCTTAGTTATTGGATCGGTGATGTTGGCGCCGCCGCGAGCTGATGGCTGTCGCGGCTGGCGTTGATTGAAGGCCGCCTGAGCATTCACCATGTCTCCCGGCGCACCATTATCAGTCTTCACCGTCTCCGGTGACATCACCGGCACCACCAAAGTCGTTGGTTCATTAAGCTGCTTCAGCAAGGCTTCCTTCGTTTTGGGAGTAATGTCTCCGGCAACGATCAAGTTTAGGAAACGATCCATAATCTGCGCTTTGTTTAGAGACTCTCCCGATGCGGCAGTTCCCACAAAGCGTTTAAGATCCACGCGTGTTCCAGGTATTCGATTGCTGGCGAGGCTCAAGCCGAAATTCAAACGCTCCAAAAGTCCGCCGGTGTTAACCCAGCTTTCGGCCAGGTCCGAATAACCGTTAGGCGTCTGAAATCCGTAAAGTGGTTCGCCCATGCGCGCAATCCACTGGTGTAATTGGGGACCGCCGGTCGTTTCTGCCCCAAGGGTGCGGATTGCGCTGATCGCCAACTCGAAAGGACGTTTCACCTTGGCGCGATAAGCCACGGGCGAATTGAACTCCGGCGAGAAGAAGATCGCTCGCAATGTTTCACGAATATCACCGTCACTTTTTGTAAATGTAGTCGCGACGCGCTCCACAAGCCCGGAGGGCGGATTATCCGAAACAAAGTGGCGCACAAGTTTGGTGGCTATGTATTTCGCCGTTGCGGGACTATGGGCGAGAATATCGAGCACTATCAGGCCATCCTTGAATCCGCCTCCCGCGGATATCTTGTGGCCCAAAACAACTTTCTCTCCGTCATCGTGCACTCGCGGATTGAAGAAAAACTTGCCTGCGTTTTCGCGCAGCATGTCGACGCGAGGTCCGTTCAGCATTGCCTGTGTCGCGGCGCCGGCCCCACGCGGAGCCAAGATAGTCCAACCTGTAAAGCAGCGTGCAACTTCCTGAACGTCCTTCTGGGTGTAGCCACCATCAACTCCGAGAGTGTGCAGTTCCATCAACTCCCGAGCGTAGTTTTCATTGATGCCGCGTCGCGCCTGCTGCTGCTGTGGTCGTTGCTGCCCTGGGTTATTGCTCATCCTAGCTTGTGGCCGATTGTTAACGCGGTCACCCATTAGCAATTGGGCCAGTGGCCCGCGTTGCGCACGCGGAAGATTTCTACCTACTGGTTGAGCATTGGGGCTAACGCTCTGAAAATTGTCGAGGTAGAAAAGCATTGCCGGACTCTGCGCCGTGGCCTGCAGGAGATCGGAAAACTTTCCCAGCGCGTTAGGCCGGATGGTGTCGCGATCATACGCGACGAGCAGCCAGCGATCGGCGCCCTTACCGGCAAATACGTTGAAGTGATTAGTCCAGAAATCGACCATCACTTCCTGCAACTGCCGTTCGCTATAGACGGCTCGTAGAATTCGCGAGGCTTGCAGCTCGGCGGTAATTCGCTGGGGCTCTTGTAACCCATTTTGCATGTAGTATTCACGAATGGCGCGGCGATATTCCTCGTTATCCCTGGCAGCCGGCGCAGCGGGATCGCCTTTCGCAACAGTTTCATTCCTGGCGAGGGTTTCATTTTTCGCCATTACTTCAGGCGGGGCCATCGCTCCGTTAGGTTGAGAGGTATTCGGCGTTGCCACTGCGCCTTTTGTCCTGTTCTTTTGTACTTCGGCCAAGTTACCCGGCAGGTCGCCGCGACGTTGAAGCTGACGAAGAAGTTGCCCGGGCTGCGGATATTTCTCATACAACTCCGCAGTAGTCATTGAAAGGGCTGCAAGGCTTTTGGTCTTGGCGTCAGCAACCGCATCGTTGATCTTTTCAGGACTCAGTTGCTGATTTATGTAATTCTCCAGGCCCATAGCTTTCACGCGTTCGATATCCCCTGGTCTGGCGCCAAACCCCAGCCGATTCAGAACGTGCAAGATTCGCTGGTCATCGCTCAAACGCGCCGTCGTTCGCAGTTGCCCCTGACCGCCGGACGGGCAAATGCTGAAAAGGATGGCCGCCATGGCCATGAAGGTAATCGCAAGCCGCGAAACTGTTGCCATGCGGTGCTGGTTATTTCCGGTATGAATCATAATTCTCCACCATTCAGCTCAAGGACGTGGACTTT
>DASXSC010000209.1:0-13502 GCA_036506215.1 Pyrinomonadaceae bacterium | reverse complement strand
ATGGCGACGTGGAAGGCGTAGTCAAGCATATTTTGGAAGAAGCAGAACATAAGTCGAATGGAACGGAGAAACGTGTTCTGCAAATAGCGGGCACGTTTTCGAGGCAGACGCTAATGCCGCGCATGATTAAGTTATTAGAATGCCAGGTAGTGGCCGAAACTGAAATTCCCAGTGATTCCAGAAGCAGGTAGTTTAGCGGGGAGGTCGGGTTCTTTGGAGAACCGAGCGCGGTAGCGCCGGATGCTAAAGTCAACTTCAACGCACGCTATGCAGAACCGAGCGCGGTAGCGCCGGATGCTAGAGTGAACTATGGCGTAGTGATGCAGAACCGTGCGCGGTAGCGCCGGATGCTAGAGTGAACTATGGCGTAGTGATTATACGAGGATTGGCGGAAGAGACTTGTGACAGGCAGAACCTATTAATTTCCAGCCTTCGCTTGTGCGGATGCTGCCACTAGGCAAAAGTTTGAAGTTGACTCTAGCATCCGGCGCTACCGCGCTCGGTTCTGCATCACTACGCTAAAGTTGACTTTAGCATCCGGCGCTACCGCGCACGGTTCTGCATCACTACGCCAAAGTTGACTCTAGCATCCGGCGCTACCGCGCTCGGTTCTGCATCACTACGCCAAAGTTGACTTTAGCACTCTATTGCTTAAAGTGCGCAAGCGAACATTAAGGGTTGGGACAAGGGGCCTACAGTGGTTCTGACTACATTCTGACTACACGGCACCCTGCATTCGTTCCACATCCAGGACGCCGGGCACGCCCTTAATTGAGTTGATCACCTTGTCCAGATGTTTGACGTCAAACACTTCTACTGTCACCTCAACGTGTCCCTTCTCGTCAGAGCCTACCGAGGCGCGCGCGTCACGGATTCCAGTTTTCATGTCGGAAATTGCTCCAGTGATGCCGGCTATCATTCCGGTGCGATTTTCTGTTACTGCCAGGAGCTTGACTGCGTACGCAGTCTTTTCAGGCCGGCCAGCCCATTCGACTTCGACAATCCGTTCGCGATTAATCATAAGCGAGGCAACGTTCTTACAACGCTTCTCATGAACGGCCACGCCCTTCCCCCGGGTAACGTAACCAACGATCTCTTCTCCGTGAAGCGGGTTGCAACAGCGAGCGCGCGTGACCATCAGATCGTCTACGCCGCGCACAACGATCGAATCGTCACCGAGGCGAATAAGCCGTTTGACCGCGCGAACACCGCTGCGGAGCCGTGACTCTTTTTGTTTGTCGAGGTGCTCAAACTGTTCCGCCCCAAGATACTTGGCGATCACATTGCGCGGAATCAGCTTGCCGTAGCCGATTCCCGCCAGAAGGTCCTCCACGCGCCCATAACCGTATTCGCCGGCCACGCGTTTCATTTCATTGTCGCTATCACCAAAGAGTTTCTTGGCTGAAAGTTGAAATCTCGCAGCTTCCTTTTCAAACAGTTTGCGGCCAATGTCGATCGACTCAGCTCGCTGCTGCTCAGCCACCCAGTGACGCACTCTATTTTTGGCCCGGGACGTTACGATGAAGTTGAGCCAGTCGCGTGACGGGTGGGAATTCGCCGACGTCAGAATCTCAACTACGTCTCCATTCTGTATCTGGTTGCGTAACGGCACCATTCGCCCGTTGATGCGGGCACCGGTGCAGGTGTTTCCCACTTCCGAGTGGATCATGTAGGCAAAGTCGACGGGCGTTGCGCCCCGGGGCAACTGAATGACCTTCCCCATGGGTGTAAAGGCATAGACATCCTTGGGATAGAGATCCAACTTCAAAGAATCCAGAAAGTCTCGCGAATCTTTCACTTCCTGAGTCCATTCCACTAGAGAACGCAGCGCCTGAAAAGCATTGTCATCATCGCGCGCGCCGCGTTTACCTTCCTTGTATTTCCAATGGGCGGCGACGCCTTCCTCCGCGATCTGGTGCATATCCTCAGTCCGAATTTGTACTTCGAATGACTGACCATCGGCGCCAATCACGGAGGTATGCAGCGACTGGTAGAGATTGTCTCGAGGAGTGGCGATCCAGTCCTTAATGCGGCCTGGCACGGGCCGCCAGGTGTTATGGATAACCCCAAGAGCAGCGTAACAGTGCCGCACCTCGTTTGGGGTGATCACCCGCGCAGCAACCAAATCATAAACCTGATCAAGCTCAATCTTTTGGCTCTTAAGTTTTTTCCAAATCGAGTAGAGGCGCTTTACTCTGCCTTCAACACGCACGAAAGGAACTTCGGCTTCCGTCATCCGGGCTTCAATACGTTCCGTTACACCACCAAGAAAAGCTTCGTTCTCCGCCCGGCGCTTTTCCAATTGTTCCGCCAGCTCGCGGTAGTCGTCAGGATGAAGATGTCGAAACGCGAGATCTTCAAGTTCGCCGCGCAATTTACCCATGCCCAGGCGGTGCGCGATGGGAGCGAAGATTTCCATCGTCTCTTCGGCAATCCGTTTTCGCTTTTCGGGGGTGAGGTACTGCAGAGTACGCATGTTGTGTAGCCGGTCAGCTAACTTAACGAGCACGATTCTAACGTCGTCAACCATCGCCAGGAGCATCTTGCGTACGTTTTCCGCCTGCTGTTCTTCGCGAGAGATGTTGCTGATCTGTGCAATCTTGGTGAGGCCGTCGACGAGGTGGGCGATTTCTTCGCCAAAATATTTACGTATCGTGTCGAGCTCGACAAGCGTGTCCTCCACCACATCGTGGAGCAGTCCGGTGGCAACCGATACCTCATCCAATTTCATATTGGCGAGAATGTTTGCCACTTCCAGCGGATGAACCAGATACGACTCACCAGAAGCCCGCTTCTGACCCTTATGCTCTCTGGCGGAGAACAGATAAGCGCGCCGCAAGAGATCCAGATTTGCTTGCGGGTGATTACGCGCGACGTTCTCGACAATTTCTTCGATGCGAATCATCTACTTATAGCCGCTCGACCTGTTTTGGGGTTGGAAACAACGAACGTGCAAAGTTGAGTATAACAAAAAGGTGATGCCCGACTCGAAAGTCAAGCATCACCATGATCAAAAACGGTGATGGCGAAGCTGATTGTCTTATTTCTTTGCAGGCGAGGCTGTCTTCCTGGCTTCCTCTTCTTCCTTCTTCTTTTGATTGGCTGCGCTTAGCGTACTGGTCCGTTTCTGAGCTTCTTCTCGCTGTTTGTCCAGCTGAGCTTTTTGATCCATTTTGCCGTCCATCTCCGCCAGCTTGGATGCTTCAATTAGCAGGTTAGTCTTGTATGACCAGGCGGATTCGCTATTTGGATCAAGTTTGATGGCATTTTCAATCTCTTCAAGTCCGCGTTTCACGCAGGCCTGTGCCGTATCGAAATCTTTCGGGTTCTGAGGCTTTTTGTAGGAAACCGTCGCACGATTGCCAGCTGAGATGGTGGTCGATTTGTTGGCAGGAAGTTCGGTAATCTTGAAAGAGCAGTCCCAGTCTTTGCTCGCCAGAATAGTGTAGGCCTCGGCCCTTTTTTCATTGTCTACGCTCGCATCATTCGCGCGCGCAGAAAGCCAGGCACGCAATTTCTCTTCTTCTTTTATTTGTCCGTAAAGGTAAGCAATCGCTTTGTAGGCTTCTTCGTTTTTTGCATCTCTTTCCAGGATTTTCTGATATGCCTGGATAGCTTCATTAGCCTTCGCAATGTTTTCGGGAGCCTGAACGGCGGGACGATACTGCGCGTGAATCGTTCGCGCAATGAACATGGGGGCCGTTTTACTATCGGGATCAAGTTCGAGCGCCCTAATTGAATGCCGTTGGGCTTCCTCAAAGTGCCCTTCGTGATAAGCGAGGGCGGCCTCATTCAACTCATTCTTAGCCCGGACTTTATTAATCAATCCACAACCAGAGGTTGAGACAACAAGAATCGCCAACGCAATGGCGATTCTAGGTTGAGAGAGTTTCATTTATGAGTAGCTCCATTTTAAGTGATTGGGGCTCAACACAACTGGGCTAGAGCTGTTCGCATCGTTTGAGCATCCAGTAAAGCTATTTTTATTGAGGCAGATCGTCGACCTGAAGTCCGACTGGATTTGCGCCAGCTCCTTTGATCGCATCGATCACCTTGACGACGTCGCCATATTTAATCGATCTCGGAGCCTTCACAAAAACCGTCTTCTCGATTCTTTCGCTTTCAGGTACATCGGTGCGGGTTTCCATTCCGGGCTTGTAGGCGCGTGTTTCCTTACGCTGCTGGAAAAGCTGCAGCAGTTTTTGGCTCAAGGCGGCCGTATCGTTAACAGATCCGATATTGTCCTGGTTCAGCTTTAGTTGAAGATCATTAGAAATTGAAACGACGAGCGTCAAGGGGTTGGGTTTCAACTGGCTTAAGTCTTCGTTGGGATCTCTCTGGGTAGGAATGTCCGCCTGGAACCGGCTGGGCTTGAGCGGCGTAATCACCATAAAGATGATTAGCATCACCAAAAGCACGTCGATAAGCGGGGTGACATTAATATAAGGCACGGCCTTCGACGACGACTTGCCACTTGAACTTCCGAATGCCATGAGTTTACTCCTTTAAAGAAACTATAACCGGTCGCCAAATCCGGGTTAGGTACGTTTAGCAGGCGCTGCCTCTCCACCCTTCTTCTTGTCGGCGACCAATCCTATTTTGTCCACACCCAGGGCCCTGACTTCGTTGATGACGTTTACTACGTCGCCATAACTGACGCCCACCCCGCTTTTGATATAAACGACCTTGTCCTCTTCCTTCTTGATGAGTCCAAGCATCTTCTCGACCTTGTCCTTGAGCTGGTCTTTGGTAATTCTGTCCTTCCCAAGGTAGTACTCGCCATCATTCGGAATGGCAATAACGATCGAGCGGTCATTGATAATTCTTTGATCTTCCTCCGGATTCTTGAGGTCCTTCGGCAGGTTAACCGTGACGCCGTGCTGCAACATGGGTGTGACTACCATGAAGATAATCAAGAGCACCAACATGATGTCGACCATTGGGGTGACGTTGATTTCTGATTGGAAGCCGCCGCTTCCCCCAGCTGCCATTCCCATAGCTAAATCTCCTTTCCACGAACGCCGATCCGCCGCAATAACCCAGGGTGGGACAGCGAAGTCCCACCGGCCTTACGTTTTGAGCGCCGCGCTTACGGTCTTAACTGCTTCGTGCGATTCTTAATAAAGTAATCAACCAATTCGGAAGCCGAGTTATCCATCTCGACGATGAACCCATCGACCTTGCCCGTGAAGTAGTTGAATAGCCAGACAGCGGGAACCGCGACGAGCAATCCCAGAGCAGTCGTAAAGAGCGCTTCTGAAATACCACTGGCCACGGCGCCAATACCCGCCTGACCGGCGTCACCCATTGCGCTGAAGGCATTAATAATTCCAAACACCGTACCGAACAACCCCACGAATGGAGCGGTTGATCCGATGGTGGCAAGACCCGATAAGCCACGCTTGAATTCGGCCGTCTTTATCGCAATCGCTCGCTGCAGCGCTCGTTTCGATGCTTCGATTTCATCACCGGAAATGTCCGACGTTCCTTCGTGCGCCCGAAACTCCTGCAAACCGCTGCTCACTACCATCGCCAGATGCGATTTGCGATGCTTATCGCTGATATTGATCGCTTCCTCGATGCGATCATTCTTCAACGCCTGGGCGACGCGCGGTGCAAACTCGCGCGACTGCTTCTTCGCTGCGGTATAGGTCAAGTATCGTTCGACCATGATCGCAATCGAATAAACTGACATGATGAGCAGAACGATCACAACACCAATAGCGACGGCGCCCATACTCTTAACCATCGCCATTGGAGAAAAGTGATTAACTCCGGGAGTGGCGGCAGGACTGGCCTCTGCCGCCTGCCACATGTAGACCATCAAGCCAAACGCTTTCGTTCCTAGAATACTGATTAGAATAGTCACGATAAACCCTCCAAAAGATTTTTCTTACATTGATAGCTCGTAGGGAACCCGCAGAATGAGCCCTCGGTGGCTCGCACGGCGCTGAACCTCCACAGTTTATTGAGCCACGAAATTGTACGTGATGACACCTGTCACCTTAACGGGCTGTCCCGATAGCTTGGTAGGCGAAAACCTTGCCCCGCGCGCAGCCGCTACCGCCACACCCTGCAGTAGTGGATGACCAGACACTGCATGTGCGGAGATCACCGAGCCGTTCTCGTCGATTGTTACTTGAACGACAACTGTCCCCGAAGCGTGGGCTTGCTTCGCTATCGCCGGGTATGCAGGTTTTGGCAGGCTAATAGCCTTTCCGTTAAGCACACCGCCGGAGATGGGAGCTCTGGGTGGAGTCGGTTTCGGCGGTGGGGGGGGCGGTTCGTCGGAAAGCACGTGGGTCGGTCCTACTGGGCCACTGGTTCCGGTACCTGGGCCAGCTGCAACAGGAGCGGCCGCGTTAGACGATTCGGTCCCCAGAATTGTCTGGACGCCGCGTCTAACCGGCGGAATGTCGCTGGCTTTTGCGGACACTTCCTTGGGCACAAGTTCAGTTCTTGACACATCCGCGATCAGTTCTTTGCGGACGTCAACATTCTGCTCCTTGTTAACCGGCTTGGCCTCCTGCTGCTTCTCAGGTTGAGCCTGTTGCGGAACCGGTACCGGTGCGACCAGTGTTATAAAGTCGAGATCCTGACTTTCCAAGGTCGCCGCTGCGTACATTATGCTGAATACCAGCAAGGTGACGCCGATGACTGCATAGATAGCCACCGTGCCTAACAGAAATGAGCCCTTTCGCCCCAGGTCTTCTTTGTGCGAGCCAGACTCTACCAGGTTTTCGAACATTATTATCCTCCCTATTCCGGTGCCAAATGGATCAGGGTCGCAAAATAGTTTCGCTACTATTTGTTTGCTTTCTCAAACGTCGATTCCGTCCCGCCTGAGTTCCTACAAATGAAGGGGGAAAACCGCGGCTCAATGATTGAGCAATCGAGTCAAGCTGAAAAGCGCGATGCGAGAAAAAAACTCGCTGGCCCTTCTCAACAGACTGCCGCGCACCCAACCTTCGTTTCAACAACGCGGGTCGACTCTTGAGTATTTAATTGGCCAGCAACGGCTGCAGTCTATGCCGCATCGCGCGGCAAAGTCAAGTGCAAATTGAGTTAATAAAAGCGAAAACACTGTATTAACTGACGGTTCAGGCGGCGCCGACTTCTAAGCGCGTCCGGCTCCTTTAGAGCGTTTACTCGCACTACTCGGCAAAGGTGCGCGCCCCGGTGCGCTCGTCACTCGCGGAGCCCTAACCTCGGGCCGATTTGCAGCAGTCGCCGAAGCCCTGTTCGCGAGATCCAGGCGCTGTTCCCACCACACCATAATCGGGCTGGCAATAGCAACCGACGAATAGGTTCCGAAACTAATACCGATAAGCAGCGCCAGTGAAAAGCCTCGCAGGACTTCACCGCCAAACAGCACCATCGCGAAAACAGATAGAAAAACCAGCCCGGACGTGATGACGGTCCGCGAAAGCGTTTGATTAATCGAATCGTTGGTAATTTTGTATAGCGACTCGCGCCGATGTAAGCGCCGATTTTCCCTGATACGATCGAACACTACAATCGTGTCGTTAACGGAAAATCCAACCAGCGTCAGCAAAGCTGCGATGACTGTCAAACTCACTTCCCACTGAAAAATCGAGAAGAATCCCAGAGTTACCAGAACATCGTGAAAGACGGCGATAACAGCGGCGGCGCCGTAGGTCCACTCAAATCGGAAGGCAATGTACATGAGAATGCCCACCAACGCCGCCAGTGTTACCGCAATCGCCTTATTGCGAAGCTGCGCTCCGGCAACAGCGCCCACCGCATCCGTTGCTTCAATCTTGAAAGCCGCATTAGGATCAACATTGAGAGCAGCGTCAGGAGCCGCCTCTGGACCAAAAGCTCGAAGCGCTTCGCGGACCTTGGCTCGCCCAATTTCAACTTGCGCTTGCGACTCGCCTGAGCCTTCGAGCGGGATCTTGATGAGCGCGATGTCTGGTTTATCTGTGACCGGTTGAATAATGGCGTCCTTCAATCCCGCCTTTATGAGTGCGTCGCGGATAGCTTCAGCCGGCGGGCGCTGTTTGAATCTCGCCGTGACAACAGTTCCACCCTTGAAATCCACACCGAGATTAAACGCCTCGGTGCCGTTCGGGTGTTTCCATTGACGAAAAACGGCGGAGCTGAGGCCAGCTAACATTAGCAGAATGGAAACAGCTATAAACTTGCGGCGATTAGCCAGCCAATCGATCTTAACGTCTTTAAAAAATTGAAGCATATTAACCAGTTAGCGCGTGACCTGTTTCGTCAACAAACTCCTGCCGCTCTAAATACTTAACGATTCCAACTTCCGTTTTCGACTCAACTCCCACATGAAAATCGTGCGCGAGACAAAGACGGCGGAGAAAAGATTTATCAACAAGCCTATAACCAGCGTCACGGCAAAACCACGCAACGGGCCGGTGCCAAACACAAACAGGAACAAAGAGGAAATGATGGTCGTGACGTGGGTGTCGATGATGGTTACAAAGGCGCGCGCAAATCCCTGCTCGATAGCCGAAGGGATAGTCTTGCCGCTCCTTAATTCTTCCCGAATGCGTTCGAAGATCAACACGTTCGAGTCGACAGCCATACCGATTGTCAGAATGATGCCTGCGATTCCGGGAAGGGTTAGGGTCGCCTGAAAGAGAATCAAAGCCGCCAGCATCAAAATCATGTTCAGAATTAACGCCACCACGGCATTCACACCGGAGCCGCGGTAATAAACCAGCATGAAAACAACTACCAGCACTAACCCGACCAATGAAGCGCGCACCCCCGACCTGATCGAATCGGCCCCCAGGCTGGGTCCGACAGTTCGCTCCTCCATGTATTCGATTGGCGCGGGCAAGGCGCCCGATCTTAAAGTCAACGCCAAATCCTCGGCTGATTCTTTAGTGAACCTGCCGTCGATTTGCCCCTGATCGGAGATCTGCGACTTAATGTAGGCGATGGACTTGACCTCATCGTTGAGGACTATGCCCATGTACTCGTTAATATTGGCGCCCGTCCAGCTTCCGAATTTGTCCGCGCCGGCAGGTTTGAGAGCAAAGGAGATCTGATACGTGTCGCCGCCGCCCTGGGCCTGAGTTGCCGCTGCGCTGCGCAGCTCGCTGCCATCAACGACCGCGGGAGATTCAACCACAACCCATTTTTTCTGTTTTTGTGTCTGGTCAGCGGCTTTCTCCCCCGCAGCAACCGTCGGCTCATTTCGTTCCGCATATGGAAGTACGCGACGATTTGGCGGGACCGTAGCTCCCAGCGAGGCCTTGGCCTCTTCTTCGGTGTTGTACGTTTGAGCCGACTGAGGACTGGGAGGGCTGACAACGTGGACCAGCTCAAGCTTCGACTCGGCCTTTAGCAACTGCTTTACGCGTTCCGGGTCGTGTATACCCGGCATTTGCACCAAAATTTGATGCGAAGCCTGCGACCCATGTCGCTGCACCAGCGGTTCCGCAACTCCGACGGCGTCCAATCGGCTCTCGATAATTCGCTTAGCTTGTTCCGTGGCTTGTTCGGCCAGGTTGGCCTGCGCGGTAGGCGATAACGTCCACGTGATCGTGTTGCCGCTCGGCGAAGAAGTCCAATTCGAAATATCCGATCCTAACTTCTTCTTTACCTCTTCCTCGATCTCCGTGAGCTTCGACGCGTCGGAAGCTTCGAGGGTGATGCTGTAGTTACCGCCCGTCGTTTCCGGCTTCACTTGCTTTACCGGTAATCCGGCGTCTTTGGCGGCCTTCTCGATGGCAATGGCATCAGCAAGCGTGAGATTCTTGAGAACCTCATCTGTCTTCACGCGCATCACCAGATGCGTACCACCTTTAAGGTCGAGCCCAAGGTGAATATTTGATGCCAGTGTCTCTTTGATTCCGGACCAGGTGAAGTCGCGGAGTGTAGGACGACGACGAGGGCCGATAACCGTGTAAATACCGACCAGGGTAACAAGTAAGATTATGATTGTACGCTGAAGGAGGTTCTTCTTTTTCATTGCAAAGAAATCTTTACTAACTACTAAGCGCGGCGGCTATTTCTTCTCATCGTCCTGAATACCGGCAACAGCAGACCGGGAAATCTCTAGAATCGACTTGTCCGCGCTTCTAATAAGGAGACTCGTGTCGCGCACGCTAGTGATCGTTCCAATTATTCCACCCGTAGTAACAACGCGGTCACCCGCTTTCAGTTGAGAGATTATCTCTTGTAGTTCTCGCTGTCGTTTTTGTTGCGGCCGGATGAGTAGGATGTAGAAGACGCCTATGATCAGGAGCATCGGGAGAAGTCCGCCAAGAGCCCCCAGGCCGCTTTGAAATATCATCAATAGGATTGTCATCAAAATAGTTTGGTTAATGCTAAGTATCTCTTAGTTACCCAGGAGCTCATCGTTACGGCCGTCACACCTCAGTACTGCTGAGCGCCTTATCTTGTTCGAATGCGTTCAGCCCCTCGGTGAACTCTCGTTGAAATTTGCTGAAATCGCCAGACCGGATAGATTGCCTCACGCGTCGCATAGTGTCAAGGAAGAAGGCCAAATTATGGTGCGTCAGCAGGACACTCGCCAGCAGTTCGCCTGAAAGGTAAAGATGCCGGAGGTAGGCACGAGAGTGTCGTTTGCAAACTGAACAATCGCAAGCCTCATCTAACGGTTTCGTGTCCACTGCCCAGCGCGCGTTTTTCACGTTCATCTTGCCGAGAGACGTAAACGCCTGGCCAGTTCTGCCGTTTCGCGTAGGCAACACGCAGTCGAACATATCAATACCCTGCGCGACCGCCTCGACCAGATCCTCCGGCGTACCTACGCCCATTAAATACCGCGGCTTATTCGGCGGTAGCTCCGGGCCAATCTCACTGACTACCTGCCACATGACGCTCTTCTCTTCCCCAACGCTCAAGCCGCCGATAGCGTAGCCATCAAAACCGATTTCTGTTGTTCGGCTCAAACTTTCACGCCGTAGCTCCGGATGGGCTCCGCCTTGTATGATGCCAAATAGCGCCTGCGCCCCGCTAATCGTCTTGGCAGGTTCGGTCCGCCCGCTATCCAAAGCCTGCTGCTGTAACCTGTCAAATCTTCTGCGCGACCGCTCGGCCCAGCGAGCGGTTAGCTCCATGCTCTTTCGCGAAACATCAGCGGGCGCGTCTCCGGCGGCACATTCATCAAACGCCATCACGATCTCAGAACCCAATGCCCCCTGAACCTCCATCGAAATTTCAGGCGACAAAAACTGGAGACTGCCGTCCACATGCGAACGAAACTGCGTGCCCTCCTCGGTGATCTTTCGTAAGGCGCCCAAACTCCAGACCTGAAAGCCACCAGAATCGGTAAGCAAGGCCCGTTGCCAACCGGTGAATCGATGCAGCCCACCGCAAGCTCTGATAACGTCAGCGCCCGGGCGCAACCAGAGATGATAGGTGTTACCCAGAATGATGCGCGCGTCGAGATCGTCTTCCAGCGCTTCGAAACGCACGCCCTTAACTGTGCCTGCCGTGCCGACAGGCATGAAGACCGGCGTCTCGATAAGACCGCGGCGCGTGGTTAACATTCCAGCACGCGCTTCACCGTCACGGGCCAGCACTTCGAAAGTGATCGGAGGCTTGTCAACCATATCTCAATTTTGAAGGCTATTTGTTCCGCCGCTTCTTGTGCCTCTCGATAATTCGGAGCGGAGTGGCAAAGAAATCAAATTCTTCGCGCAAACGATTCTGTAGATAGCGCACGTAGGAAAAATGCAGTCCGGATTTGCCGCCGGAAGTGAACAGCACAAATGTGGGTGGCCTGATACCGACCTGCGTCATGTACTGCACGTGAAGCCTCGAGAGTCCACCCTTCACTGGCGCCGGCGCGCTGCCTCCTCGTGGCTGCGAAACCGCAGCTTCAAAAAACGCATTTAGCTGCGAGGTGGAAATGCGCCGGTTTCGTGCTTCGTTGGCGCGCACCGCAAGAGGAAGGAGATTTTCTACTCGTTGCCCGTTCAAAGCAGAGATCATAACTACGGGGGCCCATTCCAGGAATTTCATCTTCTCGCGAACCTTGCGCTCAAACTGCATCGAGGTGCTCGTCTCTTTATTCTTCACCGCATCCCATTTGTTACAGGCAATAATAATCGAGCAACCTGCGTCGTGCGCGTACCCCGCGATGTGCGCGTCAAGCGCAGTTGGTCCCTCTTCGGCGTCAATAATGACAATCGCCACGTCCGCGCGGGCTAGGCTTTTCATGGCCATCACGACGGAAAGTTTCTCGGCCATCTCACCGGTCTTGCCCTTGCGACGAATTCCAGCGGTATCAATTAGACGAAACTCTTGTTCGGGTGTTGAGAGCAGCGTATCGATGGAATCACGCGTGGTGCCGGCGACTGGCGAGACGATGACCCGCTCTTCACCGATCAGCCGATTCAACAAAGACGACTTACCGACGTTCGGACGACCAATGATGGCCAACCGCAATTCGCGCTGCGCTTCCGGTACACCAGAGGTCGCGGATCCCTGGCTCGGAATCTGAGATCTCAAATCTGAGATCTCAGATCTCACATCTGAGTTCGTCTGAGACCTCACATCTGAGTTCGTCTGAGATCTGAGATCTGGGATCTCAAATTTCAGATCATTGACCAGGGAATCCAATAACTCACCCAACCCAATCCCCTGTTCCGCAGAGACGGGAAAAACTTCCTCAAACCCGAACCGGTAAAACTCTCCAGCCTCCGCCTCCACTCGCGCTGCTTCGGATTTGTTCGCTGCCACTAACACGCGCTTGCCCGTCGCGCGTAGAAGTTTCGCCAACTCTTCATCGAGCGGCGTTAAGCCAAGACGCGCGTCAACAACCCAGAGAATCGCCTGGGCGTCATCAATAGCGAAGCCTGCCTGTTTGAAAATCTCGGCCGGGATGACCGCATCGTCGTCGGGAATGATTCCGCCGGTATCGACAATCGAAAAGCGCTCTCCAGCCCATTCAACTTCGCCATAAATGCGATCGCGCGTAATGCCCGGCTCGTCGCCGACAATGGCGCGCCGGTGTCCAATCAAGCGGTTAAAAAGTGTGGACTTGCCGACATTCGGCTGCCCCACGACCGCAACCAGCGGTAACGCCGCCTTCGTAGTTTGCGATGCTTGTCCAATTTCTTTTGCAGTTTCCGTAGTCATATATAAGTCCAATGCTCGATAAACAACGGTAGGGCAACTGGCGGCAATTTGCCAGCGGCTAAGCGGTCATGAACGCTTCGATTGTCCGCCAACCTTCGGGCGCCTCTGAATGGCAGCGGCAACTCTTTGCAGTGAGCTGACTGTCAGCGCTTAAGTCAACTTCAACCCAAGCCATGCAGAACCGGGCGCGGTAGCCCGGATGCTAAAGTCAGCTTCAACGCAAGCCATGCAGAACCATGTGCGGTAGCGCCGGATGCTAGAGTCAGCTTCAACGCACGCCATGCAGAACCATGTGCGGTAGCGCCGGATGCTAGAGTCAACTTCAACGCAAGCCATGCAGAACCATGTGCGGTAGCGCCGGATGCTAGAGTCAACTTCAACGCAAGCCATGCAGA
>DASXSC010000208.1:0-7239 GCA_036506215.1 Pyrinomonadaceae bacterium | reverse complement strand
CGATAGCCATGACGTTGTGTGAGTTGCCCGGGATTACTGAAATCAACGCGAAAGTGACCGCTGTCATGCTTCAAACCTTTCTTTTTCTTCCCGCGTCAGGGCGGGCGATACCATGTCTTAGTGGCGTTTCATACCCCCTAGGCTCTTTGCCAGTCAATTCTTTATAGGTAACGCGCTTGCCAGTGGCTTACGATGCCGCCTTGATAAAGCGATCCGAATCATCGCCCTTGCGGTTATTGAATCTAAAGCTCTGTTCATCAAGGTAGGGGAACAGATACAGAGGCTCTCTAAAATTGCTTAGGAATAAAATCTCGTCAACTTGCGCTTCGAATACCGGGCGATACCAATACTTGCGGGAAAAAAGCGAAAAGGCGCAACAGTTTTTGGACTGTCGCGCCTAATCTTATGTGGTTACTGTCCTCACCCCAGCAACCACTTGGATGGAAGGATTCACCAACCATCTAGTTGGACATACTATATCTCGCAATTCTCGCATTGGCAACCGTCCAAACACTTGAGTACTACTGCATTTTGAAAAGCTGAGAGTTTCCGCCAGCGTCAACGTCTTCAGCCCGTTGGCACCGCCGTATTGGCCGGGAAACTTGCCCGTACGCCAGGATCCAGTGAGCCGGGATGGGACTTTCGCCGCAACCTTTCGCCGCCCGGGGGCATCCGAGAACTACCACTCGCCTCTCCCGCTTGCAAAAGCAATCGACTCTTGTAAACTCGTCTTGAAATGTAGGCCTGGAGAATCATAATGAAAAACATTCTGCGTAGCTTCTGCTTATTTGCTTCAGTCCTTGTCCTCTTTGTGCCCGCCTTTGCCGATACCATTCGCCTTAAGGACGGCAATGTGATTCGCGGTCAGGTAATCGGTTTCAAGGATCAGCAGTTCACCGTACTGGTTGGTTCCGGGGCTCAGGGCCGTCGCAGCCGAACGTTGATTTATGTCGAAGATGTCGAATCGATTGAATTTGACTCGGCCACCACAGCCGCTGCGGCCGCCTTGTCGAATGATGAAGGGACATCTAACTCCAGCAACACGACCGCTCCGGTTTATCAACCGCCAAGATCAAACCCCGATACTAACAGGCCACCAGTTCGCACAAACTCGCAATCCTCGCCGGGAACTTCGCCAACATTTTTTACTATCAAGGTGGCCGTGCGCGCCGATAATGCGAATAACGGCTGGACCAACAGCGGGTTGGTAGTCCGCCAGGGACAACGTTTGCGAATCAGTGGGACCGGCCGCGTTTCGCTTGGCCGTGGTCGTTTCTCGACGCCGACCGGGATTGCAGGATCGCCCGACAATGATAAATTGCTTCGCAACGAAGCGACCGGCGCCTTAATCGCCGTTATCGGTGACGACAACGACGATTTCCTCCTGATTGGCACCAGGCGGGACTTTGTTGCCCAGCGAGATGGTGTGTTATTCCTTGGCGTGAACGAAGGCAATCTAAACGACAATACCGGAACCTACGATGTAGTTATCGAGGCTGAGGCGGGCGGTAGCGGCCCCCGCTAGCCTGGATTGAGGGAAACTTCGTCTTGTTTTTCGGCATCATACTGAAACAACCGGGCACTTTGTGAAAGCGGGTACTGGAAATAACGGGCCTTGCTTCCGTTTTTCGTTCTCTAGCAACAGGTGATTCAATGAAACTCTCTAAGTTCCCACGTAAGCTTTTCGCCATAATAATCGTATTAGGTTTACTCGGCGGCCTTGGCCTCAGCCTCGCGTTCGCACAGTCGCGCCGCCAGCCGCCAACCTCCAATGAGAAGAAAAACAAACGGCCTGGTGAACAGGGACAGCAGGGCGAGAAGCAGGAGCCGCTGCCTCCAGACTTGATTGGCAAACCTCAAGAGGCCGAGAAGATTACAGTTACCACTCAGATCGTGAATGTGGATACCGTTGTTTACCACAAGAAAAGCGGCCAGATCGTTAACGGTTTAAAGAAAGAAAATTTCGCGATCTTTGCGGACGGCGCTCCACAAACAATTACGAATTTTTCAACTCCAGAAGCGCCGATTACGGTTGCCATGGTCGTCGAGTACAGCAAGTGGTCGGAGGCTTTCGGCAACGCCGTCGGCGGAGGGTGGGATCCCGGAACCTACGAAGTGATTCGTCCGGTGGCGATGTTCTTACAGCAGTTTGTCAAACCTCCCGACGATTATGCTTCCGTGGTAGCTTTCGATATTCGTCCAACCACACTTACAGATTTCACAAACGATCCTGGCAGGATCAGTCAGGTTATTGGTTTGTTATTGAGAAACTACCCTGCTTTTCGTGAAACCAATCTCTTCGATGCTCTGAAATTCGTGCTTGTCGGCGGGCGCGGCGACTCCGTCGTGCTCGAGAATGCCAAAGAAGAAAAATCCGATTTTGCGGGACTTGTAAACGTGCAGGGCCGGCGCCGGGCGATAATTCTTGTGGCTTCCGGAATCGATACATTCAGCAAGATTAACTACGGGGACGCTCGCAAGGTCGCTCAAAATGCCGGTATTCCGATCTACGTAATCGGCACTGGCGAGCTTTTCTACAAAAAATATGAAGCCTATCTCCCAGCTACTGACTCTTTGACCGGAGCGCCTGGGCGGATGACGTTTCTCCAGGCAAAGAACACCCTGGGAACATTCGCTAAGGAGACCGGCGGCGCTTATTACCCGGTTACGTTCCCCGGCGAACTCCCCAGCGTGCTGGGCTCAATCAACGCACTGTTACGCAGTCAATACAGTCTGGCGTTTAACCCCGGTGACGTCCACGATGGCAAGCAACATAAGATCAAAGTGAGTGTCGACGTAAACGGCGACGGAGTCTACGACGACAAGGAATATGTCATCCAGGCTCGGCAGGTTTACAACGCGCCGAAGCCTGACGGAACGACGAAATAATAGGCAGAAGGCAGAAGCAGACGGCAGGAAGCGGGAGCAGCACGGCGTGCTGCTCCCGCTTCCTGCCGTCTGCTCCTGTCGTCCTCCTGCCGTTTCCTCCTCAGGCTCCATGCAGCCTGACGCGAAATTCGTCGTTGATTGCGTTCAACTCCGTTCGTCGATTTGAAAAGAGACGACTCACGCGCAAGAGCATTGGCAGTCCGCCCTGCGGCAGTTTCAGTCCATAGGCAGGACTGGAAAACATTGCCGCCAATTGCGGATTAAGGCGTTGTGGCAGTCCAAAGCGAATTGCCTTTTGCGCTACCGGAGAGAATCCTGCCGTCCGGCGAGCGTTGATGAGTTCCATGGAGTGGTCGAAAATATTCAGGCGTGTCGGCTGATCGCGTAGAGCCAGATCCCGGTGGATAAGTAGATTCGAGACCGCCTCGCTAACCGCGCCGCGATGATAATTTGCGCGCGCGGCAACAGGGCTATTCTCAACGTGAGCGGCGGGAAAAGTACGGGGACGCGTATCCCACAAATCACAGTAGCGCGCGACGAATCGCAGTGCTGCCTCATAGAGTGTCAGCAGATTACCGGCGATCCTGACGCGTTCGATCACCGGAGACTGTATCGAGTCGCCGGCATATCTGATGGCAGTGATGGTTGAGCGCGGCAGCAATTCCTGAACGCGCTCATCGCGGCCAAATAGAAGCAGGCCTGCGACAGTGGGCACCACCTCGCCACCGTGTTCTGTCGCCAGCAGCAAATCGCGCTCGAGTACATCCCTGGTCGGATAGCCATTGGCGCCAGCGTTATCAAAGGCGTCACCTTCAAACTCGCGAAGAAAACTCCAGAGATGCGCTTCATCGATATCCGCAGACGCAGACCCGAGCGCCGGCATATTCTCAAACCCCAGTGGTCTTACTTCATCCAGCAAAGACGAAAGTTCCTCGCGCGTGGCCTCGCGTTTGTCGGCGCCAAGTCTTATATAAAACCGCCCCTCATGAGTGCGATAGGGTCTCCGTTTGCCTTCGATATCAAGCGCGACCACGCGGCGGCCATTGTCAAATGCAATTCGATCGATGTAAGGAACCAGCGGCGGCTCGATATCCTCGCGGCAGATCCGCACCAATTCCTCCTGAACACTCTCAGGATTATCGACGCCCTCGATGCGCATTTGATCGTTGACACCGAAAACCATTACCCCGCCGCCGGTGTTGGCCAAGGCAACAATTTCCTGCGCGATTTTTTCGGAGTTAGAGAGCTTTACTTTCAGCTCAAGAAAAGTATCCTCGCCGCCGCGGATCAACCGCAGCAACTCAGTCCGCGAGGTTTGCGGCGCGGGCGTTGAAAGATAATACTCCTGGAAGGAACGCTCGGAGGCGGGTTCGTGCCGCTGGTTACTGCGAAATCTTCTGCGAGCCATTTGTGTATTGACGGGGCCGCTTTTTCTGAGATCGCCCGCCCGGATGTCTTCACCTCGAGACACCGCTGGAATAAGTTAAGTTAAAGAGCAGCGGTTTAGAGAAAACGCTCGGCTGGATGCTTAGTCAGCAACCTGGACGCTAAACTCTTAACCTCCTAAAGTTTCCCCAACGTCAATCAGGGCCTGGCTCGTTCACGGCTTCCAGTATTTCCAGTTCGCGCTGCTGCAGTGATTCGCCATGAGCACTGATCGCCAGCAGGTAAAGACCGAGCGAAAGAACTGCCAGGACGGCGAGTGTAGCATACTCAACAAGCAAACTCTGCGCGACATAACCCGCTGCCGTGGCCGCCAAGGGTGGAAGGGCCAAAACGAAAACCATGGGTATCAGCAGCAGGCCAACGACGCCGGAAACATTGAGGCGCTTCCCAAAGTTCATGCGCTTCGGGAAACGTACCGAGAGCCAATTTCCCATGACGGACATCAGCGGGACGAACGTGAGGAAGCTGAGAACAACAAAAAGCAACGCCCCTGGTGTGCCGTCCCTAAACACCAGTTGATTAATCACCAACAGACCGATGGAAAAGACCAGCGCTACCATTGAGATCGTAATGTTCTTTCCCAGTAGGATTAACTTGCGGTCAACCGGTGAGAGTATGAGCGTGCGCATTCCGCCTTGTTCGAAAGCAAACTGGTTACAAAACAGTCCGGCAAGAATCAGGAAGATATAGAGTATGCCGGTAGTTGCCATCAGCCCTTCCCCATACTTGAAGAAGCCAGTCGCAAAAGTACTTCCTCCCGAGCCGGCCTGATTAAAACGCCTCCTGTTCATAAGCCTCACCGCGATTAGAATCAGCGGCATCAGAGTCATCATTCGCACTTGCGCGTTGCGCATCACATAACGCAGCTCCTTCTCGACAATCGCCGAAAGCTCAGGCGGGATCAGGGGAATTTTCCAACCCGTATAGGCCTCCGTAGCGGGCTCCAGCGAAACCTTCCGGCGCGCGCGACGCGTCGGTCCTCCTCCAAGAATCGAACGGCGTGCCAACCAATAGGTGATGGAAATAAGAATTAGTGTGTACGTGCTGATGACAGCCAGCGCCAGCGCGAATCCCGCCGCATTGCTTTTGCGCAGACCGTGGACCAGACCGTAGGCGATGGCACCCGGTGGTGTCCAGCGTAGCGCGGAGATTGAGTCTGCGTGCCGCAAAAGAACTGGCGCAATTTGGCCAAATAAAGCCCCACCCAATCCCGCGACGACACCAATCAGGGCCAGTAAAGTTTCGCCGCGTGTTCGCTTCCTGCGAATCAATGAGCCGACCGACGTCGAGATCCATTTTGAGAGCGCCACGCCGAAGAAGACCGCAGCCAGGGCGATCAACGCCCCGGCGGCGAGTTTTCCCTGTGCCAGGCCGGCGCCGACGCCGATAGCGAGGATTGCCGGAATAGCAAAGATGGATTGAAGACTGGCTATCTCGCTGACGAAATCTACGGCAAAGAGTTTCCGCAAACTGATGGGGTAAAGGAGAAGATTTCCCGGATCAAACTGACGGCTGCTGCCAATGCTTAGCGGCAGCGTCGCCCAAAGCAGGTAAAGCAAAGCGAAGATCGAAAAAAAGATGAACTCGGCGGGCGGAATAACCTGCTCGCCCGCCCTGGCCCTTGCTTGGAAGTTTTGCAGGCCTACTTTAGGCGACGTCAAAACATAAGCGGCTACTCCGAGTCCCAGGCCGATCAATAGCGCTAACGCCAGCGCGGCAAGCATCGCGAGTACGGTCGCAATGCGATTTGCCACGGCTTTCGATGAACGCATCGAGTTCCGGAAAAGTGTCCATTTGAGCCAGATTAATGTAGCCAGTTGAGACAAGATTATTTAACCGTTTGGGGCCTAGTGCTTTGGTCCCGATTCTTCCTTCGGTCCTCGAGCCAGGGCTCCATCAGTATAAGATGACATGCTGGCAAGCAAGCACCAGGTTACTACGGTGGCAGTGCCTGGTGGTTTCAAACTATTTGCAGTTCCTTCCGCACTTCGCGTTTAACGTTGATTAGTATTTCGCGAGGCGGAGAGGTTGCCTGGAAACGAGATCGAATATAACAATGTCAAACTATAGCGATCTCAAATTCAAACGAACTACAAAGAAGCAAGCACAAAGGTGTATAGCCTTGAAGTTATGCTAAACGACTCCGCCGGCACAAATGCCTATATCGGACTTGGCTCTAATCTCGGCGACCGCGCGGGAAACCTCCTGCTGGGAATCCGTGGCTTGCTCGATGTCGGCCTCGAGGTGAGCCGACTCTCCCAAATTTATGAAACGGAACCAGTGGAAACTTTCACGCAACCAACTTTTCTCAATATGGTTGCGGAGTTACGAGGCAACGCCCTTCCTCCTCCCGAGGAAATAATGGAACGACTACTGCAAGTGGAACAATCCCTCGGGCGAGCCAGAGACAAGGCGAAGGGGCCGCGCACCATTGATCTCGATCTCCTCCTCTGTGGTGACACGACATGCGACACACCGTTTCTGACATTACCGCATCCTCGACTTCAGGGCCGGCGATTTGTTCTCGTGCCTCTCGCCGAACTATGTCCCCAGCTCGTTCATCCGAAGCTCAACAAGACCATGACTGAACTACTTGAGATGCTCCATGACGACTCCAGGGTCCAGCAGTGGCATCCTTAGCGAGTCCCGCATGCGACGCAAACTAACGGTTTGCGTCAAAGCCGGGTAGTGGGTCAGTTTAGCGTGGGGAGGTCCGATTCTTTGGAGAAGCGTGCGCGGTAGCGCCGAGGTGATAATTCTCACTGCGGTGTCATGAGGTCATCAGTACCACCTCGCGGTAGCGGGTGGGTCTCCCGGGGATAGATCGGTCCGCGCACCGAACTTGCTCAGAAAGGGTTGGGTGAAGCGGCGACAAGTCTTTGACATCCGATGCGCGGTAGCGGG
>DASXSC010000207.1:0-26930 GCA_036506215.1 Pyrinomonadaceae bacterium | reverse complement strand
CCGAAGGCGCGAGCGTCCATTGCGCCTACTCCGTACAACGTGGACTGCATCGCGCGGCCAACCAGGTAGGCGCCTCCAAGTCCAATAAGCGCCCCTATGACAGCCAAAATCGTTCCCTCTTTTAAAACCAGACTTACAACTCGCGAACGCGGCGCGCCGAGGGCCATGCGCACGCCAAATTCCTGAGTGCGTTGGGCAACAGTGAAGGCCATCACACCGTATATGCCCACGGCGGCAAGCAGCAGACCCAGTACTCCAAAACTGCTAAACAGCACCACGCTAAAGCGATCGATGGCTAATGACTCACTCACGATCTCTTCAACAGTTTTCACGCCGGCAAGCGGCAGATCCGGATCGACTGAATTAACCGCGGCGGCGATACTTTTGATCACACTTTTCGGATCGCCGTCCGTCCTTACTACCATCGAAGTCTGTGGCCAGGGACTTTGCCAGAACGGCACGACGATCTCCGAATTGTCTTCACGGGATCCTGCACTGCGCACGTTGTGAAAGACGCCGACGATCTGCCACTCTACGGGTTGCCCAGTCTTCCCGCCGGGGATCAATTCTTCGATGGAAATCCGTTGCGTAAGCGGATCGACACTGGAGAAATAGCGTTGGACAAAGCGTTCGTTGACCATCGCGACACGCGTGCTGGTGGCGGTGTCATGGTCATCGATGCTGCGACCTGTGATCACGCGAATTCCCAGCGCCTCGACATATCCCGGAGTTACCATCTGAAATGCTGCTCCCTGACGTTCGGACGGATTGTTAGCCGGCTGTCCCACAATGCTGAACCTCCTGCCGAACATTGCGCCACGAGCTGGTACTCCAGTCATTGCAGCCGCCCTCCTTACTCCGGGGACGGCCTCGATCTTTTCGAGCATTTGCTGGTAATAGGATCTGATCTGCTCGGCCCCATTCAGACGGTTAGCTGGCACCGGCAAACGAAACGTAAGGACATTTTCTGTCCGAATGCCGAGGTCGATCCGCGTCAGGTTCCAGAAGCTTTTGAGAGCCAGGCCCCCGCTGGCCAGCAGGATCAGCGCCAGGGAAAACTCGGCAATCACGAATGCTCGGCGGGGGTTGCGGCGCGCCCCACTAGCGCCCGTGCGGCCTCCCGACTTCAGCACTTCGTTTGGGTCGAGTTGGGTTGCTTGCAAGGCTGGGGCGGATCCAAACAGCAATCCCGACACCGTCGTCAGGGCAATGGTGAAAAGCAAAACGGGAATACTGATTCTGATGTTCGCCTCAGACGGGAGCATCGTGCCGACAGGCGGCATGACCGCCGCTATCACATCGATAATTACTACCGCGAGCAGAATGCCGAGTGCTCCGCCGACCAGAGCCAACACTAAACTCTCAGTGAGAAACTGTGCGAACAAACGCGCTCTCGAGGCGCCCAACGCGGCCCTGACGGCAACTTCTCGCTGACGCGACGTGCCGCGAGCCAGCAGCAGATTTGCCACGT
Source organism: Pyrinomonadaceae bacterium (assembly GCA_036506215.1). GTDB lineage: Bacteria > Acidobacteriota > Blastocatellia > Pyrinomonadales > Pyrinomonadaceae > PSRF01. The sequence goes on along the minus strand of DASXSC010000207.1, from coordinate 25,459 downwards.
TGACGCAAGCAATCAGTAAGAGGAAACCGACCGCGCCCAGTAGCAGCCAAAGGTTCCGTCGAGTCGCATCCGTAAGGAAGTTGAGATGCAACGGCTCCACGCTTACACCCCGGTTGGCATTGGACTTCGGATATTCGTTCTGTAGCTGGCCGGCAATTCCGTTCATTTCGGACTGTGCCTGGGCGAGCGATACGTCGTCTTTCAACCTCGCCATCACAAGCATGGACTGCGAATCGTGGTTGATTTGTTCTGGATTGAAAGCTAGCGGCACCCATAACTGCGAGTTAAAGCGATCATGCATGCCAGGCGGCAGGAGGCCGACGACCGTGTAGGGTTCCCCGTTCATCCGGATGTCCTTACCGATAATGTCGCGGTCCGCTCCAAAATGCTGGCTCCACAATCGGTGGCTGAGGATCACGACGTGGTTCCTGCCCGGCTGACCCTCTTCAGGAAGGAAATCGCGCCCGAGCAGCAGCGGCAATCCCTCCATCGTGAAAAACCCGGGTGTCCGCTGTGATCCCGCGACCTGCTCCGGTCTGTCAGCGGTAGCCACATTGAACGAGGCGCCGGTCCATGCACCCATGCCCTGAAAGGAGGTGTTACGCCTCCCCCACTCAAGAAAATCGCCCGCCGACACCGAGTTCCTTCCGCCCCGCACCTTGGACCACACCATGACCAGTTGGTCGGGCTTTGGATAGGGCATCGGTTCGAACACCGCATGGACGACGCTGAAGATGGCAGTCGTCGCGCCTATCCCCAACGCAAGTGTCAACACTGCGGTTACAGTGAAGCCTTTATTCTTCGCCAGCGTGCGTATGCTGTAGCCTAGATTTTGTCTCAGAGCTCCCAACATGTTGCTTCCTCCTTGCGTCTCCTTCGCTTACAACTCTTATTCGTACCTCAGCGCCACTAGCGGATCGACTTTCGTTGCGCGGCGCGCCGGCAGGTAGCAGGCCAGCAAGGCCACGGCCCCAAGCAACAATGTGATGAGCGCCAATGTCATTGGATCAGTTGTGCTAACTCCGAACAACAAGGTGGACATCAACCGCGTCAATGCCACGGCAGACGCGAGACCGGACGCAACGCCAATTAACACCAGCGTCATCCCCTGCCCTATGACGAGTCTTAAGACATCGCGCTTTTGCGCGCCCAGTGCCATGCGTAAACCAATTTCGTGCGTCATCTGTGTGACGGCGGTTGCCATCACCCCGTAAATACCTATCGCCGCCAAGACCAGCGCCAGGGCGGCAAAGAGACCGAACAACAACAAGCTAAACTTCGCCTCTGAAAGCGTCCTGCTTAGAAGCTGGTCCATCGTTCTGACACTGGTAACGGGTTGATCGGGATCGAGTCCTCGCACTTGCTCTCTGATTGCCGAAGTCAATGCCTCCGGCGCCGTGCTGGTCTGAACTGCCAGCATGAGGTTATTGCTCCAACCCTCGCGACGGTGTTGAGTCAGCGGTGCATAGACTAATGACGGCGTTGGTTGATTGAGACTGCCCCCTTTGACATCGGATACGACACCGACGATTAAGCGACGCGGAAAACGACCAACGATCGTCAGCGCCTCAGGCGGCATCAGGTTCTCCGGAGGTCCCATCCAGAGAGTCTTGCCTACGGGATCCTCGTTTGGGAAAAAGCGCCGCGCCAATGTTTCATTAATGATAGCGACGGGTTGTGAGTTGCTTTTGTCGTCAGTTGCGAACGGCCGCCCTTGCCGCAGAGGTATTCCAAGTGTTCGAAAGTAGTCGGGGCTCACGAGCGCAAAGCGAATCAGCGGCACTTTATCCATCGCATCCGCGGCTTGGCCCTCGATAGTCAGAAACTTGCCCCAACCCTGACCTGCACCAAGCGGCAGGAGCGTGGCAGCCGTCGCAGACTTGACTCCCGGCAACGTCCTGACGCGTTCAAGCAGTTGCTCGTAGAAAACTAATCCCGCCGGGTCGCGCGGATCATCAGCCGTTTTTGGCTCCGGATACTTTGCCTCCGGCAGGGGGACGCGCAGGGTTAACACATTGTGCTCGGTAAAGCCTACGTCCACCTGGCGCAATTTGATAAAGCTGCGCACCATGAGCCCTGAAGCGACGAGCAGCACGAGCGCCAGAGCAACTTCAGCAATCACCAGCAGTCTTCGCATGCGACCTTGCTTACGGCTGCCGATTCCGCTTCGTCCGCCTTCGTTGAGCGCTTCACGCACGTCAGCTTTTGCAGCTTGCAACGCCGGCAGCAAACCAAAGATCAAGATCGTCAGTAAAGCCAGTGCAAACGTAAAGAGAAGTACCCTACTATTCACGATGATCGGGTTACCTCGTGGCAACGATGCAGGTAACAACGACGAAAGCAGATCTATTCCCCATATCGCCAGCAGCAGCCCGAGCAATCCTCCGATTATTCCGAGAGGGAGACATTCGATTATCACTTGACGTACGATGCGCGCGCGGCTGGCTCCGAGACTTGCGCGGATTGCCAATTCTTTCTGTCGCGCGGAAGCGCGCGCCAGCAATAAGTTGGCGACATTGACACATGCCACGAGCAACACGAACGCCACGGCGCCCAGCAACACAAGCAACCCTGTGCGCGAATCACCGGCGATCTGTTCTTGCACAGGAACAACTAACGCGCTCACTCCGGCGTTTCCTGGGATTTCTCCGTACATGGTTTTCGCAATAGTGCTCGTGTCCTGCTGTGCTTGCGCCGCGGTGACACCTGGCTTGAGCCGTCCCACAAGGTTGATGAAATAATTGTTGCGCGTGGCCATATTGTCGTTCGGCGCGAATGAGAGTGGCGTCCACAGTTCAACCTCGGGCAGATTGTCAAAAAACGGCAATCCTCGGGGCAGCACCCCTGCCACGATGTAACTCTCACCGCCAAGCTTGATGTCCTGGCCGACAATATCGCGGTCGCCCGCGAAACGTCGTTGCCACAATCCATAACTGAGTAAGACAACATGGTGCCTGCCAAACTGTTCTTCTTCGCTGGTAAACAAACGTCCCAATGAAGGTGGAATTTTCAGTACTTGAAAGAGATTGGAAGTGATGTAAGCGCCCTGTATAAGCTCCGGCGGACTGCCGGCTGAGGAAAGATTGAAGTCTCCATTATAAAAGGCCGCCAACCCCTCGAAGACTTGATTGCGGTCGCGCCAGCCTTCGTAATCCGGCCAAGCGCTTCCCCCAATAGACCCACCCAGTGAAGGCATCGTAGACCAGAGAAACACCAGCCGATCGGCTTCCGGATAAGGCAAACGTCGCAGCAGCACGGCATCGACTACGCTGAAGATAGCTGTGTTAGCGCCGATGCCCAACGCCAGCGTCACTACAGCTATAAGCGTGAAGATGGGATTCTTGATCAGCATCCGCAAGCCAAAACGTAAGTCCTGCAGCAATGAATTCATTTGTTTTCCCTATTCATATCTAAGCGCTACCAGCGGATCGACCTTCGTCGCGCGGCGAGCCGGCACGTAGCAGGCGATAAATGCGACCAACGTCAACAAAGTCGCGACTGCCACAAAAGTTGCCGGATCTTTTGCAGTCACATCAAACAGGAGCGTGGACATCACGCGGGTAAGCGCGATGGCGCCAAGCAGGCCAAGGACCACCCCGACTACCACGAGAGTCATTCCCTGGCGAACGACGAGCTTCAAAACATCAAGCTGGCGGGCGCCCAGCGCCATACGCACACCAATCTCATGCGTTCGCTGCGTGACCGAATACGACATCACACCGTAGATTCCGGTAGAAGCGAGAACGAGCGCCACCAGCGCGAACAATGCGATCAGCCCCGTGCGGTAACGCGGCGCAGCCACCGCCTCATCCAACCATTGTTCCATTGTCTTCACGTCTGCGACGGGCTGATCAGGATCGATTCCCTGCACTTCCTTACGCACGGCGGCAGTTAGGTTCGTTGGGTCACCTTGCGTGCGAATCACCAGATTGGTCCAACCGGTTTCGTATGTCGGCATGTACATCGCGGGAAAAGGTTCAGCTTCCAGCGCGCGATGTCGGACATCACCCACGACGCCAATGATTTCCCATGGTTCCTTACTCATCATCATTATCAGTCGCTTCCCGAGCGGCTCTTCATTGGGGAAAACCTGGCTGGCAAGTAGCTCACTGATAACAACTACTTTGGCGCTCTGCTGGACTTCCTGTTCACTGAAATTGCGACCGCGCAGCAGAGGAATGCGGAGCGCTTTGAAATACTGTTGATTTACGCGACGGAAGTCAGCATCCAGGGAATCGTTAATTGCTAACGCCGGACGGCCCTCAACGGTAAAGGGCATATCGTTTGGTTGGCCGCTGAGCGGAAGCTCGGTTACGAAGCCGACGGCTTCTACTCCCGGCAAACTACCGACACTACTTTCCAGTTGGGTGAAAAAGCTGGTGGTCTTGTCGGGAGTTGCATACTTCTGTCTGGGCAAGTCAACGCGCATCGTCAATACGCTTTGCGCATCGAAGCCGGGGCTGACGCTTTGCAATCGAATCAGACTTCTAATTAACAGCCCAGCACCGATTAAGAGCACGACGGCTACGGCACTTTCGAGTACCACCAACACACTTCTGGTGCGGTTGTGTTGCGGTCCCTGGCTGCCGCTTCTGCCACCTTCTTTTAGCGACTCGCTCAGGTTCAACTTCATCGTGCGCAATGCTGGAGCCAGACCAAACAGAACGCCCGTAAGCAGCGAAATCACCAGTGTGAAGCCGAGCACTGTCGCATCGATATTCACGTGCGCGGTTGGCGGAATACTTCCGGCACTCAAAGTCACGAGCAGATCAACTCCCCACATCGCCAGCAGGGCTCCCACCGTGCCACCCACCAAAGCAAGCAAAACACTCTCAGTAATCATTTGCCGCACGATGCGGAAGCGGCCGGCGCCCAGAGCCGTGCGCAGGGCAATCTCTTTCTGCCGCCCGGCCGCGCGTACCAACAGCAAATTGGCAACGTTTGCACACGCAATCAGCAGCACAAATCCCACGGCGCCAAACAGAATAAAAAGCGTGGGTCGGGTGTTACCGACGAGCTGCTCTCGCAGTGAAACCAAACGTAAGTTCCAGCCAGTGTTTGAATCCGGATATTGTTCTGCGAGACGGCGAGCGATCGCGTCGGTATCCGCTTGCGCCTGCGCGATGGTTACGCCGGGTTTGAGTTTGCCGATGGGTCGCAGAAAATGCGCTTTGCGTTGTTTCATTCCCGGCGAGATGTCGAAGTTGATCGGTACCCACAACTCGGCGTTCTGCGGAAAACTAAAGTCCTGCGGCATCACGCCAATTACATCGCAGACCCTGCCGTCGAGCACGACTTTCTTCTTGACAATATCCGCGTCGCCACCGAAACGTTTCTGCCAGAGCCCGTAGCTCAACACTGCCACCTCATCGCTTCCGGGCTTCTCATTCTCGGGCAGGAAGGTACGGCCCAACGCCGGCTTCACACCCAGCGCCTGAAAGTAGTTTCCGGTGACTCCGGCGGCGGTTAGCCGCGCAGGCTCGCCACTGCCCGTAAGGTTCAAGTGGACCGGGATCGAGAAAGAACCGGCAAACTCCTCGAAGGTTGTGTTCTCTTTGCGGTAGTCGAGAAAGTCGAGCGGCGAAACACTGGCGCGATTCCCACCGTTCTTAATATTTCCCCACATCCAAACTAGACGGTCCGGCTCAGCGAAAGGCAACGGACGCAACAACACCGCATTGACCAAACTGAAGATCGCCGTGTTGGCCCCGATGCCGAGCGCCAAAGCGATTAAGGCAATCACCGTGAAGCCTGGTCGCTTCAGTAAACTTCGCACTCCGTAGCGAATGTCTCTCAGAAGTGTTTCCATGATCGCTACTTCCAATTGCCGATGTTCGATTGGTCTTTGGACTTTGGTCCTGGGCCTTTGGTCTTTGCCTTTAGCAACTGATGGACACGACCCGGACCCTCTATCCACAGACCAAGGACCAAACCTAAGACCAAAGGTCAAATCTCGTCTGCGACGGCGATCGTGTTACCGCGAACTCAATCAAAATGAACAAATTCTCACGCGCCACGGAAGGCGGTAATAACAAGCTATTCGTTTCGCAATGCCACTATTCTGATACGCGGCGAGTCCGGTGAAAGCATTGTTTTGCTCACGCCAGTCCTTCAAATTCGGCGGCGACACAGTACCGAACCCACGCGGATAGGTTTCCCAAAGCTTGATTAGTTGTGCGGGCTCTTTAAAAGGTAGCGGGCGCAGCAGCACTGCATTGATCACACTAAAGATGGCACTGTTGGTGCCGATGCCGAGCGCTAGCGTGAAAATCGCGACCGCGGTAAAGCCTGGTCGCCTGGCTAGCATTCGCACTGCATAACGCAGATCTCGAAGCAGTGTTTGCATCACTTACTCCCTTCTGACTACTCGTATCGCAACGCGACCAATGGATCGACTTTCGTTGCTCGTCGCCCGGGGATGTAACACGCCATCAGTGCAACCATCAGCAGCAACGCGCCAACCAGCACGAACGTCATGGGATCAGTAGCCTTCACGCCGTAAAGCTGGCTGGCGATTACGTTCCTCAAAGCAAACGCGCCGGCTGCGCCGACGACTAGTCCCAGCAACACGAGTTTGATCCCCTGCCAGAGCACCAGGCCCAGCACGTGTCCAATCTGCGCGCCCAGCGCCATCCTGATGCCGATCTCCCTGGTGCGCTGTGCCACCGAATAAGCCATCACGCCATACAAACCTATCGCCGCCAGCGACAGGGCGAGCAAGGCAAAGAAAGCAAGCAGTTGAGCGAAGACACGTTCTTGTGAGAACGCTTCCTGAGACTGCACGATTTGTGTTTTGACATCGCCCAGCGGCAGGTTGTTATCCACTTCACTTATGGCCTTGCGCAGTGAGGCGACTAACGCTGTGGGCTCGCCTGCGGAACGCACAGCAAAAAACATCTGTCCAATCTCTTTGCTCTGCTGCAACCACGGCATGTAAATCAGCGGCTGGCCTTCTTCACGCTGGCTGTTGTATTTGATGTCACGCGCAACGCCAACAATCTCAATCTTGCCGGCTGTCTCGTCATCAAGGCCGACTAGTTTGCCAATCGGGTCTTCGTTTGGGAAAAACTTGCGCGCCAGCGTTTCACTTACAATGGCCACCTGGGGAGAATGCGCGTCATCCTGCGCATTGAAGGCACGTCCGCGCAGCAGCGGAATCTCCATCGTCGCAAAATAGTTCTCCCGTACTATTTGCGTATTGGTCATGTGCTGGGCGGCCGTTTGGAGGGTCTCTCCAGGAAGAATCAACGACGTATTAGTTGTGGAGTGCGCAATCAGCGGAATGCTGGCGAAGGTGGCGGAACGCGCTCCTGGAATTGCATCCAGCCGCGTAAACAACTGCTGATAAAGTTGCACCAGCTTCTCGTTTTTGTACCCGCCCGCCCGCGGATTAAGCGAAAAAAGCAAAACATTATTCTGATTGAAACCGACGTCCACACCTTGCAGGTTAGTCACGGTACGAATAAGTAATCCCGCGCCAACCAACAGCAGCAACGACATCGCAACCTGTGCAATAACCAGTAGCTTGCTCAGACGCGAACGGGACAGGCTGCTCGCGCTTCGGTTGGTCTCTTTGAGTGCGGACATCAGATTGAGACTGGTGGCGCGCCACGCAGGTGCTAGTCCGAATAAGACCCCGCATAACAACGAAACGCCCAAGGTGAAGCCGAGCACTCGCCAATTCAGACTGTAATCAACGCCGGCTGGCAGAAAGTCACCGTGCTTGCTGCCCATAGCCGCCAGCGCGTCTTTGCCCCACAGGGCAAACAACACTCCGACTCCACCACCGCAAAGTGACAGGAGCACGCTTTCGGTCAACAGTTGGCGAATCAAGCGCCAACGTCCGGCGCCCACAGCGAGGCGCACGGTGATTTCGGCACTGCGCACTGCAGCGCGTGACAACAGAAGATTTGCCACGTTCGCGCAAGCAATCAGCAGCACCAAACCAACAACGCCAAACAACAAATAGATCGACGAGGAATAGACGTAGCGCATCTCCGACATACCTCGACTGCCGTTGAGCCCTACCAGAGCGGGAAAATCTTTCGGTTCCAGGTTCGCCGGCTCATTCGTCTTTGTCGGGGGCGGCATCATTTCCAGCGCCTGAGCCTGGAATGTGCCGCTCAAGCTATCTTGCGCTTGCTCAATGGTTGCGCCGGGTTTCAATCTCCCCATTACATGCAACCACCAGGTGCCGGGCCTGTCCGCCCGCGGCATTGCCGAATTCTCGCCGAGCAAAACCGGTTCGAACGCGAGGGGCACAGATATCGCCGGATAGTCGTTAACCTGCAGGGTGCCTTTGAATGTGGCTGGAGTGACGCCAATGATCGTGAAGGAATGCTGATTCAGTTTGATCTGTTGGCCAATAACTGAACGTGCGGCGCCCAGGTGGCTCTGCCAGAACCGATAGCTGATCATGGCAACCGGGGTGGCGGCGGCATTGTCATCGGCTTCGGTAATTGTGCGACCAAGGATGACCGGCACTCCCAAGGCGGTGAAATAATTGCCGGATACAGCTTGCGTTTCGGCCACTTCGGCCTGTCCGTTTACCTGAACGTTGAGATCCCACAGATTCGCAAAGGCGAAGAGTTCGGAGAGTGGGCTCTTCTGGTCATGTACCGCATCGCGCAATCTGTCGAAGCTTGCGTAGTGGAACGACGAGCCGCCACGCCTGTCGGGCGGTAGATCACCGGCAAATATCCCGCGCGTGCCAGTTAGCCTGAATGCGCGCCCGGCCTGCCAATTGAAGAGCACCAAACGGTCTGGCTCTTTGACCGGCAATCGTTTCAGTAACACGGCATCAACCAAACTAAACAGCGCCGTATTCGCGCCGATAGCCAGGGCCAGTGACAAGACCGCGATTGCCGTAAAGCCGGGCGCTTTCCGCATCATTCGAAATCCGTAACGTATGTCTTGCCAAAGTGTGTGCAATGTGTTTCTCGCTTCTGACTCTTCGGGCTGTGCAGTCGCCCTTCTCTATTCGTATCTAAGTGCCACCAATGGATCTACTTTCGTGGCGCGACGCGCGGGTATGTAACAGGCAAGCAGCGCTACTAAAAGCAGACCAAGGGTAACGGTCGAGAAAGTCACGATGTCTGTCGGCGTGACGCCGAACAACAGGCTCGCCAGTAGCCGCGTTAGGGCGTAGGCGCCGGCCAAACCCGCAACCACCCCGATCAAAGCCAGTGACATTCCGTTTTTGACAACCAGCTTCAGAACATCCAACGCACGAGCGCCGAGGGCCATGCGGATGCCAATCTCCTGCGTGCGTTGCATTACCGCGTAGAACATCACGCCGTAGATGCCGATGGCTGCGAGCAACAAGGCAACCCCGGCAAAGATGCTCAGCATGACGGAGGAGAAGCTGTAGAGAGCCAACGAAATCGCGCGCACTTCGCGCATTGTGTGCACATCAAAGACCGGCTGGTCTTTATCAAGTGCCAACACCTGCTGCCGGATCGGCGCCGCCATGGCTGCAGGTTCAACCTTCGTCTTCGCTACCAGGACCATTGAACTCCAGGCATCCTGGGCGTGCGGCACGTAGAAGTCTTCCGTTATCGGAAGGGTCATTTCATGTTTCACGTCCTGCACAACTCCAACCACCTGCATCCAGGGGTTTTCCTGCAACGGTCCGGTGTAGCGCATGCGCTTGCCGATCGGGTCAGTATTGGGCCAATACTTCCGCGCGAGAGTCTCGTTAACGACGACGACCGCTTGCGAGCCCGCCTTATCCTGCTCGGTAAAGCCGCGGCCCTTTAGCACCGCGATTCCCATCGTTTCAAAATAGTTTGGCGTGCAAACCCGGTAGCGGCCCAGGAATTCCTGTCCGCGTGGTGGTTCCGCAAGTCCTTCAACCAGGAAACTTGTCGAGGAATTACTTCCGCCGAGTGGCAAGTGGTTTATAGCGGCAGCCGAGGCGATACCCGGTAGTTCAGTTACGCGTCTCAGCAGCTCTGAATAGAAAACGGCGCGTTGAGGTTCGTCCTTATACTTTGCTGCCGGAAGGACCAGATTCATCGTCAACAGATTGTCGGAATTGAACCCGGGATTGGTCTTGACCAATTGCAGGAAACTTCGAATCAACAAACCGGCGCTCACCAGCAGCATGAGCGAAAGCGCAACTTCGGAAACCACGAGCAGCCCACGCAATCGGTGCGAGCTTGATGTCGCTTGCCGCGCACCTTCTTTGAGCGCACTATTCAGATCAGATCTCGAAAGCTGCCACGCCGGCGCCAATCCAAACAGCACGCCGCTCAAGACAGAGAGCAGCAGAGTAAAGGTCAACACCGGAAGATTGATTCCCAGATGACTCCAACCCGCGGCGAACCGCGCCGCCTCGCCGGGATTCGCGCTGCGAATGAGATCGACGCTCCAATAAGCAATCAATACTCCCAGCGCGCCGCCGGCGAGGCCGAGTAACACACTCTCGGTGAGCAGTTGCCGAACTATGCGCCAGCGGCTGGCGCCCAGGGCCGTGCGCAGCGCAATCTCTCGCTGCCGTCCGGACGCGCGTGCCAGCATCAGATTGGCAACGTTGGCGCAGCCGATCAGCAAGACAAAGCCGACGGCGCCCATCATCACCCACAGCGCTGTCGAGTACATTCGGACGGTGTCTTCCAGAATCGGATAAATCACAACGCCACGTCCGGTATTTGTTTCGGGATATTGTTTCTCGAGCTGGCGGGCAATCGTGTCGAATTCGGCTTGCGCGCCCTGGAGCGAGACCCCAGACTTGAGGCGGCCAATTCCCAGGTAAGCATGACTGCCGCGGCTGCGCGCCAGCTCCGGCATGATCGCGAGGGGCGCGTAAATCTCGGCGCCCTTTGGATAGTTGAAGTCTGGAGGCATCACGCCAATCACCGTGCGTGTGACGCCATTGGTAGAGATTGTCTTGTTGACAATATTTTGATCGGCGCCGAAGCGACGTTGCCACAGGCTGTACGTGAGCAGCGCTACGGCGTCCTTGCCAGGCTGGTCCTCTTCCGGAGAGAAACCGCGACCCAGCAACGGCTGGACGCCAACGATGTCGAGAAAATTTGGCGTGACCTGGAAGCCTTGCACACGCTCCGGTGAATCAGCTCCAGTGAGGTTCGTGCTCCACCATCTATAGATTCCCAATTGTTCGAGCGTCTTGTTTTGCGCGCGCCAATCAAGATAATTCGCCACGGCAACTTCATTTCGCTCCACTCCGCGACTGGGAACCTTGTCCCATAACGCAACAATTCGATCCGGATCGGCAAACGGCAGCGGCTTTAGCAACAGAGCGTTGACTAGGCTAAAGATGGCGCTATTAGCGCCAATGCCGATCGCAAGCGTGACAATGGCAATTATCGTGAGAGCCGGACGCTTTAAGATCGAGCGTATGGAAAACCTTAGGTCTCGCAGCAATGAGTCCATGGCAGTCCTCCCGGATATTCAGTTCCCGCTGACGACCATCAAAGTCGCGTCATCGTAGACTTCGCAGTACCAGATCAAGACTTCCGTAACGCGTGTTACTCCTTGACTACCCAGCCGTCTTCAAGCCGTACAATCCGGTTGCCATACGCGGCATTCACTTCGGAGTGTGTGACCTGGACGATGGTCGTGCCTTCTTCATTCAGTTTCTTGAACATGTCCATGATCTCTTTGCCCTGGCTGGAATGCAGATTTCCTGTTGGCTCATCAGCCAGTATGATTCGCGGGTTGGCCACCACGGCTCGAGCGATACCGACAAGCTGCTGCTGGCCGCCGGAAAGCTGACTGGGGAAGAGATCCTTCTTGCCGACAATCTGAAATCGATCAAGCGTGTCGCAGACGATTGATTGCCGCGCTTTTTTGGCGACATCACGGTAGGAAAGCGGCAACTCGAGATTCTCAAAGACTGTTTGATCGTCCAGCAGGTGATAGCTTTGAAAGACAAAGCCGATGTTGCTATTGCGCAGAGCGGCACGCCTCTTATGATCAAGCGAGTGGACAGCGAGGTCGTCAAAGTAGTATTCGCCCGTCCATGAGGGATCATGCATCCCGAGGATGTGTAGCAACGTTGACTTGCCGGCGCCTGATGGCCCCATGATTGAAACAAACTCGCCAGCCTGTATGTCGAGCTCGACGCGGCGCAGGACATACGTTTTCGCCGGTCCGTGCGAGAAAGCTTTTTCCACGTTGCGCAGGGTTATCATCCTATTGCTCCGAAACCGCTCTGCTCGAGTTGTCGTTTTGCGTCTTCCACTTCGCGCCGGTTAGCACCCGCTTCTTCTTCAACGATGAGACCGTCAAACAAGTGCACGATGCGATCGGCGTGCTGCGCGTAGCGGGCGTCGTGAGTCACCATGCAGATGGTCGAGCCGCCGCGATGCAAATCGCGCAAGAGTTCCATCACCGCTTCGCCGTTGGTCGAATCAAGGTTGCCGGTGGGCTCATCAGCAAGCAGGATGCTTGGTTGTCCGCACACTGCACGCGCCACTGCGACGCGCTGTTGTTGGCCACCCGACAACTGGCTGGGCAGGTGTTTGGCGCGATGTCCCATGCCGACGCTTTCCAACGCCTCAGTCACGCGTTTTTTCCGTTCGGCGGAGTTCATGCCCCGATAGGTCAACGGCAACTCGACGTTTTCATAGACAGTGAGGTCGCCAATCAGGTTGAAACTTTGAAAGATGAAGCCGACCTCGCGATTGCGAATGCGGGCGCGCTCCGACAAAGAGAGATTTTCAACCGGCTTCTCGTTAAGTACGTACTCGCCGTCGCTGGGTGTATCCAGCAAGCCGAGTATCGACAGTAGGGTCGACTTGCCGCAGCCCGAAGGGCCGGCGATGGAAACATATTCGCCCTTCTGGATGTCCAGATGTATTCCTGAAAGCGCGTGCGTCTCGACTTCGTCGGTATAGAAAACTTTCTTTACATCTGAAAGGTGAATAAGGGGATCGGATGAACTCATTGGTAGTCTCCTTGGGGTGTTTTGATCAGAAACAGCTTGCGGCTGAGCTCCAGATTCGCGGCTCGCCTCCAGGTTTGCGGTCGACTCTGCGTTTGCGGCTCTGCCGCCGCACAGTGCGGTAAGGCTATGCCGGGCTATGCCTTACCGTGCCATCGTTTTTAAAGTCCGAGGCTATGCCTCGGTAATCGTTCCGCAGCGCAGCGTATTTAGTAAAAGCCCTACCGAACAGAAATGGCGCAGCCGTAAGACGCAACGAAACCGTTGGCTGTTAACGCACGCGGATGCGGTTGTAGCTATCCACCGCCGAGGTATCAGAAATGATGACTTGATCGCCCTCTTTTAGCCCGCTGACTATCTCAATCGTGCTTACCGAGTTGCGCCCCAGCTTCACTTGAACGCGCTCGGCTTCCTGTCCGTCAGGGCTCAAACGAAAAAGGCCGACAGTGTCTTGTCCCTGTCCAAATGCCGGACGGCTAACATGCAGAACATCACTGAGGCGTTCCAGCTCGATGGTTCCGTCAACACTCAAATCCGGTCTCGCGCTCGCCGGTAACGGACCGGTTAGAGCCACGTCAACTATGAAAGTGCCTTCGCGTGCCGCGGGATCGATGCGCATGACTTGGCCCTGAATGACTCCGTTGCGCGTGTCCACGGCCACCGGTAGTCCTAACCTGACGTCTTTGATTTGGGTTTCAGCAATCTTTAGCTCGGCTTTGAGGGAAGCGGGATCCGCGACCCGGGCTATGTTGGCTCCCAACGTGAGTTGCTGGCCAACCTGCACGGCTACCACCTGTAGAACGCCACTGGTCCCGGCGCGGACTTTTAGTCCCGCAGCCTGGTTTCTCTTCAAGGTGGCCAGGGCGCGCAGCTGCGCGATGCGCGTCTCCTGCGCATTAATCTGTGCCTTGATCGATTTGCTGTTTACCGCCACTCGCTGCTGCTCAACCTTGAGCCGGTTAGCGAGATCCTGTACGTGCATTCTGGAGATCTTCAGCAGCAGATCAGGAACGAGACCTTGTTTGCCGAGCACCTCGTCGGTGTCCAACTGTAATTTCGCCTGACTGTACTCGGCATTTATGCTGGCAATCGCTGACTGTTGCGTCATCGAGTCACTTTCGAGACGTCTCCGCAGACTTTCCTTATCGGCTTCTGCCGCCTTTACCTGAAAATCCGCATCCATCGCCTCTTGTTCCATTTTAGGGTTGGAGAGTTCGACGATGATTGTGTCGTAACCGACGACCACGCCGGCCTGCACCGGAATTTTTTCAACTCGACCCTCAGATGGCGCCGGCACCCAGCGAACGTCCTGAGGAACCAACGTTCCGTTGCCGCGTACCTCGCGCACAAACGGTCCGCGCTTGACCGTGTCGATCACCGCCGTGGAGCGATCCAGCGTGGGCGCGGCCGGCTTCAGCCTGCTGAGTCCAAACGTGATTCCGCCAAGGGCCACCAGTCCAACGACGATGAGGATCGCAGTGCGAATCCGCTTCTTGAGTTTCGATTTTGCGGGGCGCTTAATATCCATGAATTTGCTAGTAAACTAACTGGCGTAACTGGCGAACCGACTGGGTTCAGTGAATTAGGTTCTTTCCCTCAGAAATACAGTTCGCCGGATGGTCGTAGAGTCAAAGCCTATGCCAGCGCTTCGCTGATGATGATTTCTAGACAATACTGATGCAGCATTAGCAGCTTTGGCGCTGTTCTCTGCTCATTATTGGGAATTCGGTGGTTGCCTTGTAGTTAGGAATTCGGGGCCGGTGCAACGATGAAAGCGTTTCGCTTTCGGGATAGGTCAGTCCCATTTGTGAGAAATATTCAGAATATCGTAGCGCAGACTGTGGGATGGATCAGATCTGGCATCTAAATCACTAGTCGGCGCCTGCGGCTTTGCCGCCGCACAGTGCCGAAAGGCTTCGCCTTTCCGGCGGGCAATATTATTTCTTTCATGAGGCTGTGCCTGATGAATCTCTAATGAATCGGAGGCGTAGCCTCGCTAATTATCAAAAGCTGTCTCCGGTAAGGCGGAGCCTTACCTCACCTCTCAGGTGGGGAAGGCGGGCTTGCCCCCCGCTTCTGATTCTGCGCCTCGCAAAACTAACTGTATGCACAAGTCCCCTGACGAATTCCTCTCAGGGGCTTCTTTGATCGTGCGGAACGACGATACTTGTAGATGCGGTTGTCGTGTTACCTGCGATATCGCTGACGGTTGCGACGACAATGTAGAGTCGACCGTCAGAGTCATCTCCTTCGCGTCGCGCTTCAACCGCAAGCGACTCAACCCATTCGCTCGAACTTCCGGAAAGAGAATGTGGCGGAATGCTCAGGGGCATCCCGTATTCGTCCGTGACGACATAGCTCACGCTGGCAAGACCTGACACTGAATCCGTTCCGGTTCCGCTAATGCTTACGTTGACGGTTTGATTGTTAGCTGGCCAGATATTCGACGGTGTGGCGTTCAGGGTAATAGCCGGTGCGCTCTTATCGATCTTAATGAGAATACTCTTAGCCGTTTCCGTATTGTTTCCGCGGTCTGTCGAACGATAGAGTAACTGCGTTGTTCCTTCGCTATCGACAGTAATGGTGCCGCCATAGGTTTGCCAGGTTGCTCCTCCGTCCGTTGAATATTCAGTAGTGGCCACACCCGAGCAGTTATCCGTAGCGCTTAAACTGACAGTCACGTTTGTTGTGTACCAGCCGTTTTGTCCATTAGGAGTGGCCGGGGCGACAACTGTGGTCGTTTCAGGAGCGAGGGTGTCCAGGTCTGCATCGGCCACCAAACCAGGCGCGACGTTGAAGCAGAAGTAAAGCCCCTCAGTTTGGGCCCGATATGGACCCGGTGTTAAGTCAACAGCGCCGAAAAAGCCGCCGCCGTCTGTGGTTGTGGCGCGCGTCGCGTGAGTATCGAGATTCTCGATCGTCACGGCGGCTGTATCGAAAGGCGTGTTATCCGCGTGCCGGGCTTCGCCTTTCATATGTCCGAGTGTTGGTGAGACCTTCCAGGAAAAAGCGGGAAGCGGCGCCGGATCGCTGAAAATCGGCGTCATTCCTGCCGGCTCGTAGAGGACTAGGCCATTGACGGATTTACCTGTCGTGAGTCCTGCGGCAAATTCAGCGAAGGGGCGCGCGGGAGTGTTACCTGGCGGAATAGCAAACGGGTTGTTCGTTACCGCAATGTTGCTCGTGGCCATCGAAAAGAAAATAATCCCGCTCAAATTATTTGTGCCACTGGCGGGTGTCAGTGTTCGACGCGTCTGCCTCAGTGTCCCTTCGATAGCGTTGACAAATGCGCCTTGTCCAGTCATACCCGCGCGATTATAGAGATGGCCTCTGAGCCACGTATCCCACTGGTCGTATTGAGGACGGATGGCAGCCGTGTGTTCGGCTTTGTAGACCATGGGGATGGCGATATCAAGAATGCCCTCCTGCGTCCAGGCGCGCCAATCCTGATAGACGCGCCAGTAGGCTTCCGCTGAGTTCCACGCTGATTCCGTCGAACCGATGCCGCCGAATGCAATCAGCGCTGCTGAGACCTTTAGGTTCGGCTTGATAGCGAGCGCGTTGAGATAAACTCGGCGCACTATGTTTGATACTTGATCGCGCCGCCACTGATTCCACTGCGGATTATTTTGCGCGGGTGGAGGGCTGCCTGGCGGAATCGCGTAGTACCGCTGAAAGCGCTCGACGTTCGTCGGGTTATAGCCGATGTTAGTGCCGGTAGTTGGTGTCTGGCCGCTGATGCTGATATCGGGATAGCGGATGCGGTCCAAGTGTAATCCATCAATGTCGTAATTTTGCACCAGGTGATTGAGCACGTCGACCGTGTATTTCGCGGCATCCGGATGACCGAAATCGATCCAGAAGTCGCTGCCGAAACGATGCCCCTGATAGGTGATGGTTCCGCCGTCTGGGAGTAGAGTCCGCGTCAGCCAGTTATTTGGACCGGGAACAATCGTGTTCGTTGCCGCGTCGAAGCCGCCGTGCAAATTGAAGGCGTGATTTGGATTTTCGGGTGGAAAAAGGTTCGGCGCGCGTCCCCAGATGGCGCTCATAATGACAAAAGCGTGCACCTCGATGTCGTGGGCGTGCGCTTCATTAATAATGTCCTGAAGCGGGTCGAAGCCGGGCTGGATCGGCGTGCGATCGCCCAGCGGTTCCAGCGAGTTGAGGTACCACGAGTCGCCGCGCCGCCGCACCTGCACGAAGAGAGCATTTGCCTTGGCGGCTAACGCATTGTTAACCACCACCAGTACATCATTGTGGTTATTGAGCGCCGTGTTGAAGGTGTCTACCCAAAACGCTCGGTACTCCGTTCTGACCTGTGCTCTTAAAGCGGACGGCGCGCAGACCAACAAAACCAGCAACATGAAAAAGAGGGTGCGCCAAAGACCTTCAACTCTAAAAGGGTTACGAGTTTTCATAGTTTTTCTTGTCAGAAAGAAAGTCAGAATTCCAGGAGGCAAGCGATCTTTTACTATCGCGTGATTTGGTTGTCAATTAATATCGTGACGCGATTGGTTTCACCCTCGGCGGACGTGCCGATTCCGCGCAACTCATTTCTAGGGATGACTCGCATCAAAGCTTGATCGAAAAGTGGGGCAAGCCCACCTTCCTCACCTGAGAGCCTTCCAAGCAAATTGTCGTCGGTTTTGTAGAAGGGCTTTCAACCTTCAACTGCGGTCTCAGGAGAGTGAAGCTCTGGGTGAGGAAGGTGGGCTTGCCCCCGCTCTTTTGCTTTAAGCAGTAAGTGTCCGGCCACGTCCCGCCAGCAACAAGTGTGAATAAAGCTCCAGTCCCGCGACAAAGTCCGAGTGATGGATCGCTCTTCTTGGGCGGGCGGCATCATGTAGCTTGCATCGCGCCGGGCATCGGAAGAAAATACGTCCCGTCGTTACGTCGTGGGTATGAGGGTAAATATGTTTTGGATCCGCGTGGTTGGAACTTAATCAGCACCAATCAAAAATGGCGAGTCTCTTATAACGCGGGAACGGGTAGCGGGCTAATTCTGTGGATTTCATAAAGAGAACATTCGCTACGCGTCCCCTTTTGTGGTGTGTTATACGTGTGCCGCAGCCCGAGAGCGAGTCTCCACAACTTTTGGTCCACTACGGTGGTGTAAGCTTTATTCCCTCACCGTTGGCAGTAGATGCAGTCTCCTCGCGGTTCGTTCCCATTTAAGAAGGAGAACCTCAGATGTCCTTCGATTCACTTCACGTTGAAGCGCAACAGGCGCTTGACGAGCTTCGCAGGGAAGAATTACTTCCCTTTCCCCTGGTGGCTCATAGGTTAACCGAGGCAGGTCCTGGTGATTATGTCATCGCCTTTTATGATAGCCGTCTTCGCTGGGTCACGGTTCAATGGCAGGAAGGCGAGTCGTTTAAGCTCGCCGTTCGAGCTGCGGTTTTGGCAGGAGTCGCCAGGATGGGAGGGCCGTTGACAGGAACGGCTGGCACCACCCCACCTGAAGAACAATGACCTTAACTCGCTTTAACCTTCCGGTAACGCAAACTGTTAGTTTGCGCCGGAGTGGAACGCGTTAATTAACGTGAAAACAAACGAGCCAGCCAACCTTTCGCGCGCTTCGCTTCAGTCGCCTTACCGAAGAACACAATCGCCCCTTTTGTAAAATACCGGCTGGTTGGTGGAAAAATAGAGATGGGCCACCGGGCCGCAGGAACAGATCGGAGTACTTCAACTGCCAGCTCTATCGTTTCCTGCTCGTCTGACGAACACTCGATTCCAATGGTGTAGGTGAACTGGGAATCTCCGTCCGACGAGAGAATTTCCATCAGACCAAGACGCGCAGAGACGACATTCTCCATTTCCGAAAAAAGTGTGACGAGCGCAGCGATTGCCGCCTCAGGTATCTCGGAAGGGACACCGATCCGGATTCTGGCGCCGGCGGGGATGTTCGCTTCTTCAATCACGATGGTTTAGGAAAGCGCAAGCAGACGTACGAGCAGTAGCTGGCTTTGCATAAAAAGTCGCGTAATAGTTCGCGGGACGAGACGGCGGAAACTGCGCCAGCGGCCATGAGTTGTCGAACCCTTAAGCAGTAAACCTAGTCGCGTTTGTAGAATGGTTTCACCGCTTCGATAAAGTACTTCCCTATACCGGCTTCGCCACGTACCACTCTTACCAAATCCACCGGCTCTCCCTCTGGCGCCAAATCACCGGCAACCGAGCCAGCCTCGCGAAGCACGTTTTCAAAATCGCCTTCCCCCTCGATGCCCACGGTCAGGTGGGGCTTTTCGTCTACGGTGGAGTCGAACATCAGGGCCAGATAAGCGGCTTTGACATTGCTGTGCCGGGCAAGCAGTGTGGCCAGGGAGGCGACCATAGCCGCCGGATAGTTACTCGGTTGTCCCAACAAGACCTCGGTGTCTTTTTTCACGACCCTTTGTGTTGGCAGCCGATTCACGCCTTCCGCCAGGAGCGCTTCAACTTCCGGCGGCGTAAATTCTTTTCCGTAGTCAGAGCGTGGATTCAGAATTAACTCCGAGCCGCGCGTCATTGCAAAGAACGTCTTCGCGGGTAATGCAATGTAGTGTTCGTCGCTTTCGATAGCGCGCTGCAGAGCGGACAGCGAAGAGAAGAATGGAATAACGCGGGAGCCGTCAGGCTTCAGCCAGTTTGTTAGCGCGACTTTTGCACCTGCTTTAAGCGTTGCCTGTCCTTCATCGATCTGGTCTGAAGATCCCAGCACATAGACTGTAGACTCCAGCAGAAGACGGTAGAACTCAGGTCGATGGGCCGGTTCCGTCGCCGCCAACCTGAGGGCTAGCTCAAGCGCGTTTTCTTCTGTCTGCATCGATTGCCGCCCTTTCAGCATTACAGCTATCCGGATTCTGGCCCCGGGATGTTACTTCTTCAATCACGATTGTTCAGGAGAGCGCAAGGTTTCTTCTCACCTACGAGCAGTAGCTGGCTTTGCATAAAAACTCGCGTAATAGCTCGCGACAAGAGACGGCGGAAACTGCGCGGCTTTGTCGCCGCGCTGTGCGGAAAGGCTTCGCCTTTCCGAGGCGCGGTATTATTCTTTCATGAGGCTAAGCCTCATGAATCGGAGGCGCGGCCTCCTTTTTTATTAACAAGCAGCCGGTAAGGCGGAGCCAGGCGGAGCCTTACCGCACTGTGCGGCGGCAAAGCCGCTGGGCTGTTGTGTTCGTCCTCTGCTGGGCTCGGTTGAATTTCTTATTGTTTTCCTGACTATTTCGTTTAGTTATTCTCGACCGGTTGCCATAAGTTATGCCGCTATCTCACTAGACTTCATTAGCTCGCTCCAGGACCCTCAAGCCGATTCCGCAACCCCCAGTCCTAGCATCGCAAGCAACATAGAGAGTTAACTTTGCAAATTCCCATGCAGCTTCCATGTTTTGGCGATCGAGCTCATTACTCCGAGTCTCCTCACCTAAGTGTTTGATTACATCCTTTTTGATGCGGAAGTATTTTTGCACTTCGAGCAAATAGTCCCATTTCGATGGGCCCTCACTGGAGCCAGAAAACTCAATCAGAACCAAGTCTCCGTTACGAAACGTTAAGAACACCGGCTGGCTCGGATACCACAGAATGTCAATATCAAGCTGGTCCTTATTCCATTTATGATTGTCGGCGTTCCATTCCTTAGGCTTTCTATTCAGATAATTCGATACCGCCTTGAGAAGGTCGTCTCTTCTTAGGTTAACGGGAAAAACAGATTGACCTAAAGGGATTTCTCCTCGGCCCAAAAGCTCTCGGAAATTCCGGCTAAGTGTTTGGTCCTTTAAATTCATTTGTCTGCTGCTTACTTATTCCGAAAGTCTAAAGTTCTCCAAATTAATAGTGTTGACCGGACGTAGTTTCGATTGCCAATTCGGAACGTATACTTGCGGAAAGCCTCCTTCTCCGTACTGCGGATTCTCGCGAACGATACCGAAAGCCCCAGGACAGTCTTCTAGCGCCTCGTACACTATCACCGAATCCCTGTACTCTCCCTGATGAGGTGCCACCTGAAGGCCTTCGAACAGACGCGTCGAATCACCACCTGCTCTGGCAATAGTTCGTTCGGTTGTGAAGAATCCTGAACATCCGGGATCCCCGCATATTAGAAACGTTCCTCTTTTAATAACGATATTCCTAAACCGATCAACCCCTGGGTATCTAATGCTCCCTTGGAAACTTGCAGCAATTTCAGAGGGAGTCTGCGCGGCAGCCCCGCTAGCAATGAAAACATTAGTTATGCTTCGGGCAACGCCGAGAGTAACTACTGCACCCTCCACCATTCCTTCCGCAAAAGCCGCAGGGCCACCGGGCGTAGCAGATACGGCCCCAAAAGCATACTCTTCACTGCTGACAAAAGCCGCAAGGTTTAGAACTGTTCCCACCGCGATGAGCGTGGAATGGAAAGCTGTGTTGTAGCATACGAAGACAATAGAACTTATTGCTACCGACTGAATCGTATCAATAATCGAGACCTTGCCAGACGGATCAATGCGGTTTTCCGGATCACATTCGGCATACAAATACTTATGTAATGAGGCTGGATCATTCGAACTACCTTCAAACGAATCGGACGAAAGGAATCTTCCAGTGGATGGACTCATGTACCGCGCCCTGAGGTAGTAGAAGCCAAGGCTCGCGTCGAACTGTTCGCCGCTGTAGAGATAGTCGTTGGGTGTCGTACCGGTGCGCGAGATGAGGTTGCCGAAGGCGTCGTAGTCGTAGGTGTCGGTGACGGCGGCAGCGGCGTCCGTCAAAAGGCGGACTGAGCCGTGGCCGTCGTAGCCGTAGAAGCTGACACTACTGCCGATGATCCGTTGACTGATTAAATCATGTCCGTAGCTGAACTGCTTCGTGACGGCGCCGCTTTGAATCTCTTCAACAACCTGAGCATAGCCCGTGAGATTGTTGGTATCGACGAGATAATTCGTCGTTACACCGCCGGCTGTTTTAGCGACACGATTGCCGTCGCCGTCGTAGACGTAAGTCACGCTGCCGCCATTGAGCGAGGTGAGATGGTTCTCGAAGTCGTAGGCGTAGCTCTGCCCGGTTGCAGTAATGGTATTGCCGTTGTCGTCGTAAGTGTCACTGGTCAACCGATCGTTTGCATCGTACGAGAAGCTTTGCGACGGAACCGGGGCAACATTGGAAGTGCGTGACAGACGATTGCCAACCGGATCATAGCCATAGGTAACTGAGCCATTGACGCCCCGAGTATCATTGGCGATTGATTCGCTGGTCAGGCGATACAGCTCATCGTAGATATAGTTGACGGTGCGGCCGCTCAGTTCGGTCACAGCGGTGCGATTGCCGGCGGCCCCGAGCGTGTAGGAGTAACCCGCGAGCGACGAAGCGGCGGTGCCCACCGTCATCGTCGTCAGACGATTGAGCGAGTTGAAGACATAACTGGTCGTGACGCCGTTTGGATAGGTGTACGCCTGCAGGTTGCCGGCAGCGTCGTAACTGTAGGAAGTGACGCCGCCATTCAACCCGAGAAGATGATTGTCTTTGACTGTGCTGAGCCTGTTCTGAACATCGTAGGCATAGTCCAGGCTGGCGCCATTCGCGTTTGACGAACGCGTGGCCAGAAGATTGCCCGCATCGTTGTAGGTATAGCTCAATGTCCCGAATGGCGTCTGTTTGCTGCTGAGCCGGTTGCGCTCGTCGTAGGTGTAGACAGTAGCGCCCGAAGCATCATTCATCGTGGCGCGCTGCCCAGTCGCATTGTAAGTGAAGCTGACACTTGGCTGATTGAGTGAAGCGTCGGGAGTCTTCGACAGCAAGCGACGCATCACGTCGTACGTGAAGGTAGTAGTCTGGCCATTAAAATCAGTGCGACTCCGTAGGCGGCCGCCGTTGTCGTATGAATAGGTTTCAAACTGGCCGGCCGGCAGCGTGCGCTTCACGCGTCGCCCAAGCTGATCGTATTCAAAGCGCGTCGTGTGATCATTGGCGTCCGTCTGGGAGACTTGCTGGCCCAGTTCGTTGTAAGTGTAAGTGGTTTCCTGGTTGAGCGCGTCCTTCACCTTCAGCAAACGACCCAAAGCATCGTAGAGAAAATGCGTCGACTTGCCGGCCTGATCAGTCCTGGACACACTACGCCCCAGCGCATCATAGTTAACGGTATCGAAGGTACTGTCCTGGTAGGTGGTTTTTGAACGGCGATTGTTGGCGTCGTATTCGTAGCCGGTCGTATGACCGAGCGCGTCAGTCATGGAGAGCTGATTACCATTGGCGTCATAGGCGAAGATAGTTTCCTGGTTGAGCGCATTCCTCACCTTCGTCCTGCGGCCCGCATCATCATAGGTAAGTTGGGTGACATTACCGCGCGCGTCGGTGGTGGTGAGCATCTGTCCTACCGCGTCGTAAGTAGCAGTCGTGAACGTACCGTCGGCGTAGGTTGTCCTGGTCAATCGGCCCAGGTCGTCGTAGGTGTAGGACGTCACGTGACCGGCGCGGTCTTTGCTCGTCAGCCGGCGGCCTTCAGCATCGTAAGTGGTTTCTTCATGGGTGCGGTCCGCATAGCCGGTGCGCGTGAGCCGGCCCATGTCGTCGTAAGTAAACTCAGTGCGCTGCCCGAGCCGATCGATGGTGGCGCTCTGCTGGCCGATGGCGTTGTACTCGACCCGGGTGACTGACCCGTCGGCAAAGGTGGTCTTCAGCAAACGGTTCAGCTTGTCGTACTCGTAGTTCGTAGTGATCGATTCGAGTTGGCCCTGGACGTTGGTGCGCTTGACTGTCTGGCTGCGGCGATTGCCATTCGCGTCGTAGGTGAACGTTGTCTCGTGCCCCGAAGCGTCCGTTTCCTTCGTCAAATAGCCGCTGGCGTAGTCGTAGCGCGTGGTGTTGTCGAGCGCATTGGTCAGCGAAGTGCGCTGGCCGTTAAAGACGCTGTAGCTAAAGCTGGTCGTATTGTTAAGCGCGTCTTTGGTCGTCAGCAGATTGCCCGCCGCGTTGTAAGTATTAGTGGTGACGTGGCCGAGCGGATCCGTCACGGTCAGAATCTTGCCAAGCGCGTTGTAGGTGAACTGCGTCAGGTTACCAAACGGATCGGTAGTGCTGGTGCGATGATCGTTAGCATCGTACGTGTTGCTGATCATCTTGCCGAGCGCGTTCGTCTCGGTCAGGACGTTATCATTCTCGTCGTAGGTGAAAGTGGTGACGCCGCCGCGCGCATCCGTCTTGCGCAGCACATTGCCGCGCTCGTCATACTCGAAGCTGGTCGAGTGGCCCAGGCGATCAGTTACAGTCTCGATGCGGCCCGGAAGATCGTGTATATACGTGATCACTTTGCCGAAGCTGTCTGTGTGGCTGATCAAGCGGCCATCGGCGTCGTAATCGTTGCGTAGCGGTTGCAGGCCGCGCGGATCATGAATCGTCAACAACCGGTGCGTATGGTCGTAGGTGTAGGTCGAGGTGTTGTTTTCATTGTCAGTGTAGGAGATGAGATCGCCTGCGGCATCGTAAGTGTAGATTTGCACGTTGCCTGATGGGTCGGTGATCTCGGTGATGCGGCCGAGGGCGTCGCGCGTGAAGGTGATGCCGGTCGTTTGTAAGCCGCCACTTGAATGAACGATGCCGCCCGCGCTCACCGTCACGGTGTTGTCGTTCAGGTCCTTGATGCTTTGCAGGCCGGCGCGCTGGTCGATGACAAACGCGGTGCCGTCTTCGGCAGTGAACTTGAAGATGGACGAGTTAAAGATGTCAACGCCACCGCCCAGGCCGAGCAGGTTCACCGGCCCAGGGATGCTGCCTTCCACCTGAAAGTCTGCCGAACCAACCACTTCCAGCGACCCATGCGTGCCCGGCAGCGGCGTGAAGGTCAAGGTTCCGCTGGTAATGGGTGCGAGGCGCTGGCAGTGGGGCGACACGGAAGCCTCAAACTTGAAGACCTTGCCGCCCGGGAATGTGACCGTAACGAGGTGGGAGCCCGTAGCTTCCAGACAGTAGTTCGCAAAGACTTCCTGCGAAACAGTCTCGAACCATTTGAACCCGATCACGCGTGACTTCTCGAGCCGAATGTTCTTCACACCCAGCGTCCAGCCGAAGCCAAAGTCGCCCATACGCTTATCGCGGCTGTCGTAAGTGCGCGTGACCTCCATCGGCACACCGGCAACCGGAATATTCAAATCACTGAACGAGACCGTGAAGTTACCAATCTTCAGGTTGCGCTCGACAATGACGGCCAGCGAGGTGCGCGAGATTTGTCCGTAAGTGTCGGTGGCCGACAGCCGGATGTCGAACAAACCGTTGAGCATCATGGTCGGATCGAGCGTGCCTAAGAAGGCATTACTCACCGCGCCGTTGCCGCTGCCAAAAGTCGTCCACACGCGACTGTTGGCATTGTCGTCACTGTCTAGGCTGTACTCGAGCTGCCATGCGCCGCCGCTGACTGAACCAGTGACGGACGCCGGTTCCGTAATACTAGTTCCATCCGTGGGCGCGGTTAGCTCCACAGTCGGCGGCGCCACGTCGTCAATAACCGTGATGGTCACGTCATCGCTCGCCGTTAACGCGCCATCGCTGGCCGTCAAACACAGCACGTAAGTGCCCCTAGCACTGAATTGCGAG
>DASXSC010000206.1:0-3474 GCA_036506215.1 Pyrinomonadaceae bacterium | reverse complement strand
TATTTAGCGGCCCGCATCGGTAAGGATAAGTGAGATGAACTGCGAAGAAGCCGCAAACCTGATGGATGGTTATCTGGATGGCGAACTGGATCCGATTACCAGCCAGACAATCGAACAGCACTTGCGGGAGTGCCCTAAATGTGATCAAGCTTACAAAATCCATGGCTCGCTGATTCATGCGATTGGCAACGCAACTCCTTATTACAAGGCGCCCGCGGAATTACGTGAGCGAATTCAATCGTCGTTGCGAGACGAGATCGCCGAACTGCCCCGGCGCAATGTTGCGCGAGATACTGAGCCGCTGTTCCCAAGAAGGCAGCCACGGCCGCGGGCTATTCTTTGGGAGACATCCTGGAATTGGCTGGCTCTCGCCGCGGCGATCATTTTCGCTGCGATCATCGCTTTGACCTTGGTGCCCCGATTGCAGCGACCCGAGGCCGATCAATTCCTGGCGACGCAACTCATCGCCAGTCATGTGCGTTCGCTGATGGCAAACCACCTCACCGACGTCGCTTCTTCCGATCAGCACACTGTAAAGCCGTGGTTGGACGCAAAGCTCGATTTTGCACCTCCGGTGGTCGACCTTTCCAGCGAAGGGTTTCCTTTAGTCGGTGGCCGTCTTGATTATCTCGCTAACCGGCCGGTGGCGGCCTTGGTTTACCAAAGGCGCAAACATTTCATTAACCTGTTTGTCTGGCCGGCTGAGACAGGCGCAGACACAACCACCCGTTCGGCCGGGAATAAGCAGCGATCCTTGACCTTGAAGGCGATCTCGCGCCAAGGTTATCACCTTCTGCATTGGCTTGATTCGGAGTTTAACTATTGGGCTATTTCCGACATTAGCGCGGAAGAGTTGCAGGAGTTTGAGCAGCTTTTCGAAGGACAAATTGCGTCCCATTGACCGCGATCAGGGCTTTGGTCGCTGCATAAGACAGTAGGTTCGAAAAGACGCGAGCCCCACGCGCTTCGAATGTAAGCGTAAGCGGTATTCCTTTGATGGCGGGCGCTTCAGACTTAGCTCACTGCCGACATCCGCCGCCGTTTCGCGAAGGCTCTGCTTTCTGCAATAAGCCTATCCTCCACGTCACGGGAATAGACATCGCAACAGAACGGTATGGATAACTGAAAACAAGTTATTGAAACCAAAAATATAGAAAGCCTTCCGTTATGTCAGCTTCTCCTGTTCACTATCAGAATCGCACTACTAGAAGCGTGTCGGTAACCCCTCCATTTCTGAGGCATTTGAATATGAGCACCCTGGCGTTCGTTTTGTTCGTTGCTCTGGCCCTTCTGAATACTATGCGCGGCAAGGAGCCCGAAACCAGAGAGTCGGCTCCTGCCAAAGCTACAAAGACTGAGGTTGTCATCGGCAATTACAGTTTCTCGCCAAAAACACTCACCGTACCGGTCGGCGCAACCGTTACGTGGACCAACCACGACAAGGTGCCGCACCTAGTGACGACCGCTAACAATCAGTTCCAGAAATCACCTGTATTGAAGGCTGGGCAAAGCTTCTCTAACACCTTCGCGACCGGAGGAACTTACTCTTACTTCTGTTCCATCCATCCTCAGATGACAGGCAAAATTATCGTCAAGTAAACATCAACCCCATTTGACTATATGAAATCACTACACTGCTCGTCTTTTTTGAAAACCGCGCTCTTGATTGTTCCATTGGCCTTGTGCTTTGGTGGTTCAACGGTCGTGCAAGCCGGAGGTAAAGATCCATTGTCTCCCGGCCCAGTAAGACCAGGGAATTTGGATTATCGAACTGAGTTAGCACAAGGATATCTCAAGGTCTATTCCGCCACCGATAAATTCAACGATGGCGACGCGTGGTATTTTCCACACAGCTCTTACGCCATCTACACGATCGGCGGAAAGCTCTTTAAAAAAGTCAAGAACCAAGGTTCCCCGGAGGATGAAATTCCCGAGGTCGTAGCTTTGCCAGTTGGATCTTACGTGGTCGAAGCTCGGTCGGAAAGAGACGGATACGTCCGCGTGCCCGTTCTCGTCCAGGCAGGCCAGCGGACGATCCTCGACTTGGATGTTTGGGAAAGGAAGACGCTAAGATGGTTCGCGCACAACTGACCAACGGCAATTCACATGAACCCATTTGATCTAGAAGGTGCCCCGCTTGCAAAACACGCACAGAAGCCGGTAATCAATCACTTCCGATAGCGCTCTTGGGATATCAGCTTCTGCATTGGGCTGACCCGGAGTTTAACTACTGGGCTGTTTCGGACGTGAACGTTAACGATTTGCAAATTTTCAAGCAGCAATTCGAAACGCGGACGCCACGTCACTAACGATATCCTTGGTCATTGGTAAGACGATAACACGCTAGCTCATCGTCAATAGTCGCGTCCTGCTCCGCCGAGCCGGAGCGATTCTTCCCCGCAACTTCTTCGATGCGAAAACCGTCTCGGCTCGAGCGGGAATATTCGCTCAGCAAATCGGTATGAGTTGGCGGAGGTACTTAGAAAGAAAACAATGAAAACAAATCACAAACAGACTTACAGCTACATATCCAGGTTCAAGCCGCTTCTCAGGTACGTGACCACAAGAAATCTGGCGGTCGCGATGTTTATTGCTGTGGCGCTGCTTGGCACGACGCGCGGCAATGAAACAGAGAAAACAGCACTGGCCAAGGGCGAGGCGAAAGCAGGACAGTTATCGCAGGGCTCGCTCGTGGTTTATTCCGCAACGGATGCATTCGAGGACGGTGATGTGCCTTACTATGCACATAGCTCGTACACCATCTACACGGCCGACGGAAAGCTATTCAAGAATGTCGAAAATCACATCTCGCGTAGCGATGAAATTCCCGAGGTGGTGAAACTGCCAGTTGGATCCTACGTAATCGAAGCTCGATCGGAAAGGGACGGCTATGTCCGGGTGCGTGTCGTTATCAAGGCCGGTCGGCAAACAATCGTCGACTTGGATTCCACAGGCAAGGAATCACCCAGCGTAATAGCACACAACTAAGTGTCGGAAAATCTCCGCAAGGTTTCATAAAGGATCGCATGAATCCGTTTGAACTAAAAGCCGCCCT
Source organism: Pyrinomonadaceae bacterium (assembly GCA_036506215.1). Lineage (GTDB taxonomy): Bacteria > Acidobacteriota > Blastocatellia > Pyrinomonadales > Pyrinomonadaceae > PSRF01. The sequence goes on along the minus strand of DASXSC010000206.1, from coordinate 419 downwards.
GCTCGCGAAACACGCGCAGAAGCCGGTAATCAACCCGCACACACACGGGGTTGAGCACGGGTCAAATGTCTGGCTGACTAATTCCAAGCTGCCCCATCTCGCGTGTGTTGCGAGAAGTGGCGCCGTCACCTTCTTGCCAGCGATTTGTTATTTTTCGACAACAATAAGGAATATCTCACGCGGTTTTCAGTCTAGAGATATGCACGCCGGAGTACTGGCGTTCTTAGAAACAACAAACTAATCAACAACTTGAGGTAAACATATGTTCAGAATTGTCACCATTTTTGCGTTAATTTGCTCTTTCTTGCAGGTCGCTTCGCTTGCGAATGCAGCGACGGACGAAGAACAGAATTCGGCCCAGCCCGTCAACGCCGTCATCGAGTGGAATAGAACTCTTTTGGCAATCGTTCGCACGCCCG
>DASXSC010000205.1:0-14036 GCA_036506215.1 Pyrinomonadaceae bacterium | reverse complement strand
GATCAAAGGACATTCGGCTCTGGTGGTGCAGGCGGGAACGGCTGCTTCAACTCGCGGTCGCGGAGAAGAAAACTCGTTCAATGTTCTACGGATCGATAGACCATGCATCGCGGTTGAGCGTTTTGAATGGCAGCCGGAGCGCCAGGAATTTGGTCTGGCGATGACTGAGAGTTTCCGCCACACGCCGGACGGCTGGTCGCGAATCTAAGGATGCATGTACTGGTAGAGAGACCTCGTCATACGGCAAAGAGGGATAGATCTTCCATTTTCCATTTATCATTTCTCATTTGCCATTGGTCGATTCAAGTTTGAATGCAATTCAGCTATGTAACCCGAAGCGACAGCGACGCACGTGTAACATCCCGAATCAGAGCCGGAAGCGGACCGGGGTCCCCAGCCGGGCAGCCCGGCTGGGGTGGTGGTAGCGACCGGCCAAGCATTTTGACTTTTTGTTGTTGATTGGACATTCCGACGTGTCTCTTAAACTGGCAGCTACAAGCGACCAGGCTTACGGCGACTTGTGATCTCGACACTCGGTACTGGTTCATTTTCAATGTTGAACACGCTGATGCCAATGCCTCGTAGTGGGGCAGTTTCGTTGAAAGTGTCCGATAAACTTTAGTTTGTCGTGACTCAATGACAAGCTAAAAGCTTATCGGACATCAAACTGACCCCCTACCCGAAACTCGACAAACAGGAACGTTCCCCTACCAGGTACTCATGACAAATTTTTCCGCAAGAGATTTCCTCAGTGTGCAGCTTCTCGCCGGCGTCGTGATCTTCGCCACAATGACAGTGGCCCTAGGTGAAATATCCGAAAACATTATCAATCGCGAGCCGTTGACGTTGGCAGACGTTCAACTCAGTAATTGGCTGCACGCGCACAGTTCACCGTTGCTAACGAAGGCGATGTTTGTCGCTACTTCGCTTGGTTCGACGGTTGCCGTGACCTGCATCGCAGTTGCTCTCGGCCTCTATTTCCTCTGGCGACGACGCTTTTACTGGTTGGCTGCGCTGGCAACATCCGTTGGTGGTGGAGCGCTGCTGAATAAACTTTTGAAGTACATATTTCATCGCCCGCGACCTCACTTCGACGATCCGATTTTGAAGCTCACGAGTTATAGCTTTCCCAGCGGCCACACGATGATGGCGACGGTCCTTTATGGCGTTGTGGCAGCATACCTGCTCGCGAAAACGCAGGACTGGCGTTGGCGTGTGCTCATTATTCTCTCGACAGGTTTGCTGATTGCGCTGGTAGCTTTTAGCAGGATGTACCTCGGCGCGCATTATCTGAGTGACGTGCTGGGCGCGATGGCGGAAGGGTTGGCCTGGATGTCGCTTTGTTTGACGATAGTGTATTCGGTTTGGGAGCGGCGCCACGGCAAATGAGCCCGGTGTACTAACTCTGTAGGGGCGGCACTCCGTGGCCGCCCCTTCGTTAAGTCCCACATCCTTCAAAAGTAAATGACATTCAAGGAAGGGGCGGCCACAGTGGCCGCCCCTACAAATTACGACACGTGAAGCTCACGCGCGTGAACGAAAAATGAAAAAGGCTGGACCAATTACGATCCAGCCTTCTCCATGTGTGCCCCCCTTTTGGTCTAGAACAGGAACTTCACCCCAAACTGAATGATGCGAGGATCGAAGGTTGTGGTGATTTGCCCGAAGAGGGCGCTTGAAATATTCGTTGACGGATTGGCGAATTCCGCGTGATTGAAGATGTTGAAGAACTCCGCACGGAATTCCATATTCAGTTTCTCCCGGAAAATTGGAGTCATCTTTCCAATCGCCAGGTCAAGATTGGTGCGGCCCGGGCCTCGGAAAGCGTTTCGCGGTAATGAGCCGTAGGTCCGGACAGCCGGATTCGCGATGGCCTCTGGCCCTCCAGGCAATCCTCCAGCAATACCTCCACTACAGAGTCCGGTCGCCGCGATCCTAGTGCAGCCTACAAAGTTGCCAGGGCTGAAATAGAAAAGTCCCGTCGCTCCCGGGTGAGCCCTGGGATCGCTAAAGACTGGGACACGTCCACTACCAATGTAATTGGCACGGACAATTTGGCGATCACCCGCCGCGGAAGGTCCTGCGTTCGTTCTGGAAGCGCTCAGGGGAGCAAAGATGTCTAGCGGAAAACCCGTGCGCCAAGTAAAGATTGGATACAGACTCCAGCCCTGAGTCAGCCGACTTGGTCCGGACGACCAAGCGTGATCGAAGGGCAGATCCCAGCCACCACTAAAGGTTATGCGATGCCGAATGTCAAAATCCGAGCTGGCGATGAACTGATCGGAGTTATACGCCGGCACCTGACTGTTGCGGTTTCGGAACCCTGACGTGTTATCGATCGAGTGGGCCCAGGTGTAGGCCAGAGTGAAGTAGGACTTGCCAAGGAAGCCAGTGCTTGAATACTGCTTATTCAAACTCAACTGCAAGCTGTTGTAGTTGGCCTTCCCGGCGTTGCGAAACTCCAGTAGATAGCTAAAGCTCGCATCATTATTACCGGGCTGCGTATTGAAGATCCGATGAGTTGTTCCCAGGACAAAGGGATTCGCATCCACCAGCGTCGTCAGCTTGTGAGAAGCGCTGCCAACGTAGCTGGTTTCCAATGTCAGGTTTCGCACCAGCTCTCGTTGGAGACTGAGATTGTATTGATACGTATACGGAGTACGGAGGTTTGGATCGACGAAAAACACTCCGCCGCCGCCGAACGGCAGAAAGCCGTTGGCGTCAAAATCAATATTCTTGGCTGGCGGTCTCGAAGGGAATGGATTGAACTGGCCAGTGTTTGCGAAGGGGGCGCTAAAAGCATTGAAGGGCGGGCCGGGATTCATGAATAGATCAGCGAATCCAAAGAACGGCGCCTGTCCGTTAAACTGCAGGTTATCCTCGCCCTTGAGGATGTCGTAGAAGACTCCAAACCCGCCGCGAACGCTGGTCCTTCCGTCCTTAAAGGGATCCCAGGCAAAGCCGAAACGCGGGGCCCAATCGTTTTTGTCGGGAAAGTTTGCACCGGTAGGCGCTCCGGGATCACCCGGAAATAGCAGACCTTTCGGGGCATTCGGAAACACCGTAGATTGTTGTCCAAACTTCAGCGAGAACGATCGTCCGCGCGTGTCCAATTTGGGTGAGCTATACTCGTAACGCATCCCCAGGGTCAAGGTCAGATTCCGCCTCGCCCGCCACTCATCCTGAACAAATCCATAGACATTGTGGCTGCGAATGTCGGAAGGCGCCTCGCCGAACTGCAGATACTCATCGGGAAGACCCAGTATGAAATCTGCGAATTCGTTGTTGGACCCGATCCCAAAAGGACCGTCAAAGAAAAACTCGCCGTTCACAAAGAAGTCAAACACAGTGTTGTTTTGATAAGGCGTGTAACCACCACCAAACTTCAAACCGTGATTTCCCTTGGTCAGGGAAAGCGTGTCAGTCGATGAGAAAGTATTGTTTATCAGTGTGGTCGGTCCTTGCGGACTGAATCCAACGTTCATTCCGCTGAGAAATCCTAATCGAGGAGGACCGGTTGGATTGTCAGGCGTGATCGCGATACCCAGGTCGGCAGCCTTCGGCAAGCTTTTCGCAGGGATTGCCTGGTTGGTTAGGCTACGCTGTGCAGTAAACCGAAATTCGTTGATCAGCGAAGGCGAGAAGATCCTGGTAAACGAAATGTTGGCAAAGCGTCGCTGCTGATCACCCGAAACAGGAAATCCACTGACGTTTGAGGTTGTGGCGGCAGCATTGCCAAAGGGCACGATATTGGGATTCTTGGAGGTTCCCAAAGTGACAACCAGAAGGTTCTTCGGATTCAGATTGGCGTCGAACCTTAGGGTTAATTCATCGCGGTTGTCCGTAGCGCCGCCTTGCGAAATTACTTGCCCCGTCGCAGAGGTAGGAATCAATCCAGCAGCAATATATTTCTGGGCCACAGCATCGATTCTTCCAATAATTGCCTGGGCAGCCAGGGCAGGGTTCGGTTGATAGATTGGATTCGCAAGCAAGAACGCTGCTACATCCGGGTTCGGGCCACCGCCGGGACCAGAGTGCGAAAAATCACCTCTTAGCTCAGCCGGTGTGAAGGTTGTAACTGATGCTGTGGTTTGCTGCTGAACTTGACGTTGGCCCTGATAACCGACGAAGAAAAAGAAGCGATCTTTGCCTTCCACCACTTTGGGGATCGTGATTGGCCCACCCACCGTAAAGCCAAACTGATTGCGCTTGAGAATTTCTTTCGGGAGACCGTTCTTATTATTGAAGAAGCGATTGGCATTCAACGCGTTGTTACGCAAAAATTCAAACGCGCTGCCGTGAACCCGATTTGTGCCTGACTTCGTTACGACGCTAATGATGCCCCCGCCATTACGTCCATACTCAGCAGTGTAGTTGCTGGTCAGAAGGCGAAACTCGGCGATAGTGTCGGGATTCGGATTGTAGACCACGCCGTTGTTCAGCAGGTTATTGTTTACGCCACCGTCAAGCAGAAACGTAACCGAATCCGAACGATTGCCGGCAATATTAAAAAATCCAGCACTACCATCGCCCGGGTTGTTCTCTGATACTCCAGGCTGAAGTAGAGCCAGGTTCAGGACGTTACGTCCGTTAAGTGGCAAATTGACAATTTGTCTTGTCTGAACTGTCTGGCCCAGAGTAGGACTGACAGTTTCTACGCCCGACGCCTGGGAAGTCACCGTCACGCTTTCCGTCGGCGCGCCTACTTCCATCTTGATGTCAAAGCGTAACGCCTGGTTTATTTGCAGCTTTTCTGTCTCACTTACGGCCTTCTTAAAGCCAGACTGCTCGGCAGTTACTTGATAACTTCCTATTCGAAGCAAGAGCACTTCAAAGTTTCCATCGCTGCCAGTTGTAGTAGTGCGAGAAGCTTTAGTGTCGACATTTGTGACCGTGATGGTGGCACCCGATACTACGGCCCCTTTTTCATCGGTTACGGTTCCGATCACACGCCCCGTACCCTCTTGCGCTGCTCCCGTTGCATACAAACCCAACAACACAAACAAGCTTAGAATGATCACGTTCCATCGACGCCGGGGAAGGAATCTCGGACTGGTCATCAGAATGCTCCTTTTTTGGCTTTCGTTTGAATTTGGAATCATCTCGGGTACACCTAAGAACAAGTAACACCCTCGACTAAGTGAGTAGGATCAACGACCTTCTGGAATTATCAACCTGAAATCAGCAATTGATATTCCACTCGCAAGGTAATTCTTTACCGGCAGGTTTGTTTCGAGAATGGCCGATTTAATGCAGAAATCTACCTGATAGCCTTAGCCTGAAGAACGCTCGATCCAATTTTTTAGATTTATTTGTCCGATTTCTCGTAGCCAGGCCAGCGCCACCCTCGAGGGTTGTGTAATGCGTCGGCATCACTAAGGCACTTAAAGTGAGGTCTTCCTATCTTTGAATAGCTTTCGGGATTAGGGCCGAGTTTGCGCCTTTCCTAAAGCTTCGGCTTGTCGCCGGATGTACCCGGTGAGTTTCACCACGGTCATCAGATCCGTGCTTACCTTTGTGGCTAATTCGGCATTCACTACTTTCCGATCTGTCTGAAAGATTGGATTGTTTACAAAGTTCATGATTGAACTATCGAGCTTTGCTAGCAACAACCGAAGATCGCTTTTTTCCTGAGGCAGTTCTTTCAATTTGTCGGGCTTCGGAAAAGCCAGATTGCCAATAAGACGATTCGCACGCTTTTCGATGTCGGAAGTAGCTTTTATGATCTGCTTGGGATCTAAAATGTTGTTTGCAAAAACTGCCGTGATCAGTTCTTTGTTGACCAATTGTATTTTTCTAAAATCCTCCGTGATTTGTGGCAGCGTCGCCTCTTTGGGTCCCCAGGTCGCTCTGCGGATCGGTTTGCGGGTATTTCCCATCAAAAACTCACGGGCTCTCATGTCAGCCTTGTTTAGCCTGTCCTGGTTTACGGGGTCGTTGGGATCGTTCGCAGGAGTGCCCGGCGGGCCGGGTGCCTGTTGAGCCACTAGCGGAACTGCAAACAACAAGATGAGGATCGCCGCTCCAATAGTGACGCATAGCCTGAAAGACTTTAGAGATGCTCGGCTCATGTTGCCTCCTTAATGAGGTTGCGTCTTGGGGGACTGACGTTTTGGCTATGATACTCCCATTCGGGCCGGCAGCCACACAAAGTTTCGTCCTAAATTGTAGGGGCGGCACTCCGTGGCCGGCCCTGTGAGATTCCACTCATTCTCGAGCCGGACGACAATCCTTACCACATCGATCAAGACATCCCTTTACACTTTGTTATCAAGACATCCTTGACACTTCGTTATCAGGACATCCTTTACACTTTGTTATCAGGACATCCTTGACACTTTGTTATCAGGACATCCTTGACACTTTGTTATCGGGACATCCTTTACACTTTGTTATCGGGACATCCTTCTTTTACGCCAATTTTGCTTCTCCCCCTCTCCGCAGGCGGAGAGGGGGTTGGGGGGAGAGGTGGCAATGCACTGGCCCCACCCCCCACCCCTCCCCGCCCGCGGGGAGGGGAGTTTTGTCTTACCGCGTGACTCAATATCGCACAACAGCGTTGTCATCAGACCTATTGGACGATATGTTCTGATGCAGGCCTACCTGACCAAATTCGAGTAAAAAGCTAAAAGCGCCAACAAAACGAGGCCTTTTCGCCTGGTTAACCTCACGGTACGTTGGTTGCTCCTACTAGCCCGGTTCTTACGTAGCAAAACCTTCAAATTCAGATGTGACGGCCCCCGAACTTCGGTAATCGGTTCCAGGAGGTACGGCGATGAAGGCTAATAGCTCGACTCCAGAGAGTCTTCTGCGCAACAACATGCAAAGCGCTCCAGCGAATTTACCGCAACCTTCAAGCACACCAGCCGGAGAACGAAGTCTCCTGCATAACGCGAAGGCGTCTACGGAGATACGATCAAATGTCGCCCGTCGCTACATGCATATGTTGCGCGGCCACGATCGTGCACGCCTGAAGGTCCTGTCAACCTATCCATCTCATACGTAGACTCACTTTCTCGATGCACGCTTCGGTTGTCTTCGCCGCGGTGTGACAAGCAGCCTTCTACCGCAAAGCGGTAAATCCTGTAGGGGCGGCACTCCGTGGCCGCCCCTTCTCGCGCTACACTCAATTTTGAACCGTGACGGGCCTCCCTCAATATAGGAATCCTGTAAAAGGGTAAAACTGCGGCCTTGTCACATAACCTGCGTTTACGGGATTCATTGCGATGTAGTCGAGGTTTTCACGTAGGTCCGTTTCGTTTCTAATAACGTGATCGAATAGGCGCGTTTGCCAGAAATGTTTCTTCAAAAATTGTCCCGGCTTTAGTCTCGGCCAGTTCTTTAGCTCGACCACTTCCGGCCTAAGGGTGGCTCGCCACTCTATGACGGGAGCAAGTATTGCGCGAGCTTCGATCGGATCGGTCCGGATCAAAGAAGCCGGAGGCAAGCTAACTGTGCCAGAATCGACAACTTCACGACTGCGCTTCCAATACTGTTGAGTTGTATAGCTCTTGAAACTGCCAATGAGGCGTGGGAGATAGAGTGGTGGCCGCCGAACGCCAGCCAGGAAATGTAAGTGATCGGGCAATAAAGTAAACGCTCGTACTCGCATGTAATTAAGAGTTTGATCGCTCAGTAGAGAAGTTAGGACAGCCTTAGCAAGAATGATGTCAGCGAAGAGTGGTCGGCGAAGATCAGTGACCAGGGTGATCGCGCATAGTTTATGGACGGAACTATAGTCGTAACCCAGGAGTCGTAAAGAGTTGAAACGGCGCGGAAAGGGCAAACGATCAAAACGAGGCATCGCGATTGAACTCGAAAGAGTTTTCGGAAATCGCGTCGATGTTAGAAATAGGTCTGGCGCTGGTCAATGCTCAATGGGGGAAGACACTCTTCTTTGTGATGCCACATTTCTTGCAGGTTAGTCTCTTTAGTTGAATGGTATTTTGAAGACATGACCTTAGGGGAAGAAGGGGCGGCCACGGAGTGCCGCCCCTACAATTCACCTAACGGTGCCGAAGTCGCCTCTACTTGTTCAAAACCTGCGGCGACACGTAGCGAACAGATTTCAACTCTGCCAGCGACGCCAGCTTGTCAATCGACAACCGCCCGATGATTACTTTTCCACTCTTAGGATCGAGCACAACTTCAAAGCCGAGTTCTTTCAGTTTTGCCAAAGTCTCTTCCGACTTATCGGTCAGCCAAATCTGAATCTCGGCCTTCCCCTCGCGAATAAAGTCTGCTTCATCAGCGCCGGCAATCGGGTTCTTGAGTTTCAAGCGATCAATTACCGCAAGGATTGACGGATGTAACCTGGCGCGCAACTGCGCGCGTTGTATCTCTTCAGGCGACATTACCCGCAACGGTTCTTCATTGGCAGCATCCATAACTACGACACTAGCTGCCGCTGATGGGGGCGCGTTGGGAGTTTTAACAGCTCCAACGTCACCACGACCGCTTGCAGATCCAGAGCTTATGCCACCACCAACACCGGTGGCAACACCAGCGCCACCACCGCCTCCGCCGCTGGCGCGCCGGGATTTGGCCCTCGAAACATTCGACCCGGATTTCGTTGAGGCGTTTACTGTTCCAGAACTTAACACCATGGCTGATGAAAAGTTGCGGCCATTAACTGGCAGGTTCTGGAGCTGCTTGCCGAAATGTATTTGGTCAGAGCCAACCACCGCCTCACGATTTACACCTTCCGGCACTTCCACCGGCACATCAATGCGTCGCGGCTGGCCACCGTCGGTCACGATCATCTCCTCCACCGCCACGAACGAGGTGAACTGCGTCATCAGGCTATACTCAAGACCAAGGCTAGTTATCGTCTCCTTCAACTCAGGCTTCATCGCTCCTTGCTGAATGCCGTTGTAGTCCTGGCCCATCAAATCGTCTATCCGCGAGCGCGCCCATAGCGAAGACAGAACGTTGTGCTGTGGTTCAGCCTCGGGGAAATCCACCAGGATCTCGCGCACAAACTCTCGTCCTGCCATCTTCCCTTTCAAGCGGATTACTCCGTGACCGGCGGCCGGGTAGCGACCGGTGAGAATCACAGGCTTAGCGCCAAATAGATCCGGAATGCGCTGCGGATAGACATCCGAAACGGGCATGCCGTTCCAATCCACTGAGATGTCCGTTAACAATGGATTGCGCACGCGCTCATGAAAACGCCTTGCGGCTGCCGACCCATCGTCGTTGAGTGCGACATACTCCACTTCGCCGCGACCGTATTCAGACATCTTGTCCAGCAGGAATCTGTTTACCGAACTGCCAATCCCGAAGGCAAACACGCGGGCGTTTGGGTGCTTCTGCACTTCAGCAATGATTTCCATGTCGTTGCCGACGTAGCCATCGGTCATGAAGCATACGATGCGCACGTGGTCCTGCGAATCTGACGCATCGAGTGAAGCCTTGATCGCCTTCATCATTTCTGTGCCGCCGTAGCCTGAGCTCGAGGAAAGAAATGCCTGGGCTTTCTTCAGGTTGTCTGCGGTGGCGGCCACCGGTGCCGGAAATAATATTCGGGTATCACCGGCAAAAGTGATCAGGTTGAAAGTGTCGGACGGATAGAGAGCATCGAGCGCGAGCTTCATAGTCTCTTTGGCTTTCTCGATAGGAAAGCCACTCATCGAGCCCGACGTGTCGAGCACGAAAACCAACTCTTTAGGAGTTACGTCTGCGACAGTGACACGCTCGGGTGGCTGGAGGATCATAGTGAAATAACCGCCCTTGGCCGACCGATGCGCCAACAACGCATCCTGGATACTTTTCCCAGCAACGTCGAAACTAAGAACAAAATCCTTGTTTGGAATCGTCGAGCTGCTCTTCAAACGCACGTGCGCGCTGTGTGCACTAAGGCGCTCAAGGTCGACCTCGTGTGATTTTCCCTTGATGCCATCGATCGTCACACCAGCGTCCAACATGATGTCGAGCGAAATATCATGTCCGGTGCGCATTTCCGCCGCTACCGGGTTCGGCGAGATGCGCGATGCGTCGGGAACCTGCATGGTGTCGGGTGAAAAGCCGTTCCCTTGCCGGTCAGTCACCGCACCTGGCATGTAGCGTGGTCCAACTACCATCGGAAAGGAAAACTCATACGAGCCCGCCTCATACTTCAGCGTCTCGACATAACTAATGGTGATCTTGACCTTCTCGCCGGGCAGGATGTTGGCCACGGATTGGGTGAAGATGTTGGGCCGTTCCTGATTCAACAGACTGGCGACCTGCCCACCTGATTTTGCTGCGTCATACGCAGCCTGCGCTTCTTCACGACGCAGGATCTTTCCGCGCACTGTGCGCTCGCCGACGACCATGGTCATGTCGTCGACCGCGGCGTTTGCGGGCAAAGGAAATACGTAGACGGCTTCGATCTTTTCTTTTAACGGGTTTTCAAATTCCTGGGTGACGTATACGCGCGACAGAAAGCCGGTGATCTCAGCTTTTACATCAGTTCGCTTGAGCGGACAGAGAGCCTTTGGCTTTCCAGTGTCATCGAGAACTTGCAGAGAACCCTGAGTTTCGGCTGTCTGCGCCTGGGCAGTTCCGCAGGTAAGCGACGCCAGGATGACGACGGTGGCAGCGGAGGTTATCAACACAGCGAGTGATCTAAAAAAGAAGTTTCGAGGCATGGGTTTGCTCCTTTAGGCAACCTTCATTGCTTAAATTCCGAGGTGAGAAACCATAATGCTATGCGCACTTCCGCTATCGCCGCAGTCAGTTGTGCGGCGTGGAAGATAAAACAGTTCCGAGGTTTAGATGCCGAACCTCAGCCTCTGTTCCCGATTGCTCTGGGGATAGAACGCGAAAAGAGGGAGAGCTTGCGTTTGATTAGCACCCCAGCGGGGCTGCCCCGCTGGGGACCCCGCACTGCCAGATTGATGCACCTCGGCGTTGTTGGGATGGCTACAGAACTTTTTTCTTAGGTCTTAGGTCTTTGGTCTTGGGCCTTTGGTCTTTGGGTCTTGGGACTTTGCTTGGCTTCTAGATAGAGACAATCGATCTACCAAGCAAAGACCAAAGGCCCAAGAGCAAAGACCTAAGTCCCAAAAACAAAGACCCAAGACCAAAGATCATCCGTTAATAAAGATTGAAATTGTATTCCAGTTGCATATAGACGTTCACTGGGTGGCCATCTTTGGTCGCCGGACGAAAACGGATCAACCTGGCTGCTGCTATGGCTTTTTCAGTCAAGCCAAAAGGAAGCGCCTGGATCGCGCGAATGTTGGTCACCTCGCCGTTACGCGAAAACACGACGCGTAAGACAACAGTGCCCATGACCGAATTACGGCGCGCGTCTTCCGTGTACTGCGGTTCAGGTTTCGCAAGAACCCGAGCACGCTCTGTCACCTGGGCCATTGGAAAAACTCGATTAGGATCTTCCGGATTGTTTCCGTGACTGCCGCCTGTGCCGCAGCAACCCAGCCCCTTTTCTCCACCGCCGATGTTGCCATCGTTACCTGGCCCAACGCCGCCTCCATTCCCTCCGCCCACGCCTTGACCATTTCCTGTGCCCATTCCGCCACCGTCGCCTGACCCGTTCGAGGGAGTCGACGAGTTTGATCTAGGATCGCCATAGCCCGCCATCGGCAAATTTTTCCACAACGCCGGGTCAATATCGATGCCGGCAGCAGGCAGAGTTTGTTGATGGGCCGGAGGTAACATGGGAATGGGAGCAGGTATTTCCGAGATTTGGGGCAGTTTGCCATCCGGCGCCGGCGGTTCGTGGTGATCGCCACCTCCGCCACCACCGGTGGATTCCTTAGGCTGGGGCGCTGAACCCTCTCCTTTGCCGCTCCGAAATCCAACGCGTCCGTTCGATCCGGCGCCGACGCCCCAACCTACAGGGACCGTATTGGGATCCGTCAAGAATGCGACGATCTGCGCCTGCTGTTCTCCATCCGGATTTGTCGGCTGGGCTACATCTTTATTTTTTGACAACCTATCGCTGAGCCCAAGGATCATGGCAAGCGAAAGCATTAACAACATCGCCGTGGCAATAGCGGCTGCCGAGTTTGGTGATGAAAGAGCGCGCTTTAATCGCAGCCCGATCGCCACAGTAGTGTCTTTGGCAAATCCGACTGGATCGCGTTTCAAGACTGGCCAGGCTTGAGCCAGTTGCTGGAAGAGAAAGCGAAGCTCTCTGCTCAGTCGCTCTGCCAAGCTCGTGTTGTCAATCATTGTTAAGTGAAACTCGCGACGTTTCGCGGTGGTAGACATCTGTAGCGGCATCCTCTCTTCCCCGGCGAGAGGGCAATGTGTTTGCGCTTGTTCATTGGCGAGTTTACCGGCAACTGCCGCTGCCAGGCTATTCAGGGGTGTCGCGTCTACCGGACAGAAGCTAAATTTATCTTCAAACTCCTCGCCACAGGCTTTGCATCTTTTCATGGAAACCTCCTTCGTTGCAGGTGGGAAGCGGGGAGACGCAATGCCGATGGGAGACTTGCGATGCGAATAAAATGACCGGCCTATTCGATGATCGAGGGTTGCACTCACGCCGGGTACGAGCCAGCGCTTGAGTAAAGTTTTTAGCTCGCCGCAATCAAACGAATTCCCGGCCAGGATTTCACCTTCGTTTCGCGGACAGACTTTCACCTTCGAAGCAGACTGATACACAATCGATGCCTGCGACCTGATCGATCTTTTCGGGGAGTCTGTAACGCAAACGGGTGCCTTGCGACCGGGTGGATGCCACTCATTTGAGTGTTGGCCACCTCACGCAAACTAACAGTTTGCGTTACGCAGGGCCTTATTACTTATTACCGAACGGCGTGGAAAAGTTACGTGCGGAGCGGAAAATAATTGCTCGCGAGAATTATTAGTTGGAAATTTTCTTCAACGAACTTGCGTTTGACGCGGTGGAAAGACGCGCGTTTGACACTACGGAAAGGCGTACGTTAATTTAAACAGCTTGCAGTCATCCTCCAGCAGTTCACCATATGCGTCCCGTTCGTCTAGTGGCCTAGGACACCGCCCTTTCACGGCGGCGACACGGGTTCGACTCCCGTACGGGACGCCAATTTCCTCAGCATTTCCAAGACCCGCAGAAATATCTCGCGGCCGATGCGTTTCTTAATGGAACTTTCTGACGGTGCGTAAATCTGGATACGTGGAAAAAGCGTGTTAACAGACTTGTTCTGCGCGCTCCGGTGCCTCGACGTTGAGTCAAGCTGCCCAACCCCCCATGAAAAAAACGATTTAGGGGTCCGGCCATTAACCCTCACGGGCCGAAGCGGCCGCGGTATTCGCCTGAAGAAATGAAGGCTTTGACCATCTCGGCGTTGACGAAGTTGCCATTAAACTCGATGAGCTTGGTCAACCAGAAATTGTAGCCATCGAAGTTTGTATCCGGCGTCGCGTTAGGTTTGCGCCGCAAGTAGCCGAAGTACTGCATTAACACAAACGCCTTGTTGAACTGCCTTTGAGTGAAGGCTCCATTCTCAGCAACTGAACGCAGCACTTGCGCTCGGAGTGTCGGCGACGTCGCGTCCACCCCCAATTGTGCGATCAGAGCCTGGCGCTGACTTGGCGTCAATGCGGGACCTGCTCCTGGATTGAGCGGGTCAAAGGTGTTGCTATTCAGCTTATCCACGAACTCCGTTGCCGTTAGGGTTAAAGGGTATGCAGCAGGCGCCAGGAAGGCCGGGCGTTGTACGAAAGCAAGGAAGAAATTCTGTTTGTTTGCCTCCAGCCGTTGATCAGCATCCGGCTGGCCGATGATGACACCGCGTCCAATCTCCTGGGTGTCCGGCAAGAATTCTCTGAGCTCAAGCGCCTCACTGGAATTGAATGCCGCCTGGTTTGCCTTATACACCAAATAGCCCGTCTCCTGAAACTCTATTGAGAGAAAGAACGCGGCACTCACATTGATGCGTCTGACCTCACGGCAAGGAGCATCTGAGCCGCACGAGGTGATCTGGTCCACCCAGAAGGCGAGTCCGCTTGCGTCTGGCTCGCGGTTTAGAAAATCCAGGTAGTGTTGGCGGACGAAGAATTGTGGGTCGTCGACTGGATTGTTCACCCCGTTCGTCGGGTCG
>DASXSC010000204.1:0-9142 GCA_036506215.1 Pyrinomonadaceae bacterium | reverse complement strand
GAACACCTCGGTCGTTTGATCTATGAAGGGCTGTGGGTGGGCGAAGATTCAAAAATCCCGAATACACGCGGCCTTCGTAACGATGTCATCGCTGCGCTAAAAGAGCTGCACATACCCGTCTTACGCTGGCCCGGTGGATGCTTTGCTGATGGGTATCACTGGCGAGATGGCATTGGCCCTCGTGACAAACGGCCGAGAAGGTCCAACGCGGTTTGGGGTGGCGTCGATACGAATGCCTTTGGCACCCACGAGTTCATGGACTTGTGTGAGATGTTAGGGGCCGCACCCTACATCACCGGCAACGTCGGCAGCGGAACACAGCAGGAGATGACGGAATGGGTCGAATACATGACTTCGAATTCCGATTCCACTTTGGCCCAGTTGCGCCGCCAAAACGGCCGCGAGAAACCCTGGAAGGTGCCTTACTTTGCCGTTGGTAACGAGACCTGGGGCTGCGGTGGTGAGATGCGCCCGGAGTATTACGCCGATGAATTTCGTCGCTACGCCAGTTTCATTAGGGACTATTCCGGAAACCACGTGCAGAAGCTCGCCGTTGGATCTCACGATGATTATTACGCCTGGACCGAAGTGCTCATGTCACAGGCGGCGAAGTATATGAACGGCTTGTCTCTGCATTATTACACGCTGCCCACCGCCAATTGGGAACGAAAGGGATCGGCGACGGAGTTCGGCGAAAAGGAGTGGCACGCGACGCTCGTTCAAACATTGCGCATGGAGGACTTTATTCAAAAGCACAGCGCGATCATGGATAAGTATGATCCACAGAAGCGTGTGGGCTTGTTGATTGACGAGTGGGGCACGTGGTACGACCGCGAGCCAGGCAGAGACATGGGTGCGCTGTACCAGCAGAACACCCTTCGGGATGCGGTCGTCGCTGCTATCAACCTGAACATCTTCAACCAACATGCCGACCGCGTGCAGATGGCTAACATCGCGCAGATGATAAACGTCTTACAGGCGATGGTTCTGACTGATAAGGAGAAGATGGTGCTGACGCCGACTTACTATGTGTTCAAGATGTACCAGTCGCATCAAGGAGCAACCATGATTCCAATCGACCTCATCGCTCCGGAGTATAAAATGGACCAGGCAACGGTACCTTCAGTAAGTGCTTCCGCCTCGCGTGACAAAGAAGGGAAACTGCATTTGTCTATCGTCAACCTCGAACCGAATCGATCAGTTGATATCGCAACCACGATCACAGGCTCTACGATCAAGAACGTCAGCGGAGAAGTGCTTACTTCGGCGGCAATGAATGCCATGAACGCGTTTGACAATCCAAACACGATCAAACCGGCACCGTTTAGCGGTTACCGGCTCCAAGCCTCCCAACTGACGCTGAGCATACCTGCCAAGTCAGTCGTGATGGTGGAGCTTCGATGAGGCTTAGCACCAAGCATTGTCTGAGACCCCCGCGAGTGGAGTGACGAATTGCATGAAGCATGAAGATGTGACTCAGACTACTCTGCCGGCCGACAATGAAAAATGTCTGACTCGGCGTGAGTTATTGAAAACTATTGTCGCAAGCGCCATCGTCACGGCCATCGGCACAGCTTCTCCCCGTGTGTTCGCTTCATCCAGTCGATCGCCTGCAATCTTCGAGTCGCTTATTGAACAAGAAGGAGTCAAACATACTGTGGCGCCCCGCGCGGTGCCGTTTGATTTAGCCGATGTGCGGCTCCTCGAAGGGCCCTTTCGGTCAGCTCAGGAACGTGACGCCAGGTACCTGCTTCAACTTGAGCCTGATCGCCTGCTGCATAACTTCCGACTCAACGCCGGGTTAAAGCCGAAAGGCGAAGTCTATGGCGGCTGGGAGTCGGTGGAACCTTGGATTGCTATACGTTGCCATGGGCACACGCTGGGCCATTACCTGTCGGCCTGTGCGTTCATGTTCGCGGCAACTGGAGACCAAAGTTTCAAGCAGCGCACGGACTATATCACCACTGAGTTGCGCGACTGTCAGAACGCAGGCAAGACTGGGCTGATCTGCGCCTTCCCCGACGGAGACGCGCCTCTGCTTGAGATTCTTAACACGACTCGTTTCGTGGGCGTTCCTTGGTACACCATGCACAAGATATTTGCCGGGCTGCGTGACACGTACCTGCACACTAACAACCGGATGGCGTTGGACGTACTCATGAAGTTGTCGGATTGGGCGATCGATCACACACGACATCTCTCAGAGCAGCAGTTCCAGCACATGCTGGACACGGAGCACGGCGGTATGAACGAGTTGCTCGCGGACGTGTATGCCCTCACGGGCGAGAGCAGGTTCTTGGCGCTCGCACAGCGTTTCTGCCACCGCGCAGTGTTGGATCCACTCGCCGAGGCGCGCGATCAGCTCGATGGTTTGCACTCCAACACTCAAATCCCAAAGGTCATTGGGTTCAACCGGCTTTATGAATTGACCGGACAAGCGAACTACGGGTCCGCCGCGCAATTCTTCTGGCAAACGGTCGTCGGTAACCGCTCGTTTGCGACCGGCGGCAATGGAGACTTCGAACACTTCTTTCCGATTGCGGACTTCCTTAAGCACTTGGGTTCCGCCAAAACGATGGAGACTTGCTGCACCTATAATATGCTTAAGCTAACCAGGAGTCTCCTTACGCTCGATCCTTCAGTGACCTACGCCGACTATTACGAACGCGCCCTGTACAATGGCATCCTCGCGTCGCAAGACCCTGACTCTGGGATGGTGACCTACTTCCAACCGACGCGCCCCGGTTACCTGAAATTCTATTGCACGCCGACAGACTCCTTCTGGTGCTGCACCGGTTCCGGGATGGAAAATCATGCTAAGTACGGCGACTCGATCTACTTTCGTGAAGCCAATACTCTGTACGTCAACCTGTTTATCCCCTCCAGTCTGAATTGGAAAGAGAAGCGAGCGACGGTCACCCAGACGACTCGATTCCCTGAAGAGGACCGGACACTGTTGCGATTAACCACTCACAGGCCGATCAATCTGACGCTGAAAATTCGCCACCCTTTCTGGTGTCAAACCGCGATAGTCACAATCAACGGACGCCGATGGTCAAGGTCCAGCCAGCCGGGAACATACCTCGCAATAAACCGTATGTGGCGCAACGGAGATGTTGTAGAGGTCCACCTGGCGATGTCTCTTCGGACAGAGGCATTACCGGGACACCCGGATATCATCGCCATCTTGTACGGGCCAATCGTTCTCGCGGGCGAACTCGGACGCAAAGGACTGACGCCCGGAGCGGATATCATCGTCAACGAACGTGCCATCGGCGATATGCTGAATGATGAAGTGGACGTACCTGTCCTCAGAGGCGATCCGGAGCAGACTGTGAGACAGATCAAGCCGTCCTCAAGTTCGTCTTTGGCATTTCACACCACCGGCATCGGGCACCCACATGAAGTTAGCCTCGTTCCCTACTACCGCGTTGCACATGAGCGGTACAATCTCTATTGGAAAGTAGTCGAACACGGAGAAGCAGGACAAGATCAGCAACGGCTGGCGATCTGAGAGGCGTAGAAACACCTCCACGAGCGAAGAGACACTATTCTTTCGAGATTCTTGAGTCGGCAAGCAAAGAGAGTGCTGAAACGAGGCGAGTGAACTAGCCTGTAAGAGCTCAACTATATGAGAGCGCTCCCGGAATTTCTGTGACCAATTTGCGTCCAGAATTCCCGGCACACGATGTGTACCGAGGCGTAGCGGATGGGACGGAATGTGAAAACCCTAAGAAATCTGTGGTGGCTGCAACTTTTGAAAAGGCAAATACTTACGTTTTTGCCGGATTGTCGGTTCGGGACCGAGAGGTCGGAGGTTCGAATCCTCTCGCCCCGACCATTTCAATTCAATAACTTACAGCAGTCCTTCATACTACCTTCAAGTTCCGTGTGTCCATTTTGTGTCCGGCTGGCGAAGTTAGGTAAGTATAACCAGACTAATCGAGGGGCTAACTCCTGAGAGCTTGCAGGCTCCTCCACGGGCGTTGCTGGTGTAAGAACAGTGACGCCCTTATTAATGTCTGCTTAAAGTGATATAGCCGCTCGTTCCTCGCGCTAGTTTCTTAACCTCAATCTCGGAGGCTCACACATGAAACAATTACTGCTGCTGGCGACGGTATTGCCGCACTTATCTCTCGGTCAACCTGTTCAACTACGAAAAGAGCCGTTCTACACCCCCGGAAAATATTTGCTTGTTATTGACGCTCACTTCAGCTTTAATAATTCCGCTTTTGGGTAAGCACCCGAGAGCCTCGTTGTAGTTGCCCCTCCAGACTCGCCTCACGATTATCTAACTTTCAACCTGTCCAGGAGGCTAAGCCATGCGTCTCAAATCTATTAGTCAATGTGTATTATTACTTTGGGTTTGTGTAGGACTGGCCTCATGCAACGCTTCATCAACACCGCGAGCCGCGGCAGCCCCCTCGGCAGTGGTCAAACAATCTGCAGATGAATTCGATCAATTCGCCGCAGCCATCCGCGACCATTTAAACAACGATAGGTTCACGCTGTTAGATACGACCGCTTCTCAACTGCGCGTTAGCAAAGAGAGGTTCGCTGGTGGGGCGTGGAAATTGAATGCCTTCTATACCGGCCTGGATCAGCCGCCGTCAGGTGACGCCGCCGATGAAGGTGAATGGCAGGTTCATCTGAATAAGCTTAATAAATGGGTGAAAGAGGCTCCTGATTCTTTAACGGCGCGTGTCGGGTTGGGCGATGCGCTTGTTAATTACGCCTGGAAAGCCAGAGGGCAAGGGTATGCGGACAAAGTCTCAGGAGAAGCGTGGCGATTGTTCAATGCTCGCTCGGCGCTTGCGGAGAGGGCGCTGGACGATGCCCAAAAGCTAGAGGAGAAATGTCCTCACTGGTACGTAGCAAAGCTAAGGATTGGTCTCGGTCAAGGGTGGGAGCCGGCCCGCTTCGAGAAAGTCTTCAAGGAAGGTGTGGCCCTCGAGCCTACGTATTACTACTTGTACAGAGTTAAGGCCATGTACTTGCTGCCTCGCTGGTACGGTGAGCCAGGTGACTGGGAACGGTTTGCTGACGAAACCTACCATCGAGTGGGCGGTAAGGATGGTGCCATACTTTACTACATGATCTGCTCTCACCTCCGCACCTATTACGGGCTGTCGTTATTCGATCAGAATAAGATTTCTTGGCCCAAGATGAGAGAGGGTTTCATTAACTTGGACTTGGCTTACAGTGCGAACAACGAAAGGCTCAACGAAGCATGCGTGCTCGCGGCGATGGCGGGCGATCGAGAAACTGCGCGGGATTTGTTCGACCGGATCGGCGAAAACTGCGACCTTTCGGTGTGGAGATCGAAAGTCAATTTCGAGGTGTACCGGAATTGGGCTCACCATAAATCCAGCTAAGAGAGAAGGCACACGTATCCGAGCGTTCCGTTGGCGGTCGACGCGTGCCTGGTTAAAGATCCTCTTCGCGTCACGCATTCCAAACCTGCACTCCCTGTTTAAGTAGTGCAATATGCTGTTTGTTAGCCATAGCGCTTTCCCTAAAATAGCAAACGGAGAGGCGGGAACCAACTACTATCCCGTAGAATTCAGTATCCTAGACTCTTACGCAATACGCCAGCTTTGAAGGATTGTTGTCCGATCAATTCAGCCAACCAGCCAACATCAGACCGAGCGCCCCGACATATATAAATAAACAGTTCATGATTGCTTTGTGAATCATAGAGAACAGTATGCGGATGTCCGATCTGATGGCTGACTCAAGAAGGTCCTCGTTCCTAGTTTTGAGTGGATACAACATCAGACGCGACACACCTCTCAGAAACGCTGAGAAGGAAACTCGCCATACCCGACGATGGTCATCTAAAGTCGGCTGAATTCTCACGAGCCTCTGCTTTGTTGCATACTCGCTCAATCCGGCCTTAAGCATCGAATTGACACTTGATGCTTACAACGCTTGTCAATTGCTGATTAAGCAAAGAGACAGTCCCGCAAGCAAGCAAAGGAGTTTTCCATGTACCAAATTTGTCTTCAAATTGGAGGCAAGAAGCATTGCTTTCCCATACCGACGCTGATTGATCAGAGTGTAATTAAGCGTCCACCACCAAACAATTATCCTCCGTTCGAATTAGCAGCCTCAGTGTTAATGCTGGTGCAGGCGGTGCCAAGTTCCGAGCTGTCGAAAGAATTGACACAGGTAGCGACCCGCTTCATCCAACAAGCGCAAAAAGACTTGCCTAAAGGAGTCGAACTGGTAGAGGCGAAGGCGCAACACCAAACCGCATAAAGCGTCACACCGTGAGACGCATCGATCTTTTTTGATCTGTTTAGCCCTGCGTCTCACGGTCGTTTCCGATCAACCAGCAACGTTGATGAGTATTGTCGGGACTTTTGATCTTCGTTGGTCCAAAGCCAAAAGCTGTCGGTTGCCCATGACTCCAAGAGGTGATCGTTAGGAGTGTAGAACTAATCCCAATCAAATTGTCTTAGGTCTTGTTTCAACACGCAGCGTCCTCGACCCAGTGAGCGAATTTTAAGCTGGGTTGTCCCTGGTGACGTTGGCTTAAATGAAGTGGCGAGGGAAGCCGTATAAAGAATCGGCAGATCGAACAAGGGAGAAGTGGTACTGATGCCTCACCAAACCGACCTCTATTTGTCCGGGGTCGGAATAATTACCGCATCCTTTTGAGGATCGCTCCCACTGCTGACGAGTCTCTGTGGGTTCATTTCCCTCGTTCCTGGCACTTAGAAATCTTCCCCTATATTATCGAGATCTTCCAGCCCGGAAATATTCCTGTATAAAACACTTTTCGGGTTGTTATTTTGCGGCAACAAGTAATAGAGAAGACCGACATTTTTGGTAACCATTTTGCGCACCCGATGGTCTAGAAGATCGTCATTGGCTGGCTCACCAAGATTCACAGGATTCATGCGCGCGCTTGAAACGATCGCGAATCGTCCTTCCGTTCGGTAACTGAAAGCAAATTGCCAGGTCTTCTCGCGGATATACATGTCCTGTTCAATAAGGCCAATAACAACCGCATTTGGATCCTCGGCCAATTTAGGATACCTGCGTTTGATTAGTGCGACGACTTCTTCAGCAATTACCTGGCGACGTCGGGTGTCAAGTGCTGTAACTTCCAGAGGAACCGCCGGAACTGAAATGGCTCTGACGCCGGATTTCGACTTGAAATAATTAAGCAGCTTTGTCAACTGAGCTGTCGAGAAATTACCTACGCGAATAAAGTAGAGTTTCTCTTTACCCGCTTGCCTGCCCTGCATCAACGCAGACTCTTCAAAAAGTTGAGACGCCTGTTCAGGATTGAGTTTTCGTACAATTTCATATTGCTCTAACGCCGCAGGTTTATTGCGCATTGCTACGTAAACTGAGGCCAAACAGTAATGTGCGTTTTCATAATCGGGTTTTAGATAAATCGCTTTCTTATACTCCTCGACCGCTTGTTCGTATCGCTCCAAGTAGTTGTAGGCAACTCCTAGTTGGAAGTGCGCCGATGGATCATCCGGATTGAGACGAATTGCCTCACTGTAAGCATCCACGCCGGATGCAAACTGTCGCGCATAGACGTGTGCGTTTCCGAGGTAAAGATAGCCCGAGAAATTAGGTCGTAAAGCAACCTCCCGTTTGAAAGCGGCCGCTGCATCCTGATATTTACCTAAATCGTAATACATCCTGCCAGATTGATCGTATGCGCAAATATCATCGGGATTGAGGCTCATGGCTTTTCTGAATGCCTTTTCGGCCTCATCGTAACGACCGAGGCGATAATAGGTAGTTCCCAACCCGCACGAAGCACATGACTCATCCTGAATGCTGCTGGCCTTAAGGAATGCTTGCTCTGCTAACCCGTTCTCTTCCATTTCAAGATGTGAAGAACCAAGCTCTATGTAACCTCGAGCAAACTTGGGGCGGAAAAACACAGCGCCTTGAAACGCCGTTGCGGCAGCCTGATAGTGACGTGAAGAATAAAATTTCAAGCCAACAAGATAGCAAGCTTGGGAAAAAACTCGTGGCAGTTGTAGAAGTAAAACCGCCGTCAGGATAAAGAAAATCAGCCAACCAACCTTTTTTCGTTTCGTCATGATTAACCCCGTACTGGCGTTTGCGTAAAGTATTTTGGACGCCTGGAGTCGCGCGCTAGCACGCGAAGGGCTGACTCAGATATTCAAGGGGCGAAAAGAGATGAGGACTTCAGTTGCGAATACAGATGCCGATGTAAAGAATGCCACAAATCTCCGGAACCGAACAAGATATATTTGCTTACTGGAGCGTCGCCAAGGTTCAATTGATCCAGCCTGTCAGACTTACGTAAGTGAGTATGGGAAAAGAGCCATTGCGACGTGAGTTTTGGAAATCAAGTCGCACAGATTCTACGGCAGCACGTTTGTTCCGCTCGGTGCCTCTCACATACCGAGCTGTCATCCGAATATCCGAGTGGCCCATCAACTGGGCAATCGTGAAGGCATCGTATCCCGCTTCGCCGAGACGGGTGCCGAACGTTGCCCTCAAGTCATGCCATCTGAGCCCTTCGATACCAGCGATACGTAATCCAGACTTGAACCCCTTCTTGACTTCCTTGAGACGTCCGTCAGTCTTGGGACTCGCGAATACATAGTCGTCGCTGGACTTGTTCTTACAAAGCTCGACCAAAGCCGCTCTCACTTCGATATTCATCGGAATGTCGCGGTCTTTACCGTTCTTCGTCTCCGTAGGCGTCACAATGTTGCGCAAGAAATCCACCTGTCGTTTCTTCAGGCAAAGTTGCTCACCTAAACGCATTCCCGTTCCCAGAGCGACGATAACAGCCGTCTTAAGATGGGCACGTGGGCCATCGAGCGCGGCCATCAGGCGTGGCTCTTCTTCAGGCAACAGATAGCGATATCGCCGAACCTCCCCTTGCTTCCTTAACCAGACTGCTTCGCGAATCGCAATGCAACCTTCCTACGCGGTCGCTTCCGCGGATCTTTCCACCAAAGGCCTCACCTCAACTGTGCCGTAGCGCGCCGAAGGAATTCGCGCAGCGATCTTCGTCGCTTCGTCCAGGTCCTTCGCCTCAATCAAGTAGTAGCCGCCGAGCTGCTCATGCGTTTCCGCAAACGGTCCATCAGTGATGAGTTCCTTGCCGTCACGCACGCGCACACTGCTCGCG
>DASXSC010000203.1:0-7603 GCA_036506215.1 Pyrinomonadaceae bacterium | reverse complement strand
CGAGATAATCGCTGGAGGATTTGAAAATCAATTTTCGCGAGTTGTTACAGCCCACTAGTTAATTCCTTGGGTCATTTGTCTCCAAACGGATCCCTGGCCGACCTTGCCGCTCTCTATCCGTTCAATGGCCTGCCGGATTTGCATCGCCACTTCAAACTCGCGATCACCCTGGGCCTCTCTGAGGGCGGGCAGAGCGCTTTCGTCCCCTAACTCATAAAGAAATCGACTGGCACGCCAACGAACAAGTTTGTTCGGATCTTTTAATGTCTCAATCATCGGGCCAATCGCCTGTTTGTCTCCTAAATCTGTTAGTGCATCGCCTGCCGAGCGGCGCACCCCAACTGCTTCGTCTTTCAGAGCCTCACAGAGTGGAGCTAAGACTTCAGGAGTTTTTATCAACCCAAGAAGGACCACGGCTAAGCGGCGAATCGACATCTTTGGATCTTTGGTAGCTCTGATAATCAGTGACAAAGCTTGAGAATCTATCCGGGCTGTTGCATTTCTGCCTAATTCCTTTAGCGCGGCGAACCGCTCTTCCCACTTGGGCGATTCAAAGGCCCGTATGAGTTCGCCCAGTTCTTCTCCATTCGCCTCAACCTTTTCATGTAAGTCAGGGTGATAGGCCCTCTCAACCAATTCTTCTAACTTCTTTTCATCATAGACGGCTGAAATCTCGCGCATCACCGCCTCGCCGACGTCGCGCAGATCCCCGTAGCGCAGACCTTCGTCTTTCCACTTTCGCTCCATCAGCATATTTTCCGATGCACTCATTGCTCGCTCAATAGCCTTACCGAATCTCTCGGGTAGCGGCAAGCGAGTTGTTTCACTACCAGAGGACACTTTGACTAACATTGGAAGATCTCGAAAATACTGCACCGCTACCGTTACCTCGCGCCATTTGTTATCGGACGTTTCTGCGGGTTCTGGCTTCGCCTTGTTCACACTGGCGTATTCGAGTACGGCGCGGGCCTGAGACAAGATATCCTCCCATCCAGCAGTTGGTTTTCGCTGGATAGCCATAAAGTCTTCGACACGGAAGACACTACTGACCCCTGGGATCGCCAGGATCTTTTGGATGTAGGCCGGGCAATCTCCTCTATTTTCGTGCGTATAAGTAATCGCGACCCCTTTGGCGAGCCTCTCATCCAAATTCAATTTCATGCTGTTTGGATTTGGTGTGGTTTCAATGGATCGTAACTTCACTTTGGTCTCCCGACTCTACCTGCGCAGGTGTGTAAAATTTGTCGTCATTTTACCACTCGACTCACACTATGGGCCGTAACGCCACCTATATAATAAGGACAAGATAGCGTCATCTTTGACCAGAGCAGTTGAGAAACGTCTAAGTCCCAGTGGTCTAGTCGGAAAATTTTTGGCAGACTTTTGGCAGACTACGCCTGAAGCTTAATCGGTTTATACACCGTGAGCGTGACTTCTCTAGCCGCGCCAGTTAATGTTTATCGGCCTCATGAACTATTAGGCGCTTTACGAGGTCCTTAGTGACGGCGTTGACACGGTAGGGGTCTGGGGTTCAAATCCCCACGCGCCTACCATTTTTATGTGAGCCAAATCAGAGATCTATCGGGAATTCCCATCATTCCACTCTATGGAAGATTTGCCACGATTTTGCCACTCCTCGATTGCTATCCACCGCTTTGATGAGTTCTTCAAAAGCTTTTTCGATTCTTTCCCTCGCAAATCGATTCGATCTAATGCGCATTCCTGTGAGCTTCTTATTTTCAAAAATCTGTACAGGTCTAAAACTGGCAAAGACGAAGTGAGACGGTTCTACAGGACCAAGAACTCTGAATCGGCACTCCAGTAGTTAGATGTAGTCGATGGGATCGCGAGTCGCGTTGGCGCGAGTAGCCTCATTTCATGAAGGCGCTTCATGCCAAGGCGCTAAGACGCAACGTAACGCAAAGTCAGAGCGACCTTTACGGCAACTTGCCTTCAAAGCGCGGCCTGTTTCCCGCGTCACTATAATGGGTCATGAGCAGACGATCACCTTCCAGATACATCATCGTGATCACGTGGTTGCCGGGCATATTACTGCCAGTGGCATCGTGCATGATCGCGCTACCGAGGGAAGTCACGCATTGTCACCTGCATCGACAAATCGCCGATACTTCCTTGCCAGGAACCTGCTAGGGTCTTAAGTTTTTCGAAAGCCTTTTTCGCGTCAGACTACCGCGCTGGCGGATTTCGGCGGATTATCCTAGGCAAAGACGACGGCGGCCGGCGCCAGAAGGCAAATCAGACGTGTTGGCATTAGTGTTCGAATGAGCATCTTCATTGGTTCTCTCCTCGGTTGATTAGTGCCTTGCATGCTTTAAGCAATTTGCAGAACCGCGCTGGCAGGAGAGCCTATAGTCTTTGAACTTCCAAGTCTCCACAGACTGTAATGAGATTGTAAAAAGTTGTACCGAAGAGGAAGAGGACTTGTTCTCGTTGTGAGCCGAGTTGAAGGATCGGGGAGAGAATGCGGTATTGAGTAGTGTCCTAATTTGAGTTTTCTCTGCGCAGAGAAGCGAAATCAAGACTCTACCTGACAAATCTAAAAGGGTGTGGTATCGACAAAGCGGGCCGCACGGAAACGAAAAATATCTTCAGGAGGGTGCGGCGGACTCTATGCCACATCAGACTGCCTGTCAATAAAAGTTTTCTTCCATGATTAATAAGTTTGAGCCAACCGTTGTTGCTTCTCAAGCGGCTGGCGCTCAAGCCAAGGCCTGAACGACAGAGCTTGACTGAGAGATGTGGTCGCTGTATATATGGCAATACTACATATGGAGATAACCTATGCTTGATCGCGAGGTAAAAAGAGGCAGTACGGAAATGCTGATCTTGGCGTTGGTCGAAGATCGGCCCCGTCACGGTTATGACATCGCCAAGTTGATAGAACAGCGCTCGGATGGGGTGCTCCAGTTTCATGCTGCCTCGCTGTATCCGTTACTTTACCGGCTCGAAAAACGCGGACTGATAAAGGGTCGGTGGGTCGAAAAGGCGGGCGAGCGCCGACGGCGCTTTTACAAGCTAACTGCCGCCGGTCAGAAAATATTGGCCGAGCAGCGCCAGACCTGGAAGGAATTTTTTGCGGCGTTGGATCGCGTGGCCGGGATCACTCCGGCCTAATGAGCCAGCAATCCATCCTCTCGGGAGGTGACGAATCGTGCCGGACTGGAAAGAAGAGATCAGCAAGCGACTGGCGACTTTGAAACTTGCCCCCGCGCGCGAGGCTGCCATCGTCGAGGAACTCGCGCAGCACTTCGACGACTGCTACGCGGAGTTGCTCGCGGGCGGCGCGACTGAAGCAGAAGCTTATTGCGAGGTGCTCGCGGAATTGAGTGAGCGTGAAATTCTGGCGGAGGAACTAGGGCGCGTGGAGCGACAAGTCGCGCCTGAACCGATCGTACTCGGAACGAATCGGGGGACCAATATGGTCGCGGACTTATGGCAAGACTTGCGCCTGGCCGCGCGTATGTTGAGAAAGCAGCCTGCCTTCACCCTGATTGCGGTGCTTACGCTCGCACTGGGCGTCGGGGCGAATACCGCGGTCTTCAGCGTCGTCAATACAGTCTTATTACAACCTTTACCGTACAAAGATTCGCAGCAACTCACGGCCGTCTGGGAAGTAACGGGGCAGAGTTGTTGCGCCAAGTTTTCCCCAGCGGAATTTTTTGACTATCTGTCACAAAATCAATCGTTCACCGAAATGGCAGCGTCTCGGTTGATGTCCTTCAGTCTGACGGGTCAGGGAGACGCGGAACAACTGGATGGACTGATTGTTTCTGCCAATTACTTTTCGCTGCTCGGCGTGGCGGCGGAACACGGTCGTGCCTTGCACCCGGCGGATGGGCTGGCCGGCGCCCCACGCGTGGCGGTAATCAGTCATGATTTTTGGCAAACGCGGTTTGGCGGCGATCGAAATGTAATCGGCAAAACGCTCACCCTTAGCGGTGAGTCAGTCACACTGATCGGGGTGATGCCTCGTGGGTTTCAAGACACCGACCAGAATACGCAGCGTCAAATCTGGGTTAATCCGCATCAGGTCGTACCGGATTGGCAGCTGAATTCCCCGGTTGATTTGCTCTCGATGCGCCTCACCGGCTATCTCAGAGTCATCGCTCGGCTCAAGCCAAACGTCAGCTTGCCACAGGCACAAGCAGACCTCGACAACATTGCCGCCCGCTTGCAGCAACAATACCCACGCCCGATTGGGCATGGCGCACGCGTAATTTCGTTGCAGGAACAGACGGTCGGCGACGTGCGCCCGATCTTATGGCTGCTGCTCGGCGCAGTTAGCCTCGTCTTGCTGATCGCTTGTGCAAATGTCACGGGCCTGCTGCTGACGCGTGCGACTGAAAGAGCCAAAGAAATCGCGATTCGCACTGCGTTGGGGGCGAGTCGTGGGCAAATCGTGCGGCAACTGTTGGTCGAAGGCCTTTTGCTTGCCGGCCTGGGTAGCCTGGGCGGTTGGTTGCTCGCAGTCTGGAGCGTGCGTCTCATGGTGGCAGCGGGGCTGCGTGACATTCCGCGTTTGAGTGAAGTCGGCGTGGATTATCGTGTCTTCGCCTTCACGCTCACCCTGTCAGTTTTGACCGGGTTGGTCTTCGGTCTGATCCCGGCGCTCGCGGCAGCCAAGGTCGATCTGAATGCGACACTCAAGGAAGGCGCGCGCAGCGCCACACCTGGGCGCAATCGGTTGCGGCAAACCTTGGTCGTGGCTGAGGTGGCGCTGGCGTTAGTTGTGTTGTTGGGTGCGGGTTTATTGGTGAGCAGCTTCGCGCGTCTGCTGGCCGTAAAACCAGGCTTCGATCCTCAGCACCTATTGACTATGCGTATCGGTTTGACGGATGAGCGTTACCGCAAGAGCACAGATAAGAAACAATTTGTGAATCTTCTGAATGCGCGTCTGGAGGCCCTCCCTGGCGTCGAGAGTGTAGGCATTGGGGATGACTTGCCGATTGCGGGCACCGATTCCCAAACGCGCCTCAAAATCAAAGACCAAACCGCCGGTCTACCGAATGAATTTGTGTCGGTTGGTCTGCACGTCATCAATCCTCATTACTTCGATGCGCTGGGCACGCGATTGCTCAAAGGGCGCGCCTTTACAGCGCGCGATGCGTCCGGCGCGCCGTCGGTCTTCATCATCAACGAAACCCTCGCGCGTGGTTTCTGGCCAAACGAAGACCCGCTCGGGAAACAGATTCGATACAACAGCAATGACCCTTGGGGCGAGATTGTCGGCGTTGTCGAAGACGTAAAATATGACGGCTTGCACTTGGCCTCTACGGCGCATCTGTTCGAGCCGTACCAGCAAAACGCCTGGCCGTTTCTGTCCATCACCATTCGTTCTGAACTGGACAAAGCCACGCTGCTCACAGCGGTGCGGCGTGAAGTGAAGGCGCTTGATCCGAACGTGCCCGTTTCCGGTGTTAGCACAATGGAGGAAGTGATGGCACAATCACTCGCTACGCGGCGGTTTGTGTTGCTGCTGTTCAGCCTCTTTGCGGGACTCGCCGTCTCGCTTACGTCTGTTGGTATTTACGGTGTACTGACGTCCTCCGTTGCACAACGCACACGGGAATTGGGCATCCGCCTCGCCTTGGGCGCAACGGCGCGCGATGTCTGGCGCCTGGTCATCCGGCAAGGCATGCGGCTCGTTTCGCTTGGACTGGGGCTGGGACTCGTCAGCGCGCTGGCCCTGAATCGCTTGATCAAGAAATTGTTGTTTGGCGTTGGTTCAACTGATCCGCTGACCTATGTGGTGATCGGCGTGGGGTTCATCGGCGTCGCGTTGCTGGCCTGTTGGCTGCCCGCGCGCCGCGCTACGAAAGTAGATGCGCTAATCGCATTGCGAAGCGAATAACACAACACCACAATGAGAATGCATGCGAAGAGACCTGGCGTTGCCTCGTTGGTGCACTGACCGGAATGCGCCTGCGCTTTTATAATCTTTGGCGGCGTAGAGTGACTTCTCCAACCGCTATGTTATTTTTGCGGCGCAAAAAACGATCAAGCGTTATACGCGGCGCTGGCTCCGCGTTTTGACATGGTAGGGATCTGGGGTTCAAATCCCCCACGCGCCTACCAATCCTCTCAATATGTTACGCAGTACAACCAAGTTACGCTCCCTAATCACAACCTTTAGATCATCGCACTGCTCATCAAACATACATCAGCTCGATGAAAGTAAGCGCGTATCGTAGATCGCCAGTAGTGTCTAATTTGGAGATTAAGGCACTACCAATCCCAGCGACTGCGAGCTAAAGCTTTCTGAGATAAGCCAGCAACGCCTCCCGCTCATCCGCAGTAACGAAGCCGCGATCGACGACGAGTCCGTTCGACGAAAGAATCGGCGGCAAGTTAGGTGGCGGATTCAGCCGAGCTACACGCCGGAAAAAGGCATCGTAGTGGTCGAGCACCTCTTCGAGCGTCGCCGCGGAGTTGTTATGGAAGTAGGGAGCGGTCCTGCTGATTCCGCGCAATTGGGTGACGTCCATCACGCCGAGGTCCGCCGGTTGGCCCGTGAGAAGCAGTCGTCCGGGGTCCGAAGTGGTCACGAATTGAAACGCGCCGTTTGCGAGAGTGATGCGGTACGTGCGCGCATTACGCGCCAGACGCTCGGGACAGGGCGCAAAGCCATCTGTGACCGGGCGCGGACAAGCGGTCGCGATGCTGTGATAACGCACGATGGGGCGCACAAACGTCGTTTCAGGCGTCGACCCGCTCGGATGCAACGCGCCGCCGTGGCATTGCGCGCATGCGCGATTGAAAATCACTTTGCCCTGCTGCTCAAACTCGTTGAGTTCGGGGTCGGGGTCGGGGAACGGCGTCGAGCTGGAAAGGATCGCGTCTGCCAGCACTCCGACTTGCGGCGAAGAAAACAGCGTCTGCTGAAAGGCTGCGAGGTCGTCGAGCATACGTTGGGGCGGTTCCACAGATACCTGGGCGTGCGCGAAGAGTGCACCGCGCGCTTGTTCTTGAAGCGTTCCGAACCGCGCATCGTGCTGATAGCCTCCTTGCCGGTTGGGGCCGTTAGGATCCTGGCCCATGATGGGGGGACGCGGCGCGCCTGGAGGCCAGATCGGCAAGACACTGTCGGGACCGGTAATCGCGACGTTGAGCACGGGCATGACTGCGCGCCAGAGATCCACCGAGGTCTCTTCGCTGGGTTGACCGGTGGCTGGATCGATGAGTTTGACGTTCAGGGGCAAAGGCATCGTCACGCGCACTAGCCCGTTATCCAGCAGATTCGAGAAGTCGATCGCATTGTCTCCGTTTATACGAAAGTCATCGGCATCCACCGGGCGGAAGAGCGGATCATCCGCATTCTTGTTTTGCTCCAGTTTTTCCCGCAGCGCATCGAACCGGGCCCTTGCCGCCGTGGGAGAGAGCTGGAAGCCTTCCGATGGCATGTGGCAGTCGGCGCATGAGCGTCCGTTGCCTCCGAGTTGGTTCAGATTGCGGTCATTGAAGGCTTTACGCCCTCGCGCCACCGCATCGCACGGTTGCTCATCGCAATTGAGTTCTATCGCGCCGTTTCCTTCTAAAGCTTGTCCGCGGCCCGAGTGCGGCACCACCGCCGCAATCACGCCTA